>NZ_JBBGZW010000001.1:3073994-3688793 GCF_037479095.1 Pantoea nemavictus | reverse complement strand
GTTCCCAGTTCTGCCAACAGTGAGGACGGCATATCCTTAAGCTGTGTTTGAATTACTTTCATCATGCGCCTCTGACATCCTCATGTATGCAATGATTTCTTTGAGCCAGCCTGGCAACGTTGCGCGCAGGGTAGACAACTGACACGGCAGAAGGAACTACTAAAATTAGTAGTTGCCTTTTCGCTATATCAGGCCAACCGCTGCGGCGTAACAAGCAATCTGCGTTTTATTGGAAACATTAAAACGCTTTTGCATATTCTTTTGGTGAAAATTCACCGTATGTTCAGATATGGCTAAAATAAGTGAAATTTCCGCAGAGGTTTTCCCTTCTGCCGTCCATTTCAGAATTTCCAACTCACGCTGACTAAAATCATTAGATAAAACCACCATAGAACTATCGTTCAGATGCTCCAGCACGCGCAAACTCAGTTCCGCCAGAAGATGCAGTTTCACCTCTAGCTGGATGCGTAAGTGTTGGGTCTTACTGTGAAGCTTCGATGCAATAGATAATATACCAATGGTACGATTTGGCGCCATTGCTGAGCAGGAAAAGCCACTCATTAATCCTGCCGCGTTGGCTTCCGCCCATAAATTACCCGCACCGGTAAATAAATCGCGCGTCCACTCCACGCCGCGGCCTGGTCGCTGGCAAAGTAATAGCACCGGATCGACTGCATAATAGTTCTCACTTTCGTAGCGTTTTACCCAGCTTTCTGGATAACTACTAAACAAAAAGAGCCGCGGCCGGGTAAAAGGCACCGGATGCTGAACCAGAAAAGCGAAGTAATCAAAACCCAACGCTTCAATCTGCTTTTGCAATAGCGATTTCAATTGCATCACTTCTTTGAGCGCCAGAAATTCATTTTCCATTTCGCCTCGCCAGACGAAATAATTATCGGTCGTCATTATTGCCTTAGCGCTGTTTCACGCTTTTACATCCTGAAATTCATTGTTGCTAACGCAAAAAAATAAATTAGTCAGACAAAAAATATTGATTGAAAAGAGAGCAAATCTACTAGCAGCAAGCATAACTCTCTTAATGTCAATGCGTTAACCTAATGGGAGAGTGTGAGTTCGCGCTATTTTTTTAACAGGTTCACAACGTTAATTCCTCAGCATATTAGAATAGGATTTTTCTGAAGCACTTTCAATCACCCTATTCATCGAAAATGATCATTAGATTGATAAATTTTTAGCATCGACATTAACTAAAATTAGTCATGGTCAGAGCAGATTCTTTTGTCATGAAAGGATTATAGGGGGTGAATTAGTTTCGACTTAATCTTAATCCCACTTATTTATGCGGTTAAGATAATGTAATACGCTGCGGTATGATCTCTCTCAGGCTCTTTTCCGGCTACGCTTAATCGGTGAGAGCAGAATCATGCACGGCGAGTTTGCAAGGGGAGACAGTGGCGCAGCACTCATCAGGCGCATTGTCGCACGTAGGTTGGCGTTTTAGCGGAACTGACTATGTTGAACCAGTTTGCATTACCTTTCCTTGTCTTGGGTGGCTGCACTGCCCTGATGATTTTAAAAGATCTTTTTCGCCATCCACATCCTGTGCGGGTGATGAATATTATTTGGCCTGTAACCGGGTTGTATATGCCATTTATTGGCTGGATCGCCTGGTGGTACCTGGGCCGTAAACCTTCGCGCCAGCAAAAACTTGCGCTGCTGGTTTCGCAAAAAATAGCGGGCAATCCCGGCTGGCAAACCATATTTATTTCCACTTCATTATCCGCTGCGGCCTGTATATTCGGCGATATCATCACAATCCCGATAATCACCTTACTAAAACAATTTGCTATTAATCCGACGCTATGGATGCAGGCAATTATTTGCGTGATCGTTTCATTGTTTATCGGATTACTCTTTCAATTTCTGGCTATTCGCCAACGTGAAAAACTTTCATTCGTCCGCGCATTATTACTCGCGCTGAAAACCGAAATTTTTCCCTTACTCATTTACCAATTAGGGATCTTTATCTTTATGGCGCTGGCCCTAAAATTTGTGCTAAACCAGCAGATTGACCCGCTGCTGGCAGCATTCTGGTTTATGCTGCAATTAGCAATATTGATTGGCTTTGTTTTCTCGTGGCCAGCTAATCATTTCCTGATAAAACGTGGACTTAATCCCGCCGTGTAGTTATCGACAGTAACCCGAGCCGCGCATGCCAAGATGAAAATGAGTGGCGTGCGCCGCGTTGTAGTCGGGCCCCAGCGCGTTGCCAAAAGTGGCGCAACCATTACGCCACAGCGCATGCAGTCCTGCCGCTGCCTCTTCCGGCTGCTGCCAGTTCTTCCCCACCTGTAACCAGCGCCCATTCGCGAGTTGAAACCCAGTGACATCCCAGGCATCGGCGCTTGCATGCTCGCTCAAGCGACCTTCCTGACGATGATAAATATTGCGGCAGGCATAACTGCCAACGTGAGAAATCCGCTTAAGCGGGCTATTAATTCCCGCCTGGCGCAATGCGCTATCGCTATTGATCACGAACATGGTGCTGGTGACTGCCATTGGACAGCTGGCGAGAAAACTGCTGCTGAGCGTAACGTCGCCGTAGCCACTGATGCGCAGCGGCTGCTCTAGCGGGCAACCGCCTTGCATCGGCGGCAACGCACGGAACTGCACCAGCCGCTGTTCACTTGCCTGACGCATTACCGCCATGCAGGCCGCAGGATCGCCACTCAACTTCTTCAGCTTATAACGCGTCATCCAACCCGGCGGGTCGGTCACTTTAAGTGGTGTAAACGGATTCCACTGCGGTGGCAGATGGGTTTTCAACCACGGCAGGCTTAACCAGCCGCAAACGGCCAGCAACGCGACGGCTAACAAAGCGCGCACAATGCCTCACTTTTCCTGATGAAATGAACTAACAAGTGTAGAGGTCGCGCGCGGAGAGAGTGACGTAAATGGCTTAATTGCTGAAGATTTACGCAAAATGACTGCGCTTTAAACACTGTAAATAATTACTGACAGAGCAAAGCGCGTAAAAGGTCACAAAGGGGGAAAAACCATTATCGAAACTGCCTGCCTTTCCACTATCTTATGCCCCTTGCCCTATAAAGGGCACCTAACAATGCCCTAAATAATTCGAGCTGCAGGAAGGCGGCAAGTATGTAAATCCTCAGGAGCTTACTTAAGTAAGTGACTGGGGTGAACATGCGCAGCCAACGCATCTGCGGCTTGAAGTATGACGGGCAAATCAGCCATTAGAGCTGACACAACATCCCCGACAGGAAAGAAAAATTTATGGTTGATCAATCTAAAGAGGCGCTCAACGAGGCCGAACAGCCGGATAAACTCCAGCGTAATCTGCATAATCGTCACATCCAGCTCATTGCCATTGGTGGCGCCATCGGCACCGGACTGTTTATGGGTTCGGGAAAAACCATTAGCCTTGCCGGCCCATCGATCATCTTCGTGTATATGATCATTGGCTTTATGCTGTTCTTCGTGATGCGCGCCATGGGCGAGCTGCTGCTGTCGAATCTCGAATACAAATCCTTTAGCGATTTTGCTGCCGATCTACTTGGCCCGTGGGCGGGATATTTTACCGGCTGGACCTATTGGTTCTGTTGGGTGGTGACCGGTATTGCCGACGTGGTTGCCATTAGCGCCTATTTCCAACTGTGGTTCCCGGACTTCTCCATCTGGATGAGCGCCCTGCTGTGCGTCTTCGTCTTCCTGGCGCTGAATATTGCCACGGTGAAGTTGTTCGGCGAGATGGAATTCTGGTTTGCGATTATCAAAATCGTCGCCATTGTCGCCCTAATCATCACCGGTATTGTGCTGGTGAGCATGCATTATCCGTCTCCGAACGGCGGCAGCGCAGCATTGAGTAATATCTGGGATCACGGTGGCATGTTCCCGAAAGGGTTGAGTGGCTTCTTTGCCGGCTTCCAGATTGCCGTGTTCGCCTTTGTCGGCATTGAGCTGGTCGGCACCGCCGCGGCAGAAACTAAAGATCCGCACAAAGTTTTACCGCGTGCGATTAATGCCATTCCGCTGCGTATCATTATGTTTTACGTGCTGGCGCTGATGGTGATCATGGCGGTGACGCCGTGGAATCAGGTGCTGCCGAATCGCAGCCCGTTCGTAGAAATGTTTGTGCTGATTGGCCTGCCTGCAGCCGCCAGCATTGTTAACTTTGTGGTGCTGACGTCGGCGGCCTCGTCTGCCAATAGCGGTATCTTCTCTACCAGCCGCATGCTGTATGGCCTGGCAGAACAGGGCGTGGCGCATAAATCCTTTGGTCGCCTCTCGGCGCGTGCGGTGCCAACGACCGGACTGTTCTTCTCCTGCCTGTGCCTGCTGGCTGGCGTGGCGCTGATTTACCTGATTCCGGATGTGATGACCGTATTTACCATGGTCACCACCGTATCGGCGATTCTGTTTATGTTCGTCTGGACGATCATCCTGTGCAGCTATCTGGCTTACCGTAAGCAGCATCCACAGCGTCATGCGGAATCGAAATTCAAGATGCCGCTGGGCAAGTTTATGTGCTGGGTGTGCATGGCGTTTTTCGCCTTTGTGCTGGTACTGCTGACGCTACAGGAAGATACCCGCCAGGCGCTGATGATCACACCATTATGGTTTGTGATTCTGACGATGGGATGGTTGTTGCGTCGTCGTAAGGCCTGATTTGCACAGCCAAAGGCCCGGTGATTTCACCGGGCCTTTCTCGTTATAACCTCTCCAGCAATTTTCGCCACGCTTCACCTAACGCGGGACGCAGCGAAGGTTCACGTTGTGGCGCCACCTCAGGCGACTGCGGCGATCCCAGATTAAAGGTGAAGGTGTAATTCGGCTCTTCGCCCATGCGCAAGTCGCTAATCAACGTATCATCGCCCTGCTGCTGCATCGCGTAGAAACCATGGCTAAACCACGCCACGCGTTCGGCATGCCATTGGCCTTTAAACGGGGCAAACAACTCAGGTTTGCGATCGTGCCAGCTAATCTGCAGCGGACGCTGCGACGACAGCAGCGACCAATAGGCTTCGCCATAGCGATCTGGCGTGATGATCACCGTGCGCCATACCAGCGTATTGAACGCGGTCGGCGTCACCAACAGCTGCTCAGGTTGCACCGATTGCTGCGTCAACTGTTGCTCAATATGCTGCGTCGCCATGCTTTGAATCACCACGCTCCAGGCGAGATACAGCGTACTCACCAATAGCCCCGCCTGATTCCAGCGTAAGCCTCGGGCATCGCGCCGCCATAAGGCGACCAGCAGTGCAATCAGCAGGGGCAAGGTATACAGCGGATCGATGATGTACATGCTGCCAATGGCATAAGGGAAATCGGTGAGCGGCAGACCCAGCTGCGTGCCATACACCGTGGTGAGGTCCAGCAGCGGATGCGTCACCAGCGCCAGCCAGATTGCCAGCGTCCAGCCGCGCCAGTGAGTTCGACTGCGCATCGCGCCCGCCACCAGCCAGCCGAGCAGCGGCGCAATCAAGGTGAGAAATATCAGCGCATGACTTTCGGTGCGATGCAGCGTCATATTGCGGATGGCATCGCCGTGATCGATGAACACATCGAGGTCCGGCAAGGTGCCGGCGACCGCGCCCACCAGCGCCGCCTGCCACACCGGCACGCGTTTGCCCATCACGGCGACGGTTACCGCCGCGCCTAACGTCAGTTGCGATAATGAATCCATGCACTCTCCTTGAAAAAGCGGGATCAGCGCACGCGGATCCCTTCAATAATCATGCGCTGCACGTTTTCCAGCGTCTGTTCAAAGAACGCCGCATCGTTCAACGTTTGGCCGGTAATCGCTTCAACCTGCGAGGCGAAATCCGCATAGTGCTGGGTGGTGGCCCACAGCAGGAAAAACAGGTGCTGTGGCTGCACGCCCGCCAGTCGACCTTCGGCGATCCACTGTTCGATAATCGCTGCCTTTTCATCCACCAGCGCCTTTAAATCACCGGCCAGTTCGCCTTTTAACAGCGGCGCGCCCTGCAACATCTCGAGGCAGAATAAGCGCGAGGCTTGCGGATGGTCGCGCGAGACCTCCAGTTTCAGACGAATGTATTGGCGAATGGCCGTCAGCGGATCGTGATCGTGCTGCAGCGCACGCAGCGGCGCCAGCCACACATCAAGAATCTCTTTCAGAACCGCCACATACAGCACTTCTTTTGACGGAAAGTAATAGAGCAGATTGGTTTTGGAGACATCGGCACGTTCGGCCACTTTATCCAGGCTGGTGCCGTGAATGCCGTATTGCGAGAAGAAGGCTAAAGCCGCTTCAAGAATGGCTGCCCGCTTAGCGGCGACCGCACGCGAACGGCGTCCCGGTTTTTTTTCATCGCTTTTCACACTGTTACCTCATCCGTCCTGCTTAACCGCATCATAACAAAGGCCTCCTTTCCTGCCTAATTCGCCGCCTGCACCTTTTTTGACCACGCCGCGCATGAAAAACGTGCAGCCGTTTTGACCAAACGGTCTGATTTGGACCAATTACTCCAGTTTACACCCCATGTAAATTTTAACGCATTGTTATATAAGCCCTTTAAAAATGTGGCACAGGCTTTGCAGATTTGTGATGGAGCGCCGCCCGCAGGATGCGTGCAGGAAGCAGCGCAGCGCGTGAAGCAATCCCCGTCTAATGCAGAGAGGTTTCACATGAAAATTGGCGTCTTTATCCCGATTGGTAATAACGGCTGGCTGATCTCCACCCATGCGCCGCAGTACAAGCCCACCTTTGAACTGAACAAAGAGATCGTGCTGAAAGCGGAGCATTATCATTTCGACTTTGCGCTTTCGATGATCAAGCTGCGCGGCTTCGGCGGGAAAACCGAGTTTTGGGATCACAACCTCGAATCCTTCACCTTGATGGCGGGCCTCGCGGCAGTGACCTCACGCATTGAGATCTACGCTACCGCCGCCACGCTGACCTTACCGCCCGCGATTGTCGCGCGCATGGCATCCACCATTGATTCCATCTCCAATGGCCGCTTTGGCGTCAATCTGGTTACCGGCTGGCAGAAACCCGAGTATGAACAAATGGGCCTGTGGCCAGGCGATGCCTACTTCTCCAGCCGCTACCAATATCTGACCGAATACGTCACCGTGCTGCGCGATTTGTGGGGCACCGGCCAGAGCGATTTCAAAGGCGAATTCTTCACCATGAACGATTGCCGCGTCAGCCCGCAGCCGCAGAAACCGATGAAGGTGATTTGCGCCGGTCAGAGCGATGCCGGCATGGCGTTCTCGGCGCAGCACGCCGATTACAACTTCTGCTTCGGCAAAGGCGTCAACACGCCAACCGCCTTCGCCCCGACCGCCACGCGCATGAAACAGGCCGCCGATAAAGCCGGTCGTGATGTCGGTTCCTATGTGCTGTTTATGATTATCGCCGCCGAAAGCGACGAAGCCGCACGCGTCAAATGGGAGCACTACAAAGCCGGTGCCGATGAAGAGGCGCTCGCCTGGCTCACCACGCAAAGTCAGCAGGACACCAAGTCCGGCAGCGACACCAACGTGCGCCAGATGGCCGATCCGACCTCAGCGGTCAACATCAATATGGGCACGCTGGTTGGCTCTTACGCCAATGTGGCACGAATGTTGGATGAAGTTGCATTAGTCGACGGCACCCAAGGCGTCTTGCTGACCTTTGATGACTTCCTGCAAGGCATTGAAGATTTCGGTGAGCGTATTCAGCCATTAATGCAGTGCCGTCACGATTTAATTGCATCACAGCAGGAGGTTGCCTGATGAGTACCGTTGTTTGCGCCCATAGCGAAAGTTTACCGAACATCACCTTGCCCGCGCGTCCGGAAGCTATCGCGCTGCCCGCCGCGCAAAGTGCGCTGATTGTGGTGGATATGCAGAATGCTTACGCCACCGAAGGCGGATATCTCGACCTGGCGGGCTTTGATGTCTCTGCCACTAAACCGGTAATTGCCAAAATTCATCAGGCGGTGACCGCTGCGCGAGCAGCAGGTATGCAGATTATCTGGTTCCAGAATGGCTGGGACGATCAATACGTTGAAGCCGGGGATGCCGGTTCACCCAATTTCCACAAATCCAATGCGCTGAAAACTATGCGCAAACGCCCGGAGCTGCAGGGCACGCTGCTGTCGAAAGGCGGCTGGGATTATGCGCTGGTGGATGAACTGGTGCCGCAGGCTGGCGATATTGTGCTGCCGAAACCGCGCTACAGCGGCTTTTTCAATACCCCGCTCGACAGCATGCTGCGCAGCCGAGGTATTCGCCATCTGGTGTTTACCGGTATTGCCACCAATGTCTGCGTCGAATCAACGCTGCGTGACGGCTTCTTCCTTGAGTATTTTGGCGTGGTTTTGGAAGACGCTACTTATCAGGCAGGACCTGCGTTTGCCCAGCAGGCGGCCATTTTTAATATCGAGACGTTCTTTGGCTGGGTCAGCAATACCGACACGTTCTGTGAAGCGCTAAAAAGCTAACGTACCGCTTCATCTGCAAACTGATAAGAAGAGGATTTCGCCATGCCTAAAAGTGTGATTATTCCGCCCGGCACTGGAACACCCATCGCCCCATTCGTGCCCGGCACCTTAGCCGATGGCGTGGTGTACGTCTCCGGCACCTTGCCCTTTGATGCTAACAACAATGTAGTGCATGTCGGTGATGCGGCAGCGCAAACACGCCACGTGCTGGACACCATCAAAAAGGTGATTGAAACCGCAGGCGGCACCATGGATGACGTCACGTTCAACTCGATCTTTCTCACCGACTGGAGCAACTACGCGGCGATTAACCAGATTTATGCCGAATATTTCCCCGGCGATAAACCGGCGCGCTTCTGCATTCAGTGTGGGCTGGTGAAACCGGATGCGCTGATTGAAATCGCCACCGTTGCCCATATCGGCAAGCAGGAGGCGTGATGCATCTGGATATTCAGGGGTTAACCGCCGCAGATGCGCCGACGCTGGTGCTGGCTTCAGGTTTAGGCGGCGTTGCCGGATTCTGGCAGCCGCAGCTGGCGGCGCTGACGCCACACTTTCGCGTGGTGACTTACGATCAGCGCGGTACTGGTCGCAGTGCCGATACGCTGCCGGAAGGCTACAGCATGGCGATGATGGCGGCGGAACTGGCCGCTGCGCTGGAACAACGGGGCATTGAACATTACGACGTTATCGGTCATGCGCTGGGCGGTTTGATTGGCCTGCAGTTGGCGCTGGATTTCCCCGCACGCGTTGGCCGCGTGGTCGTGATCAACGGCTGGCTGTCGCTGGATGCGCATACGCAACGCTGCTTCCAGGTGCGTCAGGATCTGCTGATGAACGTTGGCGTTGAAGCCTTTGTACGCGCTCAGCCGCTGTTCCTCTATCCCGCCGAATGGCTGGCACGTAATCAGGCGCGCATTACGGCGGAAGATGCGCACCATGTGGCCCATTTTCAGGGTATGGAAAATCTGCTGCGTCGTCTGCACGCGCTGAAAAGCGCCGACTTCCGTGCGCAGATAGCGCGTATCACGCAGCCGGTATTAGCGATTTGCAGTCAGGACGACCTGCTGGTGCCGTGGAGCTGCTCGCCACAGCTGGCGCAGGCATTGCCTAATGGCAGCCTGATTGAGATGCGCTGGGGTGGACACGCCATGAGCGTGACGGATGCCGACAACTTTAACGCGCTGCTGTTGCGCTGGCTGGCCGATACGGCTGCGCCTGCCCAACGTGCGGCCAGCTAATCACAGGAGCCGCTGATGAGCGTGCACGAACTGCCGGTTTTACCCCTCGTGGAGCGCGATGCGTTTCGTAACGCCATGGCGTGCCTAGGCGCAGCAGTGAATATCATCACCACCGATGGCCCCGCCGGACGCGCCGGTTTTACCGCTTCAGCGGTGTGCAGCGTGACGGATACGCCGCCGACGTTGCTGGTCTGCCTTAACCGCTCAGCGTCGGTATGGCCGATTTTTCGCGATAACGGCTATCTGTGCGTCAACACGCTGGCCGCCGGGCATGAAGAACTTTCGACGCTGTTTGGTGGCAAAACGCCGATGGATCAACGCTTCGCCGCCGCCGGTTGGCAGACGCTTGCCAGCGGTGCACCCCTGTTAGACGGCGCGCTGGTGTCGTTTGATTGCAAAGTGTCGCAGGTGGTCAGCGTCGGGACACACGACATCCTGTTTTGCGAAGTGCTGGCGCTGGTGCGCAATGATGAAACGCACGGCCTGGCATGGTTTGACCGTGGATATCATCACCTTTTACGGCAGGATGCCCGCTAACGCCGCGCTGTGCGGCCCGCTTTCACTGACACCCTGGAGATGACGATGGCGAGTTCCTGGTTCCCCCGCTGGCAGAAAAAGTCAGCCTTGACCGATGATGGGCTGATTGCGCCGGATGAAACGCTGCCGTTTGCGCAGACGGTCGTCCTTGGCCTGCAGCATGCTGTGGCAATGTTTGGCGCAACGGTATTGATGCCGTTGCTGATGGGACTGGACCCCAATCTGGCGATTCTGGTTTCCGGCATCGGTACGCTGCTGTTTTTTGTCGTCACCGGCGGACGCGTGCCCAGCTATCTCGGCTCCAGCGCGGCGTTTGTGGGCGTGATTATTGCGGTAACCGGCTTTAACGGCCAGGGACTTAATCCTAATCTGGCGCTGGCGCTCGGCGGCGTGATCGCCTGCGGTGCGCTCTATACGCTGATTGGTCTGGTGGTGATGAAAGTCGGCACCGGCTGGATCGAGCGCCTGATGCCGCCAGTGGTGACGGGTGCGGTGGTGATGGCGATTGGTCTGAACCTGGCCCCGATAGCCGTGCACGGCGTCTCCGGCTCGATGTTCGACAGCTGGATGGCGGTGATGACGGTGTTGTGCATCGGCCTGGTGGCAGTATTTACCCGCGGGATGATTCAGCGGCTGCTGATCCTGGTCGGGCTGATTGTGGCATGGGCAATCTACGCCTTGCTGACCAACGTGATGGGCTTTGGCAAGCCGGTGGATTTCAGCGGTCTTGCCAATGCGCCGTGGTTTGGTCTGCCGCACACCACCGCGCCGATCTTTGATATGCAGGCCATCGTGATGATTGCACCGGTGGCGATCATTCTGGTGGCGGAAAACCTCGGTCATATTAAAGCGGTGGCGGGTATGACCGGACGCAACCTCGATCCGTGGATGGGCCGCGCATTCGTCGGCGATGGATTAGCAACCATGCTATCCGGCTCGATGGGCGGCAGCGGTGTAACCACCTATGCAGAAAATATCGGCGTGATGGCGGTGACGAAAGTCTATTCGACCTTAGCATTCGTCGCGGCGGCGGTCATTGCACTGGTGCTCGGCTTCTCACCAAAATTTGGCGCGCTGATCCACACCATTCCCGGCCCGGTGATTGGCGGTGCATCGATTGTGGTGTTTGGTTTGATTGCGGTGGCAGGGGCACGTATTTGGGTGCAGAACCATGTGGACTTCAATCAGAACGGTAATCTGATCATGGTGGCGACCACGCTGGTGCTCGGTGCCGGTGATTTTGCGCTGAAGATTGGTAGCTTCACAATTGGCGGTATTGGCACCGCGACCTTTGGTGCCATCATCCTCAACGCCATTCTGCAACGACGCGGTGCCGCACGGGTGAACCAGGCGGCACGGCAACATCCTTAAGGTTCGAGCGGTGCCTCATCGGGCACCGCTTTCTTACGGCGAATACGCAGCTCGCTAACGATGACCCCGCACACAATCAGTGCCGCGCCCAACAGCGCAGCGGCAGGCAAACGTTCCCCCGCGATACGCCCTACTACGCCCGCCCAAACCGGTTCACCGGCATAGATTACCGTGGCACGCGTTGGCGATACGCTACGTTGCGCCCAGTTCATCGTCACCTGGATTAATGCACTGGCCGCACCTAAACCCAGCGCGCTGAGCAGCAGTGGCGTGGACATGGCAGGAATCGATTCGCCATTCGGGACCATCAAGACAAAGGCACAGGCGGATGCGACCATCAGCTGAATCAGCGTCACACGGCGCACATCGACTTGCCCGGCATAGCGGCTAATCAGGATGATCTCCGCCGCAATCGCCAGCGTACTGAGTAAGGTGGCGATTTCGCCGGCATTCAGCGTCAAACTGCCATCCTGTGGACCCGCCACCAGCACTAAGCCGGTAAATGCCAGCAGAATACCCAGCCACGCCATTAATCCCGGCGGACGCCGCAGGAACACCCATTGCAATAACGGCACCACCGGCACATACAGCGCGGTGAGAAACGCCGACTGACTGCTGGAAATGGTCTGCATGCCCCAGGTCTGCAAGCCGTAGCCGCCAGCGATCGACAAACCAATCAGCGCGCCAGCTTTGATTTCCAGCCAGGTTACCTGTTTAAGATAGCGACGAAAGAAAAACGCCAGCAGTAGTGAAGCCGTAGCAAAACGCAGCCCAACGAAGAAAAACGGGCCGGAATGGGCCATCGCCCGATGCACCACCAAAAAGGTGCCACCCCAGACCATGGTAATGAAAATGAGTACCAGTTCCTGACGTGAAATTCGCAGGCTGAGACGGGAAGATGAAGCGGACATAACGCACCAAAATAGTCAATTGGCGGTCAGTTTGCGCAGAGATAAGGGAAATTGCAATGCTTGTTACCGCCGGGCGAACCCGGCGGCCGGGGATGAATGGGCAGGAGCACTATTTTTTAGCGCGGCTGCGTCCCCCTTTTTCACCGGCTTCAGAAGCGCGCTGTGGGTCGTTTCTGAAATTACCGCCGCTGTTTTTACCGCCTTTGCGGCCCGCTTCTGCAGCTCTTTCACGGTCTTCTGCGAAATTGCCGGAACCTCCACGATGTTGTGCCATCATTTCCTCCAGAGATTGAGCGTCCAGTTTGAGGACTCATCACGTTGCAACTGTGAAAAGCAGGGTGGCGGATGTTCCGCTCACCTGCTTAAAGAATAGACAACCCACCGATAACCCCGCCTGCTGTTCATATTTTGAAACAGATAATTCACTCATTTAGCTGCAAAAACCCAAATTTACCGCCGCGTTACAACGAGTTATCCGCCAATTATTAGCACCTGCTCAAGCTCTGTACAGCAGCCTGCGCAGGCTCTTCTATACTTCTGATTACTCATCACCTCCAGCAGGATGAAAACTATGGCAAAGATTTTGGTGCTCTACTATTCGATGTACGGACATATTGAAACCATGGCGCAGGCCGTGGCCGAAGGTGCAAAGAGCGTAAGTGGCGCAGAAGTCACCATTTTGCGCGTGCCGGAAAGCATGGATGCGGAGCGTTTCGCCCAGGTTGGCGGCAAAGTGAATCAGGCGGCGCCTGAGGCTAAACCGGAGGATTTGCCGCAGTACGATGCCATTATCGTCGGCACCCCGACCCGTTTTGGCAATATGGCCGGCCAGATGCGTAACTTCTGGGATCGCACCGGCGGACTGTGGGCCTCGGGCGCGCTGTACGGCAAAATCGCCAGCGTTTTTGCTTCAACCGGTACCGGCGGCGGTCAGGAACAAACCATCACCTCTGTCTGGACCACTCTCGCCCACCACGGCATGGTAATTGTTCCCATCGGCTACGGCACCAAAGAACTTTTCGACATCTCGCATGTGCGCGGCGGCACGCCTTATGGCGCAACCACGCTGGCTGGCGGAGATGGATCGCGTCAACCCTCGGCGGAAGAACTGGATATAGCCCGTTATCAGGGCCAACACGTCGCCGGACTGGCGGTAAAGCTGCAAGGATAAAATCCACAACAGGAGACCTTTATGACAACAGAACAGTCGAAAGAGCATCACGTGGGCGAATGGGCTTCACTGCGCCATACATCGCGCGAAATTGCTGAAGCCATTTTTGAGGTAGCCAACTACGACGAACGTCTAGCAGAGCAGATTTGGAGTCAGCAAGGCAGTGATGAAGTGCTGATTCGCGCTTTCAAAAAGACCGACCAGGACGTTCTGACCTGGGACGACAAAACCGTTGAGCGCAAAAACGTTTGAATTGCAGGCGGGCCGTGTCCCGCCTTCGCTATCTTTTAGATTTTCAGGGAGCCTTATATGTCAACCTATCAAAGTATCAATCCGGCCAACAACCAACTGCTCAAAGCGTGGGACGAACACGATGACGCTTATGCGCAACAGGCGCTGAAAACCGCGGATGAGCTTTATCACTCCAGCTGGAGCAAAGGCGATATTCAGCCACGTCTACAGGTGTTGCATCGTTTAGCCGATTTGATCGACCAACGTGCCGAAGAGCTGGCAACTATCGCCAGTAAAGAGATGGGCAAGCTGATTGGGCAAAGCCGTGGTGAAGTGAAAATTTGTTCGCAGATTGCCCGCTATTACGCTGAACATGCTGCCACCTTTTTGCAGCCGCAACCTTATGCCAGCGAAGTGGGCGACGCCTGGCTTGAGTATCATCCGATTGGTGTGATCGTCGCGGTTGAACCGTGGAACTTCCCCTACTACCAGCTGATGCGCGTATTGGCGCCAAACCTGGCGCTTGGCAATCCGGTACTGGCGAAACATGCCAATATCGTGCCGCACTGTGCAGACGTGTTTGAAAAATTGGTGGCAGAAGCTGGCGCGCCAAAAGGTGCGTGGACCAATCTGTTTATCTCCACCGATCAGGTTGCGGATTTGATTGCCGACTCACGGGTGCAGGGCGTGGCGCTGACCGGTTCCGAACGTGCCGGTAGCGCGGTAGCAGAGCAAGCTGGCAAACATCTGAAGAAATCAACGCTGGAATTGGGCGGTAATGATGTATTCGTGGTGCTGGACGATGCCGATATTGATGAAGCGGTTCGCCAGGGCGCTCAGGGCCGCCTCAGCAACTGCGGCCAGGTCTGTACTGCGGCCAAACGCTTTATTCTGCATGAAAAAATCGCCGATACCTTTATGGCGAAATTCAGCGCGGCACTGCAATCGGCCACGCCGGGCGATCCGCTGGATGAGAAAACCACGCTGGGTCCGCTATCTTCTAAAGATGCACGCGATCGTTTAGTGAAGCAGGTTGATGATGCGGTTAAGCACGGCGCACGCCTGGAGTTTGGCGGTCGTGCGATTGAAGGCGTCGGCTGCTATTACCAGCCAACGGTGCTCACCGGTCTGACGCCGGATAACCCGGCTTACTATCAAGAGTTCTTTGGTCCGGTGGCGCAAGTGTATGTGGTGGCCGACGATCGTGCAGCCGTCGCGCTGGCGAATGACTCGAACTATGGCCTTGGCGGTTCAGTCTGGACCAAAGATATTGCACGTGGTCGTAAGATGGCATCGCAAATTGAAACTGGCATGGTATTCATCAATTCGCAGAGCGATACCTCCGCAGAGCTGCCGTTTGGTGGCGTGAAGCGATCCGGTTACGGACGTGAACTGTCGGATTTGGGTATTAAAGAGTTTGCCAACCAAAAACTGGTGGTGGTCGCCGGTTAACGGTAACCAGATACAAAAAACCCCGCCGCGGCGGGGTTTTTCTTTTGGCGTCAATCTTAATTGCTGGTCGCCGGTTTAGCCGGTTCTGCTGGCGTCGCATCCGCTTGCGCTTTCTGCGCGGCTGCCGCATCGGCCTTGGCTTTGTCATCCGCTGCTTTCTGAGCAGTGGTTTTCTCCGCTTTGGCTTTCTCGTCAGCGGCTTTCTGCGCTGCCGCTTTATCCGCTTTCACTTTCTCTTCGGCGGCTTTCGCATCAGACGCTTTCTGCGCTGCGGCTTTATCCGCTGCGACTTTGTCTGCAACCGCTTTG
This sequence comes from Pantoea nemavictus, assembly GCF_037479095.1. Taxonomy (NCBI): domain Bacteria; kingdom Pseudomonadati; phylum Pseudomonadota; class Gammaproteobacteria; order Enterobacterales; family Erwiniaceae; genus Pantoea; species Pantoea nemavictus. The sequence goes on along the minus strand of NZ_JBBGZW010000001.1, from coordinate 3,673,138 downwards.
TCTGCAGCGGCCTGATCGGCTTTCTGCTTAGCATCATCGGCAGCAGGTGCTGCAGCGGCTGGCTGTTCTGTCGGAGCCGGTGCAGCTGCAGCTGCAGGCTGCAATGGCGTACCTTGCAGAGCGCCATTCAACGCGCCAGTGAACTGATCCCAGCTGCAGTAGCCGTTGGCATCTGTTTCACAACCCGCCAGCTGCAGCGTGACGCGTTTCGGCGGATTTTTCAGGCTCAGCACATCGGCATCGCGCAGCTGATCGGCGGTTTGATAAACGTACTCAATTTTCAGCAGATCTTTGTTGTTCTTCACATCGTGCCAGCGTTCAAATACTACCTGGCCGCCAATGGGCGTTTTCTCATCATTGCCTGGCAGCTCATAAGGCTTCACCTGCAGCGCACTGAGCAAGGAGGCGATATTGGAGTCATGACCGACCATCAACGTCACTTTCGGCGCGTTGGCTTTATCCTGATCGACTAACTGGCTGCGGATATAATCCACCAGCGGTGCGGCCACTTCGCGCGCCACTTCAGGCGAGGCGAACAACGCATCCTGATAACCATTTTTGATCGACGCCAACTCTTTCCACTGCTCAGGCGTTTTGATCTGGCCCCACGCCACCTGATCGGCCGGGAAACCTTCGTAATATTGCAGCGTGAACGCATCCACCAGCGAGTTGCCAATCTTCAGCGGGCCGCTGACGTTCGGCTCTTTGCCGTTATCTGCGCTGAACGTGTTGTCGCCGCTGCTCAGATCACACTGTTTTTTGCCGTTACAGGCAGGAGCAGATTTGTAATCAACAATTTTTTCCAGATGCTGGAAGGCCGGCTTTAACGCCAGTTTTTCATTGGCAGCGGTCATGGCAGCCAGCGCTTTTTTGTTGAACTCATCGCTGCCGTCGGTAACAACCGGATTAAAGATAGGATCCATGGTACCCATCGCATCCTGATGGGTTACCGCGATATCGCAGCCCGGGAAGGCGCCAGTGATAAAGTACTGCGCGGTAGCGACGGTGCGCTGCAGGCTGTTGGCATAAACGAAGATATTGCTGCTGTCCGGGCAGGTGCCGTTTTGCACCAGCCCCTGCTGTGCCAGCCACTGACGGGTGTAGTTACCCATGTAGACTTCCAGCACGCCACCTTTGGTGGTCAGCTCGCCACCCGCGACATCCCACTGCGGCCAGCTTTTTTTGGTGGATTGCTCCAGCACGCTACCATTATTGGCTAACGGCGCACGCAGGTTATGCCGACTTAACATTAGCACCTGCTGGAGTTGCATATCTCCATCCGCCGCGTACGCGGACATGCCCATCGGGAGCGCAGCGATGACTGACAACGCGCAAAGACTCAGTTTCTTGATCATTGTGCCTATTCCATAATTCATCAGTGAAACACTCTGGCTTTCAAGCGATTAGCACGCCAAAGAGCGGATTACCGCACAGTGTAACCCAGCTTGCATCGGAAAATCGCCAGATGTTTGCAAAAACCGTGAATGGAATATAGCAGTAAACGCGCGTGCCGTCGGGTAACGGCAGCAGATTGAAAAGCAACGCGATGTTTTTCGGAATCTGTGAATGCTGGAAAGCAAAAAGCCCGCATTGCTGCGGGCTTCTTTAATATGGCGGAGGAACAGAGATTCGAACTCTGGGATGGTTTCCCATCGACGGTTTTCAAGACCGTTGCCTTAAGCCACTCGGCCATCCCTCCGGGGATTTTGTGTTGCGTCACTCTGCAAGAGTGAATGGCGGAGGAGGAGAGATTCGAACTCTCGGATGGTTTCCCATCGACGGTTTTCAAGACCGTTGCCTTAAGCCACTCGGCCACCCCTCCGCAATGAGGCGCACTATAAACATCCCCCCGAACGATGTAAAGCCTGCATTGAATCGTTCGGCTGAAAAACAGCCAAATTTTATTTTTTCGGCGTCAAATTCGCCATTCTGCTCAGCGAAACAGCAATTTATCGCGTAAAGATGGGTAAAACGCCTTTTCTGTCTTTCAGACGCTGCGTATCCTCGTGCCATATTTGGTGTTTCTCTCTTTAAGGAGCGCATGATGGAAAGAATTTTTAGCTCGTCGCAGCAATCGTTAGTCAGCACCCACAAGGTGCTGCGCAATACTTATCTGTTACTTGGCTTTACGCTAGCCTTCTCGGCGGTCACCGCCACACTCAGCACCGTGTTTGCCTTGCCTTCGCCGGGCCTGATTCTGATGCTGGTTGGCTTTTATGGTTTGATGTTCCTGACGCATAAACTGGCTAACAGCCCGGCAGGTATTCTGGCTGCCTTCGCCTTTACCGGTTTCCTCGGTTATTGCCTTGGCCCAATCCTCAGCTCGTTCCTGACCGCAGGCATGGGTGATGTGATTGCCATGGCGCTGGGCGGTACCGCGTTGGTGTTCTTTGGTTGCTCGGCATATGTGCTGACCACGCGTCGCGATATGTCATTCCTGAGCGGCATGATGATGGCGGGCTTCGTGGTGTTGCTGGTAGCGGTTGTTGCTAACATCTTCCTGCAACTGCCTGCGCTGCATCTGGCGATCAGCGCTCTGTTTATCCTGTTCTCTGCCGGTGCCATCCTGTGGGAAACCAGCAACATCATTCACGGCGGCGAAACTAACTACATTCGCGCCACCGTAAGCCTGTATGTTTCGCTGTATAACATCTTTGTTAGCCTGCTCAGCCTGCTGGGCTTCGCTAACCGCGATTAAGTTGTTCGCAATAGTCTTTCAAACCCTGCTTCGGCAGGGTTTTTGCTTTTTATGGCCGGGCGAATTTACAATGTGCCGATTAACGTGATGAGGAAGAACTGTGATTTTTGCCGGTAAAGAGATTGCCACCGATGCGGAAGGCTATTTAAAAAATAGCGCGGACTGGAGCGAGCCGCTGGCTGTCGCCATCGCGGAGCAGGAAGCGATCGTAATGAGTGAAGCTCACTGGGAAGTGGTGCACTTTGTCCGGGCGTTTTATCAGGAATTTAATACCTCACCGGCGGTACGCATGCTGGTAAAAGCCATGGCGCAAAAATATGGCGAGGAGAAAGGCAACAGCCGCTACCTATTCCGCCTGTTTCCTGAAGGTCCAGCAAAACAGGCGACTAAAATTGCGGGTTTGCCAAAACCGGCTAAATGCCTGTAATCAGCCTGTGGTAAACCGGGTGGGAAGCTCCGCCGGCTGATGCGGTTCCACCAGCACTTTGTCGACGCGCGCGCTGCGCGGTCCACCCGCTTTTAACCAGCTGATTAATTCATCGACCTGTTGCGCATCACCGGACGCCAGCACTTCAACGCTGCCATCCGCTAAATTGTGCGCATAGCCGTTGATATTCAATGCTCTGGCCTGAGTTTGCGTGTGATAACGGAATCCCACGCCCTGCACCATGCCGTGCACCCAGATTTTGCAGCAAGTGGTTGCCATTACGTTCTCCCATCACTGTGCGTTGCAATTTGCGGCCATCCGCCGGAAAATGGCGCCTCATTTTTTCAGGTAAGCATAGCAAACTATGACCGTTCGATTGATTCTCGCAAAGGGACGTGAAAAATCCCTGCTCCGCCGCCATCCGTGGGTGTTCTCAGGTGCCGTTGCACGTATGGAAGGTAAAGCCCAGTCTGGTGAGACCATTGATGTCTGCGACAGCAATGGCAAATGGCTGGCTCGTGCCGCGTACTCTCCGCAATCACAAATTCGCGCACGCGTCTGGAGCTGGCAGCAGGATGAGTCAATCGACATCACCTTCTTCGTTCGCCGCTTTGAGCAAGCACAGCTATGGCGCGACTGGCTGGCAAAACGCGATGGGTTGGATAGCTATCGTCTGATCGCCGGTGAGTCCGATGGCATGCCGGGCGTCACCATCGATCGCTTCGGTGACTTCCTCGTGCTGCAACTGTTGTCAGCGGGCGCAGAGTATCAGCGTCCAGCCATCGTCTCGGCTTTACAACAGTGCTTCCCTGACTGCGCTATTTACGATCGTTCAGACGTCGCGGTGCGTAAAAAAGAGGGACTGGAACTGGCGCAAGGTCCGGTTTCAGGTGAACTGCCGCCGCCGCTGCTGCCTATCACTGAGCACGGCATGAAGCTGTTGGTGGATATTCAGGGCGGTCATAAAACCGGTTATTACCTTGATCAGCGTGACAGCCGCCTGGCGACACGTCGCTACGCAGAGAACGCCCGCGTACTGAATTGCTTCTCTTATACCGGTGGTTTTGCGGTTTCAGCATTGATGGGCGGCTGCCGTGAAGTGATCAGCGTCGACACCTCGCAGGATGCGCTCGATGTGGCAAAACAAAACGTTGAGCTGAATGGCCTCGATGTGTCGCGCGCGCAGTTTGTACGCGACGATGTATTTAAACTGCTGCGCCGCTATCGCGACAGCGGTGAGAAGTTCGACGTGATCGTGATGGACCCGCCGAAATTCGTCGAGAATAAGAACCAACTGATGGGTGCGTGCCGCGGTTATAAAGATATCAACATGCTGGCGATCCAGCTGTTGAATCCCGGCGGCGTCTTGCTCACCTTCTCTTGTTCCGGCTTGATGCCAACCGATTTGTTCCAGAAAATCATCGCTGACGCCGCCGTTGATGCCGGTCGTGATGTACAATTTATAGAGCAGTTCCGTCAGGCAGCCGACCATCCAGTGATTGCCAGCTATCCTGAAGGGCTTTATCTGAAAGGTTTTGCCTGCCGCGTGCTGTGACTTGAAAACGCTGTCCCTGCCTCCATATTGGTGATAGGGCAGTCTTTTGGGAGGTCACAATGATTACGACTAAATTTGGAATTGGACAGCAGGTCCGACACCGTCTCTCCGGGGTGCTCGGCGTTATTGTGGATGTTGATCCGGAGTTTTCGCTAGATGAGCCAGAGGTGGATGATGTCGCCTCTAGCGAAACATTACGCGCCGCGCCTTGGTATCACGTGGTGATGGAAGATGAAGAAGGCGATCAGGTGCACACTTACGTGGCTGAGGTTCAGCTGGCAGGTGAAACCTCGTTCGAACATCCTGAACAACCTTCCATGGATGAGCTGGCCGCTTCAATTCGGCAGCAGCTGCAGGCACCCAGCCTGCGCCATTAATCAAAACGGCGACTCAGGTCGCCGTTACTTTTAGTGCGTTATTCCCAAGCGCGGAATTTCAATTTTCGGACAACGATCCATGATCACCGTCATACCCGCGTCCTGCGCTAACACTGCAGCCTGCTCATTAATCACACCCAGCTGTAGCCACAAGGTATCCGCACCAATGGCGATCGCTTCCTGCGCCACGCCCCATGCCGCTTCGGCATTGCGAAACACATCTACCATATCCACTTTTCCCGGAACATCTGCCAGCGTGGCATAAGCCGTTTGGCCCAGAAGCTGCTGACCAGCCAGTTTCGGACTGACCGGAATCACCTCGTAGCCCTGATCGAGCAAATATTTCATTACGCCATAGCTTGGTCGGTCGGGGCGATCGCTGGCGCCTACTAATGCGATACGTTTAGTTTTGGTGAGCACATCGCGAATTGTTTGATCATTCATCTTTTTTCTCCTGGTTCATTCGCCTAAGTGTAGTTGGCATTGCACTTTACGCTGCTAATGCTGCGCACCAGAAGTTTGCGCAGCCGCACGAATAAATATGTAAAAATGTAAATTTACTGCCATAATGTAATACTTTGCTACACATATTCGATTACCCCCCTTTTGCCGGGAGTTGCAATGAAGCTGTCCTTTACTGCTACGGGTTTACTCATGTTGCTCGTATCAGCATCCTGTCATGCCATTACGCTTAAGCTCGATCCCGAGATCGAATTGTTGGTGTTAGACGGTCGCAAAATTTCCGGCTCGTTATTGAAAGGCGCTGGAAGTCTTGAGCTGGAACGTGGACAGCATCAGTTTCTCTTCCGTGTAGAAAAACCGGCTGCCGATGCCACGCATTTTCAGTCGGTGCCCATGATTGTCACTTTTAATGCCAACGCCCATTCTGTTGCTATCCGCTTACCTGCCTTAAATAACCGTCGTGAGCGCAACGCTTTTGATAAAACCTTGAACTTTCAACTAATTGATGAGCGAGGCATCGAAATTACTAGCTTGCGCGACCACCTGCCGCGGGCAAGTGATAACGATTTTGAAAAAGCGATGGTGAATTACAATCGCGATGCGCACGCGGCTTCGGTGCCACGCTTTGCCCTCCATTCGCTCAGTGCTAATGAGGCACAGCTGAATCTCGATTACGCCTGGCAAGACGTCAGCGATCTACCCGCTTTGCAAGGCTGGTTCAAGCGTTTTGATGCTGCAACCCGTTTGCGTTTTATTAGCTGGATGAAAACCTTACGCGCAAGTTGATAGTAATGAAACGCCAGGGGTAAACTCCTGCATTAACAAATAATGCATGAGAAGAAACAGGAAGCCCTATGGAGCAGACCGTTCGTACCCTTCAGGTTCAAAAACATATCGCCCTCGTTGCACATGACCACTGTAAAGCCTCGCTGCTGGAGTGGGTGCAAATTAACCAAAGTACCTTGCAAACTCATGTGCTGTACGCCACCGGTACGACCGGTAACCTGATAAATCGTCATACCGGTTTGGATGTTAACGCCATGCTGAGCGGGCCGATGGGTGGCGATCAGCAGGTTGGTGCGTTGATTTCGGAAGGCAAAATTGATGTGTTGATTTTCTTCTGGGATCCGTTGAACGCTGTGCCGCACGATCCGGATGTGAAAGCGTTGCTGCGCCTGGCAACGGTGTGGAACATCCCGGTGGCCAATAATCGCACCACCGCAGATTTTATTATCCAGTCACCGAAGTTTGCCGAGCAGATTGAGATCCAGATTCCAGACTATCAGCGTTACCTCGCCGATCGCCTGAAATCGTAATCATCAGGCCTTGCGGCTTTGCGGTACACCCAGCTCGCGGAAGTGTTCGACAAAAACCGAAGGCCGATCTTTATCGAACATCAGCCACACCTGTTGGCGTGCACGCGTCATTGCTACATACGCCAAACGTCGCTCCTCCGCATCCGGGAAATCTTCCGGCTGCGGCAACAAACCCTGTTCCATGATCGATTCACGCGCTTCTGCTGGGAAGCCGTCGCGTCCCTGATGCAGGCCCAGCACAATGACAAAATCTGCCTGCTGACCTTTACTGGCGTGAATGGTCATGAAATCCAGTTGCAGTTTCGGCCAGCGCGTTTTGGCTTTATCCAGCACAGTGGGACGCAAATGGTGATAGCGCGCCAGCAGTAGCACACGCTCATCTGATTTGGCATAGCCACTTAATTTATCCAATAGCGGCTCCAGCTGCTCGTGCGGCAGCAACGTCACCGATTTCTTATTACCTTTGCTCAGACTATTAAGCGGTTTGCGCAGTTGATGCGGGTTTTGTTGCACAAAACGATTGGCAATCTCACCAATGCGATCGTTAAAGCGATAAGTGGTATCCAGCACACAACGGTCGCCATCGCCAAAATAGTGATGGAACGCGGTGGTCAGACTCATCTCGGCCCCGCTAAAGCGATAGATCGCCTGCCAGTCATCGCCTACTGCGTAGAGGCTGGTACGCTTATTTTGCTGACGCAGTGCCGTCAGCAGTGCGGCGCGCTGCGGTGAGATATCCTGGAATTCATCGACCAGAATATGTTTCCACGGGCTGATAAAACGCCCTTTATCCAGAATGGCAATCGCCTGATGAATCAGCCCGGAAAAATCGACCGCGCCCTCCTCTTTCAGCGCGCTTTTCCACGCTTTTAGCAGCGGTGCCATCAGCTTGACGCGCTTGCTGAAATTGTCGCGCTGCTCTTCCGCCACATCCGCGATCATTGCCGCCTGCGCGCCGCCGTGCATGCGCATTAATCCGAGCCAACGCTCCATACGCGAGGCGATACGCTGCGCCAGTTTGTCATCTTGCCAGAATGGGCCTTCGGGGATTTCCCACTCCAACTCGTCCTGCAACCACTGGCGCCAGCCGCTGGCCTGCGCCTTCTTGCTATTGCACTGCTCACGCCAGGTCTCAATCAGCAACTGTCGACGCGCTTTGCTGTCGCTCTCCAGTTTACTGATCACCGGTTGTTTATTGCTGCCTTCGCGGATGATGTGCAGCGCCAGCGCATGGAAAGTACGCGCCTGAATGGCGCTTTCGCCAAGGCGAGTTTGAATGCGTTCATTCATCTCTTCCGCCGCCTGACGTCCAAACGCCAGCAGCAGAATTTGATCCGGTTGTCCCAGCTTGCGCTTCAGCAGCCAGCCTGCACGTGCCACCAGCACCGAGGTTTTGCCGCTGCCCGCCCCCGCCAGCACCAGCAGCGCATCTTCGCCGTTGACCACCGCTTCACATTGCGATGGATTGAGCGGCGTGGTTTCGATCGTGGAGAAAAATTCCTGATAATCCTTGAGGATCTTGCTGGTCCATGCGCGATTGCGTTGGCGGATGGCCGTTTCACCTTGCTCCAGCCATTGTTGGCAGAACGCCCAACGTTCACGGCAGTTATCGAACTCGGCAATCCGTTCGAGAGGTAATGGTAAGGCGGAGAACTGACGGCTAATGCTCTCTTTCACCGCGCTGAGCTCACTGCGTTTTAGCCAGCGGTCCTGCTCCGTAAAGGCGAGGATTTCCTGTTCCAACGCCACCAGCACCTCAGCGCTTACCTCGCTCATCTCCTGGCTCCACTGCTGCCAGGCATGTTGTAAGTAGTGGAAAAAACGCTGAGTTTCCTGCCATTCAGTTCCATGCAGGCGCACGACTTTTTCTTCTGGCAGCAAAAATTCCAGCTCGCCCCACACCATGCCGCGTTTGCAGGCAATGTTGAGCAGCTGATTGAACGGGATGAGATATTCATGGCGATCGCCGCTGACTTCTACGCCAGCCGCCAACAGGCGAACCCGGTTATAGGGATGCTGTGCCAGACGTTTACCCATTGATGTTGCTTTCAGTTCCATGTCCGCACCGTCATGAGGAATTCGATTATCGCGCAGTTTACCTGTCAGACTCTTGGCGCTCCAGCCTTAAAACAGGCTAAACTTGGCGCCACATATTGCGGATTGCAAAAGGAAAATCGCGTTATGCGTACCGTTTTAAATATTCTGAATTTCATTCTCGGTGGTTTTTTCACCACGCTGAGCTGGCTGTTTGCCACATTAGTCAGCATTGTGCTGATTTTTACGCTGCCGCTGACGCGCTCCTGCTGGGAAATCACCAAATTATCGCTGCTGCCGTTCGGCAATGAAGCGGTACATGTTGATGTGCTGCGTCCAGACAACAAAAGCCACGTGATGAATACCGGCGGCACTTTCCTGAATATCTTTTGGCTGCTGCTGTTTGGCTGGTGGCTGTGTCTGGCCCACATCTCAGCAGGTATTGTGCAATGTCTGACCATCATCGGCATTCCGGTTGGCATCGCTAACTTCAAAATCGCTGCCATTGCGCTGTGGCCAGTAGGCCGTCGCGTGGTATCCGTTGAAGAAGCTCAGGCCGCGCGTGAAGCCAATGCGCGTCGCCGTTACTGAGGCCGTTCAATGATGCATGACGCTTTGCCAGGCTGGCGACGTTATCTGTTTAACAGCAGCTTGCGCTATTTGCTGCGCATCTTCTTTGCTTTGACAGGATGCGCGGCAGTGCCGTGGTGGCTACACCAAATCGAGTGGACGATCCCGCTGACCCTTGGCGTGGTTGCTGCGGCGCTGGCCGACCTCGACGATCGCTGGGTTGGGCGCGTACGCAATCTTGTCATCACATTAGTGTGTTTCTGCATCGCCTCCGTTTCGGTGGAGTTGCTGTTTCCGCATCCCTGGGCGTTCGGTTTGGGTTTAGCACTCTCCAGCTGGGGCTTCATTTTGCTCGGTGCGCTGGGGCAGCGTTATGCCACCATCGCCTTCGGCGCTCTGTTAATTGCGGTTTACACCATGTTGGGAATTGGCTTATTCCCGCAATGGTGGATGCAACCGTCGCTGCTATTGATTGGGGCCCTTTGGTACAACCTGTTAACCTTCATCGGCCATTTAATGTTCCCAGTACGTCCGGTACAGGAACAACTGGCGGGTAGCTTTTCACAGCTGGCGCGTTATCTGGAAGCTAAAGCTAACCTGTTCGATCCCGATGGCGGTGAGCATGATGATGCCACTTTAGTCGCCACCGCGATGGTCAATAGCCAATTGGTGGCACAGCTTAACCTCACCAAAAGCACCATTCAGAGTCGGCTACGCGGCGACCGTGGTTCACGCAGCACCCGCCGCAGCCTGCACTACTATTTTGTCGCGCAGGATATTCATGAACGTGCCAGCTCCTCGCATCTGCAATACCATCTGCTGCGCGATAACTGGCGTTACAATGAAGTGCTATTCCGTTTCCAGCGTTTAATGAATATGCAGGCGCGGGCCTGTCGTCAACTGGCAGAAACCATTCTGCTGCGTCAGCCATGGCATCACGACAGCCATTTTGAACGCACCTTCGAACGACTGGAAACCGCGCTGCAACGGCTGCAGCAAAATGAGCCACAGGATCCGCACATCCACGCGCTGTTTTGGCTGCTGCGTAATCTGCGGGCTATTGATGCGCAACTGGCATCCATTGAGTCGGAGCAGATGCTGGCGGAGCCTTCACCGCAAAGTGATAACCATCTTTCACGTGAAGGACTCAGCGGCTGGGCCGATATCCGCTTGCGACTAAGTCGTCATCTCAGTCCGCATTCCGCGCTGTTTCGCCATGCGGTGCGCATGTCACTGGTGCTTTGTGTCGGCTATGCCTTTATTCAAATCACCGGTGTTGATCGCGGCTACTGGATATTGCTCACCAGCCTGTTTGTCTGCCAACCTAACTACAACGCGACCCGACGGCGCCTGGCATTGCGTATCGGCGGTACACTCGCCGGTATCGCTATTGGCTTACCGGTGCTATGGCTGGTGCCGTCCATCGAAGGCCAACTGGTGCTGATTGTGTTGAGCGGCGTGTTGTTCTTCGCCTTTCGCCAGATTCAGTATGCTCAAGCTACCTTGTTTATCACCCTGCTGGTATTGCTGTGCTTTAACCTACTGGGTGAAGGGTTTGAAGTAGCGTTACCGCGCGTAGTCGATACCTTGCTAGGCTGCGGACTGGCATGGCTGGCTGTTGCGTTTGTCTGGCCAGATTGGCGCTTTCGTAAAATTACCGCCGTGGCCGATCGGACACTTGACGCCAATTGCCGCTATCTGGATGCGATCATGCTGCAATACCATCAAGGTAAAGATAATCGCCTCGATTATCGTGTGGCGCGTCGCGATGCGCACAATGCCGATGCTGAGCTCGCCTCCGTGGTGTCCAACATTAGTGGTGAGCTCAAGCTTCAACAACCACTACGTGAAAATGCGTTTCGGCTGTTATGCCTGAATCACTCCTTCCTCAGCTATATCTCTGCGCTAGGAGCGCATCGCGAGCGTCTGGCGGATAATAAGCTGCTTACTTTGCTAGATGATGCGGTCTGCTTCATTGAAGATGTGCTGCAGATCGAACGTGTCACAGATGCTCAAGCCACAGATATGCAGCACAAATTAATGATGCGCCTGAGCGAGATGAAAACCAGCCCAGATACACGCGCACCCCTTGTCATTCAACAATTGGGATTGTTGGTCGCATTAATGCCTGAGATTGCCCGGCTGCGCCGTACCCTTGTTAATCACTAACGCTGTAAATGCTCCGCCGCCGCATGCTGGCGGAGCGTTTTTAAATACCAGGCGTAGAGTTCCTCTCTAATTTCACTGGGCAGTGCTGCTTCGTGATGTCCTGATATCGCGCCTTCCAGCGCCAGCAGCGTTTTCAACCCAATATGCTTATTCAACGCTCGCAGTTTCAGCCAGCTTTGCCGCGATCCCGTTTCACAAAGTAGCCGCACTGAGCAGATCCCCACCTTATGCAGCATGAGCTCCAGTCGCAGGCTAAGATTGGGCAGATCTTTCAACCGCAGCGAGACAAGTCTTGTCGCGGCTTCATCCTGAGCAGCCCGAAGAGAGCTGGCCGATAACTGCAGTAATCGCTCAGAGTCTTGCCACAATTGCTTATCAACTTTGAAGTAGCTTAAGGTCACCGGCATGCCACGTTTTCGGTATACCAGGGGTTCGAGTGAACGCTGTGCGTTGTAGACGTGAAGCGCCTCGCTGGCTCGTAAATAGAGCGCATCCTCATTGATGTAGGCAAAGATCACCTTCTCAACAGTCAATGCATAACCACCGAACTGGGTTCGTGATTCGATTTTTCCTAATGCAGCTAACTGCGCTTTTGATTGTTCAACTACCGGGTTATTTCTTTTCATAACTCTCCCTTAATTTCATTCCATGGACGGGAAATTTCCTATAAAAGCTCTTTGATTCATCTGCTTAGAAGATATGAAAAACGATTTAGCTGTTCAATGAATAAAAGCGTGTGAAAGGAATCTTGTGCAGAAATTGCGAGGCGTTTTCAGAAATTGAGGTTGATCTTTATCCAGGAAGCCATTACTGTATATTCATACAGTTCATTACTGAGTGATTAAATTATGCGTACTCATTTCTTTGGCCCTGCTGATCGTTCTCATCGTTACGCTTCATCAAGTTTAGCGAAGCCTTCGCTGGGTGGAATCACTGAACTGCGTTCCAGCGAACAGCCTGGAATGATGCAACTTATGCTGCTGCCGGTGTTAAAACAGCTGAGCGAACAATCACGCTGGCAGTTATGGCTAACGCCAGCTCATAAACTGAACCGTAGCTGGATGCAGCAGTCGGGATTGCCGTTAGAAAAGAGTATGCACATCACTGAATCTGAGCGCTTTAATACGGTAGAAAGTATGGTGAAAGCATTGCGCACGGGTAATTATAGCGTGGTTCTAGCCTGGATTCCGTACGAATTGAGTGATGAAGAGCGCCTGGAATTGGAACAAGCAGCGGCCGAAGGTGAAGCGCTTGGTCTGATTTTGCGTCCTCAGGGACACCAATATGCCCTCTCCAGACAACCCAAAGCCGCAAAAATTCCGTCAGATTTGTTTCATTAAGTAAATTCCAGGAATTTTCTCAGCATTTTTTTTGCATAAGTTGCCGCTAAGCCACTGATTCTTTTCCCGCCAGCTATGACAATGGTTTAGCCGCTTTTTTCTTTTCTGATGGCGAAGATTTTGCCATGCGATTTGTTAAAATGTGTGTATAAATCCCTGTTTTTTTGCTGCACGGCGTCACATCATACTTGTAAGTTTCCAATCTCGTTGTAGACTTTAGCTCGCCAGGGTGCTCAATAACCTCCGTTTTTTCGGTAGAGTCAAAAGCGAGCGTTTAGACCCGGCGAAGGATTAACACAAAGAGCAACCTTTTTGCTCATTGCCTATTTGGATGATAACGAGGCGCAAAAATGAAAAAGACAGCTATCGCAATTGCAGTGGCACTGGCTGGCTTCGCTACCGTAGCGCAGGCCGCACCTAAAGATAACACCTGGTATACCGGTGCTAAACTGGGCTGGTCTCAGTATCACGATACTGGTTACTACGGTAACAATTACGTGAACAACGACGGTCCAACTCACGAATCTCAGCTGGGTGCTGGTGCGTTCATGGGTTATCAGGCTAACCCGTACCTGGGCTTCGAGCTGGGTTATGACTGGTTAGGCCGTATGCCTAACAAAGGCGACGTAGTAAACGGCGCATTCAAAGCACAAGGCGTTCAGCTGGCCGCTAAACTGAGCTACCCAATTGCTGACGACCTCGACGTCTACACCCGTCTGGGTGGTATGGTATGGCGTGCTGATTCTACTCAGTTCGACAGCCGTACTGGCAACCGTATCAGCGACCACGACACCGGCGTTTCTCCGCTGGCTGCTGTTGGTGTTGAATACGCACTGACCAAAAACTGGGCGACTCGCCTGGACTATCAGTGGGTTAACAACATCGGTGACGCAGGTACCGTTGGTGCACGTCCAGACAACAGCATGCTGAGCGTAGGCGTTTCTTACCGCTTCGGTCAGGATGAAGATGCAGCACCAGTTGTAGCTCCGGCTCCAGCTCCAGCTCCAGTTGTTGAAACCAAGCGTTTCACCCTGAAGTCTGACGTTCTGTTCACCTTCAACAAGGCAACTCTGAAGCCAGAAGGTCAGCAGGCTCTGGATCAGCTGTACAGCCAGCTGAGCTCAATGGATCCGAAAGACGGTTCTGTTGTAGTACTGGGCTTCACCGATCGCATCGGTTCAGAGCAGTACAACCAGAAACTGTCTGAGAAACGCGCTCAGTCTGTTGTCGATTACCTCGTATCTAAAGGTATCCCGTCCAACAAGATCTCTGCACGCGGTATGGGCAAATCTAACCCAGTTACTGGCAACACCTGTGACAGCGTGAAAGGCCGTAATGCCCTGATCGACTGCCTGGCGCCAGACCGTCGCGTTGAAATCGACGTGAAAGGTATCAAAGACGTTGTAACTCAGCCACAGGCTTAAGTTATCACGCAATAAAAAACCCCGCTTCGGCGGGGTTTTTTTATGGCTGAAAATCAGTGGCAGCGAGAAGTTTTACTCGCCGTCCGAGCTGCCTTTTCCCAGAATTGCCTGCAGATCTTGCTTCAAAGTGGACATCTGGCTGGCGTACTTCTCTTTACGTTCTGCATCTTCAATTAACTGCACAATGGTTTCTGACAACGTACTGCTGCGACGCTGTGCTAATCCCGCCAGACGTTGCCAAACCAAATATTCCAGATCGATCGATTTCTTGCGCGTGTGCTGATGCTCAGCATTAAAGTGTCGTTTACGGCGGGCACGTATCGTCTGCTTTAGGCGATTCTCAAGATCGGGATGAATATGCTGCGCGATCCACTCGTTAACATCAACCGGACTATTCTCCATCGACAATAGCGCATCCACCGCAGCGTGCGCCGCACTGAGCTCAAGATGACGAGTGATCTGTTCACCCTCCCGATGCTTTTTCACCAGGTATTTCCACTTCCATCCACTTTCAAGATTTTCGAGTTGCTGGTATTTCATCGGAATCTCATCGTGATCACGTAACAAACTAAGAATAACAGCTTTTTTCCTGGATGCAGCAAGGAAAAACATGTTGCTGGTGTCACAATTCGGGCCAGAACTCCGCCGTGATTAACCGGGTCGAATCCTGTATAATCGCGCTTTTCCTAAAACAGACTAATGCGAATATTTTGACCAGCACTCAAATTACGTGGCAAGCCCTGCAGCCGGATAGCGACCGCTACCAATCCATTTTCTCAAATGTCTCACTGGAAGATTGCGATAGCCTTGCCGCGGTTCAGCCGCGTCTGCTGAATGCGCTGGCGCATTTACATCACCAAACGTTAGGTTTTCCCCTGCTGTTACTGCGCAGTCAGGAAAACAGCGATTACCTTGCCTGCATCGCCGAGGCTGCGCAACGCTTCCAGCCAGACGAGATTTCGCTATACGGCGGTGACTACCATGTAATGGGCGATACCGTAAGTTTGCTGCCACCGAGCGATAGCAATCGCCCGTTCACCAGCCAGGGCGGTGTACATTTTGCCGACTGGATTGAGTATGAACAACTTTTTGGTTGTGTCCGCCAATATAAAGATCGCGTGCAACCTGAACCTGGTTTGCTGCATCGCGCCAATGGCGGCACGCTGATCCTCGCTGTGAACACCCTTCTGGCACAACCGCTGCTTTGGTTGCGCCTGCGCAAGTGTATCGAACAAGGTCGCTTCGACTGGTATTCGCAGGATGAACGTCAACCGCTACCGGTGGCTATTCCACCGCTTCCGCTGCAGTTGCGCCTGGTGTTATGCGGCGATCGTGATGCACTGGCCGCCTTCCAGGAACTGGATGTTGAAGTCCACGAGATGGCACTGTATAGCGAATTCGAAGAGAGTCTGCAGGTGCTGGACGAAGATGACATGACGTCATGGTGCCAGTGGACGCTGACTCAAGCCGAGCAGGCTGGTTTAGCACAGCCAGAAGCGGATTTCTGGCCAGTACTGATTACGGAAGCGGCGCGTATGACGGGCGATCAGGACACCTTGCCACTGTGCCCTCGCTGGCTGCGCCGCCAGTTGCAGGAAACCGCCCTGCATGGCGATAGCCTGAATGGTGAAGCGTTAAAAGAAGCGCTGGAAGCGCGCCAGTGGCGTGAAGGTTTCCTTGCCGACCGCATGCGTGATGAAATCCTGCTCAATCAGATCATGATTGAAACGGAAGGCGAAGTGGTTGGGCAAATCAATGGCCTCTCCGTGGTTGAGTTTCCGGGCCATCCACGTCCGTGGGGCGAACCGTCGCGTATTACCTGTGTGGTCCATCCAGGCGATGGCGAGTTCACTGACGTGGAGCGTAAAGCCGAACTGGGTGGCAATATTCATGCGAAAGGCATGATGATTATGCAGGCCTACCTGATTGCTGAACTGGAACTGGAGCAGCAGCTGCCCTTCTCCGCCTCGCTGGTGTTTGAGCAATCCTATTCAGAAGTGGATGGCGACAGCGCCTCGCTGGCTGAACTGTGCGCGCTAATCAGTGCGTTGGCTAACCAGCCGGTTAACCAACAGATTGCGGTAACCGGTTCAGTCGATCAGTTTGGTAACGTGCAGCCGGTCGGTGGCCTGAATGAAAAAATTGAAGGTTTCTTCCACATCTGTAATTCCCGTGAGTTGACCGGCAAGCAAGGTGTGATTTTCCCTGCCAGTAATGCGCGCCATCTCAGTCTGAATCAGGAAGTGGTGGAAGCGGTGAAGGCCGGACAATTCCATCTCTGGGCCATTGAGAGTGTAGATGAAGCGCTGCCGCTACTGACCGGGATTGCCTGGCAAAGTGAAAGCGGCGAATCACTGCTTAGCACCATTCAGGAACGTATTACGCAGTTGAATCAGCAGGAAGCACGCCTGCGTCCGTGGCCACTGCGTTGGCTCAACTGGTTCAACCACAGCTGATAACATTGCTCAGCGTACAACTGTTCGCTAATATTCGGGCTTCACTAAAAGAAGGCATATTGAGAACATGGTAGATAAACGCGAATCCTATAGTAAAGAAGACCTGGTTGCCTCGGGTCGCGGCGAACTGTTTGGCGAAAATGGACCGCCGCTTCCATCCAACAACATGTTGATGATGGACCGCGTGGTCAAGATGACCGAAGACGGCGGTAAATTCGACAAAGGTTTCGTAGAAGCCGAACTGGATATCCGCCCTGACCTGTGGTTCTTTGACTGCCACTTCATTGGCGACCCGGTAATGCCTGGCTGCCTCGGCCTCGATGCCATGTGGCAACTGGTTGGTTTCTACCTCGGCTGGCTAGGTGCTGAAGGCAAAGGACGTGCATTGGGCGTGGGCGAAGTGAAGTTCACTGGACAAGTTCTGCCGACCGCTAAAAAAGTGACCTACAAAATTCACTTCAAGCGTGTCATTAACCGCAAGCTAGTAATGGGCGTGGCAGATGGTGAAGTGTTCGTCGACGGCAACCTGATTTACTCCGCGACTGATTTGAAAGTGGGTCTGTTCAAAGACACGTCAGCTTTCTAATCCTTCCAAACGAAAACCTCCGCACGCAGCGGAGGTTTCTTCCTTAATGATAGACATCCGGCAATGCTAGGCCACCGCCGACCTGTCCTCCATGGCTTGACGCCAACCTCCCAACCAGTAAGACCGCGCATCGATCATTTGATAAGGGCATATCTCTTTCGAGCGGCCCGTAATACCGGCTTGATAGCCTCGTGAATGTGCTCGTTCCAGGCGGTCTCTCTTCTGTCTCTTCATGCCTCGTTTCCCTCATTTCAGGTCTGGTGGAATCTGGGTGGAAAGAAAGAGTGGCTATATAATGTTCAACCACAGTAATGTTCTAACCCGACGCAGAAGAAAGGTCAATGCGCAAAATTCACGCCAATGTCATGAATTTGACGTCAATTCGACATCTGGAATTGTCAGTTGATTGTATATCTGGCTGATTAGCCAATAAAAAAAGCCCCTGATTTGACTGCGATCACACTACAGCAAATCAAGGACTTAGCATAAGCTTCGAACAAATCTTAATTTAGCGAAACGACACTATTCGCAATTTGTTGCGCTGCTTGCTGCCAACCGAGAGCCAAAGTGCGCACCAACGCATCATAGCCATCTTCAGTTTGCGGCAGTGTCAGATTAAAGCCATGTTTGATTAGGCGCCCTTGATGCTGCAACAACCACTCGCCACTCACCACCACTTGTCCATCATAACGTCCCTGGAAACCAGTAACGTTGACTGAAAGCGTGTCGTGAGTTTCGCCAAGCGGCGAACCGGCGACCAGTCGGCCGGGCAGCGCTTTGCTGAGATTACTGATCAGCGTTTGCTGCAGCTGTTGGTCGAGCGGACTGGCCCAGAGGTTATTGGTAGCAATCACGTATTTCACATCGCTGGTCTGATAAACCAAACCGTTACCCGCCATATAATCCGGCACCGTTACCTGCTCGACCCAAATCATGGGTTGGCCAGTTCCTCCAGCACTCTCAACGCGCGCCACATTGCTGCCCGCAGGCAGCTGATAATAGGTGTTTTCAATGGTGCTGCTGCACCCTGTTAACAGCAGCAACGCACCGATAATAAGCCCTTTTTTCACTGTTTCGCCCTCTTTGGCTGTGGATCCTGGCCCGGTTTGGCTTCAAACACCAGCGCATTACTTTTGCTATTCAGCGTTTTCAGCACCGGCTGCAATTCACGTAGCACCTGATCCAGCCGCTGCATATCGCCCACCAGCTTGCTGTAAGCCGGCGATCCCGGTTGAAGCCCTTTCATGCTGCGATTCAGTTCGCGCAGGGTTTGCTGCATGTCTGAAGGCAAGGTTTTCATTGCTGGATTCGCCGTGACTTGATTGAGGTTATCCAATGTTTTCTGCAGTTGCTGCAGGGTACGCTGGCTCTCTTTCAAGGTTCCGGTCGCTTCATTCAGCACAGGATTGAGTGGCAGGCCGTTGATCTTATCCAGTGCCGCCATCAGTTTCTGCTGAATCTGCGCCAGGCCACCGCTGACGGTTGGAATCACTTCCAATCCGGCAACTTCGTTCGGACCTTTATAAGCCGGCGCGTTATCGTAGAAATCGAGATCGATAAACAGCGCGCCCGACAACAGGCTACCAGTCTTCAGCGTGGCACGCAGACCGCGTTTTTTACCTTCCTGCAGATGCTGCTCAAGATTGAAATCTCCACCCAGACGATTAACAAAGCGGTCGGGTTCAATGCGAATTAACACCGGCACGCGATAGTCGTTATTAAGCGCCTGATTGACGCCAGGAATCATATACGGAACTTGCGAGACGGTACCCAGACGAATGCCGCGGAACTCAACCGGCGCGCCAACTTGCAGGCCACGAATCGAATCGGTGAAGAACAGCAGGAAATCGGTGTGATTGGTATACAGCGAATCCTGGATGCTGCGTTGATCGTCGAACAGATGATATTCCGCTTTGTTCTCCGCAGCTCGACCCAGTTCAGCGCCGTCCGGCACATCGAAGCTGACGCCTCCGCTAAACAGCGTGGTGAGCGATCCCATTTCCACCCGCATACCGGAAGCCGACATATCCACGGCAATACCGCTGTCTTTCCAAAAACGTACGTTAGTGGTAATTAGGCGATCGTAAGGCGCGGCGACAAACAGTTGATAGGTCATCATGCGTTTATCGGTATCAAAGTTGCTGGCTTCTACCGTACCGACGCGATAACCGCGGAACAGCACCGGATCGCCCGCATTAAGCTGACCGGCTTTTTTACTGTCGAGCGTGACGCGAATACCTTTTGCATCAGGGGGTGCCAGCGGCGGAGCATCCAGCAGTTGGTAACGCTCTGGTTTAACGCCTTTAGAGCCTGGCTGCAGCTCAATGTAGGCGCCCGAAAGTAGCGTACCAAGACCGGTAACGCCCTCGCGTCCAATCTGCGGTTTTACCACCCAGAAAGCGCTGTCTCCCTGCAACAACTTCTCCATGCCGGAGTTCAGGCGTGCCGTAATTTCGACATGGTGAAGATCATCGGTAAGCACCGCACTCTCCACCACCCCAACGTCTACGCTGCGGCTTTTGATGGTCGTTTTACCGGCTTCAATGCCTTCGGCATTTTCAGTAATCAGCGTCACTTCCGGGCCTTGATGGCTAAAGTGATAAAAAAGAATCCATCCGCCGATTAACAGCGTAACGATGGGTACAATCCACACCGGTGACCAGCGTTTAATCTGGTCGACCTTAGCAGTCTCGTGATGGTTGTCCGTCAAGACGCGGCTCCTTACGTTCAGTTTCCCGTTGTCGATCCCACAGCAGGCGCGGATCAAAGGTCATTGCTGCAAACATGGTAAGAATCACCACCATGGCAAACAGTAACGCGCCCGGCGCAGGATACACACTCATCAACCTTCCCATCCGCACCAATGCGGAGAGAACGGCGATTACAAACACATCAATCATTGACCAGCGGCCAACGAATTCAACCACCTCATAAACCACGTGCATCTTTTCATCATCGCGCCCACCGCGTCCGCTGCCGTGCCAGCACAGCCAGGCAATCGCCAGCATTTTCAGCGATGGCACCATAATACTGGCGATGAAAATCACCAAAGCCACCGGCCATGATCCGTCGCTCCACAGCAAAATCACCCCGGCCATAATGTTCGAAGGATATTGCGAACCGAGCGTTTCGGTCACCATGATCGGCATGATATTGGAGGGAATGTAGAGCATCACCGAGGTGATCAACAGCGCCAGCGTCCATTGCAAACTGTGCTTGCGGCGTGCATGCGCTTTTACCCCACAACGTGGGCAAGCAAGTTGGGCAGCCGGCAGAATGGCAGTACAGCAAGGACAGCTGCGCAAACCTTGCTTAAGGCCGCTGATTCCAGCCTGCGGAACCTTAGGCAACGGCGGCATCGGATCAATGCGCTGCCATACCCAGCGACGATCGACACACTGAAACGCGCGCAAATGCAGCACGCAAAACAGACACCACGGCCAGAAACTGCTGCCGAGACCAATCTCACCGTAAGCCATCAACTTCACGAAACTGACCAGCACGCCCGCCATAAAGATTTCGGCCATGCCCCAACTACGCAGCTGAAATAGAATGCGCGCTAAACCCAACCGCAGGTTATGCGGCATGCGGACATTGTTGACCAGCAGGATAATGGTGATCATGCAGAAGGCGGGGATGCCTTGCACAAACAGCAGAAACAGGGTCGCGAGGCTACGATAGTCTTCGCGATCCATCACTTGCGGGATTTCGAGCAGCGATATCTGGCTGCTCAAACCCGCGACGTGCATATTGATGAAAGGAAACAGATTGGCCAGCACCAGCATAAATAACGCCGAAATGGCGTAGCCGGTCGGACGTCGACGCGGCTCCTGCCAGTTGGCCAGCAGCGTGGTGTGACAACGCGGGCAACGCGCACGGCTGCCGACCGGGACAGCGGGCAGCTTTACTGTTAAATCACACTGTGGACAAAGACTCCACTTATGCGCCTGATCCGCTGCACACATGCTGACTCCTTCCGATTACGCGCCGTTTTTCAGCGCTTCCAGCTCTTCCCAACGTTCAAACGCCACTTCCAGCTCCTGTTCGGTGTGCGCTAACGCATCCAATACCGGCTGGGTTTCATCATGTGGCTGACTGAAGAAGTCCGGATGGCTCATTTTGGCCTGTAATTCACCGATACGTGTTTCCAGTTGTTCCAGCTTTTGCGGCAGCTGTTCCAGTTCACGTGCCAGGTTATAGCTTAGCTTGCTGGCGGGACGTTTGGTGGCTTCACTTTTCTCTGCGGTTTTCGCCGGTGCAGCGGATTTCGCCTGAGAGGCTTTACCTTGTTTATAAGCCGCACGCTGCTGCTGTGCATCGTGATAGCCGCCGACAAAGGTGCCGATCTCGCCGTTGCCTTCAAAAATCCAGCACTCCGTCACGGTGTTGTCAACGAATTGACGATCGTGGCTCACCAGCATCACGGTACCCTGATAACCATCCACCAGCTCTTCCAGCAGCTCCAACGTTTCGACGTCGAGGTCGTTGGTCGGTTCATCGAGGATCAGCAGATTGCTTGGCTTAAGGAACAGACGCGCCAGCAGCAGGCGATTACGCTCACCGCCGGACAGCGCACGCACCGGCGTCATGGCACGTTTCGGGTGGAACAGGAAGTCCTGCAGATAGCCGAGCACGTGGCGCGGCTTACCGTTTACCATCACTTCCTGCTTACCTTCGGCGAGGTTATCCATCACGGTACGATCCGGATCCAACTCAGCGCGATGCTGATCGAAGTAAGCAATTTCCAGCTTAGTGCCACAATGTACGCGGCCGCTGTCGGCTTTTAGCTGGTCCAGCATCAAACGCAGCAAGGTCGTTTTACCGCAACCGTTCGGGCCAATCAGGGCGATTTTGTCGCCGCGCTGCACCTGAGTTGAGAAGTCTTTCACCAGGGTTTTGCCACCCACGCTGTAATTGACATCTTCCATCTCAAACACAATTTTGCCCGAGCGTGCCGCTTCGCCGACCTGCATATTGGCCTTACCCATCACTTCGCGACGCGCAGAACGTTCGTTACGCAGCGCTTTCAGAGCACGTACGCGGCCTTCGTTACGCGTACGGCGCGCTTTGATGCCCTGACGAATCCACACTTCTTCCTGTGCCAGCTTGCGGTCGAATTCTGCGTTCTGCATCTCTTCCACGCGCAACGCTTCTTCTTTGCCGGTCAGGAACAGATCGTAATTGCCCGGCCAGGAAACCAGCTTGCCGCGGTCGAGATCGACAATGCGCGTCGCCATGTTGCGGATAAACGAACGGTCATGCGAAATGAAGACAATGCTGCCGCTAAAGGTCTTGAGAAAAGTTTCCAGCCAGTCGATGGTTTCGATATCGAGGTGGTTAGTCGGTTCGTCAAGCATCAGCACACGCGGGTTGCTCACCAACGCGCGTCCCAATGCCGCTTTACGCAGCCAGCCGCCGGAGAGTGAAGACAACTCGGTATCGGCATCGAGGCCAATCTGCAGCAGCACATCATTGATGCGGCTATCCAGCTGCCACAGGTTCTGGTGATCCAGAATGGTCTGCAGGCGGCCCATCTCGTTCAGGTTCTTCTCGCTCGGATCTTCCATCACCAGATGGGAAATAGCGTGATAAGCCTTGAGATGTTCAGCCTGCTCGGCTACGCCTTCGGCAACGAAGTCGTAGACAGAACCGGTGATGTTGCGTGGCGGATCCTGTTGCAGACGCGCTACCACCAAATCCTGCTCATAAATGATGCGGCCGTCATCCAGCGGTTGTTCACCGTTGATGATTTTCATCAGCGTCGATTTACCGGCGCCGTTACGGCCAACCAGACAGACGCGTTCGCCCTCTTCGATATGCAGTTCGGTGTTATCCAACAGCGGCGCATCGCTGAATGAGAGGTAAGCGCCATGGATACTGATCAGTGACATAAAACTTATTCCTTACCGGCGTGGCTAACCAGCCAGCAGTTGTGAATTTGACGGTTGCGCGCGAAATCCTGCGACAGCGTTTTTTGGGTAATTTCCTGCGCCTGCAGACCAAGACGAGCTAAACCGTCGAGATCCATTTTGAAGCCGCGCTTATTGTTGGAGAACATAATGGTGCCACCGCGACGCAGCAGACGTTTTAGGTTCTGCATTAGCATCATGTGATCGCGCTGCACGTCGAAATCGTCTTCCATACGCTTAGAGTTAGAGAACGTCGGCGGATCGATAAAGATCAAATCGAACTGTTCGTCACTCTCGCGCAGCCAGCTCAAACAGTCCGCGTGCATCAGGCGGTGCTGACGTCCGGTCAACCCGTTCAGACGCAGGTTGCGCTCAGCCCACTCCAGATAGGTACGCGACATATCCACGGTGGTGGTGGTTTTCGCTCCGCCCAGACCGGCGTGCACGCTGGCGGTGCCGGTGTAAGCAAACAGATTAAGGAAATCTTTACCTGCGCTCATTTTGCCGAGCATTTGACGCGCAATACGGTGATCGAGGAACAGGCCAGTATCCAGATAATCGGTGAGATTCACCAGTAGGCGGGCATCAAATTCCTGCACTTCAAAGAAATCGCCCTTCTCGCCCAGCTTTTGATACTGACTTTTGCCTTTCTGACGTTCACGCGTTTTCATCACCAGACGGTTTGCCGGGATCTCCAGCACGCTCAGCGTGGCGCTGATCACATCAAACAGACGCTGACGCGCTTTGTTGGCGTCCACGGTTTTCGGGGGCGCGTATTCCTGGATCACCACCCAATCAGCGTAGCGATCAACCGCCACGTTGTATTCAGGTAGGTCGGCATCGTACAGACGATAGCAGTCGATATTTGACTGACGCGCCCACTTATCCAGCTTCTTAAGATTCTTACGCAGACGGTTAGCAAAATCTTCGGCAATCTGCGCGCCGCCTTCGGCGCTGGTCGCGGCCAGCTGGTAGTTTTTCTGCACGCACTCCAGCGGCCCGTTTTTGGCTTTAAACTGGCGCTCGGCACGCAGTTGCAGACAGCTTAATAGCTCTGGCGATGCGCTGAACAGTGACAGATTCCAGCCGCCAAAATTCTGCTTCATGATACGACCGAGCTGGCTGTGCAGCGCAATCAGTGCCGGCTCACTTTCCAGACGCTCACCGTACGGCGGGTTGCTCAATACCGTGCCGGTAATCTCTTGCCCAGCCAGCGGATTTTTCAGCTTAATGACATCCTGCTGCGCAAAGGTGAACAGCTCGAACACGCCTGCACGACGGGCGTTCGCGCGCGCAGATTCCAGCACGCGGCTGTCGTTATCATAGCCAAAGAAACGGGCGGTCGCCGCGGCGGTACCAACGCGTGCGCGCTCCTTCGCTTGCGCGTGTACTTCCTGCCAAACCGCCTGGTTGTGTTTCTTCCAGCGATTAAAGCCCCAATGGGTTCGCAGCAGGCCAGGTGCGCGATCGCAGGCGATCAACGCCGCTTCCAGCAGCAGCGTACCGGAACCACACATTGGATCGACCAGTGGCGTGCTGCTCTGCCAGCCGGAACGCATCACAATCGCCGCGGCCAAGGTCTCTTTTAGCGGCGCGGCGCCGGTTTGCTGGCGATAGCCGCGCTGATGCAGAGAATCACCGCTCAGATCCAGGGCGATGCTGACGCGATCTTTATTTAGCCACGCATTGATACGGATGCCCGGCTGCTCACGATCGACGTTCGGACGCTCCAGGTTCTGGCGGGTGAAGCTGTCGACGATGGCGTCTTTAATACGCAATGCACCGAACTGGCTGTTGCGGATCACTTCGTTAGTGCCGCTAAAGTGGATGGCAAAACTGGTGTTGCTATCGAACATCTCGGTCCAGGGAATGCTTTGCGCGCCCACGTAAAGATCGAGATCGCTCCAGACGCCAAATTCTCCCAGCGGCAGCAAAATGCGTGAAGCCAGACGGCTCCACAGCAGGCTTTGGTACATTACATGGTCGTCGGCCTGAAAGTGGACGCCGCCCTGCACCACCTGCAAATCCTGCGCACCCAGCGCGTCTAGCTCACTTTTCAACAGCTCTTCGAGCCCACGCGCCGTACTGGCAAACAGAGAATTCATATCGTCACTTTTTACTCTTGCTTAAATTGCTGCGCATTATAGCGAATCAGCGTGCTATGTCATAAAGTTAGCTTCTTTTTGACAAATACCTTTATCGGGAACGCCATGATCACGTTATCTCGCCTTTTTATCCATCCCGTTAAATCGATGCGCGGCCTGCAGCTGTCGCATGCGCAGGTGCTGGAGAGCGGTCTGGGTTTTGATCGCATCTTTATGGTGACCGAGCTGGACGGCACCTTTATTACGGCGCGTCAGTATCCGGAGATGGTGCGCTTTACGCCGGCGCTGTTGCCGGACGGCCTGTTTTTGCAGGCGCCCGATGGAACACAAGCGCTGATCCGCTTTGCCGACTTCACTACTGAGCAGGCGCCAACCGAAGTATGGGGCAACCATTTTACCGCGCGTATCGCTCCCGAAGAGATCAACAGCTGGCTGAGCGCATTTTTCCCGCGTCCGGTACAACTGCGCTGGACCGGCGTGGAACCCACGCGTCGCGTAAAGCGCTTTGATCACGTGCCGCTGAGTTTTGCCGATGGTTTTCCGTTCCTGCTGGTGAATATGGCCTCGTTGCAGGATCTGCAGCAGCGTTGCCCGGCCAGCGTGCGCGTCGAGCAGTTTCGCCCCAATCTGGTGGTGAGCGGCGCAGCCGCGTGGGAAGAGGACAGCTGGAAACGTCTGCAGATTGGCGAAATCGTTTTTGAGATGCCGAAGCCGTGCAGTCGCTGCGTGTTTACTACCGTGGGCACCGAAAGCGGCCGTAAACATCCTGAGGGCGAGCCGCTCACCACCTTACAGCGTTTTCGCAGTGCGCAGGATGGCAGCGGTGATATCGATTTCGGCCTGAATTTGATCGCGCTGAATAGCGGTATTATTCGCGTCGGCGATGCGGTGACCATTATTGAGAAGCAAACGCCGCGCGCGTATGGTGCCGGTGCGGTCGTTGAAACCCTCGCACCGACCACCAGCAGCCACAGCGAAGTGACCATTGATTATCAGGGCACCGCCTTTAGCGGCGACAATCAGCAAGTGTTGCTGGAGCAATTGGAGATGCAGGGATTTCGCATTCCCTACTCGTGTCGTGCCGGCATTTGCGGCAGTTGCAAAGTAAAGCTGGTTGCGGGCGAAGTGAAGGCATTAAAGAAAAGCGCGGTGCGCGCAGATGGCACTATCCTGAGCTGCAGCTGTATTCCCGCAGGCGATATCGAACTGGCCTAAGCCGATTATACCGCCCGCGCAAAGTGGGCGGTTTGCTCCTGCTGCTGCGGACGTAAACGATCATTCATGATCTTAATCGCATCACCCAACTGCATACCTTTACCTGCCACGGTTAACGCGTTTTGCGCGACTAAGCACAGCGCCGCATTCTCTCCGCTTTCAACCACAAACAGCTGTGCTTGTTCACCGCTATCGGCCAGCGTCACGGCAACCATCTCACCCGCGGCTGGCTGCCAGCTGTGCGCATGATTGGTGAAATGCCAGCTCTTAGGCATTAACGGTTTTAGAAAACGGCTCGCGACTAAGGCGTTTAAAACTAATTCAGCGCGCTGATCGCCCTTTAATCCACTTTGGCGGCAGCGCTCCTCAAAAGTAAAATAGAGCGCGGCGTCATCAACGCAAAAACCGCTGACATTAAAGGCATCGGGCGTGAGCATTTTACGCGAGAAGCGCGAGCGAAATAACATACCATCCGCTAAATCCAGCATCATGCGGTCATGCTCGGCGTCGAAATACCAACGCCAGTTGTCATCAGGTTTGATTTTCATGATCTGCCCTGTGGTTTATCGCTGCGCTAAATGGCGCTTAATTAAAAAAATAAATCTGAGAAAAGGCTGAAAATGCACCAGCAGGACAAAATATAAACGAGCCGAAGGGATAAATAAACCCCTCGGCGCAGTAAAGTGGGAAATGTCTTAGAGGTGAGTCACGATATCTTTAATTAAACCCGGGCCTTTATAAATAAATCCGGAGTATATCTGCACTAATGTTGCACCCGCGGCGATTTTTTCACGCGCAGATACCAGCGAATCAATGCCACCTACGCCAATAATAGGTAAGCGTCCCTGAAGCTCTTGCGCCAGGCGGCGAATCACTTCGGTGCTGCGCGACTGCACCGGACGGCCACTTAATCCGCCCGCCTCGTCGGCATATTTAAGGCCGGTTACCAGCGAACGATCGAGCGTGGTATTCGTCGCAATCACTCCGTCAATTTCATGGCGCACCAAACTGTTCGCCACCTGAATCAATTCTTCTTCTGAAAGATCCGGTGCGATCTTGACCGCCACTGGCACATATTTAAGGTGCCGTTCTTGCAGCTCTTTTTGCTTTAATTTGATGGCGGAAAGAAGATCGTCCAGCGCTTCGCCATATTGCAGCGTGCGTAATCCTGGCGTGTTCGGCGAGGAGATATTGATGGCAATATAACCGGCGTGGGCATACACCTTTTCCATGCAGATGAGATAATCGTCTTTGCCTTTTTCGACCGGCGTATCTTTATTTTTACCAATATTGATACCGAGAATACCTTTAAAGCGCGACTTTTTAACGTTCGCAATCAGGTGATCAACACCGTGATTATTAAAGCCCATGCGGTTAATAATCCCTTCCGCCGCCACCAGACGGAACATGCGCGGTTTGTCGTTGCCCGGCTGGGCCAGTGGCGTCACGGTTCCGACTTCAACAAAACCAAAGCCCATTGCGCCGAAGGCGTCAATGCACTCCGCATTTTTATCGAGACCGGCGGCTAAACCGAGTGCGTTCGGGAACGTCAATCCCATACAGGTAACCGGACGTGAAGGCGGCGACTGGCGAATCAGCCCTTCCAGCGGCGTACCGCTGATAAAACGCAGTTGTTGAAAGGTGAGTTCGTGCGCACGCTCAGGATCAAGCTTAAACAGCGCCGGCCGGACGATAGGATATAACATGCACTCTCCTCAAAGACGGATATCAGGGAAGTCGGGGTGCACGGGAATTTGTGCGCCAGAATGGTAAGGTGCTCTGGCGCAAAAGTAAATTGTTCTACTGCATCACAAATTGATCGGTATCAGCGCCGGGCAGAATAGCGTCCAAGCTGCTCGCGACACACCTGCAGCCCACTGTAAATCGTTGGGCAGTACCACATCAGTTTTAGACGCGTGCTGTGCTGCAACACATTGCGCACCAGCTGATTCACCTGCGGCTGCCAATCTGTGGGAATCACCATATGATTTTTGCGAATTTGCGCTAAACAGCTTTGCATCACCGTTTGGTAATAGCTATCCAGCAGCGTTGCATCGAGCGGCAGTTGATGATCGCGTAAGAACTGCTCGCTACTGGCGCGCGCAATAAAGTAGTTTTTCACATAGGAAAAATCGCGGGTGCTCTGCGACAGCGATGTCAGCATAAAGCGTTTGTAGTAGTAGCTTTGGCTGGTGCAGTAGATGTTGCGCGCCTGCAGATAGAGCGCAAACATGTATGGTGCATCTTCATGGTTTTGGATCGGCAGAAACTGCAGCGCCAACTGATCAATTAACCGGCGGGAAATGATGCTGCTCCACACCACGCGATGTGCCGATTGATGCTGCATCAAGGTACGCAAGCTGGTGCTGCCGCCGGGCAACAGCCCGCTAACATGACGCTGATGAATGGTTTGATAGTGCCGCTGTGGCGCAGGCAGATCAAAGAACATCTTCGCGCCGAAACAGAACAGATCGATATCGTCATGGCGCGCCTGTACGCGGCGGAAATCGGCGAACAGATCGGTGGAGACAAAATCGTCCGCATCCATAAAGTAAACGAAATCGCCGGTGGCGACAGACAGCCCTTTCATGCGTGCCGCACTGACGCCACCGCGTTCGCCGCTGAGCAGTACCACCTGCGGGTGCTGCTCAGCAAATTCCGTTAACCAGGCAACGCTGTTATCACTGGAGCCATCGTCGATAACAATGATCTGTTCCGGCGGCGATGACTGACGCAGCAGTGAACTCATCGCCTCTGGCAGCCAGGGCGCGCAATTCCAGTTCGGAATGATGACCGAAACCGTAGGGATACGGTGAGATGACATCATGCTCATCCTCTTTCCTCAACGTTAAACAACGGAATTCTGAGGCGCTTCAACACCACGCTATGCAGTAAGCAGCACACGCCGAGATTGAAGGCACCAATCACCGCCAGCCACAGCAGGTTGATCCAGCGATTTTGATTCCACTCGATAGGCAACAAGGTACTCAGCCAGGCAATTGCCGCAGAAACCGCCCAAATCAGCATCACGTCGCGGGTTAACCAGGTGAAATGAATGCCTGGTGCGAAGCGGCGATGCACCAGCCACGCCCAACCCACCAAATAGAAAATGTTCTGGCCCAGCCACAGCCAACCGGTGCCCAACGCGCCATAGTGAATAGCGCACCAGATATTGAGCGGCACCAGCAGCACGGCAAAGCAGGTGAACCCTTTCATATGCAGCTTGAGATTGCCGTTGATGTACTGCAGGTGATAGAGCAAGCCACAGATTGCCTGAATACCGCTCCCCAACGCGTAGAGGCTGAGGACAAACGACATCTCATCAACAATCTGGCTCTTCTGCGTCCACGCCCACAGTAGCGGCCCGGCATAGCAGGCAATGGTAATGCTGAGCGGCGCCATGAAGATCGCTACCGCTTGCGTGGTGTAGCGATAGAGCTTCAGCGACTCCGCATCGCCCTCTTTACGCGTTTTCATGCCGGTCATGCGCGGCACAATGGCCTGCATAATCGGACTACTCAGCAGCAGGATCCCGGTAGCCGCGGTTGCTACCACGGTGAATGAACCGTATTCACTCAACGGCAGCGTCTTGGACAGGACCAAACGGTCGATTTGCGAAATAAAGGTCCACACCGCGCTGGAAAATGCCGCGCTGAGGGCAAAACGAATGAAGGGTTTTAGCACCTCTTTGAGATCGCCGCGCTTCTCTTTGCGCGCCGCTCGGGGGATCAGCTGGCAGGATTTATAAATGCAGCAGGCCGCCTCGGCAATCGACACCAGCAGTTGCCAGACAAAGAAGGCCAATACCGGATTAGAGAAGAACTGAATGACCAGCACCGCACCGAAGGTACGCAACGTGGTGATGATCAGGTTAACGCCGTTCAGCCATACCTGATGCTCAAAGCCGACAATCACACTGCGATAAGGACTGGTGCGCCAGCGGATTGCAGCAGTGATCACCATGATTGCCACCGCAATCACCACATCACCTGACGGAAGATGCTTTGCATCCAGCCAGTGGGTCGCTATCCATGGCGTTGCCAGCCAGCCCAACACCACCAGCACGATGGTCGAGTACAGGAAGAATTTGGTGAGGGTGGCAAACAGCGCAGGAAACCAGACAAATTCCGCCTGGTTAGCCCGGTAGCGCGCCGCTTCGCGCATTAAGGTCGTGGAAACACCGGCATCCAGTAATTGCAGCCAGGTTAATAAGATCGAAAAGAAGCCTACTAATCCATAGGCTTCCATTCCTAAGTGTTGAATATAAAGGGGTACAACCAAAATACCTGACAGCGTCAGATAGATCTGGCCAACGTAGTTGGCAATCGCGTTACGTTTTATAGACATAGGTGTTTTGGCATCTGGGGATTTATCTCAGTGGCCTTAAGCGTGACATAAAAGCATTCACGCGCACACCGGAGTTATTCTTAAAATTAAAGTCGGCGCTAAGCGCCCAGCCTTTTTCTCATTTTCATAATAGAGAAATAGATGTCAGGTTGTTTCAACATAAGTTTTTCCATTGCACCCTGCACTGGAAAATTATCTGCAAAGTAAGTCAACGCATGACGGATATTATCTGAGAATTTATCTGCGCTACTCAACTCCTGCTGGACTAATTGTAATAAGCCGCTGCGTAAATAACTTTCACGGTAGCGGTTTCGCTCCGGAATAAAGTGTGACAAACGTGTGAGTTTTTCATAATCAGTAATAAATTGCTGATAAGTGAAGGGCTGAGAGGCATTTACGTTCGCTGCAAGCGCCGTTTCACTGGCGTAGTCGAGCACCCATGCGGTTTGGGTATGGAGTAATCCCGCCAGCATCACATCCTGAATCCGGTTAAGTGGCGCACCGCTCCGGGCCAGGCCCGCGCGCAAGAGCACAGCAAAGGCGCCTTGTTGCCACCAGCGCTGCTCATGGAGTTGCTGAAACAGCTGGGTAGACGAGTGCAAGCCGGCAGCCAGCTCGCGCTTTGCCAGAGAGACAATGAAACAGTTTAGCTCAGGCCGTTGATCGCTGAGTTTCGCGACATCCTGTAGCAGGCTGGCGGGCAAGGCACCGCGCTCTGCACTGAACAGCAGAAAATCATCGTCGGACGGCGTACTGTGCGGAAAGGTGGGCAACAGCGAGGAGGTAAAATGGGCTGACGCAGCATCAGCCTGTAGCCAATAACACACCAACTCCTCTGCAATTTTACTGGATGGCGTGAGGCGATTAAACGTGACAGGCGCAGCCTGCTGCTCAGTAAATTCCTGAGCACGTGATGCTTTTTCCATATTCATCCCCCTGGGGAAAATTGGCTTGCCGTGACGGCATTACACGCCACAAAAGGTGGCTGTTAATTAAATAAGCGCAGTATCGTTATTGAGTTCTAGCGGAAATTAGCTCAACCGATTATAAACAGGCTGAGAGATTTAATTCCATCGTTGACCCATTAAGCTGAGTTCATGAAACTTATAATTGTTCAATATTACTTGAGTAATAAGTAAATCCTCGGACAAAAAGTAACAATAATTTTTGCAACTAACGACAAGACTTGTCCTGTAATTAACCTTTGTAGGCTTTTTCGCAACCACCCGCTTAAATAAAAACCATTCATTAATAGGAAATAGTGGGCTCCTCCTAAGCTAATTCCGATTCCAGATGGGTAGAATAAGATTGAATCGGCATTTTTCTTCTTGTGATTCAATGCCAGTGTCCGCTAGCGCGGTATCATGTTGCCATCTGTGCAAATCTGTATCCGCGTTAACGCCTCTATTAAACCCTTTCATCAATGTGTTTAACCATTAATCGTGATAAACACGCTGTGCTGATTAATATAACTACGCCCTTTTTCCCCGGCTTTTCGGATTAACCCTACGCATGCTAACCGGCCTGTTTTCGTCTTCCTTTATATGTCTCTGGCTATCCCATTTTACGACTTAGGATTACCAGATAAATCATTTAAGCCTCGCCCCCCGCTCTGACAGTATTGAACACATCGGTTCTGAATATTAGATAATCAATAACTTTCAGTTATAAGGAGTGACTATGCGGGTTATTACGCTGGCGGGCAGCCCTCGCTTCCCTTCACGCTCTACTGCACTGCTCAGCCTGTGCCAGCACGCGCTGGAGGCACGCGGTGTTGACGTCATTCCATGGAATATTCACAACTTCCAGCCGGAAGATCTGCTGTATGCACGCTTCGATTCCCCCGCGTTAGCCGCTCTGAAAGCTGATTTGGCGCTGGCAGATGGATTAATCGTCGCCACCCCTATCTATAAAGCCTCGTTTTCCGGTGCGTTGAAAACCTTGCTTGATCTGCTGCCCGAGCGCGCACTGGAACACAAAGTGGTCCTGCCACTGGCGAGCGGCGGAAGTTCATCACACCTGCTGGCGGTCGATTATGCGCTGAAGCCGGTGCTCAACGCGCTGAAAGCGCAGGAAGTATTGCACGGCGTATTCGCCACTGACGGCCAGATTACCGATTACGATCGCCAGCCGCTGTTAGATCCGCTGCTGTCGCAACGCATTGATGAGGCGCTGGATACCTTCTGGCACGCGCTGCATCGTCGCCATCAACCCTACGCACAAGCGGTATAAAGGAAGCATGATGAAACGGATATTGACGGGCTTGCTGCTCCCCGCTGTAGCGGGACTACTGGCTTTAAGCGTTACAGCCCAGGCCGCTGATGCACCGGAACAGCTACGCATTGGTTATCAAAAGGGTTCGGTCAGCATGGTGTTGGCGAAAAGCCATAAGCTGCTGGAGCAGCGCTTTCCTCACACGCAGATAAAGTGGGTGGAATTCCCGGCTGGGCCGCAAATGCTGGAAGCGCTCAACGTCGACAGTATTGATTTGGGTAGCACCGGCGATATCCCGCCACTGTTTGCCCAGGCTGCTGGCGCCGATCTGTTGTATGTCGGATCTGAACCACCAAAACCGCAGGCGGAAGTGATTCTGGTGCCGAAAGAGAGCCCGATTCACAGCGTAGCCGATCTGAAAGGCCATAAGGTGGCGTTCCAGAAAGGCTCCAGCTCGCACAATCTTCTGCTGCGCGCCCTGGAACAAGCCGGACTGAGTTTTAAAGACATTCAACCCACCTATTTAACCCCCGCCGATGCGCGCGCGGCTTTCCAGCAAGGTGACGTGGATGCCTGGGCGATTTGGGATCCTTACTACTCTGCCGCCCTGCTGCAGGGCAACGTGCGTGTGCTGGTCGATGGCAGCAAGCTCAATCAAACCGGTTCCTTCTATCTAGCCACGCGCAAATACACCGAGGCTAACGGCGCATTCGTGCAGCAGGTGCTAAACACCTTCAGCGATGCCGATGCATTAACCCACAGCCAGCGCGACCAGAGTATCGATCTGCTGGCGCAGGCGATGGGCTTACCGAAGCCGGTGATTGCCAGCTATCTCGACCATCGTCCACCGACCACCATTACGCCGGTCAGCGCCCATACCGCGCAGGCCCAACAGCAAACGGCCGATCTGTTTTATGCCAATCATCTGATGCCGGTAAAAGTGAATATCGCCGATCGCATCTGGCAGCCGCAATCCGCCCAGCCTAAAGGAAATTAATCATGAGCGTATCCGTATTCTGGTTTCTCCCGACTCACGGCGATGGTCACTATCTCGGCACGGCGGAAGGCTCGCGCCCGGTTGATCACGGCTACCTGCAACAGATTGCGCAGGCGGCGGATCGCCTCGGTTTCGGCGGCGTGCTGATTCCCACTGGTCGCTCCTGTGAAGATGCCTGGCTGGTAGCGGCATCTTTAATTCCGGTCACGCAGCGCCTGCGCTTCCTGGTCGCGCTGCGTCCGGGCGTGATATCGCCAACTCAGGCTGCGCGTCAGGCGGCCACGCTCGATCGTCTGTCGAATGGTCGTGCGCTGTTTAATCTGGTTACGGGCGGCGATCCGGAAGAGCTCGCCGGCGATGGCGTGTTCCTTGATCACCGTGAACGCTATGAAGAGTCCGCTGAGTTTACCCGCGTCTGGCGTCGGGTCACCGAAGGCGAAACCGTCGATTACGATGGCAAGCACGTGAAGGTGCGCGGTGCGCGCCTGATGTTTAAACCGGTGCAGCAGCCGCGTCCACCGCTGTGGTTTGGGGGATCGTCGGATGCGGCCCAGGATCTGGCCGCCGAGCAGGTCGATGTTTATCTCACCTGGGGCGAACCGCCAGCCTTAGTAAAAGAGAAGATTGAGCAGGTGCGGGCCAAAGCGGCGGCACAAGGCCGCACCGTTCGCTTCGGTATTCGTCTGCACGTTATTGTGCGTGAAACCAATGAAGAAGCGTGGCAGTCAGCAGATCGCCTGATTGCCCATCTCGATGATGCCACCATTGCCAAAGCGCAGGCGGCGTTTGCACGCACTGATTCGGTCGGTCAGCAACGTATGGCCGCGCTGCACGGTGGCCGCCGCGACAAGCTGGAGATCAGCCCGAATCTGTGGGCTGGCGTAGGTTTAGTACGTGGTGGCGCCGGCACCGCACTGGTGGGCGATGGTCCAACCGTGGCGGCGCGCATGCAGGAGTACAGCGATCTCGGCATCGAGACCTTTATTCTCTCCGGTTATCCGCATCTGGAAGAGGCGTATCGCGTGGGTGAGCTGCTGTTCCCGCACCTCGATCTGGCCATTCCGGACGTACCGCAACCACGCGTGGTGCAAGCGCATGGGGAAGCGGTAGCCAATGATTTCACGCCACAAAAAGTGTCGCAGAGCTAAAGGAGCAGATGATGGCGAACGTTAAAACCAGGTTGACGAATGCGGTACTGCCCTGGGTTTTGCCGGTGGTGCTGATTGCGGTGTGGCAACTGGCATCGCAGGTGGGCTGGTTGTCGACGCGCATTCTGCCGTCGCCGGAAAATATCCTCATCACCTTCTGGAAGCTGACGGTAAGCGGTGAACTGTGGCAGAACCTGGCGATCAGCAGCTGGCGCGCCGCTATCGGCTTCTCCATTGGCGGTTCGATTGGTTTGATTCTGGGTTTGATTACCGGCACTTCACGCGTGGGTGAACGCTTGCTGGATACCTCGGTGCAGATGCTGCGTAACGTACCGCATCTGGCGCTGATTCCGCTGGTGATTTTGTGGTTCGGTATTGACGAATCCGCCAAGATTTTCCTCGTGGCGCTGGGTACTCTGTTCCCGATTTATCTCAACACTTATCACGGTATTCGCAACATTGATCGTGGCCTGGTGGAGATGGCGCGCAGCTATGGTTTGTCCGGCTGGAGCTTATTCATCCAGGTGATTTTGCCGGGTGCGCTGCCCTCCATTATGGTCGGCGTGCGTTTTGCTCTCGGCCTGATGTGGCTGACCTTGATTGTCGCCGAGACCATTTCCGCTAACTCCGGCATTGGTTATCTGGCAATGAACGCCCGTGAATTCCTGCAAACCGATGTGGTGGTGGTGGCCATCATTCTCTATGCCCTGCTCGGCAAACTGGCTGACGTCACGGCACAACTGCTGGAGCGCGTCTGGCTGCGCTGGCATCCGGCCTATCAATTGAAGGAGAACGCATGAGCAACGCAACCCTAAATCCGGCGCGCCTTAATCGCGGTACACCGGTTGGCGTAAAGGGCGTCAGCAAGCAATATGGCGATCGCACCATCCTGAACAATATTGATCTGCACATTCCGTCCGGACAGTTTGTTGCAGTTGTTGGCCGCAGCGGCTGTGGCAAAAGTACCCTGTTGCGCCTGTTAGCTGGACTGGAATCCACCACGCGCGGTGCCTTACTGGCCGGAAATGCGCCGTTATCGCAAGCACGTGAAGACACGCGGCTGATGTTCCAGGATTCACGCCTGCTGCCGTGGAAAAAGGTGATTGATAACGTTGGACTGGGACTGAAAGGCCGCGAATGGCGAGCTGCCGCACTGGAAGCGCTGGATGCCGTTGGTTTGGCCGACCGCGCCAATGAGTGGCCCGCAGCCTTGTCCGGCGGGCAGAAACAGCGCGTGGCGCTGGCGCGTGCGCTGATTCACCGTCCCGGTTTGCTGCTGCTCGACGAACCGCTGGGTGCGCTGGATGCATTAACGCGTATTGAAATGCAGGGATTGATTGAGTCGCTATGGCAGCAGCATAACTTCACCGTCCTGCTGGTGACGCACGATGTTAGCGAAGCGGTGGCGATCGCCGATCGCGTGCTGCTGATTGAGGAGGGACAGATTGGGCTGGATTTGCTGGTCGATTTGCCGCGTCCGCGCCGTCGCGGATCTGCGCGTCTGGCGGAACTGGAGGCCGAAGTGCTGGATCGCGTGATGAAGCGAGGTTCATCGGAGCAGCCGCTGAAGTTTGCACAGCAGAGTTGATCAAAGACGCGCGATAAATCGCGCCGCTACAAATACGTGCAAAATCCCGTAGCGGCGCAATTTATTGCGCATTGTTTTCTTAAGCGTTCAATGCTTTAGTGATCTTCTCGTACAGATCGCCAGACAGCTTATCCAACCCTTTCAACGTCTCCAGCGCCTTGCGCATCAACGCCTGGCGCTCGGCATCGTAACGTTTCAGACGAATCAACGGCTCGATCATCCGCGCGGCCACCTGCGGGTTACGCGTATTGAGATCGGTCAACATCTCCACCAGGAACTGATAGCCGCTGCCATCTTTGGCGTGGAATGCCGCCGGATTAGCAGAAGCAAATGCCCCAATCAGCGAACGAATACGGTTCGGGTTGCCCATGGTGAATGATCGGTGATGCAGCAGTTCGCGCACCTTGCTCAGCACATCCGCCGCCGGGCTGGTGGCTTGCAGCACAAACCATTTATCCATCACCAAACCATCCTGATGCCAGCGCTCGTCGTATGCGGCTAACAAGGTATCGCGGCACGGCAGATTCGCCGCTACGGCCGCAGCCAGCGCCGCTAACGCGTCGGTCATGTTGTTCGCCTGCTGATATTGCGCCTGCACCAGCTTGTCTGCTTGTGCCTCCTCGGCAAACGCCAGATAGCCAAGGCAGACGTTTTTCAGCGTGCGCTTGCCAATTTCTGCATGCTCAATTTTGTATTCGTTGCTTTGGTTGGCCAGATAGAGGGCAAAGAATTCATCACTCAACTCTTTAGCCAGCGTACGTACCAGCGCATCGCGCACCGCCGAGATCGCCAGCGGATCGATGACATCAAACAGTTCCGCAATTTCATTCTCAGAGGGCAGCGACAGAATCAACGCTTTCAGCGCCGGATCGCCCTGCTCATCCAGCAGCACCGCGCGGAATGCATCGGCGACATGCAGCGGCAGCGACAGCGGCTGCCCCTGCTGATGGCGGGCCACATTCAGACGAATGTAAGTGGCCAGCAGACTCTGAGCCGCATCCCAGCGGGCGAAATCGTTGCGCGCGTGACGCATCAGGAAGGTGAGCTGCGCATCGCTCCATTTATAGTCGAGCTTCACCGGCGCGGAGAATTCACGCAGCAGTGAGGGCACCGGCTGGAAATAGACTTTGTCGAAAATAAAAGTCTGGAACTCTTCGGTGACGTTCAGCACGTGATGCACCGGATGTCCGTTGTGCTGCAGCGGGATCACGTTGCCTTCGTTATCGTACAGTTCGATATCCAGCGGAATGTGTAGCGGCAGTTTCTCTTTCTGCTCGGCGGTGGCCGGCGTACGCTGGGTGATATGCAGCGTGTACTGCTCAAGCTCAGGATTGTAGTCATCGCGCACCGTCAGGATTGGCGTGCCCGCCTGGCTGTACCAGCGGCGGAACTGAGAAAGATCAACGTTGGAGGCATCTTCCATCGCCTGCACAAAATCATCACAGGTGGCGGCGCTGCCATCGTGGCGCTCGAAATAGAGCTGCATGCCCTTCTGGAAATTCTCTTCGCCGAGCAAGGTGTGCATCATGCGGATCACTTCCGAACCTTTCTCGTATACCGTCAAGGTGTAGAAGTTGTTCATCTCGATCACCTGATCCGGACGGATCGGATGCGCCATGGGGCTGGCGTCTTCGGCAAACTGCGCACCACGCATCACGCGCACATTATCAATGCGGTTGACCGCACGTGAACCGAGGTCTGAACTGAACTCCTGATCGCGGAACACCGTCAGGCCCTCTTTCAGGCTAAGCTGGAACCAGTCGCGGCAGGTGACGCGGTTACCCGTCCAGTTGTGGAAATACTCATGTCCAATAACCGCTTCAATGCCGAGATAATCTTTGTCGGTGGCCGTTTCGGCTTTCGCCAGCACATATTTGGAGTTGAAGACGTTGAGACCTTTGTTCTCCATCGCGCCCATATTGAAGAAGTCCACCGCAACGATCATAAAAATGTCGAGGTCATACTCGAGGTTGAAGCGCTCTTCATCCCACTTCATGCTGGCTTTCAGCGAGGTCATCGCCCAATCGGCGCGATCCAGATTGCCGCGGTCGACAAAGATCTCCAGCGCCACATCGCGGCCTGAGCGGGTGGTGAAACTGTCACGTAGCACGTCGAAATCACCGGCTACCAGCGCAAACAGGTAACAGGGTTTCGGGAAGGGATCTTGCCACTTCACCCAATGACGGCCATCTTCATGGCGCCCGCTCTCCAGCTTGTTGCCGTTCGAGAGTAAATAAGGATAGCGTGCGGCATCGGCAATAATGGTGGTGGTAAAGCGCGCCAGCACATCCGGGCGGTCGAGATACCAGGTGATGTGGCGGAAACCTTCGGCTTCACATTGGGTACAAAGCGCTTCGCCAGATTGATATAACCCTTCCAGCGCGGTGTTTTTATCCGGATGGATGTCATTAATGATGGTCAGGGTAAAGTTGTCCGGCAGCTGGCTAATGAACAACGCGCCCTCTTCTTCGCGATAATGCGACCATGGATTGCCATCCACCGCCAGCGACACCAGCGTGAGGTCTTCACCATCAAGGCGCAGCTCCGCATCCGCAGCACCCAGTCGCTTAACCTGACTGACCGCCGTAACGCGCGTCGAGGCGGCATCCAGATCAAACGTCAGGTCGATGTCGGTAATGGTGTAATCCGGCGCACGGTAATCGTGGCGATATTTAATTTGCGGCTGTTGCGTCATAAGTCCTTCTCGCATCTTTTAATCGTTAATATGTTGACCCGTCAAAGTCTAAGCGGGTTGTGCCTTCGTTGCCACGCACAATGCGTGCCTTCGTTGAAAAGGCTACAATTCATTAACAATGGCACAAATGACCCTCGACCTGCCACCCGCAATTATGGTGTGATCGCGGTCATTACTGTTTTATACTCCTGCGTCTTTATGACTTTGTTGAACACCGGGCTCTGCTCCGCGGAAGAGGATGCTGAAACGCACCATGACTGGACATGCTTCCCCGATTTTGACCACGCTGCTTGATACCGATGCGTACAAGCTTCATATGCAGCAGGCCGTCTATCAT
Organism: Pantoea nemavictus; assembly: GCF_037479095.1. Taxonomy (NCBI): domain Bacteria; kingdom Pseudomonadati; phylum Pseudomonadota; class Gammaproteobacteria; order Enterobacterales; family Erwiniaceae; genus Pantoea; species Pantoea nemavictus. Next base: position 3,633,169 of record NZ_JBBGZW010000001.1, on the reverse strand, counting down.
CGCTATTATGATGTCCCGGTTACGGCGGAATTTCGCTGCCGTGGCGATGAACTGCTGGGTATTTATGCGGACGAGATCCGCGCACAAATTGAAACCCTGCAAACGCTTGCCCTTAGCGACGATGAGTATCACTACCTTAGCGGGCTCCCCTTCTTTCAAACCGATTACCTCAACTGGCTGCGCCAGTTCCGCCTCGATCCTTCACAGGTAAATGTCCGCAACGACAATGGCCATCTGACGATTCAGATTCATGGTCCGTGGCGTGAAGTGATTCTGTGGGAAGTGCCGTTGCTGGCGTTGATCAGTGAAGTCGTGCATCGTCATCGCACGCCGCAGATGGGTGTGGACCAGGCGGTAGCGCACTTGCATGACAAGCTGGTGACGTTCCGTCAGCAGGTGGGTGATTTGGATATGTCGCGCTTCCAACTGATGGATTTCGGCACGCGTCGCCGCTACTCCAAAGCGGTGCAGGAAGCGATTGTCAGTGCGCTAAAAGCCGAATTCCCGTGGTTGGTTGGCACCAGTAACTACGATTTGGCGCGCCGTCTGCAACTTAATCCGGTGGGTACTCAGGCGCATGAATGGTTCCAGGCGCATCAGCAGATTAGCCCGGTGCTGGCGAATAGCCAACGCGCCGCGCTGCAATCGTGGCTGGATGAGTATGATGATCAATTGGGCATCGCACTCACTGACTGCATCACGATGGACGCCTTCCTGCGCGACTTTGGGCCAGGCTTCGCCCATCGTTATCAAGGTTTGCGTCACGATTCCGGCGATCCGGTGGAATGGGGCGAGAAAGCCATTGCGCACTATCAGCGTCTGGATATCGACCCGAAAAGCAAAACGCTGGTGTTCTCAGATAACCTCAATCTGGACAAAGCGCTGGCGCTCTATCGTCATTTTGGTCAACGCGCCAACGTGGTATTCGGCATCGGTACACGTTTGTCCTGCGATATTCCCGGCGTTACGCCACTGAATATCGTGATCAAACTGGTGAGCTGCAATGGCAAACCGGTGGCAAAACTCTCCGATAGCCCTGGCAAAACCATATGCCAGGATAAAGCCTTCGTGCGTGCCTTGCGCAAAGCCTTCGATCTGCCGCTGGTCAAAAGAGCCAGCTGATTCCTATTACAGGGTGCTTGCACCCTGCTTCTCGTCAACAAATCTCCCTTTCACCTGCCAATTTTGCTTGTTTCCTGTTGGCTCGCAAGTAACATAGCAAAACCCCGAAAAAGGGCTTTTATCCACTATATATATATAGAGAGAACTTTATGAGCGTTGTGCCTGTAGCGGATGTACTGCATGGCCGTGTCGCGGTTGACAGTGAAGTCACCGTACGTGGTTGGGTGCGTACCCGAAGAGATTCCAAAGCTGGTCTTTCCTTTATCGCCGTTTACGACGGTTCCTGCTTTAATCCCGTTCAGGCCGTCGTCAATAATTCTCTGAATAATTATCAGGATGAAGTGCTGCGTCTGACCACCGGCTGTTCCGTGATCATTACCGGCAAAGTGGTGGAATCACCGGGCGAAGGCCAGGCATTTGAGCTGCAGGCGACCCAGGTTGAAGTCACCGGCTGGGTTGACGATCCAGATACCTATCCCATGGCGGCAAAACGTCACAGCATCGAATACCTGCGCGAAGTGGCGCATTTGCGTCCGCGTACCAACCTGGTTGGCGCCGTGGCACGCGTACGTCATACGCTGGCGCAGGCGCTGCATCGCTTCTTCCACGAAAACGGGTATTTCTGGGTCTCCACTCCGCTGATCACCGCTTCGGATACGGAAGGTGCTGGCGAGATGTTCCGCGTTTCGACGCTCGACATGGAAAACCTGCCGCGCGATCCGCAGGGCAAAATCGATTTCGATAAAGATTTCTTCGGCAAAGAAGCGTTCCTGACCGTATCTGGTCAGCTCAATGCCGAAACCTATGCCTGTGCGCTCTCTAAGGTGTATACCTTTGGCCCAACCTTCCGTGCTGAAAACTCTAACACCAGCCGCCATCTGGCGGAATTCTGGATGATTGAGCCAGAAGTGGCTTTCGCAACGCTGGATGATGCCGCAGCCCTGGCTGAAGCCATGCTGAAATACGTGTTCCAGGCGGTGTTGAATGAGCGCGCGGATGACATGGCCTTCTTTGCGGAACGTGTGGACAAAGATGCGGTTGCCCGTTTGGAACGTTTTGTTCAGACCGATTTTGCACAGGTGGATTACACCGATGCGGTAGAGATCCTGCTGAAAAGCGGCCAAACCTTCGAGAACCCCGTGTCTTGGGGCGTGGATCTCTCATCTGAACACGAGCGTTACCTTGCCGAGCAGCACTTTAAAGCACCGGTGGTAGTGAAAAACTATCCGAAAGACATCAAAGCTTTCTATATGCGTATGAACGACGATGGCAAAACCGTGGCAGCGATGGATGTCCTCGCGCCGGGTATCGGCGAAATCATCGGTGGTTCGCAGCGTGAAGAGCGTCTGGATGTACTGGATGCGCGTCTGGCAGAAATGGGCCTGAATAAAGAAGATTATTGGTGGTATCGTGACCTGCGTCGTTACGGCACCGTCCCACATGCAGGCTTCGGATTAGGTTTCGAACGATTAATCGCCTATGTCACCGGCGTACAAAATGTAAGGGATGTTATCCCCTTCCCACGTACCCCACGCAATGCGAATTTCTAAAATTAGCGATTAATTATAAGTAATTCATATATATAAAGAGGTCGGCCTAGCCGGCCTTTTTTTATTTTTGTAAATTTAGAGTTCTCTCACAAAGTTCCCGATATTTTACAAATTGTAATACAATTTTTCCTTTTGATACTCAATTGCGAGATTTGAATCATCTTCGGGCTAGAATTAGCAACCCCGTGATGGAAAGATGCGTGCAGACACAGGAGACATCAAACTTCTTTCAAGGTTCTGTAAAGATTTCTTGGCAGCAGTGGCAGATGTCCAAATAACTCCAATGAGGGTAATAAAAAATGATGAAGCGCAACATTCTTGCAGTGGTTATCCCAGCTCTGTTAGCTGCAGGCGCAGCAAACGCAGCAGAAATTTATAACAAAGACGGCAACAAACTGGACCTGTACGGTAAAGTTGATGCACGTCACACTTTCTCTGATGACGCTGGTAATGATGGCGATGCAACGTATGTTCGCTTCGGCTTCAAGGGTGAAACTCAGATTACCGACCAGCTGACCGGTTATGGCCAGTGGGAATACAACGTTCAGGCTAACAACACTGAAGGCGCTGATGCGCAAGACGGCAACAAAACCCGTCTGGGCTTCGCCGGTCTGAAATTTGGTGATGCAGGTTCATTCGACTACGGTCGTAACTACGGCGTTATCTATGACGCAATGTCTTACACTGACCAACTGCCAGTGTTCGGTGATGATACCCTGTATCAAGACAACGACAACTTCATGATTGGTCGTTCAAGCGGTCTGGCTACTTACCGTAACAGCAACTTCTTCGGTCTGGTTGAAGGCCTGAGCTTCGCAGCACAGTACCAGGGCAAAAACGAAGGTTCTCGTGACCCACTGGCACAGAACGGCGACGGCTGGGGTACTTCTGTAGCGTATGACACCGGTATGGGCATCAGCGCTGTCGGTTCTTACTTCTCTTCTGACCGTACTAACGATCAAGTTGCAGATGGCAACGGCGACAAAGCTGACGCATACGGTTTCGGTCTGAAATATGACGCGAACAACGTATACCTGGCAGCATTCTACGGTGAATCACGTAACACCACTGCTTACGGTAGCTTCGCTCGTCAGACTGCTAACAAAACTCAGAACTTCGAAGTGGTTGCACAGTATCAGTTCGATTTCGGTCTGCGCCCATCCATCGCTTACCTGCAGTCTAAAGGCAAGCAGCTGAATGGCAACACTAACACCGACAATGGTGCGACCTTCGCTGGTGGCGATGCTGACCTGGTTAAATACATCGAAGTGGGCACCTACTACTACTTCAACAAAAACATGTCTGCGTATGTTGACTACAAAATCAACCTGCTGGATGACAACGATTACACCCGTGCTCAGGGCGTAAGCACCGACGACGTAGTTGGCGTTGGCCTGGTTTACCAGTTCTAATCATCCGATTAGAGTTGCGTAATACCTAAAAACGGAGCCTTCGGGCTCCGTTTTGCATTTCAGTGATCGGCTTCGCAATTAGCTTTTCTACTTTCAGCACCCGCCCTATTTCTTTTTTATATCAACGGTTGGCAAGCGTGCCGTCTAACGCTAACCTGATAGCTCATTTCGCTAAAGTTCACCCAAACGGAACTGACTCATGTTTGAATCGATCTCTGCCGCACCCGCCGATCCTATTCTGGGACTGGCTGACCTTTTTCGCGCCGATGACCGCCCGACTAAAATCAATCTTGGCATTGGTGTGTATAAAGATGAAACCGGTAAAACGCCGGTACTCACCAGTGTTAAAAAAGCTGAGCAGTATCTGCTGGAAAACGAAACCACCAAAAACTATCTGAGCATTGATGGTCTGGCGGATTTCGCGCGTTGTACGCAGGACTTGCTATTCGGAAAAGAGAGCCCATTGATCTCAGCGGGCCGCGCCTGCACAGCACAGACGCCCGGCGGCACCGGCGCCCTGCGCGTAGCGGCAGATTTCCTGGCAAATCAAACTGACGTGAAGCGCGTTTGGGTGAGTAATCCAACCTGGCCGAACCATAATAATGTGTTCAACGCCGCGGGCCTCGAAGTGTGTGATTACCACTATTATGACGCAGCAAGTCACAGCCTCGATTTTGACGGCATGGTGGCGTCACTGCAGGAAGCCAAAGCGGGCGATGTAGTGTTATTCCATGGCTGCTGCCATAATCCAACCGGCGTCGATCCAACAGCCGATCAGTGGCAACAACTGGCGAAACTGTCGCAAGAAAAAGGGTGGCTGCCACTGTTCGATTTCGCTTACCAGGGCTTTGCTCGCGGTCTGGATGAAGACGCTGAAGGCCTGCGTATTTTTGCAGCGTCACATCAGGAACTGATTGTTGCCAGCTCTTACTCTAAGAACTTCGGCTTGTATAACGAGCGCGTCGGCGCCCTGACGCTGGTTGCAGCGAGTAGCGACGTGGCGAAAACCGCGTTCAGTCAGGTTAAATACACCATTCGCGCCAACTATTCGAATCCGCCATCACACGGTGCTGCGGTAGTCGCCACCATTCTCAGCAATGATGCGCTGCGTACTATCTGGATTCAGGAACTGACCGATATGCGTCAGCGCATCCAGCGCATGCGTCAGCTGTTTGTGAATACCCTGGCGGAGAAAGGGGCTAACCAAGACTTTAGCTTTATCATTAAGCAGAACGGCATGTTCTCATTCAGCGGGCTGACTAAAGATCAGGTGGTGCGTCTGCGTGAGGAGTTCGGTGTATATGCGGTGAATTCTGGTCGCGTTAACGTGGCTGGTATGACGCCAGACAATATGTCGGCGCTGTGCGAGGCAATTGTTGCGGTTTTATAATCCGTTAAATAAATCATGATGCAGGCAGGCGGCAAACGAGAGACTCCCGATGAGCTTACATTAGTAAGCGATTGGGCGAACGAGAGCAGCTAACGCGCCTGCAACATGAAACGGGTAAAAAAATGGGCCAGAATGGCCCATTTTCTATTCTTGCAGGAAAGGATTGCTAACGCGCTCGCGCCCCAGCGTGGAGACAGGTCCATGACCCGGCACGAAAGTCACATCATCGCCTAATGGCAGCAGCTTGGTTTTAATCGCATTAATCAAGTCGCTGTGGCTGCCCTGCGGGAAATCGGTGCGTCCAACGCCCCCGTTAAATATCACATCCCCCGAAATCAGCAGACGTCCCGCACGGTCGAAGAACACAATATGGCCTGGCGTATGGCCGGGGCAAAGCAGCACTTCCAGTACGACATTGCCAACCTGCACGGTTTCGCCCTCTTCAAGCCAGCGATCCGGCGTCAGCGGTGCGCATTCCGGTAAGCCAAACATACGGCTCTGCGTCGGCAGATTATCTAACCAGAAAGCATCAAGCGGATGGGGACCGACGATCGGGACCTGATAGTGTGCAGCCAATTCTGCAGCGGCCCCAACATGATCGAGATGACCATGAGTGAGCAATATTTGCGACGGCGTTAAACCACGTTCAGCCAATATTGCTTTGATAGTTTCCGCATCACCGCCGGGATCGACCAGTGCGGCTTGTTGCGTTTCATCATCCCAGATAACTGAACAGTTCTGGGAAAAGGCCGTAACCGGAATAATTTGGTAATTCATAGCGCTCCATGACCGACACACGCAGCGCTGCCGGTATCAGGACCAGTGCCTTGCAGGCCCGGTATCAATGTGTACGAAGTTGCTGCGCGGGTAATATCCTACACCACCGGCGCGCATAGATAACGCAGCTTTGCGAACATTGCTCAACGAAATTCCCTCAATATGGAAATCCATCGCTTGTCCTTTAGTGTGATAGCTTTTTTTCGCCACGCCCGGACCGGACTCACGCAACATATTGTTGGTTGCCAGAGAACGGTAACCCGAGATCAGCTGCACCGGTTTACGCGTATCCAGCAATGTCTGCAAACGATAAAGCTGATCAAAAAGATGGGGATCGATATTCTTCACCTGATTGGCGCGAAAATCACGGAAGAAGTGGTTTAAACGTGCTAACTCATCCTTGTCATAACGCTTACCGTTAAAAAACTCTGTTTTGAGGGTTTCACCGGTATGAAGGTTACTAAGCGTCAATACTCGTGGGCGGGCAGTGGAAAGCGAAGCCAGAGCGGAGCCAGGAAGCATCGCCAAACCTGCTGCTGCGCCTCCAATCAAGAGTAATCGACGACGTTGAGAATCAAAATTAGCCATGAAACGGGGTTACCTAATCTAAAGCGGATAAAATATGTGCGAAAAGTACACAAGGCCGAACATTAACCGCAGGCAAAAGCTCAGTCAACCCAGAATATGGCGCAGACGGCCAAAACCAGCGCAAAATCAAATTTTCGCGACTGGTCTTGGTTAATGAAATGTAAAAGGAGGAGCGTCAAATCAATGACTAAAGCAGTAATTGTCCTGCTTTATGCAATACCTGACTGCCGGAACGCGCGGGATTATCATAATTGTAAATATCTGTACGATACTGTGGTTGCCCATCATCGGCGACCCAGGCGGTTAAATAATAGAGGTTGACCGGAATCCGATTGCGAATCGACACATAACGCGTGTTGCCCTCTTTCAATGTGTCCGAAATACGTCCGTCGTTCCAGCCCACATCCTGCAGCAAGAGATCGGCCAGCTCTGACGCTTTATTCACGCGCACGCAGCCCGAGCTAAGCGCCCGAATATCACGCTGGAACAGCGTGTGGTTGGGCGTATCGTGCAGATAAATGGCATCCGAACTTGGCATATTGAACTTGTAACGCCCAAGTGAGTTGGTCGCGCCTGGCGCTTGGCGAATGCGATATGGGAAACTCGCTGCCGACACCATATGCCAGTCAATCATCGACGGATCAATCACTTCGGCATCAGCGCTCCAGCCGGACAGCAGCGTGTAGCCATGCTTATACAGGTAAGTCGGGTCCTGCTTCACTTTTGGCACAATATCCTGGCGTACCAGAGTAGTCGGAACGTTCCACGGTGGATTCAGCACCACATTATTCAGTGCGCTGCGCATCAATGGCGTTTTGCGGTCAGGACGTCCCACAATCACTCGGGATGACAGAATGGTGGCACCGTTGTTGTAGTAGGTCAGTGAATAGTTCGGGATATTCACCATGATGCCGTTATGCATATCATCCGGCAGCAGGCGCAGACGCTGGATATTCAGTGCCAGCAGCGAGGCACGCAGCTGCGGCGGCACATTCAACCATTGACGCGTACGCGGACCAATCGCGCCGTCATCTGCTAATCCCTGCCAATGCTGGAAGCGCTTGACCCCCTCGACCAGCGCAGTGTCATAGACATTGGGACCGGATGCCGTCGGAGTAGCAGCCACATTATTATTGGCCACGTCAGGAGAAGCCGCGAGAGCAGGCGCTGCATCAATATCATCAAAGTTTGCAGCGGACGGACTCACCGCCACCGGTTGATTACTCTGGCTTACGGGAACCGGCGCTGTGGGTACTGCATCTTCTGCAGGTGTTGGCGTGCTGCTGTGGCTAGCGGTGAGCATGCCTGTACGTTGCAGAATCTCACGCAGCGCCGGCACATCATTACTGATCTGGCCCGGGCGCAGGGTGCTGCTGTCGCGCAGTTGCGGCCATGGATTATTATCAGTCAGCAGGGCTTTCAGTGCGTTATGCATCGGCAGGTATTGCGGATGCTGTGGTTGCAATGACAACACGAACGTGCGGCTACCACCGGCGTTAACCGCATTCTGCCATTGATTGATCGCCGCTAGCGCTGGCATGGTCAGCTTATACGGCACATTGCTGTAGAGCCAGGTTTCGCCTTGCGTCGGCACGTTGGCAACGAATTGCAGATAGCCTAGCATGGCATCACTCAGCACGATATCGCGCGCCAGCCCTTTGATATTAGGGTTGGTCAGCCGCTCCACCCAGCGGGTAAATTGTGGCTGCACGCCTGAAAGCGCCACTTCCGCCAGCTGTTGCTGAAACGCCTGCACCGCTTGAGGGTCTTGCCAAAGCGGTGCCATATCACGCGATGCGTAAATGCCGGCTAAGCCCGGCAAGTAGAAAGGTTGCTCAGTGGCGCTAAAGGCCTGCTGAATTTGTTGCTGGCTGGCAGCAACTGACATTGTACTGTGCGTAGAGTGGGGTAGCGTGGAGGTGATGGCCGCATAGCTTACCGTCAACGGCGATAATACCAATGACAAACCGAGTGCTACTGCAGCACGACTCATTTTGCTCTTATTGTTTAGCAACATCCCTGCCCCCTTCTCACTAATGACACAGCGCCCTGTGATCGCCATGTACAGCCATACTCTTAATGTTGAGTATACGAATAAAAAACGGCATCTGCCTCTCAGTGCAAATGCCGCTTATAGATTAAACGCAGTGCTGTTTTTTAACCAGATTCAGCGTTAGCTATTTTCCGTTTCCAGACCGAGCCTGGAATTTTCATTTTTCACCGGCGATGGGTCCGCTGAGAAACCGCGCAGACCAACGACATGCACGTGCTCAGTATTGTTAAACACCTTACGCACCAGCTTGTAGGTGGTCCCTTTTTCCGGGCTGATGTTTTCCGGTGCTGCAATAACCAGCTGCATCTCCAGACGTTCGCACAGCTCAAACAGCGTAGCGATTGAACGTGCATCCAGACGCGCCGCTTCATCAAGGAACAGCAGACGGCACGGCGAAATATCTTTGCCACGCAGACGACGCGACTCCTCTTCCCAGCTCTGGACCACCATCACCAGAATCGACATCCCGGTACCAATCGCTTCACCGGTAGAAAGTGCGCCACTTTCCGCACGCAGCCAGCCATCAGAACCACGGTTAACCTCCACTTCCATCTCGAGATAGTTGCGATAGTCGAGTAGCTCTTCACCAATGGTTTGCGGCGTGCGCTGGCCCATATCGATCTGCGGATTCAGGCGCTGATAAAGTTTCGCCAGCGCTTCTGAGAAGGTCAGGCGATTACTGGTGAACAGATCCTGATGCTGCTCATGTTCTTCTGACAGCGTATCCAGCAGCGTTGAGTGCGCTTCACGTACGTTAACGTTCAGGCGAACGCTGCGCACCTGACCAAAGCTTACGGCCTGCAAGCCCTGGTTCAGTTGGCGGATACGGTTCTGCTCGCGCTGGATCGTTTTGCGAATAATGTTCGCCGCACTGCGTGAACTGATGGCTAGCGTTTGCTCGCGCGCGGTCAGCTCTTCAGTCAGACGATTCAGCTCAATTTCCATCTGTTCGATAGCTTCGACCGGATCGTCGGTACGAATGATGTCCTGACGAATACGTTCACGCAGATGCTGGTACACCGCGATAAAGAACTGAATCTTGCGTTCCGGACGTTTCGGATCTTCAGACATGCGCAGCACATCGCGCAGATGTTCGTTATCCGCCACCGCCAGACGCAGCGCACCCAGCGCCTTATCCGACATGGATCGCAGCTCATCGCCGCTGAGATACGCCAGTTCGCGACGATGCAAACGACGCTCAACGCCGTTCTCTTTAACCAGACGCAACACCGTGCACCAGCCCGCTTTGGCAGTAACCACCTGCTCACGAATCTGGTGATAATCGCGCTCCAGCTTGCGCAGTTTCTTCTGCAGGCTGTCCATCTCGGCTTCACAGAAGGTGATCTGTTTTTCCAGCTGATTGCGGCGCGCACGGTTATGGCTAAGCGCGCTGTACAACTCATCACGACGAATGCGCGCCCGCTCTTCCGCGCTGGCATCCGCCTGCACGCCGATATCCTGCATCTCTTGCTGCAGCTCTTTCAGCATGTCGCGCTTGGCATCGTAAGAACTTTTTAGCGACGCCAACACTTGTGAATACTGCGTCAGCTGCGCCTGATGCCCGCGCAGACGTTCGCGCGCGCGGCTGCGCTCGCCTTCTGCCTGCTCGAGACGCTGGCGCAGTTGTTCATTGAGATCGGTATTGCCGCCCAACATGCCAGCCGAGCTTTCATAGTTGAAATGCGCACGGCGCTGCACCACTTCGGTCAGGGCAAAGGCCTGCTGACGTGCATCGCGCTGCTGTTGCTGTGCCTGCTGATAATCGCGCTGCAACTGATCGTGCTGCTGCGGATCGCTTTGCAGTACCGCAATCAACGGCTCCAGTTTGCTGAGTTTGCTGCCGTGCTGATGCAGGAAACGCGCGGCTTCCTGCGCCTCTTCCACGCGCTCGCGAATCTCTTCACAACGATCGCCGAGCGTATCATCGAGCAGCAGATTAACGCGCGGTAACAGACGGTTCAGCTGGCTCACGCCCTCTTTAGCCTGCTCAAACTGTGCGCGCTGCTGTTGATTGTCGTTTTCATGCTGCGCCAACGCACGCTCCAGCTCGCCACGGCGGCTGTTGAGCTGGCGAATCAGTGCTTCCGGATCTTCATCAAACGCCACCGCTAAGTGGCTACCGATAAAGCGGCTGAAGGATTGATGCAGGCGTTGCGTTTTCTGCACATCAAACGACAGCGTGGCGTAACGTTCAGCCAGCTGTTCACGTTCGTTGTTGAGCAGCTCAAGTTGATTTTCACGCGCCGCACGACCAAATAGCGGCACTTTCGGGAAGCGTGAGTAGCGCCACTGACGCTCAGCCACTTTCACCACCACCGCTTTTTCCAGCTCTTCCACGCTGAAGACGCTATCGTCAAACGCTTGCGGATCGCCCTCAATCAGGTAGAGATCTTCCGGGCACTCATCTAAACCGTCGAGCAGTTCGCGCACCAGCGACAAATCTGGCACCACGATGGCGTGACGCGATGGACCATACAACGCCGAGAAGTACGGCGCGTCATCCAGCGTGACATCGTCGTAAATTTCAGACAGCAGCACGCCGCCAAAGCGTTCCGCCAGCTGCGTCAGGCGCGCATCTTCCGCTCCGCCCGGTTGGCTCAGTCGTTCAATTTGCTGTTCGACTTCACGCTTACGCGCCGCCAGCTCATCGCGCTCAACGGTGGTTTCGCGCTCGCGCTCCAGCAGTTGCTGCATAAACTCGGTGATTTGCTGGCTGCTGGTCAGCTCCTGGCCGGTTTGCTCGCTGAGTTGGGTGAGGATCTCCTGCGCTGCCAGCCAATGTGGCGCGCGCGCGGTCAATGCGGTAATACGCTCACGCAGCTGCTCCAGCTCCTGACGCATCAGCATGCGGCGTTCACCCGCATCCGAGACGCTTTCGTTAAGCTGCTCGATTTGCGCTTCGAGTTCACGCTGCAAACCGTCCAGTGCATCCGCATCGTATTGCTGGCCCTGACGTTTACAGAAGTCCGCCAGCAGGCGCTCGGCATCATGCTGCTCACGCAGACGGGTTTCCAGCTCGTTGAGACGCAAACGCAGCGATGACAGCTGATCGGCATGATGACGCTGATTAGCCGCATCGCGCAGTAATTCGCGCCCCACTTGCCAGGCATCCTGACGGCCGACGTCATCACCGGCAATGCTGGTGACCAGGCTTAACGCCTGCTCGAACTGGCTGTGTGCCGCTTCGGCGACGCTCAGCTTCTGCTCCAGACGCAGTAATCGCTCGGTGGCTTCTTCTTCCCGCGCCTGGAAGGTTTCCTGCCATTCGGCAGCATTATCGATACTCAAATCGGGCAGCTGACACTGCGTACGCGCTTTTTCCAACGCCTGCAATGCCTGCTGATATTGAATCGCCCGCGTCTGTTGCACATCAAGTGCCTGCTGAAAATCGGCAAGCTGGCTTTTCAGCTCATCCACTTCAATTTCAGCCGCTTCGGCGCGCGCTTCATTCTCTTCCTGCACGTCACGCGCTTCAGCAACCACTTCGTTCTGCTCTTCCAGACGATAGGTCAACTCTTCCAAATCGGCATCGTATCGCTCGATTTTCTCCTGCTGACGCATCGCGGTTTGCACCAGATTGAGATGATCGCTGGCACCCTGATAATCGGTTTCCAGGTCGTTCTCGGCAGCGTTGTGCTCAGACAACTCACGCGCCATCTCAATGTGACGATACTGCTCGGAAATCAGCTGATTGCGACTGGTGAACAACTCATTACGCAGTTGGAGCGCACCGTCGAGGTGAATACGACGCTCGTTGGCGTGGCGCATGTAGTCGGCAGAAACATAGCTGGTGGCTTCAGAGATCAGATGCTTAAACAGGTCGCGATCGGACTGGGTGACGCGAATCGCTTCCAGCGTCATGCGGTTTTCACGCAGCGCGGCTTCCATATCCTGGAAAGCCTTACGCACGCCGCCGTTTTCCGGCAGCAGGTAGTCGCGCAGCGAGCGGGTAATGGCGCTAGAGATACCGCCATACAAGGAAGCTTCAATCAGGCGATAGAACTTACTGCGATCGCTGGCATTACGCAGACGACGCGGCACTACGCCGAGCTCGAACAGCACCGCATGATAGTCCGTTACTGAGTTGTACTGGCGGAACTGCACGCCTTCCTGCGCTTCAACGCGCTCCTTCACTTCCGTCAGCGGTAAGACGCGCGCCTGGCGGTTGTTGAGGATTTCAGTCAGCATGTCGGTTGGCTGCGAATCCGTCGGTAAACCGTGAATACTGAATGGCTTGATATCGACCTTTTTATCGCGCCCGGCCACCTGCTGCAGACGCACCCCAACCACCACACGTTGATGGCGTGAGTTGACCACATCCAGCACCGAATAACAGACGCCGGCGCGCAGTTTGCCGTGCAGCCCTTTATCGCGCGAACCCGATGTCGCCCCAGCTTCGGTGGTGTTTCGGAAGTGCAGCAGCGTTAGATCAGGGATCATCGCCGTGACGAAGGCCGCCATGGTGGTAGATTTACCGGCACCGTTACCGCCCGATAGCGTGGTCACCAGCTCATCGAGATCAAAAGTACGGGCAAAGAAGCCGTTCCAGTTGATCAGCGTTAGCGAACGAAATTTACCGCGTTCAATCATGCTTGCTCATCCTCCGCGTTATCACTCGCGTCGCTTTCAGCGTCAATATCATTATCTGCTTCATCGTTCTCTGTCGCAGCCGGCGCGCTTTCCAGCGTCATCGCTTCACCGTCACGAATCAGACGCAGCTGCGCTTCACGCGCATCGTCACCGCTGCGCACGTCAGCACCAAAGCGGAACACCGATTCGGTGATGCGGAATTTGCTGCTGTCATTGCCCATAAACCACACCATGCCAAGACGGCGCAGACGGCTCAGCGAGGCGCGCATTTTTTCCTGCAGCTTAGCGCGATCGAGATCGGAACCGGTGGAACGCTGGTTCACCAGCTTCAGCAGTTTGCTCTCATCGGCCAGCGACAGCAGCTCGTCGTACAGCTCCTGGTGGGTAAAAATTCCCTCATTGGCCAGACGTTCCGGACTGAGATAGAGGTAGCAAAGAATTTTGCCCACCATCATATCCAGCTCGGACAGTACCGAGCGCGGAATCAATGTGGTTGAACGCGGACGCAGATAGAAAAAGCCTTCCGGCGCGCGGATCAGTTCAACGTTGTAGCGCGCGTAAAACTCTTCGAGGTATTCCTGGTAATCCATCAGGAAGGCGTGATTATCCAGCTCTTCAATGCCAATGTGGCGACCCGCGCGTAACTGGCTATCGAGCGCCGGGAAAATCGGGTTAGCCAGAGCCAATGCCAGTTTGACTGGCATCACTTGTTCAATATTTGTCGATGACATGTGCCTGCACCTTGGCTCCGTAATCATTAATGGCCTGCCATTGCGCAGGCAGGCCGGCTAAATCAGCTTCGGCCACGCCGAGTCGTACCGCCTGGTCGATGACGATACGTGCCAAATCAAAGTGGCGCGCGCGCGGATACTGCGACAGGTAGTCGCGCATAACCGTCGCCAGATGGAGCGGTTTCTGCTCCTGTTTGTAGATCTGCAGCGCCTCTTCGATCATCGCGGCCAGCTGTTCGCGAATCTCATTAAACTCTTCATATTCCATTTCCGGCGGCAGCTCGCCCATCACTTCGTCATTGCGCAGCGTCATCTCTTCATCGCGCATATCATAAAGACGATCGGCATTGGCGTAGGTTAGCGCCCACGGCTGGTCGAAATAGTTCTGCACCGACAGGCGTAAACGCTGCGCAAAAACGCGGTTCTTATCCATGTCGATGGCGGTACGAATAAACTTATGTACGTGGCGGTCATAGCCGATCCACAAATCGATAGCCTGCTGGCCCCAGCTGATGATGCGATCCAGCTTGTTTTGCAGATCAAACACCAGCTTATCGACAAAGCCGAGATCCGGGCTGCTCAGCGTGGCGTCCTGAATACGCAGCAGGTTGGCCTGCAGCTTATCGCCCGCCGCTTCTAGCGTATCCTGCAGCTCACGTAGGGTGCCGGAGGTTTCTGACAACAACATTTCACAGCTGGAGATCGCCGCACGCCAATCTTTGTTAAGCAGATCGGCAATATCGGTTTTCACCGCCTGTTGCTGCTCATCCATCAGACGTTGCGTCATGTCGATGCTATCGAAAATTTCCGCCACCGAATATTTCAGCGGCGCAAAGACGTTGCGATGCCAGTGGAATTCGTCACCATCTTCTTCGGCCGCATCCGCCGCGCGTTTAAGCTCCTGCGCCACAATCGACAGCTGCATCGAGAGACGCAACGTGGAGAATTCACGCTGGCGAATGTAGTAGTCGGTAATGCCGATGGCGAGCGGCGTCAGACGATAGATGGCGTGGCCTTCCGTCAGCTCACTGGTAAAGCGGTTGAGCAAGCGCTGGCGCACCATGTCATTAATGGCGTTATTGGCACGCACCTGCACGGTTTCGTGGGTTTGTTCGAAAGCCTTGCTAACGTGACGAAACGCGTCAATCAGCTCGCCTTCGCTCATCTCGCCGTCCATGCGCTCACCGTTTAAGGTGGCGATAGCCAGCAAAAAGGCCAGACGTTCTACCGGCAACGCAAGCGAAAAGTCGTTCTTGCGCGCCCATGCCACCAATTCGGGGACCGTCTGGGAAAATTCGCTCATAGTTGATCCTTCTGACTGGGTTTGCGCGCGGTCACGTGGATATAGCGCCCTAAACTCAAAAAGGGCTCCTGGCGACAGAAACGCCGTTCCATCTCAATGATTTCCTCAACGCTCTTCCCTGCGCCGGGTTGCGGCTTCATGTAATCACAGAAGACGCGAATGCCCGCACGCCGTTCAATTTCAAATCCGCAGTTTGTCAGCCAACGCGTCACATCATCGGGATCGCGAGGGAAATCCGGCGACAGCGTGCGCTTTTTGCGTTTGCTCATATTGGCGCGCATATAGCCGAAATTACCGAGCGTTAGGGTGCGGAAAGTTAAGCCATGCGCGTTGTAGAACATCAGCGACAGCACGCCGCCAGGCTTCAACGTGTGCCACAACGCTTGCAGCACCTCTTCCGGCTGTGCGACCCATTCCAACACCGCGTGAAACAATACCAGATCAACCTGCGTATCCAAATGTTCGCCCACCTGCTGGGCGCTAATTTGTTTGAATTGCATGTTGTGGCTCACACCCGCGTTGTGCGCATGTGCTTCGGCCAGCTTCAGCATCTCGGCAGAGAGATCGCACAGCAGCACCTGATGACCACGTGCAGCCAGGCCGCTTGAGATTTGTCCCACACCGCCACCGGCATCCAGCACCGCGAGCGGTCCAGCGGGCAGCGTGGGTAACAGTGCTTCCAGTTCATCCCAGACGATCGCCTGGCGCACCTGGCCTTTGCGCGTGCCATAAATGTTCTGTGAGAATTTGTCCGCCAGATCGTCAAAGTTACGATCCTGCATGATGATGGCTCCGCTTTGCTGCATTCAACTTGTGCTATTTTGTCACAGGCTCAACAAGAATGAACCTTTCATGCCACCGTAACTGTCTGGCTGCTGTTTTTTCGGACAAAAGGAGCAATTTTCGATGTTTTTCACTGTTAAAAAAGTCGTCGGCGGGATGTTGCTACCCTTGCCACTGCTGTTATTGCTCATGGCAGCGGGACTTTTGCTGCTCTGGTTCAGTCGCTGGCAAAAAAGTGGCAAAATTATCATCTCTTGTAGCTGGTTGTTACTGCTACTGCTAAGTTTGCAGCCGATCGCCGATCGCCTGTTATTACCGTTGGAAAACCACTATCCCACCTGGAACGGTAACGAGCCGGTCGATTATATCGTGGTGCTCGGCGGCGGCTACACCTTCAATCCGAATTGGGCGCCGAGTTCCAATCTTATTAACAACAGCTTGCCGCGCGTGACGGAAGGTGTTCGGCAATGGAAGCGCTATCCGCAGGCGAAAATGATCTTTACTGGCGCAGCAGCGGGCAAAAATCCACGCAGCAGTGCTAGCGTGGCTGCCGAGGTAGCAGAGAGCCTTGGCGTTCCTCATGAAGCGATTATTCAGCTGGATCAACCACGAGATACGCTTGGCGAAGCGCGGGCGGTAAAACAGGCGATTGGTGAACATCCGTTTTTGCTGGTGACATCTGCTAACCATTTGCCGCGTGCGATGCACTTTTTCCAGCGCGCAGGCATGAATCCGCTGGCAGCACCGGCAAATCAGCTGGCAGTAACATCGCCGTTAAACGGGTGGGAACGCGTTATTCCATCGCCAGTTTGGCTCGCCCACAGTGAACGTGCCGTTTATGAATCGCTGGGACAGATCTGGCAGCAGATGCGCGGTGACGAACTCACCTCAACCCAGCCAGGGGAGTAATTGCGCGCGGGCATGATCAAAGCGCGGACGATCAAACTGTCCGCTGCTGACCAGCGTGTCGACGCAATCCCACAGCTGATACAACCAGCGTCGCCAGAGAAAACCCTCCGCCACAGGCGCACGCTGCAAATAGTGTTGCAGCAGCGAAGCTTCTGCCCCGCTATCTGCCAGCCGCATGAGATCGTATTCCCGCGGCGCCCAAAGGATATTTCCCGGCTGCATCATCGCAATCAGTTGGTCGCTGTGCGCATCTTTTAACACGCTGGCCAAACGTAAATTACCGTGCATCAACACGCAGGCATCGTTAAAACCGTTGAACAAACGTGGAAGCAGCTGGCGACTGCGGAACAATATTTGACGATCTTCCATGGTGAAAAACGGTGGCGACAGATAACCCAACGTCGACCACAACACATCAACCCGTTGGCGATACCACGCTGGCCAGTTGTTTTCCTGCACGCTGTCTACGCTGCCGACTAAGCCCTGACTATCGATGCGATGCCATGCCAACACACCTTCCACAATCTGTTCGCACAGTTGTTCCCAGCGCGCAGCATTGCGCGTTGGAGCTTCTGCCGACACGCCATTAAAACGCGCCATCAGCAACATCTCATGCGCGGGCTTCTGCTGACTTAGCACCAAGCCAAATACCGCTGGCACAGCGATCAAACCATCGTGACCGAGCATGGTGAGTTTTTTGGCTTCCAGCGCAGCACGTCCCTGATGGCGAAAATACTTCGCTACCAGCGGCATCGGTTTACCGGCGTCATCATAGAGTGCGTACAGCCGCGTTTGCGCCTGCTCGCTGATGGTTTCGAGACGGCTGATGCTTTCACCCAGCACCAAGGCAAGTTCTGAACGGAGCTGTTCCATGCGATATCCTCCGATGTCAAAGGGCTAGAATATGCTGGAGGTGATGGCGACGCGAAACTTAGCGCCAGATCAAACTTTTAGGCCAGCGAGAGCCGCTGGCCGGTCGGAGATTAACCCTGCATAGCGAGACGAACGCGCTCAAGGTCTTCCGGCGTATCTACTCCAACACTTGGGATAGTTTTTGCCACCGCGACGTGAATTTTTTCACCGTACCACAGCACGCGTAACTGTTCGAGTAGCTCAATGTGCTCCAGCGGGCAGGGCTCCCACGCGATATAGCGACGGATAAAACCGGCGCGGTAGGCATAAATACCAATATGGCGCAGTAGCGTGTCGCCGATCTGCTCACGCGAACGAGCATAACGCTCGCGATCCCAGGGAATGGTGGCGCGTGAAAAGTACAGTGCATACCCTTTCGCGTCCATCACCACTTTCACCGCGTTTGGGTTAAAGGCCTCTTCAGCATCGGTAATTGGCACCGCCAGCGTAGCCATTCCGGCTTCAGACTGCGCCAGATTACCCGCCACCTGGCGTACAATTTCCGCCGGGATCATCGGCTCATCGCCCTGCACGTTGACGATAATAGTATCGTCAGCAAACTGGTATTTCTCGATTACTTCTGCCAGGCGTTCAGTGCCTGATTGATGATCGACGCGCGTCATGCATACTTCTCCGCCCGCCGCCGTCACCGCCGCAGCGACATCCGGATGATCGGTGGCGACAATCACACGATCGGCGCCCGATTCGCGCGCGCGTTCCATCACGTGCAGCACCATCGGTTTGCCCTGAATATCCACCAGCGGCTTGCCTGGCAGACGCGTTGAAGCGTAACGCGCGGGAATAATGGCCACAAAACTCATGGATGAATCTCTTCAACAGACAGCGTACGCGCTTCCACTTCCAGTAACACCGGAATACCATCGCGTACTGGATAGGCCAGGCCGTCGGGTTTACAGATCAGCTCTTGCTGCTCTTTGTTGAAATACAGTTTTCCGTTGCAAACCGGGCAGGCAACGATCTCGAGTAAACGGTGATCCATAATATTCTCCTTTCAGGACCGCTTCAGGCGGTTAGCATATCATAATAGCGTGCGCGTTAATGACGCACTAAAGCTAGACTCTTTGCGGATTTATTCGCTGATCGACCAGCGATTTGACCAAGCCGCCAGAAGTTCTGCAGGCGCATTTTCGATCATCACTTCATTGGCGCCTTGCCAATGAGCAAAGCGATTAATGGCTTTTTGTACATCATTGAGAAAAGCATTACTAACGCGCGTGCCCTGTTCCAGCCAGAATGTACGAATCACTAATTGCTGTGCCTGACGATCCATTTTGGCGTCAATACGCGCTTTTAGTGCCCCGCGATGCAAAACTGGCAGGACAAAATAACCATATTTGCGCTTCTCTGCTGGCGTATAGCACTCAATGCGGTAATCAAAATTAAACAGCTCCAGCGCGCGCCGCCGATCCCAAACCACAGGATCAAAGGGTGATAGCAGAGCCGTATGTGTAGCAGAAAGCGGCTTTTCCAGCATTGGCAATAATGTGTGGTGTAACCACATTTCGCCCAGCTGCTCCACCTCAACACGGACAATCTCGCCGCGTGCTGCGGCATCGGCTAGCCACAACTTGAGCGGTGCATGCTTGAGGCGATAGTAATCCGCTAACCAAATGCCGCGGAAAATCCCGAGACTGCGTGCACTGTGATTCAACATTTGCATAACAGCCTCTGCTTCACTCAGCGCATGCTGTTCGTCAATCCAGTCTGGCATGACACGGCTATGCAGATCATAAACCCTTTGGAAGTTGCGCCGCTCGACTACCATCAATTCACCTGCACTGAACAAGTTTTCCAGATGACGTTTATGCGGCTTCCATGCCCACCAGCCAGGTTTAGTCTGTTTGTCGTTACTGAAATCGGCAGCACGAACTGGCCCGTTGGTGGCAATGTGCTCTAACAGAACAGCAATTTCCTGCTGATGCTTTGCCACCCAATCGGCGCTGTATTTCCAGCCAAGTCGCTGTGGCTGCAGCATACGATGGCGCAGCAAAGGATAATCTTCGAAGGGAATAAAACAGGCTTCATGCGCCCAATATTCAAACAACGCCCCTGACGCCAGCGCCTCTTCCAGCCAGTTGGCGGGATAGTTACCAAGCCGGCTGAACAGCACCAGATAAGGGCTCCGCGCGACAACATTAATGGTGTCAATTTGCAGCAGCGACATCTGACGCACGGTCGCGTGAATATCGGCAAAGCGCGCGCGGCGGCCCAAAGGACGCAGCAGTCCCTGAGCGGCCAAATGGAGATGACGAGCAGTTTGCAGCGAGAGGGAAGCGGAAAGGTTCATGGCTTAATTCCCTTTCAGATGTTTAGCGCGAACGGGCTTCGCGTGCGGTGAGGCCGAGTTGGGTGATATCGTCTAACAGGGTTGCCACACTCGCTCCTTGCAGATGCGCATCGACTGGCAGATACCACCAATTGGGGCGAGCAAAGCTGCGGCACTTCACTGCATCTTTTTCCGTCATCAGCAAGCACTGTTCTGCCTGAGTCAAACGACGCAATTCGTCTTCGCTATAAGCATGGTGATCGGCGAAAGCAATTTCTGCCACCGGCTTAACGCCTTGCTGTTTAAGGGTATTGAAGAAGCGCGGTGGATGTCCAATACCAGCCATCGCCACAATTTCTGGCAGCTGTTCCAGCGAGGCGGTGGCGCCGCTAATCAGATTAACAGCCAGCCCGGGTTGTAATGTCATGGCAATTTCGTTGCTTTGCGTATCACCGCCATTGACGATTACCGCGTTGACCTCACGCAAACGGGAAGCGCGCTCGCGCATCGGTCCAGCCGGTAACCACCAGCCATTGCCAAAACGGCGTATGCCATCCACCACCACAATTTCGCGGTCGCGCTGTAATGCATAATGCTGCAGGCCATCGTCAGTGATGATCACATCAAGGTCGTGCACAGCAAGTAAGCCTTCGACCGCCAGACGGCGCTGCGGCGCAACCGCAACCGGCACCTGAGTACGCTGTGCGATTAACACCGGTTCATCGCCTGCTTGCGACGTTGCTGTCTCAGCGGTGACGAGCAGGGGATAACGTTCGGCTTTACCGCCGTAACCACGCGATACCACGCCAACACGTAATCCACGTTGTTGCAGGGCCTGCACCAGCCAAATCACCACTGGCGTTTTACCATTGCCGCCGGCGGTAAGGTTACCCACTACAACTACCGGACAAGGTGCACGCCAGCTTTTACGCCATCCGCGTATAAAGCTGAGGCGAATCAGCCAGGTGATCGCCCCATACAGCAAACTTAGCGGCCAAAGCAGCAGCCATAACGGCGATCGCCCGCTCCAGATGCGTTCAATCATTGACCAAACTGCATCTTATGAAGTTGCGCATACGCGCCCTTCTGTTCCAGCAGAACCGTGTGAGTGCCGCGCTCTACAATGCGCCCATCTTCAACCACAACAATCTCATCGGCCTTTTCAATGGTCGACAGGCGGTGCGCAATAACCAATGAGGTGCGGTTTTTCTGCAACTCATCCAGCGCAGCCTGAATGGCACGTTCTGATTCGGTATCCAGCGCTGAAGTCGCTTCATCAAGAATCAAAATTGGGCAGTCACGAAGAAGCGCACGCGCAATCGCAATACGTTGACGCTGTCCACCAGAAAGCAGTACGCCGTTCTCACCAATAATCGTATCGAGGCCATTATCCATTTTCTGGATAAAGTCCATTGCGTGCGCCATGGTTGCAGCCTGCTCGATTTGCTCACGCGTATATTGGCCGTTACGAGCATAGGCGATGTTATTAGCAATGGTGTCGTTGAAAAGGTGCACGTTTTGAGAAACCAATGCCACCTGATTTCGCAACGAACGTAACGTGTATTCACGCAAATCATGTCCATCCAGCAGAATCTCACCGCTATCAATGTCATAAAAGCGCGTTAACAAGCTGGCCATTGTAGATTTACCGGAGCCTGAGCGTCCTACCAATGCTACGGTTTTACCTGCAGGCAGCGACAGATTGATATCACGCAGCGCGGGAATATCACGACCAGGATAGGTAAATGTCACATTGCGGAATTCAACATCACCTTTTGCGCGTTCCAATTCACGCTTGCCATTGTCAACTTCCTGCTCGCTGTCAAGAATTGAGAACAGCGTCTGACAAGCAGCCATACCACGCTGGAACTGCGCATTGACGTTGGTTAGTGACTTCAGTGGACGCATCAAAGCGATCATGGAAGAGAACACGACAGTGATGGTACCGGCAGTTAACGTCTCCATTACGCTTGGGAAGCTGGCGGCATAAAGTACGAAAGCCAATGCCAGCGATGCGATTAGCTGAATAATCGGATCAGAGATGGAGGAAGCCGACACCAACTTCATGCCTTGCTGACGCATTCTGTTGCTGACCTGAGAAAAACGCTTCGCTTCTACATCTTGCCCACCAAAGATCAGCACCTCTTTATGCCCTTTCAGCATCTGTTCAGCACTAGTGGTGACCTGACCCATGGTGTTTTGCATATTTTTACTGATGCTGCGGAAACGCTTTGAGACGGTGCGAATTGCAAAAGAAACGATGGGAGCCAGCACGATGAGAATCAGTGACAACTGCCAGCTGTAATAGAACATCATGATAAACAGGCCAATGATCGAAGCGCCTTCACGCACCACGGTAACCAGTGCACTTGAAGAGGAAGAGGCAACCTGCTCAGAATCATAGGTAATACGTGATAAAAGCGTACCGGTAGATTGCTGATCAAAGAAGGTGACTGGCATGCCCATCATATGACCGAATAAACGGCGACGCATGTTCATGACCACGTTGCCGGAAACCCATGAGATGCAATAACTGGAAATATAACTGGTCACGCCGCGTACCAGCATCAGGCCGATAACGACCAGTGGCATCCACAGCATTACGGATCTGTCAGCTTTACCGAAGCCATCATCCAGTAAAGGTTTCAACAGAGAGAGCATCAGGGTGTCGCCTGCCGCATTGATAATCAGCGCTAT
Organism: Pantoea nemavictus; assembly: GCF_037479095.1. NCBI lineage: Bacteria > Pseudomonadati > Pseudomonadota > Gammaproteobacteria > Enterobacterales > Erwiniaceae > Pantoea > Pantoea nemavictus. The sequence goes on along the minus strand of NZ_JBBGZW010000001.1, from coordinate 3,610,065 downwards.
CGCTGACACATACAGGCCAGCTTTGTGGGGTGCAATCATCGGCCAGAGTCGACGGAATGTCTGCCACGTTGAGAGATCTTTATCTTGATGCATTATTTATTCACGCTGTTTGAAATAGCCGCTCATTCTACCTGGATTCGCGTTTGACGCCAAACCACTGATGATACCAGCGGGGCATTATTTGCTCTCGTAAGCCCTTAATTTGCCAATGCCCCTGTCTGATAGCGATATGAATCTGCCCTGATTGCCCCGTGTCGTACCACCTGTAACCCTGTTGACGATAACGTTCTACCACCGCGGGTGCCGGCATACGCCAGGCGTTATAACGTGCCAGTGAAGCAAGTGCAGCCTGACCTGCAACATTACGTAACAGTAATGAACCTGAAGAGGTGCGACTGCCGTGATGTGGGACCTGTAAAAATGTTGCCTTCAGCGCATCATGTTCGAGTGCGACGATTTTTCTCTCCGCTTCTAACTCAATATCACCGGTCAGCAGCAGACTAATTTTACCGTCATCGACGTGAATAACACATGAATCGTTATTTTGCCCTTGCGTTTGATTTGCCGGCGGCCACAACGCCGTAAATTGCAATTTTCCCCACTGCCACTTTTGACCACGATGGCAGGGCAAGTGCCCCTCTTCCCCCAAGGCACTGCGAACTTTTATTGTTGGATTCGCATTGAGCACTGAGTGTAGTCCACCACGGTGATCAAGATGTTTATGGCTCAGTATCAGTGAATGAAGCTTCCGTCCTTGATATTGCAGCCATGGCAGAAGCACGCGCGCACCGGCATCATCCTGCTTCCAGGCTGGGCCGACGTCATACAACACCACTTCTTTACCCTGTGTAATAGCAATGGCTAAACCATGTCCTACATCAATCATGTCTATCTGCCAATCATCACGTTGCGCATTATTGCGCCAGACGATGATCGCGATGACCAGACTCAAGCAAGGCATTACGCTGCGATCTGCCAGCCCGCTACGCCAAAGCAGCATTCCCACCCAAAGCAGCACAATAGCGGGGAGCGTATCGCTCCATGCCCACCAGCCTGCAGGTAACGACTGCAGCCCACTCATCACTGTAGTAATCGAAAGATCAGCCAGGCTCCATAATCCACTTGATATAACCGGCGCAGGCAGCAGCATTGCCAGTAATATCAGTGGTACGGTGATGAATGACACCACCGGTACCGCCATCAAATTGGCCACTAACGCACTCAGGCTTAAGCCCTGGAACAGGAAAATTTGTAACGGTGCCATCAGAATCATCATGCCGAGCTGTAAATGCAGCAATTGGAGCAACAGCCATCGACGCTGCGTGCGAAAACGAGGCGGTAAAGCAAACCATTGATACCAGACGATCAACATAGCGACTGCAAGTGCCGATAACCAAAAACTCTCGGATAATACAGTTAGCGGATCAAGCGCCAGTAATCCGCCTATACATAATGTCCATACTTGCCAGCCAGTTAATTGCCAGCCGGCCGCGCGAATCCCGATCCATAGAATCAGCGCAACTATCGCCCGCTGAGCCGGAGCATGACTGCCTGACACCCAAGTGTAAGTCGCCGCAGTGATCACGCTCACCATGAGCGGAAATAGATAACCAATTAGATGGGCGGGTAAAATTACCTGAATAACACGTGCCAGTAGCCACCCAACGCTCGCGGCCAGCGCAATATGCATACCTGAGATCGCCATTAAGTGAGCAGTACCCGTTTCTCGCAGCAGTTGTCGCTGCTCTTCGGTCATGTTGGTGCGTATACCAAACGCCAGTGCCTGAATAATCGCGGGATGCTGAAGCGTTGCAAATGCGGGCCAATGGTAATTGATCAAGGCTGTCCGCCAACTACAAGATAACGATTCTGAATGCTGGCCGATGATGCGCCCTTGCAGCGGCATATGATTAGACATAGCAAAGCGCTGAATATCGAACTCACCTTCATTTAATCTTCCATGGACAGGCCGCAACTTAAGTTTCATTTTCCAGCGTTGACCGGAACAGAATGACTGAATTAACGCTGCGTTGTTGAGCGTGACAAATACGGGAGGGAATTGATAACGATCACCAACACGCAGAATTTGTGCCGTCAGTTGCTGCTTTTCTTCACGAACCTCTGTAATACGGACAGTCGCCTCTATGGGAGCGGCAGCCAATAACTCGATTGTATTGACCATGTGCCGCGCCTCTACCATCGCCCAGGATAATAGTAATAGACCCACACCCATCATGCGCAGCAAGCCATGTGGCGTTACTCCTAATAGCAATGCAAAACCTGCTATAGCCACAATCACGCTGGTTTCGGGTATTTGCGGCAGGACGCCTAATGGTAATGCTGACACAATCATCATTCTGGCCAGCACAATCCAACTTATTCGCATTGGTACTCTCCCTTAGTGGGAAAGATTGTGCGGTTAACAGGAAGAGATTGCTCCTCGGGAAAATCAGGATACAGAGGTGAATTCAGAAATTTATAACGGTATTACAGCTAAAGTAGCAATGCTTTGAGGGCCGACTCTCAATACTGAAGATTTAAGCAAAAAAAAACGACACTCAAGAGTGTCGTTTTTATCGTTCGGTAACGGCTTAGCCGTAAATATTCGCACGGTCACGCAATTCTTTGCCCGGCTTAAAGTGGGGAACGTATTTACCTTCCAGATCCACTTTATCACCCGTTTTCGGGTTACGACCCGTTCGTGGTGCGCGGTAATGCAAAGAAAAGCTGCCGAATCCCCGGATTTCAATGCGCTCGCCCTGTGCCAACGTAGTGGCCATGTGCTCAAGCATCTCTTTGACCGCATCCTCAACGACTTTCGCCGGAATATGAGTATGCTGTCCAGCAAGTCTTTCAATCAGTTCTGACTTGGTCATGTAACCTCCGGTTAATCCTTATTTGGAAAGGTATGACAGCTTTTACCGAAACCGGACGACTTGCATCGTCCGGTGCCTTAGGTCGATTACTCGCCTTTAGCCGCTTTGAACGCTTCAGCCATTGCGCTAGAGAAGTTGCTGCCTTCATCCTGTTTGGTGTTAACAGTGTTGATAGCTTCTTTCTCATCAGCCTGGTCTTTAGCACGAACAGACAGGCTCACAACGCGGTTCTTACGGTCAACGCCGGTGAATTTAGCTTCAACGTCGTCACCAACGCTCAGAACCAGAGTTGCGTCTTCGATGCGGTCCAGAGAAGCTTCAGAAGCGCGCAGGTAACCCTCTACGCCGTCAGCTAATTCTACTGTAGCACCTTTCGCGTCAACTGCAGTGACTTTACCAGTCACGATAGCGCCTTTCTTGTTCAGGGTGATGTAGTTGTTGAATGGATCTTCAGCCAACTGCTTCACACCCAGAGAGATGCGCTCGCGCTCTGCATCAACCTGAAGTACAACGGCAGCGATTTCGTCGCCTTTCTTGTACTCACGAACGGCTTCTTCGCCAGTCGCGTTCCAGGAGATGTCAGACAGGTGAACCAGACCGTCGATGCCACCGTCCAGGCCGATGAAGATACCGAAGTCAGTGATTGACTTGATTTTACCTTCAACGCGATCGCCTTTGTTGTGGGTCTCTGCGAACAGCTGCCATGGGTTAGATTTGCACTGCTTCAGACCCAGGGAGATACGACGACGCTCTTCGTCGATGTCCAGAACCATTACTTCAACCACGTCGCCTACGTTAACAACTTTAGACGGATGGATGTTTTTGTTGGTCCAGTCCATTTCAGAAACGTGTACCAGACCTTCAACGCCTTCTTCGATTTCTACGAAGCAGCCGTAATCAGTCAGGTTGGTTACACGACCGGTCAGCTTGGTGCCTTCCGGATAGCGTTTAGCGATAGCTACCCACGGATCTTCGCCCAGTTGTTTCAGGCCCAGAGATACACGGGTACGCTCGCGGTCGAACTTCAGCACTTTAACAGTGATTTCGTCGCCCACGTTGACGATTTCGCTCGGATGCTTAACGCGTTTCCAAGCCATATCGGTAATGTGCAGCAGGCCGTCAACGCCGCCCAGATCCACGAATGCACCGTAGTCAGTGAGGTTCTTAACGATACCTTTAACTTCCATGCCTTCCTGCAGGTTTTCCAGCAGCTGATCGCGTTCAGCGCTGTTCTCAGATTCGATAACTGCACGACGTGAAACCACGACGTTGTTACGTTTCTGATCAAGCTTGATTACTTTGAATTCAAGCTCTTTGCCTTCCAGGTGCAGAGTATCGCGAACCGGACGAACGTCTACCAGTGAACCTGGCAGGAACGCACGAATACCGTTCAGCTCAACTGTGAAGCCACCTTTAACTTTGCCGTTAATAACACCGGTAACAGTTTCAGCGTCTTCGTAAGCTTTTTCCAGCGTGATCCAAGCTTCATGACGTTTAGCTTTCTCACGGGACAGCAGGGTTTCACCGAAGCCGTCTTCTACTGCGTCCAGCGCAACGTCAACTTCGTCGCCTACCTGGATTTCCAGTTCGCCGGCTGCGTTCTTGAACTGCTCTGCAGGAATTGCAGATTCAGATTTCAGACCCGCATCAACCAGGACTACGTCTTTGTCGATAGAGACAACAACGCCACGAACGATGGAACCCGGACGGGTTTCGATTTCTTTCAGGGACTCTTCAAAGAGTTGAGCAAAAGATTCAGTCATATTGATAATCTTAGGATTCTTCAATTTAACGTCCACCTGACGTCATTGTCGGATGGGGTTGTTTCACATGCCCAGCACCGGGTCCTTGGTACAAGGTTACAACAATTCGATTGCCGAAAGATTAAATGCCCAGCTTTTGCCTGGCATAATCAAGCGCCTTTTCAATCACTTGCTCAATAGACATACTGGTTGAGTCCAGTACCAGAGCATCAGTGGCAGGCACTAAAGGTGCAATGGCACGATTACGATCGCGGTCATCACGTTCCTTTATCTCGGATAAAAGGCGATCAAAGTTAACATTAAAGCCCTTCTCCTGCAACTGTAGCATACGGCGATGCGCCCGCTCTTCCGAGCTAGCGTCGAGGAAAATTTTTACTGGCGCGTCAGGGAAAACTACTGTCCCCATGTCACGTCCATCGGCGATTAAACCGGGTTCTTCGCGGAAGGCGCGCTGGCGTCGCAGTAATGCCTCGCGCACTCGCGGAAAAGCAGCAACGCGTGATGCGGTGTTGCTCACTTCTTGCGTGCGGATTTCACCGGTAACGTCTTCACCTTCCAGTACCACCTGCATTTCACCCTCAACCGACAAAAAACGCACATCGAGGTGTGCCGCCATCGGCACTAATGCTTCTTCGGATTCAATATCCACCTGATGATGAAGTGCGGCCAATGCTAAAACGCGATAAATAGCGCCAGAATCCAGTAAGTGCCACTGCAACGACTCCGCCATCGCTTTACATAAAGTCCCTTTACCCGCGCCACTTGGCCCATCAATGGTAATAACCGGGGCGATTGCCGTCATTGTTCTCTCCTGTTGCTGCGTGCTTATTTTCAGCCCTTCCAGGCCGCCTGGAATGCGCGGCATTATACGCTGCCCGCATCAGGTTGGTTACCCTTTAGCGTAGACAGCGCTAGAAATATAGACAGATTCAGAAGAATTTCCGCCTGATAAGGCCAAAAGTTAGCAAAGAAACCCGGCGCAGCGCACCGGGTTAGAAGATCAGGACGTGCGGCTAATTTTCGCCAATTGCTCGAAGTAGCTTGGGAAGGTTTTCGCGGTACAGCCGGGGTCAAGGATCGTTACTGGCGTATCGGAAAGCGCCACCAGCGCAAAACACATCGCCATGCGGTGATCGTTGTAGGTGCCAATATCTGCGTGTTGCAGTTTCGCCGGTGGTGTGACACGAATAAAATCATGCCCTTCTTCAACTTCAGCACCAACTTTGCGCAATTCAGTCGCCATGGCGGCAAGACGATCGGTCTCTTTTACGCGCCAGTTATAGATGTTACGCATCAGCGTAGTGCCTTGTGCAAACAGCGCTGTCGTGGCAATCGTCATCGCCGCATCGGGAATATGATTCATATCCATATCAATGGCAGTAAGCGAACCACGCGTACAAGAAATGTAGTCATCGCCCCACTCAATCACCGCACCCATCTTTTCCAACACATCAGCAAAATGGATGTCGCCCTGAACGCTGTTGCGACCAATACCGGTTACGCGCACCGTACCACCTTTGATGGCTGCCGCAGCGAGGAAGTACGAGGCGGAGGACGCATCACCTTCCACCAGATAATCACCCGGAGACTGGTACTGTTGCTGTCCTTTTACCACAAATCGCTGGTAATTCTGGTTATCAACTTCGACGCCGAAGCTACGCATCAGGTGCAGCGTGATATCAATATAAGGCTTGGAAACCAGGTCGCCCTTAATAGTAATAACTGTATCTTGCTGAGCCAGCGGCGCGGTCATCAGCAATGCAGTGAGAAACTGACTCGAAACGCTGCCATCTACGCTAACTTCACCACCCACAAAGCCACCATTGAGACGCACTGGCGGATAATCAGTCTGTTCCAAATAATCGATGTTGGCTCCGCCTTGACGCAGTGCATCAACCAGATGACCGATTGGGCGTTCTTTCATGCGCGGCTCGCCCGTCAGGACGATTGATTGTTGGCCCAAACAGAGCGCAGCAGCCAATGGGCGCATCGCTGTACCAGCATTACCAAGGAATAATTCGAGGGGTTGTTCAGCACGCAAAGGCCCCGCGTTACCCACCACTTCGCATACAGTGCGATCGGCAGAGAGCGTGAAGCTGACACCCAGCGCTTTTAGCGCGTTCAGCATGTGTTTAACGTCATCGCTATCAAGTAAGTTAGTTAAACGCGTAGTGCCGTTTGCCAGCGCGGCCAGCAATAGTGCGCGGTTCGAGACGCTTTTTGAACCCGGTAGGTTTACCGTGCCGTCAACGTGGGCAATCGGTTGTAGAGTCAGGGAGTCCTGCATGTGAAACTAAATCTCCAGAAAATACGAAACCCCATCATATGACGGGGTCTGATACCAGACAGGCTGGCATGAAAAAAGTCGTTAACCGTGGCGACGTTCGAAATCAACCATAAATTCAGTTAGTGTTTTGACGCCTTCCAGCGGCATCGCATTGTAGATTGATGCACGCATACCGCCAACCACGCGGTGGCCTTTCAGTGCGTGCAGGCCCGCGTTGAGGGACTCATCAAGGAACACTTTATCCAACGCTGAATCCGCCAACTGGAATGGCACATTCATACGAGAACGGTTTTCGGTCGCTACATCGTTACGATAAAACGCGCTGTTATCAATCACACCGTACAACAAATCGGCTTTGGCCTGATTCAGCTTATCCATCTCAGCAACGCCGCCCTTCTCTTTCAGCCATTTGAATACCAGACCAGAGAGATACCAGGCGAAAGTCGGCGGGGTGTTAAACATCGACTCATTTTCTGCCAACACTTTGTAATCAAGAATCGATGGCACATAACGCTGCGCTTTACCCAGCAAATCTTCACGCACAACCACCAGCGTTAAACCCGCTGGTCCAATATTTTTTTGCGCGCCAGCATAGATTACGCCATAGCGATTGATATCAATTGGACGCGACAAAATAGTAGAGGAGAGATCCGCAACCACAACCTTATTGCCAAAATCCGGCTCTTCATCAATGGCAATACCGTCAATAGTTTCATTCGGACAGAAGTGGACATAAGCTGCATCGTCGCTCAACTGCCATTCACGCATAGGTAATAAAGCACGCTTACCATCACGCGTGGTTTTTACATCAATGGTCTTAGGTGAGCAGAATTTTTCGGCTTCCTTGATGGCGCTATGAGCCCAGTAACCACCATCTATATAATCTGCCGTTTTAGCCTCACCCAATAAGTTACCGGGAATAGCAGCGAACTGCGCGCGGGCACCGCCGTGGCAGAACAAAACTTTGTAGTTGGCTGGGATCTTCAGCAGATCGCGAAAATCTTGTTCTGCCGCTTCCGCAACCGCAATAAACTCTTTGCTGCGGTGACTGATCTCCATCACCGAGGTGCCTAACCCGTGCCAGTTTGTCAGTTCTTGTTCTGCGCGACGGAGCACTTCTACCGGCAGCATAGCCGGGCCAGAGCTAAAATTATAAACCTGCGTCATTTCCCCTCACCACTGTCATATCGAACGGTTATGAATACCCCATCGGTTTTATCATTGCCTCCAGATGGCTGCAATCATTAATCCGGCAGCGATCACATTTCCAGAGCCAGCCCCACCGCAGCTTATGTCATAAATGCATTAAGCTGCGGAATTTTGTGAGGTGGCTTATGAAAAAAGAACCCAGGTGTTAAAGGGAGTAAATGCCGTTACCAGACTCAGATAAATTTGGCGGACTGAATAGCGAAGCACGTGCAAAACCCGTATTATTGCGCGCTTTACGCCCACCCCATTGACTTGAGAGAGCGCCACCATGACGCAAACGTTTATCCCCGGTAAAGATGCCGCACTGGAAGATTCCATTGCACGCTTCCAGCAGAAACTGCAAGACCTTGGTTTCAATATTGAAGAAGCTTCCTGGCTGAATCCGGTACCACACGTCTGGTCAGTGCACATTCGCGATCGCGACTGCCCGCTCTGCTTTACTAACGGTAAAGGTGCCAGCAAAAAAGCGGCATTAGCCTCAGCGCTGGGCGAGTATTTCGAGCGTCTCTCAACCAACTATTTCTTTGCTGATTTTTGGTTGGGCAAATCCATCGCCAATGGCGATTTTGTACACTATCCGAATGAAAAGTGGTTCCCGCTCACAGAGGATGACAGCCTGCCGGAAGGCATTCTGGATGCGCGCCTGCGCAAATTCTACGATCCTGAGGAGAGCCTGAGTGCCTCTGAGTTGATTGATCTGCAATCTGGAAATAGCGAGCGCGGAATTTGCGGCCTGCCATTTACCCGTCAATCTGATCAGCAAACGGTTTATATCCCGATGAACATCATCGGTAACCTGTATGTCTCAAATGGCATGTCAGCTGGTAACACCGCAAACGAAGCGCGTGTACAAGGCTTATCTGAAGTGTTTGAGCGTCATATCAAGAACCGCATCATCGCCGAGTCCATCAGCCTGCCAGAAATTCCTGAAGCAGTAATGCAGCGTTATCCGGGAGTGATAGAAGCGATTGAGCGTCTGGAAGCAGAAGGTTTCCCTATCTTCTCTTATGATGCTTCGCTGGGCGGCAAATATCCGGTTATCTGCGTCGTGTTGTTCAACCCGGCGAACGGCACCTGCTTTGCCTCGTTCGGCGCACATCCGGACTTTGGCGTTGCGCTGGAGCGGACGGTAACCGAGCTGTTGCAGGGCCGCGGTCTGAAAGATCTCGACGTGTTCACGCCACCTACATTTGATGATGAAGAAGTAGCTGAACACGCTAACCTGGAAACTCACTTCATCGACTCTAGCGGCCTGATCTCATGGGATATGTTTAAAGAAGATGCCGATTATCCATTCGTCGACTGGAGCTTTGCGGGTACGACTCACGAAGAGTTTGATACGTTGATGGCCATCTTCCGTGCAGAAGATAAAGAAGTTTACATTGCCGATTACGAACATCTGAGTGTTTACGCCTGCCGCATCATCGTGCCTGGCATGTCCGACATCTATCCGGCAGAAGATCTACTGCTGGCAAACAACAGTATGGGTGCACCGCTGCGCGAGACGCTGCTCGCGTTGCCAGAGAGTCAGTGGGAACCGGAAGCCTATCTCGATCTTATTGTTCAGTTAGACGAAGAAGGTCACGATGACTTTACTCGCGTGCGCGAACTGCTGGGTCTGGCGTCGGGCAAAGACAATGGCTGGTATACGCTGCGTATTGGCGAGCTAAAAACAATGCTGGCACTCGCTGGCGGTGATTTGGATCAGGCGTTGATCTGGACTGAATGGACGATGGAATTCAACCAGTCGATCTTTAGCGAAGAACGCGCTAACTACTATCGCTGCCTGCAAACTTTGCTGTTACTGGCGATGGAAGAAGAGCGTGACCCGCTTCAATACCATCGTGCTTTCACACGTATGTATGGTGAAGCAGCCGTAGATGCTGCTTCAGCCGCGATCAGTGGTGAAGCGCCATTCTATGGATTACAAGCCGTCGATCTGGACCTTAAAGCCTTCCCTGCCCATCAATCACTGTTAGCCGCTTATGAAAAATTACAGGCAGCTAAACGTCGTTACTGGTCACAAAAATAATCATCCCTCTCTAATTTTTTAGTTGGATAATTCACGTAACGTAAATGGCACTGAGTAAGATCAGTGCCATTTTTTTAATCAAAAAATTAAAGAAGCATAAAACTTAATATTAAATAACAATTCAGCTTTAATCGTTAATGATATTTAACAAAGTCAAGCCTGCATCACAGCTCACTTCAACTTATTTTGCATAAATTAAAAATTATTTATTTTATTAATTTCAATACTTTAATTGAAAACTACCTTACTGGTCGCTTCGCTTAGCGCCTACCTTCCGGTCAAATATGATCCACGTCAATTTCTGACCTATACTCCTTTGTTAGTATCTTTACAGGCAATTTTTGGAGAGCGTTAGTGTGAAAGCTGACAACCCTTTTAATTCATTATTACCGGCGGCAATGGCAAAAGTTGCAGAAGAAGCCGGCATATATAAAGCAACCAAACATCCTTTAACCACATTCTTCCTTGCCATTACTGCTGGCGTATTTATCTCAATTGCATTTGTCTTCTATATCACTGCGACTACCGGAAGTGGAGCGATGCCTTATGGCATAGCAAAATTGATAGGCGGCATCTGTTTCTCACTCGGTTTGATGTTAGTAGTGGTTTGCGGTGCTGACCTGTTCACCTCAACCGTATTGATAGTTGTAGCGAAAGCCAGCGGACGAATTACCTGGTTGCAACTGGGCCGACACTGGCTGACCGTCTATATCGGCAATCTGTTCGGTGCACTATTCTTTGTAGCACTCATCTGGTTAGCTGGTGAACACATGGTGGCGAATGGTGCATGGGGTTTGAACGTTCTGCAAACTGCTGACCATAAAATGCATCACACCTTTATTGAAGCAGTCAGTCTCGGCACGCTCGCCAACCTCATGGTTTGCCTCGCTGTGTGGATGAGTTATTCCGGCCGCAGTTTGATGGATAAGATGTTCGCGATGATTTTACCGGTGGCGATGTTTGTTGCCTGCGGCTTCGAACATAGCATCGCCAACATGTTCCTGATCCCAATGGCCATCGTTATTCGCGATTTCGCCAGCCCAGAATTCTGGCAAATGGCCGGTGCAAGCGCAGCTCAATTTCCTTCACTTAGCGTTAGCGATTTCATTCTTAACAATCTTATTCCCGTGACCATCGGCAACATTATTGGCGGCGGATTGTTAGTAGGTTTGACCTACTGGGTAATCTATCTGCGTGGCAACGAGCCGGTGCATTAATGAATTGGTACGGGCGTGCTGACTCAGCACGCCATACGTCAAAGTCTCCCTAAATAAGGCAGGTATATCATGTCCGAACTGAATGAAAAAATGGCGTCAGCCTGGGAAGGATTTAGCGCCGGCGAATGGCAGAACAGCGTCAACGTCCGTGACTTTATCCAGAAAAACTATACACCGTATGAAGGCGACGAATCCTTCCTGGCCGGTGCAACTCCGGCCACAACTAAGCTGTGGGATAGCGTGCTTGAAGGCATCAAAATCGAGAACCGTACTCACGCTCCGGTTGATTTTGATACCGATTTGGCTTCAACCATTACCTCTCACGATGCAGGTTATATCAGCAAGTCGCTGGAAAAAATTGTTGGCCTACAAACTGAAGCGCCATTGAAACGAGCCATCATTCCTTTTGGCGGCATAAAAATGGTTGAGGGTTCATGCAAAGTTTATGGCCGCGAACTCGACCCTGCGCTAAAAAAAGTTTTCACCGAGTATCGTAAAACCCACAACCAGGGTGTATTCGATGTTTATACCCCAGACATTATGCGCTGTCGTAAATCAGGCGTACTGACTGGCCTGCCAGATGCTTATGGTCGCGGACGTATCATCGGTGACTACCGTCGCGTTGCGCTGTACGGCATCGACTATCTGATGAAAGACAAAGTCGCGCAGTTCAATTCATTACAGAGCGATATGGAAAACGGCGTTGATCTGGAAGCCACCATCCGCCTGCGTGAAGAGATCTCTGAACAGCATCGTGCGCTTGGTCAGATTAAAGAGATGGCTGCGAAATATGGCTCAGACATTTCACTGCCGGCCACTAATGCACAAGAAGCAGTACAGTGGACTTACTACGGCTACCTCGCTGCGGTGAAATCGCAGAACGGTGCGGCGATGTCCTTTGGACGCGTATCAACCTTCCTGGATGTATATATCGATCGTGATATTCAGGCAGGCAAACTGAATGAAGAAGAAGCACAGGAACTGATTGACCATCTGGTCATGAAACTTCGTATGGTGCGCTTCCTGCGTACCCCTGAATATGATGAGCTGTTCTCAGGTGATCCAATCTGGGCAACTGAATCACTCGCCGGTATGGGTGTTGATGGCCGTACTCTGGTGACCAAAAGCACCTTCCGCTTCCTGAACACGCTTTACACCATGGGCCCATCACCGGAACCCAACATGACCATTCTGTGGTCTGAAAAATTACCGGTTAATTTCAAAAAATACGCAGCGAAAGTCTCGATCGATACGTCTTCATTGCAGTATGAGAATGATGACCTGATGCGTCCTGACTTCGATAACGATGACTATGCTATCGCTTGCTGCGTAAGCCCAATGATTGTCGGCAAACAGATGCAATTCTTCGGAGCACGTGCCAACCTGGCTAAAACTCTGCTGTATGCAATTAACGGTGGCGTAGATGAGAAGCTGAAAATGCAGGTTGGCCCAAAAGAAGCGCCAATTACTGACGAAATTCTCGACTTCGATACTGTGATGGAACGTCTGGATCACTTCATGGATTGGCTGGCTAAGCAGTATGTCACCTCCCTGAATATCATTCATTACATGCATGATAAGTACAGCTACGAAGCTTCATTAATGGCGCTGCACGATCGTGACGTTTATCGCACCATGGCGTGTGGTATCGCTGGCCTGTCTGTCGCAGCTGACTCACTCTCTGCGATCAAATATGCGAAAGTAAAAACCATCCGTGATGAAGATGGCTTAGCAGTAGATTTCGAAATTGAAGGTGAATATCCACAGTTTGGTAATAACGACTCTCGCGTTGATGATATGGCGTGCGATTTAGTTGAACGTTTCATGAAGAAAATTCAGAAACTGCAAACCTACCGCAACGCGGTACCAACGCAATCAGTACTGACCATCACCTCTAACGTAGTTTACGGTAAGAAAACCGGTAATACCCCAGATGGCCGTCGTGCAGGTGCGCCGTTTGGACCGGGCGCTAACCCAATGCATGGTCGTGACCAGAAAGGTGCCGTTGCTTCATTGACCTCAGTCGCGAAACTGCCGTTCGCCTACGCTAAAGACGGTATCTCTTATACCTTCTCCATCGTGCCGAATGCGCTGGGCAAAGATGATAACGTGCGTAAAACTAACCTTGCAGGCCTGATGGATGGATATTTCCATCACGAAGCCAACATTGAAGGTGGTCAACATCTGAACGTCAACGTAATGAATCGCGAGATGCTGTTGGATGCCATGGAACATCCTGAGAAATATCCGCAGCTGACCATCCGCGTTTCTGGCTATGCTGTACGCTTCAACTCGCTCACTAAAGAGCAGCAGAAAGATGTAATTACACGTACTTTCACCCAGTCGTTGTAATCGCACCTTACTAAGATTAAAAGGCTCCTTCGGGAGCCTTTTCTCCAAAGTCCGTTTTGCCAGTTTGCTAATGCAGGCACCCTGGCAAAACCGACTTTCACTTAGAGCACAACAGAGATTGTGCTGCCTGATGTTCAGGCTCACCTGGAGAACTCATCGCAATGTCAACCATCGGTCGTATCCACTCCTTTGAATCCTGCGGCACCGTTGATGGCCCGGGCATACGCTTTATCACCTTTTTCCAGGGTTGCCTGATGCGCTGCCTGTATTGCCACAATCGCGATACCTGGGATACACACGGCGGGAAAGAGGTAACTGTAGAAGAGTTGATGAAGGATGTACTGTCATATCGTCACTTCATGAATGCATCTGGCGGCGGCGTTACAGCATCCGGCGGAGAAGCGATTTTACAAGCCGAATTTGTCCGTGACTGGTTCCGAGCCTGCCAGGCTGAAGGTATCCATACCTGCCTCGACACTAATGGCTTTGTTCGCCGCTACGATCCAGTGATCGATGAACTGCTGGAAGCCACTGACTTGGTGATGCTCGATCTCAAGCAGATTAACGATGATGTGCATCAGATTCTGGTGGGTGTGTCTAATCATCGCACGCTGGATTTTGCACGCTATTTGCAGAAGAAAGGTAAACGCACCTGGATTCGGTTTGTGGTAGTGCCAGGCTACTCCGATGATGACGACTCTGTTCATCGCTTAGGCGAGTTCACTAAAGATATGGATAATATCGAGAAGATTGAGCTATTGCCCTACCACGAGTTAGGCAAACACAAGTGGATTGCCATGGGGGAAGAGTACAAGCTGGATGGTGTTAAGCCGCCGAGTAAGGAAACCATGGAGCGAGTAAAGAGTATTCTCGCCAGCTACGGGCATGAAGTGATGTACTAATCGCAAACAAAAAGGGAGCCGCTGGCTCCCTTTTTAGTGATTCATATTTCTGTATTATGCGTGTGCAACTGGCGTTGCCTGATGATCGACTTTACGCAGTAACATTACCAGATAAACCAGCGCCACCGCCGCAATCATCACAAACAGCAGTCGATCAGAGTAGTTCTGCATTAACATCGCCGTCATTCCCGGCCCCACCAGACTGCCTACGGTATAACTAAACAGTAATGCCTGATTCATCGCCACTAATTCGTGGTGCGCCACGGTTTCACACGCCCACGACATGGCCACCGGATAGAGTGTAAAACCAGCAAGTCCCAGCACAAACAACGCCGGTGCCATCGCTGCATCACCAAGCATAGCGATAGCACCTAAAATCACCACGAACACTTGTACACGCAGCACCATCAAACGGCCAAAACGATCGGCCAGGCGCCCTACTGGCCACTGACCGACAATGCCTGAACTTACTAATAATGCCATCCAGTAACCGACGGTTGCATCGCTCATGCCCTGATGAGAAAGATACAGTGGCATCAAGCCATAAAGGGAACCGAGAACGATACCGGAAATAATGCAGCCATTGATACCAAGGCGAGAACTGCGACGGCGCAACATAATCCAGATATGGCCCGTTGAGGCCTCTTCCGTTGCTACAGTCGCTTTTACCTGCACAAAAACTACCGGCAATACCGCACAGATAATCAGTGTGGTCACCCATGGAATCACGTGCAGCAATTCTGTCGAAAGGCGGCTTACCAACAGCTGGCCTGCTACCGTCCCGAGATAATAGATAATCATGTAAGCAGCCAGTAACTGGCCACGATTACGCACGGTACCGCTGCAGAGCAAAGCGCTCTCAACCACAACCCAAATCAAGGCGCATCCGATGCCTGCAGTGAAACGCAGCATCGTCCAGCTGTAAAATCCATCCAGCATAACCATGCCCATGGTCGCCACGGCGAAAAGTACGCTAGCCAAATAGAAACAGCGGTTAAAACCATAACGATTGATCAACCAGCCCGCCAGTAAGGTGCCTAACAAATTACCGGTGTAATACGATGAGCTGGCCATACCCACTTGCCAGGTTGGCAATTGATCATGAGTAAGCCACAGCGGTACCAACGTATTAAGCACAGCAATAGACACCGTCATAAGCATTAAGCCGCAGAGCAGCAAAACGACGGGGCGGGACCAGGTTGACATAGTGAAGAAACCAAAAGAGATGATGATAATTGCGCGCAGTTTGCCATTCACCATTTTAAAGTCAATGTGCAAAAAATCACCGCAGCACGATTTGCTGATGAACAATTTATTTTTCTTATCTTCAGCAGGTTAGAAGGGTGCAGGAGCAATTAATATGGATAGCTATCTACTTGAATTAGCGATTTTTAATGCTTTATAGCCATTTGCTGTCGATAACGTTTATTTCTGATTAATTCCAACTAAAAAATAATTATGTTACAGCTTAAGAAACAAAAAACCCGGCATTGCCGGGTTGATATAATTGAGCGTTGATTAGCCAACAAATTCCAGACCGCCCATATAAGGACGCAATACTTCAGGAACTTCAATACGACCGTCGGCCAGCTGATAGTTTTCAAGCACCGCAACCAGAGTACGGCCTACCGCCAAACCAGAACCATTCAGCGTATGCAGCAAACGGGGCTTCTTATCGGTTTTGCTACGGCAACGCGCCTGCATACGACGCGCCTGGAAATCACCCATGTTGGAACAAGATGAAATCTCGCGATAGGTATCTTGCGCGGGCAACCAAACTTCCAGATCGTAGGTTTTGGCTGAACCAAAGCCCATATCGCCGGTGCAAAGCAGAACTTTACGATATGGCAGATTGAGCAGTTGCAGCACCTTCTCAGCGTGGCCGACCAACTCTTCTAACGCATCCATGGAAGATTCAGGTGCGACAATCTGCACCATCTCAACTTTGTCGAACTGATGCATACGAATTAAGCCGCGCGTATCGCGTCCATATGAACCGGCTTCTGAACGGAAGCATGGCGTATGCGCGGTAAGTTTAATCGGCAACGCTTCTTCTTCAACGATCTCATCACGCACTAAGTTGGTCAACGGCACTTCTGCTGTTGGGATCAGCGCATAGTTGCTGCTACCCGCTTCTTCGCCCAACGGTTTGGTATGGAACAGGTCTTCACCAAATTTCGGCAATTGTCCGGTACCGTACAATGTTTCCTGGTTGACCAGATAGGGAACATAGGTTTCGAGATAACCGTGCTGTTGCGTGTGCAGATCAAGCATAAACTGGCTTAAGGCACGATGCAGGCGCGCGATCTGACCTTGCATCACGATAAAACGTGAACCAGTCAGTTTTACGGCGGCTGCAAAATCGAGGCCTTTGGCGGCTTCACCCAACTCAACGTGGTCTTTTACCGGAAAATCAAACTGGCGCGGCTGGCCCCAGCGGCTGACTTCCTGATTCTCGCTGTCATCTTTACCCAACGGCACTTCATCAACCGGCAGGTTAGGCAGCGCGAGGGCAAAATCACGGATCTCATTTTGCAGCGTATCCAGTTCTGCTTTAGCCGCATCCAGGCGTTCGCCCAGTGCGTTCACTTCCTGACGCAGTGGCTCGATATCTTCCCCACGTGCTTTGGCCTGACCGATGGATTTGGATCGGGAATTACGCTCAGCCTGTAGATTTTCAGTTTCTACCTGCAAGACTTTACGACGCTCTTCGAGCGAACGTAACGTTTCCACATCCAGTTTAAATCCTCGGCGTGCCAGTTTTTCTGCGACTGCGTCTGGCTCGTTACGCAGCAGGTTGGGATCGAGCATGCTAATCCTGTGTAATAAAAGGTTGATTGAACGAATGGCGGGACGCATCCCTATGGAATGCAATGAAATCCTTGCTCACCTTACCGTAAGGTGTTTATCAGCGGTAGCGTTTTATCGGGCTATTTTGATCCTGCTCAGCCAGCCAGACGAGTTTTTCGCCAATTTTCCCTTCAAGCCCGCGATTCGTCGGCTGATAGTAGCGAGTCTGCGCCATTTCCGGCGGGAAATAGACTTCCCCAGCCGCATATGCGTGAGTTTCATCGTGCGCGTAGCGATACTCTTTACCCAATCCCATTTCCTTCATTAACTTAGTGGGCGCATTGCGTAAATGCTCCGGCACGTCGTAATCAGGAAACTCGCGCGCATCGCGCATCGCGGCTTTGAAAGCGGTATAAACTGCATTACTTTTTGGCGCACTGGCAAGGTAAACAATCGCCTGAGCAATGGCTCGCTCACCCTCAGCTGGACCGACGCGGGTAAAGCAATCCCAGGCGGCCAATGCGACCTGCATACCGCGTGGATCGGCGTTTCCGACGTCCTCTGAGGCAATCGCCAGTAAACGTCGAGCGACATACAATGGATCTCCGCCAGCGGTGATGATTCTTGCATACCAATAGAGCGCCGCATCAGGTGCTGAGCCACGCACAGATTTGTGCAAGGCGGAAATCAGATCGTAGAAGCGGTCGCCTTTATTATCAAAACGCGCTGCCCTTTCACCCGACACTTCATTGAGTAACTGTGGCGTTAATTCACGCTGGCCCTCAGCGTTGCTTTCTGCCATATCCGCCATCATTTCCAGCGTATTCAAAGCACGACGTGCGTCACCATTGACCAGTTCAGCAATCATGCGACGCGTATTATCCGGCAGCACAATATCACTCTTGCCATAGCCGCGTTCTTCATCCTCCATCGCCTGCAGCAGTACCTGCTCAATATCAGCGATGGTGAGCGACTTAAGCAAATAAACACGTGCTCGCGATAGTAACGCCGAGTTGAGTTCAAACGAGGGATTTTCGGTGGTGGCGCCAATAAAAGTTATCGTGCCATCTTCAATGTGTGGCAAAAACGCATCTTGCTGGCTTTTGTTGAAGCGATGCACCTCATCTACAAACAAGATGGTGCGACGACCCACCTGACGATTTTGACGCGCACGTTCGATGGCTTCACGAATCTCTTTAACACCAGAAGTCACCGCAGATATGCGCTCAACATCGGCTTTACCATAATGGCCAATGATTTCAGCCAGCGTTGTTTTCCCCGTCCCCGGCGGTCCCCATAAAATCATCGAATGCAGATGCCCAGCCTCAATGGCACGCGGTAAGGGCTTACCTGGCGCCAGCAAATGTTGCTGCCCAATATAGTGTTGCAGCGTAGCCGGCCGCATACGCGCGGCCAGCGGCTGAAACTCATTCGACGGGGCGAAATCCAGAGACAGATTACTCACTGTGGCCTCACTGACGTTGATCGTCCACCGTTACTCCTTTTGGCGGCGTAAAGGTGAATTTATCTGGGCTAATGGCGCCGTTGTTCTGGCTTTTCAACTGGTAATCGCTGTGCTGTCCATCTTGCTCAATCGCGCTGAACTTATTGATGGTGCCTGCTGACGTCACATTAATGGTGAATTGCTTGAGATTGCCATCACTGCTTTTCGGGGTCAGCTCGAAGTTATCACCCTGCTGCTTGATGTTGTATTGCTTCCAATCACTTGGCTGGTTGCGAGCAATCAACATAAACGGCGTGTTGCTGGCGGCATTTTGCAGCAGGCTAACACTTGCTTGTTCAACAAATGGATTGTAGAACCACAGATTCTTACCATCAGAAATAATCACGCTTTCATCCGGTGCTGTCATGTGCCAATTAAACAAGCTTGGACGCTTTACCCAAAGCTCTCCTTCGCCGTCCTGTACATTGGCACCGCCGCCGTCAGTCACTTTCTGACTGAAGCTGGCATGGAAGCTGTTCACTTTATTGAGACGTTGTTGCAGATCGCTGGACGCATCCGCCAAAACTGATGCGGAAACTAAACTGGCCATTAGGCCGCAGGCAATAACGTGTAATTTCATCTGATTCAATTCCTTATTCATTGTTTCCCGACACTTACCACATTAAACGTAGTTGCCGCCCTGTCTCTTCGACAGGAGAAAAAGCCGAAAGCTCCCGAAAATATGGGGATCAACCAACAGATAAACAATGGGCCAGTATTAACTGGCCCATAAGAGAACAATTGCACGTATTAAGCTACATCTCGTGTGGCGGCGGCGATAGTACTTCGCGGTTACCATTATGTCCGGGTTCAGAAACGATACCCTGCGCTTCCATCTGTTCGATGATGCGTGCAGCACGGTTATAGCCAATACGGAATTGGCGCTGAACCCCAGAGATGGAAGCGCGGCGTTTTTCCACCACGAAAGAGACCGCCTGATCGAACAGCGGATCCAACTCTTCATCACCCATCATACCGCCAGCAGCACTGTCGCTCTCTTCACCCGCGGTAATGCTTTCGATATATTGTGGGCGACCACGCGCTTTCCAGTCCTGGACCACCGCATGCACTTCCTGATCGCGCACAAACGCACCGTGCACACGCACTGGCATAGAGGAGTTAGGCGGCATGTAAAGCATGTCGCCCATTCCCAGCAACGATTCTGCGCCACCCTGATCGAGAATAGTACGCGAATCGATCTTACTGGAAACGGTGAAAGCGATACGCGTCGGGATGTTAGCTTTAATCAGGCCCGTAATGACATCTACCGACGGACGTTGCGTTGCCAGCACTAAGTGAATGCCCGCAGCTCGCGCTTTCTGCGCCAGACGTGCAATCAACTCTTCGACTTTCTTACCCACCGCCATCATAAGGTCGGCAAATTCGTCGACCAGCACCACAATATACGGCAATTTTTCCAGCACTGGCGGCGTAGTGTCCATGCTATCGCCCGGCTTCCAGAATGGATCGGGGATTGGTCGGCCCATCGCTGCAGCTTGCTCAATCTTTTCGTTGTAGCCCGCAAGGTTACGTACGCCCAGTGCCGACATCAGCTTATAACGACGCTCCATTTCACCCACACTCCAGCGCAGCGCATTCGCCGCATCTTTCATGTCGGTAACCACTTCGGTCAGCAGGTGCGGAATGCCTTCGTACACTGACAGCTCGAGCATTTTCGGGTCAATCATAATAAAGCGCACTTCTTCCGGGGTAGCTTTATACAGCATGCTGATGATCATGGTGTTAACGCCGACCGACTTACCGGAACCGGTGGTACCGGCAACCAGCAAGTGAGGCATCTTCGCTAAATCAGCGACAACCGGCTGTCCTGCAATGTCTTTGCCCAACACTACGGCAAGCGGAGAAGGATTCTCGCGGAATTTAGGACAATCCAGCACTTCGCGTAAATAAACGGTTTGACGGCGTTTATTTGGCAGCTCAAGGCCTACATATGGCTTGCCGGGAATGACTTCCACCACACGCACCGCAACAGCTGACAAGGAACGCGCCAGGTCACGTGACAAGTTAGAAATACGTGAAGCTTTCACGCCTGGAGCCAGATCAAGTTCAAAACGGGTAATCACCGGGCCAGGTGAAATCCCAACAACTTCCGCCTTCACACGGTAATCCGCCAGTCGCGCTTCAACCAGTCGCGCTGTTTGCTCAAGAGCAAACATATCGACGGGTTCTTCTTCTGCCGGTGGCGACGTCAGGAGATCCAGCGTTGGCAGTGGCGTAGAAGGTTTTTCCAGCGGCTGTTCATGACGAACCAGGAACGGGTGGAACAGGCTGTCCTGGACAGGCGCAGCGGGCTTCACTGGTGCCGGCGGCGCCGAATAGGCCTCCTGCTCCGGTGACGACCACGGACTGGACTCTGCACTCAACGACGGCAGCGGCGAAGGCTGCGGAACAGCCGGTTCCTGCCGCTGTTCAGGCTCTTCGGGCTCTGGCGTTGCTGAAAGCGTAAACAGCGGTTCACTTGGGCTATCATCGACCAAATCTTTCATTGGTGAGAAGTCGAAAGCAGAGGTCGTATCCAGATTGAATATCGGCGCCTCCTTAACTTCAGGTTCGTTATAGCGTTGTTGCTGTTGATCGGCGAACTGACGCGCAAGTTGCGCCTGCTGCAGTGCGTCCTCATCTTCAGGCTCGCGAACATCTTGCCAGCTTTCACCGTAGCGATTCTGCTGCTGTGACGCGAAAGCATCACGCAACTGCGCTTCCTGCAGTTCAATATCATCCTCATGCGAAGGAGCGCTAAAGGATGCCGTCATTTCCGGCTGCTGTTGCTCCGCATCTTTAGCTTGCTCTTCGGCCATACGCTGCGAAGGCAGCTTAATGCCGTATGAGGCCAACTCGCGTCGCGTTGGTAATTTGACTTTATTTGGCCGCGGTAACTCTGGGCCAATGCCCTGTTTTACCTGCGGGTTGTAATCACGTTCAGGCACAATATCGAAAGCAGGCGAGTAAGCAGCAGGTGAAGCAGCGGCTTTTACTGCCCCGGTTGCCAGAGATGCAGCGGCTACGCTATTGAATGATGCCGAAGAGGGATCGGCATCTTGCCAATTCCCCATACTCGGACCTTCATCATCATCGACAGGCGAAAACGGTGAAGGCACGGGTTGATTCGGCACTTCAAAGCGATAAAGCGGAGTCGCGGATTGTGGAATCGATTCTGGCGCCGCAGCGACAGGCTGAGGAGCGGGAATCGATACCGGCGCTGGTTCCACAGAACGAGGCATTGCGACAGGTTCTGCGGGTGCGTTGGCGACGGGTGCCGCTAAAGCTGGTGCTTGTTGTGCAGCTTGAGTAGTAACAGCAATCGCAGCGGCGGTTGCTGCACTGGCTTTTGCCAACAGCGGATCATCACCCAACTCTTCAGTAACCGATTCACTTACCTTGCGTGGTTTCGCCAACAGTACGTCATCGTCTTCATTTACAGACTGCGCAGCATGAATCGGAGGCGGAACATCATCAGTGTGTTCCTCATCGTCATATTCTTCATCTTCCTGCCACGGCTCATCATGACGTGAACGATTACTGGCGAAAGTTAGAACGCCCATCACCACGCCACCAATTTTCTCGGCAATGGTTAACCAGGACCAACCGGTATACAACGTGATTCCTGCCGCCCAAACGCACAGCAGCGTCAGCGTACCGCCGGCAGAACTAAACCATGGCGCCATCGCATTGCTTACCAGGCTGCCAATGACGCCGCCGGAAGCAAAATACCAGATATCATCAACATTAAGCGCCGCAAGGCCGCAGGTGGTCACGACTAATGCTAATACGCCAATCAGGCGCAAGCCCACGGCAAAGTAGTCAATGTAGTCCTGACGATCGCGCTGGCGGAAGGTGATCCAACACAGACCAATGATCACGGGAGGAATGGCGTAGGCCATCACGCCAAAAATGAACAATAGCGTATCTGCCAGCCATGCACCTACGCTACCACCCAGATTATGGATAGGCTCGTGCCAGGCGGTTTGCGACCAGCTTGGGTCTGAAGGGTTAAAACTAACCAGCGACACCATCAAATAGACGGCGAACAAGGCCACGAGAATCAGCAACGCTTCCAATAGACGGCGTCCACTGCTCAGCGGTTGTAACGAAACTTCTTTATCTTCTGTATATTCCTGGCTCAAGAGAACTCTCCAGGTGCCTGTAAATTAAGAAGGCAACAACGTCGGGCATGCCCGACGCTGGTCCTGTATGAATTCACAGGAGTGTACCGAAATCCTGCAAGCTTTGCACCTGCCCTGCACTACCGGGTTTTGATCACCAGACGATTGCTCTGTTTGACCTCTTCCATCACCACGTAAGTACGGGTGTCGTTTACGCCCGGCAGGCGCAGCAAGGTTTCACCCAGCAGCTTACGATAAGCGGACATATCCGGTACGCGGGTTTTCAACAGGTAGTCAAAGTCACCGGAAACGAGGTGACATTCTTGAGTTTCCTCAAGTTTTTGCACAGCGGCGTTAAATTGCTCAAACACATCTGGCGCACCACGATTCAGAGTAATCTCAACGAATACCAGCAGCGAAGCATCCAGATAATGCGGGTTGAGTTGCGCGGTGTAACCCAGAATGAAACCTTGACGCTCAAGGCGACGTACGCGCTCAAGACAAGGTGTTGGCGATAATCCAACACGTTTGGAAAGCTCGACATTGGAAATTCGACCGTCTTTCTGCAGTTCATTCAGAATATTTCTGTCGATACGATCTAAATCTTTTCCGGGGCGTTTCTTATTGTCTACCATTATTATTGTCTCTCTTAATTCCTTCCCTTTACCTGCCACACCCTGAAAACGCTCATTGTTCAGGGCCTTACTGAAGTGAAGACGATAAGCCTGTGCAGAAATGCGACCATCCGTATGACGCATGTTGTCTGTCCACATCATGCGTCATTACCAATGTCAGGCTGAGTTTATTCGGCTAAAAAGCCCAAAACGGAAATGAAATTCTGTTTTGAATCGCTAAATATTCTCTGCTTCTCCCAATGTTTTCGCAAAAGCGCAGGCGATTGTCAAAGTAAAACATCCAAATTCAGTACAAGATGCCAGATAGAGATCTGGGTTGCTGTTTTTAAATGAGAATTTTTATGCTGCTGCACCACTATTTGCCGAGCATTGCCCCCTTTTGGCGCAGCGCACGTGCAGAATCTGTACTCATCGTCTACGCCGCTTACAGCGATTGTTAACAAAATTGCTGAAGCCTTTTTTTGCGGCGTTAATTTCCCTACAATCAAAAACTATGTTGTCAGAAAAAATTGAGGAACGCATGAGTACGGCCAAACACAGTAAGCTGCTCATTCTGGGCTCCGGTCCAGCCGGTTATACTGCTGCGGTGTATGCAGCGCGCGCTAACCTGAATCCGGTCTTAATTACCGGGCTGGAAAAAGGCGGTCAGCTCACCACCACGACTGAAGTGGAAAACTGGCCAGGCGATCCAAACGATCTGACCGGTCCAGCGCTAATGGAGCGCATGCAAGAGCACGCCGAGAAGTTCAATACCGAGATCATTTTTGACCACATTCATACGGTTGATTTGCAGAACCGCCCGTTCCGTTTGGTTGGTGACAGCGGCGAATACACTGCGGATGCGTTGATCATCGCAACTGGCGCCTCCGCGCGTTATCTAGGCTTGCCATCGGAAGAGGCCTTCAAGGGCAAAGGCGTGTCCGCCTGCGCGACCTGCGATGGTTTCTTCTATCGCAATCAGAAGGTTGCGGTAATTGGCGGCGGTAACACCGCAGTTGAAGAAGCCCTTTATCTGGCAAACATTGCCGCTGAAGTGCATCTGATTCACCGCCGAGACAGTTTCCGTGCCGAAAAAATCCTCATCGATCGTCTGATGGAGAAAGTGCGCAGTGGCAACATCGTGCTTCATACTCATCGCACGCTGGATGAAGTGGTTGGCGATCAAATGGGTGTAACTGGCCTAAAACTGCTTTCTACCAATGGCGAAGCACCAGAATCACTGGACGTTGCAGGTTTATTCATTGCGATCGGTCACAGCCCGAATACCGCGATCTTTGATGGTCAGCTTGAATTAGAAAACGGCTACATCAAAGTGCAGTCTGGCTTGCACGGCAATGCCACGCAGACCAGCATTCCGGGCGTATTCGCTGCCGGTGACGTCATGGACCATATCTATCGCCAGGCAATCACCTCTGCCGGTACCGGTTGTATGGCCGCGTTGGATGCTGAACGCTTCCTCGACGGACTGGTTAAAAACGATAAGTAAGTTGTTAATAACCTGATCATAATCTCCTCAAGGCGGCCAGTTTTGGTCGCCTTTTTTATTACCTGCGTGCTACAGTTCAGGCGCCCTACACTGCTGGGTTTTCATCCGGGATTGACATCTCTTTTGAGTTACCAAACGGCATCGCATGAACAAATCACGGCAACAAGAACTTCTTCGCTGGCTCCGTCAGCAACGTCATCATGGCGCAAGCAGCTTGCGTGCAGCTTCACTGTTGGGTTTTGCTGGTGCTTTGGTGATCATCGCCCAGGCATGGTTGCTGGCTTCGCTGCTGCAAAATTTGATTGTGGCTCAACAACCGCGCTCGGCGCTTCTTAACGATTTTCTCTTACTACTGCTGTGCTTCGTGCTGCGCGCCGGGCTGCATTATGCCCGTGAAATGGCAGGCCATCGCGCTGGAGTGGCTATTCGGCGGGCGTTGCGTCAACAGGTATTGGACCGGCTCAATGAATTAGGCCCGGCCTGGATTCAGGGAAAGCCCGCTGGTAGTTGGGCGACGCTACTGCTCGAACAAATCGAAGAGATGCAGGAATACTACGCGCGCTATCTGCCCCAGATGCCGTTGGCGGCATTTATTCCCCTGGCTATTTTGCTGGCAATTTTCCCGGTTAACTGGGCGGCGGGGTTGATTTTGTTGGTGACCGCGCCGCTGATTCCATTATTCATGGCGATGGTTGGTATGGGTGCTGCGGATGCTAACCGGCGCAATTTTCTTGCTCTTGCCCGACTTAGCGGCGATTTCTATGATCGTCTGCGTGGCCGCGAGACGTTGCGCCTGTTCCACCGCGCCGCTGCAGAGCAACAAGCGATCGCTGCTAGCACCACTGATTTTCGTCAGCGCACCATGGAAGTTTTACGCCTGGCGTTTCTCTCATCCGCCGTACTGGAGTTTTTTGCTTCACTGGCGATCGCCGTTGTCGCGGTCTATTTTGGTTTCTCTTATCTGGGCGAACTGAACTTTGGACATTACGGCACCGGCGTAACGCTCTTTGCCGGATTCCTGGCATTAATTCTGGCGCCGGAATTTTTCCAGCCATTACGCGACTTAGGCACCTTCTATCATGCTAAAGCGCAGGCGATTGGCGGAGCTGATGCACTGGATCAATTTCTTCGTGAAAGCCCCGATCTGGCAGCCGACCAATGTTCGGCTGCGCTTACCGTAACCGCAACACTGACCATTCAGGCGAAAGATCTGGTGGTGACAACCGCCAGCGGTGAGCCGCTATCGCAGCCGCTGAATTTCACCCTCGAAGCGAGTAAACGTGTGGCATTGGTTGGGCAAAGTGGCGCAGGAAAAACTGCGCTGATGAATGTGCTGCTCGGCTTCCTGCCTTATCAAGGTTCGTTACTGATAAACGCGACTGAATTACGGGATATCCATCGCGATAGCTGGCAACAACATCTCGCCTGGGTTGGACAAAATCCGCATCTGCCTGCAACGACGCTGCGTGAAAACTTATTAATGAACAACCATGTTGATGACGCTACGCTCGCGATAGTGTTGCAACGCGCGGGCGTTGATGAATTCTTAGACCGCTTGCCGCAAGGATTAGATACCGTTTTAGGCGATGGCGGCATTGGCCTTTCTGTCGGACAGGCGCAGCGTGTTGCCGTCGCACGCGCACTGCTTAAACCGGCACAATTACTGTTGCTGGATGAACCGGGATCCGGCCTTGATAGCCAAAGCGAGCAACACGTCATTAGCGCCCTGCAGCAAGCGGCTAACCAACAAACCACGCTGATGATCACCCATCAACTCCACGATCTCGCGAACTGGGATGAAGTGTGGGTTATGCAAGCTGGGCAGTTGGTGCAGCAAGGCCATTGGCAGCAACTGATTCTGCAAGATGGACCGCTGCGTGATATGGCACAGCATCGTCAGAAGGAGATCGCATGATGAAAGATTTATTGCCTTTCCTGCAGCTGTTTCGTCGTCATCCGTGGCGCCTTGGCCTTGGCATTGTGCTGGCGATTGTCACCCTGCTTGCCAGTATTGGCCTGCTAACGTTATCCGGCTGGTTTCTCGCGGCCTCTTCGCTGGCGGGTGTCGCAGGGCTCTTTACCTTTAACTACATGTTGCCCGCTGCAGGTGTACGAGGCGCAGCGATAACCCGCACCGCAGCGCGCTATTTTGAGCGTTTAGTCAGTCACGATGCCACTTTCCGCGTGCTGCAACATTTGCGTGTATTCACTTTTAGCAAACTTATCGCGTTGGCTCCTGAGCAGCTGGCCCGTTTTCGTCAGGGCGAATTACTCAACCGCTTCGTCAGTGATGTCGATACGCTCGACCATCTTTACCTGCGTGTCATTTCACCTTTGATCGGCGCTGCGGTAGTGATTGTAGTGGTTACCTGCGGTTTAGCCTTGCTGGATGTGCCGCTAGCGCTGCTGCTCGGCGGCATCATGCTGCTTACGCTGATGCTGATGCCGCCGCTGTTCTGGCGACTGGGTGCTTCAGCCGGACAGCAGATCGCACAGCATCAAGCCCATTGGCGTCTGCAATTAACACTTTGGCTCACCGGTTTATCTGAGCTGAAAATTTATGGCGCAGCGCCTTCGTGGCGCAGTCAGTTGGATACGGAAGAGTTCAACTGGCAGCAGGCACAACGCAAACAACACCGTTTACAGGCGCTGGCACAAAGCCTGCTGCTGCTGATCAGCGGAGTGACCGTGACGCTCCTATTATGGATTTCTGCTCAGGGTGTGGGTGAAAACAGCGCCCCAGGCGCTTTCATCGCGTTGTTTGTGTTCTGCGGACTGGCTGCATTCGAATCGCTGGCCCCCGTGGCTGGCGCGTTTTTACCTCTTGCTCAAGTCACTAGCGCGGCTCAGCGCGTGCAAGAGATCATCGACCAACCCGCCGCAATTCATTTTCCCAGCATGAAAATCGAGAGCGTTGCCGGTCTTAGTCTAAAACTGGAAAACATTAGTTTTAGCTACCCACAACGTCCGGAACCCGTACTGCAGCATTTTTCGTTATCATTGCGCGCAGGCGAACATCTGGCGCTGCTCGGCCCAACCGGCTGCGGTAAATCCAGTCTGTTAACGCTGATTACCCGTGGCTGGGAAGCGCAGCAAGGTTCGATTGCCCTGAATGAAATCGACCTCGCCAGTTGGGATGAAGCTTCACTGCGCAGCCGCATTAGCGTCGTGACGCAGCGTGTACATTTGTTTAGCCAAACGCTGCGTGACAACCTGTTGCTCGCCCAACCCAGCGCCAGCGACGAGCAGTTGATCGCCGCGTTAGACCAGGTGGGCCTGGCGCATCTTACCGAAAATGATGAGGGCCTCAATGCGTGGATGGGCGACGGCGGTCGCCCCCTGTCTGGCGGCGAATTGCGTCGTCTGGCGATAGCGCGCGCGCTGCTGCACGATGGCGATTTATGGCTGCTGGACGAACCCACCGAAGGCCTGGACGCCAGCACCGAACAGCAGATTCTTTCGCTATTGCAGCAAGTGAGCCGTGGCAAAACGTTGATTATGGTGACGCATCGCTTAAGCGGCTTAGAAGCCATGGACCGCATTTGTGTTATGGATGGCGGGCAAATTATTGAATCCGGCACGCACGCCGAATTAATCTCAAAAGCAGGCCGCTACTGGCGTTTCCATCAGCGCTTTACGCTATAGTCTTAGCCAACAGCCCTGAGTGTGATTAACGCAATGAGACTGATACAGCTTTCACGGGATTCATTAAATTTCCCACCACCGGAAATGGCGCTGCGCGAGCCCAATGGATTATTGGCGATGGGCGGCGATCTTTCCCCTGCCCGCCTGATGAATGCTTACCAGCGCGGGATTTTCCCGTGGTTCTCACCCGGTGACCCCATTCTTTGGTGGTCGCCGGATCCTCGCGCGGTGATGCTGCCGGAATCCTTCCATCTTAGCCGCAGCATGGCGCGCTTCCATAAGCGTTCACCTTTTCGTGTCACCATGAATCATGCCTTTCCACAAGTGCTGGAAGGGTGTGCCAGCGGCCGCCAGGAAGGTACATGGATTACCTTTGAAGTTAAACGCGCTTGGTTGCGCCTTTATGAATTGGGCCATGCGCATTCGATAGAAGTGTGGTGCGGTCAGCAACTGGTGGGCGGCATGTATGGATTGGCGCTGGGACAAATCTTTTGCGGCGAATCGATGTTTAGCCGGCAGGAAAACGCCTCCAAAACCGCACTCTGGGTCTTTTCACAACACTTTCTTGCCCATCAAGGCCGACTGATTGATTGCCAGGTACTAAACCCGCATACCGCCTCGCTCGGGGCGGTTGAAATTCCTCGCGTCGACTATTTACAGTATGTGCAAACACTGGCCTGGCAGCCGGTTTCAGAGAGTTGTTGGCAAACGCAGACCCTTTTTTGACATTGCTCTCAGATGTTTTGCACACAATTCCCGACAAAAGTGATACAATAAGCGAGTTTGGTATGTCGTCCGCGCTTCGCTGTGGCGAGCCGGAATTGCCAGGTTGGGAATCTCACACATTTCCCGAAGCTGTTTTGATTGTGCACCTGATGCCGATTGCTACAGATTCTTAGCCCGCTAATCCCCCGCAGACGTCAAAAAACACCCTAATTTATCCGTACTGCACGCGCAACGGCGCGACGCACGGCGAAGCGTTGGCAAAATCATCAACGGTTCTTTACATAAATCATGGAATTCGGCATTATCTTGCCGGTTCAACAGTTTGGTAGTACACCCAGAGGATTCGATGGCCAAAGAAGACAATATTGAAATGCAAGGTACCGTATTGGATACGTTACCGAACACCATGTTCCGCGTAGAGCTTGAAAACGGGCACGTGGTTACCGCTCATATCTCCGGTAAAATGCGCAAAAACTACATCCGCATCCTGACGGGCGACAAAGTGACTGTCGAGTTGACCCCGTACGACCTGAGCAAAGGCCGCATTGTCTTCCGTAGTCGCTAAGTAACTGTTCACCCCTCGCGTTGGTTACACTTATTTAGCGCGAAAAAAAGGCCGGATTTGCATCCGGCCTTTTTCATATCTGCAACACGCTTAGTGCACAGTACCTTCGGTTTTACGTTTTTCCGCGCTCAGGAAGTGGTAAGTAAGCTGGTTTTTATCTTTATCCAGCGCTACTGATACCGATCCACCATCAACCAGCGAACCAAACAGCAGTTCATTCGCCAACGGTTTCTTCAGGTTTTCCTGTACCGCACGTGCCATCGGACGCGCACCCATCGCTTTGTCATAACCTTTATCAGCCAGCCAATCGCGCGCATCATCGCTCACTTCCAGCGACACGCCCTTAGCATCTAACTGTGCCTGCAACTCGACGATAAATTTATCCACCACCTGATGAATCACCTCCTGAGACAGGTGACGGAACCAGATAATGTTGTCCAGACGGTTACGGAACTCTGGAGTAAAGATCTTTTTGATCTCTTCCATCGCATCCGTACTGTTGTCCTGATGAATTAGGCCAATCGACTTACGTTCAGTCTCACGTACGCCGGCATTGGTGGTCATTACCAGCACCACGTTGCGGAAGTCGGCTTTACGGCCGTTGTTATCGGTCAGCATACCGTTGTCCATCACCTGCAGCAGCAGGTTGAAGACATCCGGGTGCGCTTTCTCGATCTCATCCAGCAACACCACAGCATGTGGATGCTTGATCACCGCATCTGTCAGCAAACCGCCCTGATCAAAACCGACGTAACCCGGAGGCGCACCAATCAAACGGCTGACCGTGTGACGCTCCATATACTCGGACATATCAAAACGCAGTAACTCGATGCCCAGCGCTTTAGCTAACTGAACCGTCACTTCCGTTTTGCCCACACCCGTTGGGCCGGCAAACAGGAAGGAACCGACCGGTTTGCGATCCTGACCCAAACCAGCGCGGCTCATTTTGATCGCTTCAGTCAGAGCTTCAATCGCATTGTCCTGACCAAACACCAGCATCTTCAGACGATCGCCGAGATTTTTCAGCGTATCGCGATCGGTTTGTGACACGCTCTGCTCTGGAATACGCGCAATACGTGCAACCACCGTTTCGATATCGGACACATTAACCGTTTTCTTACGCTTGCTGACGGGGACCAGACGCGCGCGCGCGCCAGCTTCATCAATCACGTCAATTGCCTTGTCAGGCAGGTGGCGATCGTTGATGTATTTCACCGCCAGCTCCACCGCCGCACGCACCGCTTTCGCGGTGTAACGCACGTCATGGTGCGCTTCGTACTTCGGCTTCAGACCATTGAGAATTTGCACGGTTTCTTCCACAGAAGGTTCGGTAATATCGATCTTCTGGAAACGACGCGCCAGCGCACGATCCTTCTCAAAGATGTTGCTGAACTCCTGATAGGTGGTTGAACCCATCACGCGGATTTTCCCGCTGGAGAGCAGCGGCTTAATTAGGTTTGCCGCATCCACCTGGCCGCCCGATGCCGCACCGGCACCAATGATGGTGTGGATTTCATCAATAAACAGGATGCTGTTGCTGTCCTGTTCCAGCTGTTTCAGCAGCGCTTTGAAACGTTTCTCAAAATCACCGCGGTACTTGGTACCCGCGAGCAGCGAACCGATGTCGAGAGAGTAAATGGTGCACTCTTTCATCACCTCAGGTACGTCGCCCTGCACAATGCGCCAGGCAAGTCCTTCAGCAATCGCAGTTTTACCGACGCCAGATTCGCCCACCAACAGCGGGTTGTTTTTGCGACGACGGCACAACACCTGAACAGCACGTTCCAGCTCTTTATCGCGGCCGATCAGCGGATCAATTCCGCCGACGCGAGCAAGCTGATTAAGATTGGTGGTGAAGTTTTCCATACGATCCTCCCCGCCTGCTTGCTCTTCGTTAACCGGATTCTCCGCATTGTTCTGCGGCTGGCCGGGTTCGTCTTTACGCGTACCATGGGAGATGAAGTTCACCACATCGAGACGGCTCACTTCATGCTTGCGTAACAGGTAAGCCGCTTGCGACTCCTGCTCGCTGAAGATAGCGACCAGCACGTTCGCACCTGCGACTTCGCTGCGACCGGATGACTGGACGTGGAACACCGCACGTTGCAACACGCGCTGGAAGCTGAGCGTAGGTTGGGTATCACGCTCCTCTTCACTGGCCGGCAACACCGGTGTGGTTTGTTCGATGAAGGCTTCGAGTTCCTGACGCAGAGCCACGATATCTACCGAGCAGGCTTCCAGCGCCTCTCTGGCCGACGGGTTACTGAGCAATGCCAGCAACAGATGCTCGACGGTCATAAACTCATGACGGTGCTCGCGCGCTCTGGCGAAAGCCATGTTTAAACTGAGTTCCAGTTCTTGATTGAGCATTTGGCACCTCCCCCAATTATCGCTCTGACAACCTATCTCCTATATGGAGATGGCTTCAGGCTTTTTCTAGCGTACACAGCAACGGATGTTCATTATCGCGTGCATAATTGTTCACCTGGGCTACCTTGGTTTCCGCGACTTCTGCAGTGAATACACCACAGATTGCTTTGCCATGGTAGTGGACTTTCAACATCAGCTGCGTTGCACGTTCAATATCATAAGAAAAGAACTTTTGCAGAACGTCAATAACAAATTCCATAGGTGTATAATCGTCATTGTTCAGAATGACTTTATACATTGAAGGCGGCTTTAACCCTTCGCGTACTTTATCTTCGGCTAGATGTTCAAAATTAAGCCAGTCGTTTGTGTTTGCCATAATCTTCCATCGAAATTCTGCGTTACGGTTGTGCACATTTCTGCGCCCATTCTTAAAGTTTAACATGCCTGTCAAGCCGGTTTTCACTTGATAAAAACTGGCCCTAAAAGCACATGCGCGACCTGTATCACAAAATTTGCAATAGCGTTAACTGCCTCAAATTTTGATGAATTTATCCCCGTCCGCCAGGGCCGTTTGCTTGACGATAAGGTCCGTTTCTCTACATTCTACTAACACAAGCTGATTGAGTTTTAAACAAGCTCGACTCACAGCTTCAATGACCTCACCTACTTATCAAAATGTCTTGCGAGGGAAGTAAAAGCATGGAGACGGGTACAGTAAAATGGTTCAACAACGCCAAAGGCTTCGGGTTTATCTGTCCGATTAGCGGCGGCGACGATATCTTCGCACACTACTCCACGATCCAGATGGAGGGATACAGAACGCTGAAAGCTGGCCAGCAGGTTCAGTTTGATGTCCATGAGGGACCAAAAGGCAATCATGCCAGCCTGATCGTGCCCTGTGAAGCTACGCAAGCTGCGGTCGCGTGACGCGCAGGCTACTTCACTCATTCTGACCACTCCCAAAAAAAATGCCAGCCGCAGACGCTGGCATTTTTATTTGGCGACGTTCCTCTTTCCTCAATCCGCCCGACCGCGTGCCAGCCACATCACGCGCGCAAACAGCTGATCTAACAGCGGCGGAATCGCCTGTGGCCCGCGTTCAGCCGCAGCCATCGCGATGGCAATCGCCAGCTCAGGTTTCGAGCTATGCTGTATGGCTTTACTAATAATACGCCGCGTATTCATCGGCGCGTTTAACGGCAGGTGCGCCGTATGATGATAAACATCGCTAAAGCCCTGCTTATAGAGAAAATGTTCAATATCTGGCGCAGGAAATTGAGTGAGATGGTCCGCTTCCACACCGTGCGACGGCAGTTGGCTGCGTGCGGTAGCCGCATATTTACTGCCGGCCTGGTCGCCATCAGTGAGCACATGCCAGGCAATCCCCATGCGCTGGGCATACTTCAGCAGCGGCTTAAGACCGGACTGCGCAAACTCAATCACTTTTACCCCCTCCGCCGCAAAGTGATAGCCACGCTGTCGCGCCAGTTCATTGATAATCCACACTTCGGTTTCACCCTCTACCAACAGCCAGCAGCGGGCAAACAACGCTGAAGGTCGATTAACGCGGATGTGAAAACCGATGCGGCGACTCTCTTCGGCACTCAACCCTTCCGGGCCAATACGCCAGGCCGCCACGCGCGCCGGTTCACGCACCAGACGACAAATATTCTCCAGCGGTACCTGCGACAGCAGTTCGCCCGAATTGGTGGTGGCGATTTTTTGCAGCGGCATCAGCTCCAGTAGATTCCAGGCCACGGAGAGCATAATGGGATGCAAACGCGTTTCCGGATCCTCCACCAGCAGCAACGGATGTGCGCCTGCGGGCAACGCTTCATTGCCGTGTGCCTGAATTAACAACGAGAACATCCGCAACAGAATCACCTGACGACTGCGTGATTCGGTTCCGGCTATCAGATGTTGAGCTTATCCAGCGAGCGCCAGCCTTGGCTGCCATCACGCAGTTCCGGCGCAACCCGCGCGGCACTGCTGCCCGACTGTTGCACCAAAAAATAGTGCTCCAGCAGTTGCTGCATGGTATGCAAACCCTGCCGTAGCAGATCATCACTCAAGGTTTGTGGACGCACCACCAAATCACGCGTCAGCTTTTCCACTTCCTGTGCTAATGCCGTCAAGGTTGTGGCGCGCCGTTCCGTATCGTTGTCTACGTGCCGGGCGCGACGACCAAAACGGGCATCGCGTAAACGCAACACCGGATAGTAAGCGCGCAAATGTGCCAGTGCCGCGTCGGTGCCCGCCATCGGTAACACATCGCCGCGTTGATCGATAAACCGCCAGGTGGTTTTTACCCCTTGCTCTTGACGTTTTGCCCGCGTGCTGAAACGGACAAAGCGTCCCTTTTCATCGTGCTGCCAAAAAGGCGCGAACAGCGCGTTGTCATCGTCTTTCTGGCTGCGAAAACGGAATACCAGTTGCAGCTGACGCATGCGGGCATCGAGATCGCCGGGAGGAAAGTGAAAATCGTGTTCCGTGAATTGATAGGGTTCCGCTGCGGGCGCCAGCGACAGCGTCAATGCATCCAGCAGGCTCGATTTACCCCAGGCATTTTCGCCAATCAACAGATTGGTATCAGTCAGCGGCAATGACAGCCGATTAATGCCGCGAAAACCATGAATATCGATATGTTCCAGAATCATCATACAATCCATCTGCTACTTTGCCTGAGCATGGTCTGCCACGCTGCGTTGGTCAAGTCAGCCACGGGAGAAAAGGTTTACACTTCAAACGTTTTTCGCTAGCGTTGCAGCCCTTCAAACATGGATAGAAACCCAACATGTACGGATTGATCATCATCCTGTTGCCGCTGATTCTCGGCTATCTGCTGCCGCTGCGACACACCACCCTTTTGCACGCTGTTGGCCGCACGCTGAGCGCGCTGGTTTATATCATTCTGTTCTTTATGGGCACCAGCCTGGCATTTCTCGATAACCTAAGCAGTAATCTGCTCGCCATTTTCCACATTGCGTTGGTGAGCATGCTGAGCATTCTGGCCTGCTCGCTGCTGGCATTTTGGCTGCTCGAGCGGCGTTGGCCGTGGCGACATCAGCACAAACCCCAAGCGCTACCGTCACGTCTGCATATGGCGCTGGAGTCGCTCAAGCTGTGCGGATCGGTGCTGGCGGGTTTTCTGCTGGGACTGAGCCAATGGGCGCCGCTACGCCATGCATCGACCATTAGCGAATACGCCTTAATGCTGATGCTATTGCTGGTCGGCATTCAGCTGCGCAGCAGTGGCATGACACTGCGTCAGATCACCATTAATCGGCGCGGCATGCTGGTGGCGCTGGTCTCTCTGTGTAGCGCGCTGGTCGGCGGCATGATTGCAGCGCTGCTGCTGGGTCTGCCGATCAAAACCGGTCTGGCGTTAGCCAGCGGTTTCGGCTGGTATTCACTTTCCGGCATTCTGATGAGCGAATCGTTCGGCCCGGTGATTGGCAGCGCCGCCTTCTTCAACGATCTGCTGCGCGAACTGATCACCATCATGCTGATCCCGCTGTTAATTACCCGTCAGCGCAGTATGACGCTGGGCTTAAGCGGCGCCACCTCAATGGATTTCACCCTGCCGATCCTGCAACGCACCGGCGGCATGGAAATCGTGCCTGCCGCTATTGTGCACGGTTTTATTATGAGCTTGCTGGCGCCGATCCTTATTGCGCTGTTCTCGGCGTAATCTGCGCAGCGCATTTTTTCACGGCTGCGCGCCTGCTTCATCGTCTACGCTTTCTGACTGACACGTTTTCGCCATCGGCATGGATGGCTCAACACCAGAAAGGAGCAAACGATGAAGCAAACTGTGGCGGCACTGCTGGCAAAAACCCTCGAAAACGCCGGTGTGAAGCGCATTTGGGGCGTCACCGGCGACTCACTCAACGGGCTGAGCGATAGCCTAAATCGTATGGGCACTATCGAATGGATGCCCACGCGCCATGAAGAAGTCGCGGCCTTCGCGGCTGGAGCCGAAGCACAAATCAGCGGCGAACTGGCAGTCTGCGCTGGATCCTGTGGCCCAGGAAACTTGCACTTAATCAATGGCTTGTTTGATTGTCACCGGAACCATGTTCCGGTATTAGCCATCGCGGCCCACATTCCTTCCAGCGAAATCGGCAGTGGCTACTTCCAGGAAACCCATCCGCAGGAGCTGTTCCGTGAGTGCAGCCATTACTGTGAGCTGGTTTCCAATCCCGAACAGTTGCCGCAAGTGCTGGGCATCGCGATGCGCAAAGCGATTCTTAATCGCGGCGTCTCGGTGATTGTGATTCCCGGCGATGTGGCACTGCAGCCCGCCCCGGAAAGCGCGCGTAGTGAATGGTATCCACCGCAGCTGCCGCATGTGGTGCCATCCGCCAGCGAAGTGGCTCGGTTAGCCGAGACGTTGAACGGCGCGAAAAATATCACGCTGCTTTGCGGCAGCGGTTGCGCTGGCGCGCATGCGGAAGTGGTCAAACTGGCGGAAACGCTGAAAGCACCGGTGGTACACGCCATGCGCGGGAAGGAGCACATCGAATACGATAATCCTTACGACGTCGGTATGACCGGGTTAATTGGTTTCTCATCTGGTTTCCACGCGATGATGAACGCCGACACCCTGGTGCTGCTCGGCACACAATTCCCCTATCGCGCTTTCTATCCGGCAGATGCCAAAATCATTCAGATCGATATCAATCCCGGCAGTCTCGGCTCACATAGCCATGTCGATATGGCGCTGGTCGGTGATATTAAAACCACCTTGCATGCGCTGCAACCGCAGCTCACCAGTAAAACCGATCGCCAGCATCTGGACAAGGCGTTGGAACATTATGTCGATGCGCGTAAAGGCCTTGATGAACTGGCAACGGCTAACGACAAGCTGCCGATTCATCCGCAATATCTCGCCCAGCAAATCAGTGAATACGCCGATGACGACGCCATTTTCACCTGCGACGTGGGCACACCAACGGTATGGGCGGCACGCTATCTGAAGATGAACGGCAAACGTCGACTCATCGGCTCGTTTAATCACGGGTCGATGGCCAACGCCATGCCACAGGCGCTGGGCGCACAGTCGCTGGACAAACAGCGTCAGGTGGTGGCGCTGTGCGGTGATGGCGGCTTTAGCATGTTGATGGGCGATTTCATTTCGGTGGCGCAGCTGAAGTTGCCGGTGAAACTGGTGATCTTCAACAACAGCGTGCTGGGCTTCGTCGCGATGGAGATGAAAGCCGGCGGTTATCTGACCGATGGTACCGATCTCGAGAACCCGGATTTCGCCGCGATTGCCGCCGCCTGCGGCATCAAAGGTATGCGCGTGGAGAAAGCCTCCGAGCTGAACGGCGTGCTGCAGGAAGCCTTCGCGCACGATGGTCCGGTACTGATTGATGCGATTACCGCCAAAGAAGAGTTGTCGATGCCGCCGCAGATCAAAGCGGAGCAGGCCAAAGGTTTCAGCCTGTATATGATGCGCGCCATTCTGAATGGACGCGGTGATGAGATCGTGGAACTGGCGAAAACCAACTGGCTGAGGTAAAACAATTCAGGCCAGACATGATGATAATGCGGGCACTTTGCCCGCTTTTTTATTTCAGGAGAGCGACGTGATCGATTTACGCAGTGATACCGTAACCCGCCCCAGTGCTGCCATGCTCGATGCCATGATGGCGGCGGAAACTGGCGATGATGTCTACCGCGATGACCCAACCGTACAGGCACTGGAAGTTGAAGCGGCCCGCTTGAGTGGCAAAGCCGCTGCGCTGTTTTTCCCCACCGGCACCCAGGCAAATCTGGTGGCGCTGCTGTGTCACTGCCAGCGCGGTGATGAATATATCGTTGGTCAACAGGCGCACAACTACAAATACGAAGCTGGTGGCGCAGCGGTGCTGGGCAGTATTCAGCCACAGCCGATTCTGCATGCCGAAGATGGTTCTCTGCCGCTGGCCGACATTGCTGCCGCTATCAAACCCGATGATTTCCACTTCGCTCGCACGCGTTTGCTTAGCCTGGAAAACACCCATCACGGTAAGGTGCTGCCGTTGAGCTACCTCGAACAAGCGTGGAAATTTACTCGTGAACGTAAGCTGGCGCTGCATATTGATGGCGCGCGTATATTTAATGCCGTGGT
Source organism: Pantoea nemavictus (assembly GCF_037479095.1). Lineage (NCBI taxonomy): Bacteria > Pseudomonadati > Pseudomonadota > Gammaproteobacteria > Enterobacterales > Erwiniaceae > Pantoea > Pantoea nemavictus. The sequence continues at coordinate 3,571,467 of NZ_JBBGZW010000001.1, read as the reverse complement.
GGCGCAGAATGTAGAGCTGGAAGCGATTGCGCGTTACTGCGACACCTTGACCATCTGCCTGTCAAAAGGCCTCGGCACGCCGGTCGGTTCGCTGCTGTGTGGCGATGAGGCGTATATCGAGCAGGCGCGGCGCTGGCGCAAAATGACCGGCGGCGGCATGCGTCAGGCGGGCATTCTGGCAGCGGCTGGCTTGTATGCATTGCAACACAATGTGGCACGCCTTAAAGAGGATCACGACAACGCGGCGTGGTTAGGCGAGCAGCTGAGCGCCATCGGCGTTGAGGTGCTGAATCAGCACACCAATATGTTGTTTGTGAAAGTAGCGCCAGAGAAAGTTGAAGCGCTGAAAAGCTGGATGCAATCGGGCGACGTGCTAGTCAGCGTCGGGCCAGTAACGCGCATCGTGACGCATCTGGATGTCAGCCGTCAGGATTTGCAACGGCTGGTGGCGCACTGGCAGGCATTTCTGCAGCAGTAAATCCTGGTACGCGCAATGCTTCGTCGGGTCGCCAATAATGGCGACTCATGCGCTACATCACTGCGCCGCACCGTATTTCGCCAGCAGCGCGCGGGCAATTGCCTGGGTTTCCGCATCGGCGATCCCGCGATAATCAGCTGGACGGAAGTGCATCTGAAACGCCGCAATCAGCTTGCGCTGCATCTGTGGTGTGGTTGCTGCGGCAACGTCATAACCGTAGCGCTGCAACGCCTCCAGCAACACCTCTTGATCCACCGCTTCATCCGCAGCGCGTCCGTTGAGATAGCGCTGCACCGTAGCCTGCTCAGGCCATGCACCTACACCTTGCGCAGCCAGCTGCTGCCAGGGGAACAGCGGACCCGGATCTTGCTTGCGCTGCGGCGCGATATCGCTATGCCCCACCACATTTTCCGGCGAAATGCCGTAGCGCTGCGTAATGTCTTCTACTAGCGCCTTCAGCGCATCGATCTGTGCTGGAGTAAAGGGCTGCCACTGTAAGCCCGTCAATGTTCGACGGTAACCGCTATTAACCATCTCAATGCCAATCGAGGTATCATTGATGCGCGTTGCACCGCGCCAGAAGCTGGGGCCAGCATGCCACGCTAGCTGGCTTTCCGGCACCAGCTGCCAAATGATGCTCTGCGCGTTTTTCTGCGGCGGATGACGGGGAATTAAATAATGCGCGCTCACTTCACGATCGGTCAGCGTTGCCAGGGAACTGGAAAAATCCTCGGCGGTATAGTGAATCACCACCACTTTGATGCGTGGCCGCGCGCCCTGCGCCGGATGCGCGGTATCCACCCAATAGCCGTGACGCGCTTCAATCGATGACTGACAGGCGCTCAGCAGCAACGCCATCGCCAGCAGGAAAACCACGCGCATTAGCGAATAATCACCGCGGTGCCGGTGACGCTCACCATCAACATGCTGCCCTCTTTGCCCACGGTTTCGTAATCGATATCGATCCCCACCACCGCATTGGCACCCAGAGCTTTGGCCTGCTCTTCCAGCTCTTTAAAGGCGATCTGCCGCGCTTTGCGTAACTCTTTTTCGTACGCACCAGAACGGCCACCAACGATATCGCGGATACCGGCGAAGAAGTCGCGGAAGATGTTGGCGCCCAGAATCGCTTCGCCCGCAACCACACCGCAATATTCACTGATGCTGTGTCCTTCCAGCGTAGGCGTAGTGGAAAATTTCATACTTTCTCCTTTTCTGAATCAGCGAGTTATAGCTCTTACGGCGTAAAAGCAAGGCTATACTCTATGCTAAAAATGGCGCTTTGCCAGTGAACAATAAGGAAATCGAGATGAGAAACCATGCCTTTGCGCTGCTTATTCCCGCTGCGTTACTGCTGAGTGCTTGTACCACCGTTGAGCCAGTGATTAAGGATAATGGCCCGCGCACCGCTGCCTGCGTTGAGGGTGGTCCGGACAGCGTGGCGCAACAGTTCTATGATTTACGCGTCAGCCAGCCCACTCAGGGCTTGCCGGATAGCACCCAGCTGGCGAAATATCGCCCTTACCTGAGCGATCGTTTGTATCAGAAACTGCTGAGCGCCAGCAGCCAGAATCCGAAACCGGCGGCGTGGACCCGCGGCGATCTGTTCTCAAGCCTGGCGCAAGGACCGACTTCGGCGGATGTCGCCAGTGCTTCGACCATCCCTAACCGTGATGCGCGCAACATCCCGCTGCGCGTGGATTTGAACCGCGATGATAAAACGTGGCACGACGAAGTGCTCATGATCCACGAAGGCACCTGCTGGGTCGTGGATGATGTGCGTTATGTCAGCGATGTGCCGCACGTTAACGGTGGTTCATTGACGCAGCTGCTGGAAGCGAAAAAGTAGTCGTTCACTTTTCCAGCACTCTGTTCTATTGATTAGCGCGCCGCATCCTTGCGGCGCTTTTTGTTTATAATTTGTGAACTAAATTCGCCTCGTCAGCCCTTACCCGCCGTGAGTGGCGCGATATTGTGCTACGCTTTGGATGTTTCACTGCTCTTTAATAAATATTAACCCACCACAATTGCATAACTATTCTGGTGACGTTAAAATCCGCGACACTAATTACTATTCATTTTTAGCGCATGAGTATTCAACTAAACGCCATAAACTGTTTTTACGGTGCCCATCAGGCACTGTTCGATATCAACCTGGCTTGTCCGCAGGGAGAAACGCTGGTGTTGCTCGGCCCGAGTGGCGCGGGTAAAAGTTCGCTCCTGCGCGTGCTCAATTTGCTGGAGCAACCGCGCTCCGGCAGCCTGCATATTGCCGGCAACCAGTTTGATTTCACCAAAGCCCCCTCTGACAGCGCGATTCGCGAGCTGCGTCAGAACGTCGGCATGGTGTTTCAGCAATACAATCTGTGGCCGCACCTCACCGTGGTGCAAAACCTGATTGAAGCCCCATGCCGCGTGCTCGGTCTCAGCAAAGACGCTGCGCGTGCGCGTGCCGAAAAGCTGCTGGATCGCCTGCGCCTGACGCCGTATGCCGATCGTTTCCCGCTGCACCTTTCCGGCGGTCAGCAGCAGCGCGTTGCCATTGCACGTGCGCTGATGATGGAACCGCAGGTGTTGCTGTTTGACGAACCGACCGCCGCACTCGATCCCGAAATTACCGCCCAGATCGTTAGCATTATTCGTGAGCTGGCACAGACCAACATCACGCAAGTGATCGTGACACATGAAGTGGAAGTGGCGCGTAAAACCGCCAGCCGCGTGGTGTACATGGAAAACGGTCACATTGTGGAGCAAGGTGATGCCAGCCACTTTACACAGCCGCAAACCGACGCGTTTGCTAATTATCTTTCGCATTAAGTCAGGAAGCTTCTAATGAAAAAAGTTGTAATTGCTGCCCTCCTTGCCGGCCTGAGCCTGAGCGCTTCTGCGGCACAGACATTGCGTTTCGCCACCGAGGCTTCCTATCCTCCGTTTGAATTCGTCGACTCTGACAATAAAATTCAGGGCTTTGATGTCGATCTGGCTAACGCGCTGTGTAAAGAGATGGATGCGACCTGCACCTTCACAAATCAGGCGTTCGATAGTCTGATTCCAAGCCTGAAGTTCCGCCGTTTCGATGCGGTAATGGCCGGCATGGACATCACCCCGGATCGTGAGAAACAAGTGCTGTTCTCCAAGCCGTATTACGACAACTCCGCCATCTTCATCGCGCAAAAAGATAAAGTCGCTGACGTCGCTGCATTGAAAGGTAAACGTGTCGGCGTGCAGAACGGCACCACGCACCAGAAATACCTGTCTGACAAGCATAGCGATATCACCGTTGTGCCTTACGACAGCTATCAAAATGCGGTGCTTGATCTGAAAAATGGCCGTATCGATGCGGTGTTCGGTGACACTGCGGTGGTGAATGAGTGGCTGAAGCAGAACGCCAACCTCGCACCGCTGGGCGAGAAAGTGACCGACAAAGATTACTTCGGTACCGGCTTAGGTATTGCGGTGCGCCAGGGCAACACTGAGCTGCAGGGCAAATTCAATGCCGCCCTGGAGAAGATCAAAGCCGACGGCACCTACAAAACCATCTACAGCAAATGGTTCCAGCAGTAATTTCTGATGAATGAAATGATTCCACTCGCAAGCGCCGCCGGGATGACCGTCGGCCTTGCCGTTTGTGCACTGATCGCCGGCCTTGTGCTGGCGATGATTTTTGCTGGCTGGGAATCGGTGCGCTGGAAACCGCTGGCATGGATCGGCACCGGTCTGGTGACGCTGATTCGTGGCCTGCCGGAAATTCTGGTGGTGCTGTTTATCTACTTCGGCGCCTCACAGCTGCTGTTGACGCTCTCCGATGGCTTCCACATCAATCTTGGTCTGTTCAACATTCCGGTGCAGGTGCAGATTGAGAACTTTGACGTCAGCCCCTTCCTGTGCGGTGTGATTGCGCTGGCGATGCTCTATTCCGCCTATGCGTCACAGACCCTACGTGGCGCGCTCAAAGCGGTGCCGGTCGGTCAATGGGAATCGGGTCAGGCGCTCGGCATGAAAAAGTCGGCGATTTTCATGCGCCTGATTATGCCGCAGATGTGGCGTCATGCGCTGCCAGGCCTCGGAAACCAGTGGCTGGTGCTGCTGAAGGATACCGCGCTGGTATCGTTGATCAGCGTGAATGATCTGATGCTACAGACCAAAAGCATTGCTACGCGCACGCAAGAACCCTTTACCTGGTATCTGGTGGCGGCGGCGATCTATCTGATCATCACGCTGTTCAGTCAGGCCGTGCTGCGCCGCATTGAATTGCGCACCACGCGTTTCGAGCGAGGGGCTTAAGCATGCTGGATTACATACCCGAGCTGCTCAAAGGGCTGCATACCAGCCTGACGCTGACCGTGGCATCGTTGATTGCCGCGCTGGTGCTGTCGCTGCTGTGCACCATTGTACTGGCGCTCAAAGTGCCGGTACTAAACTGGATAGTCAAAGGCTATATCACGCTGTTTACCGGCACCCCGCTGCTGGTGCAGATCTTCCTGATTTATTACGGTCCCGGCCAGTTCCCCAGCATCCAAAACATTCCGTGGCTGTGGCATCTGCTGTCGCAGCCCTGGCTGTGTGCGCTGCTGGCGCTGTCACTGAACAGCGCCGCTTACACTACGCAGCTGTTTTACGGTGCGGTGCGCGCCATTCCATCCGGTCAGTGGCAATCCTGCGCCGCACTGGGTATGAATCGCAAAGACACGCTGCGCATTCTGCTGCCGTACGCCTTCAAGCGCGCCCTTTCGTCTTATTCCAACGAAGTGGTGCTGGTATTTAAAAGTACCTCGCTGGCTTACACCATTACGTTGATGGAAGTGATGGGCCACGGACAGCTGCTGTATGGCCGCACTTACGACATTTCGGTCTACGCCGCCGCTGGCCTGATCTATTTGGTGGTTAACGGTTTGCTGACGCTCATGATGCGCCTGGTGGAAAAACGTGCGCTGGCGTTTGAGCGCCGCAACTGATGTCAACAGAGCGGGCACCGATTAAGGTGCTCGCCCTTTCATATTATTAAGCAAAAATATTGCATATAAATTCATTAGCTGGCATCGTGCAACCCGTTCCGTCTCTGGCAAGGTTTACAGGAGTTATATAATGAAAAAATGGATCGTTGCTGCTGCGCTGGCAACTCTGGCAATGAATGCTTATGCGGCGGAAAAAATCCGCTTCGCCTCTTCCGCAACTTATCCCCCTTTCGAATCGCTCGATCACGACAATCAAATCGTCGGCTTCGATATCGATCTGGCAAAAGCACTGTGTCAGCAAATGAAAGCGGAGTGCAGCTTCACCAATAATGCTTTCGATAGCCTGATTCCCTCGCTGAAATTCCGTCGCTACGACGCAGTGATTTCAGGTATGGATATCACCGCCGATCGTAGCAAGCAGGTGGATTTCACCCAGCCTTACTACGCCAACTCCGCCATCGTGATTGCGCACAAAGGCCAGTTCAGCGATTTCAGCCAGCTGAAAGGCAAACGTGTCGGCGTTGAGAACGGCACCACGCATCAGAAATACCTGCTGGAGAAGCATCCGGAGGTGGTGGCGGTAGCCTATGACAGCTATCAAAACGCGATTCTTGATTTGAAAAATGGTCGCCTGAACGGCGTATTTGGTGACACGGCGGTGGTCAATCAGTGGCTGAAGGCCAATGAGGATCTCAGTGCAGTGGGCGAGCATATCACTGATACCGATTTCTTCGGCACCGGCTTAGGCATTGCGGTACGTAAAGGCAATGAGCCGCTGCTAAACGAGCTAAATAGCGCGTTAGTGGCGTTGAAAGCCAACGGCACCTGGCAGCAGATTAATCAGAAGTGGTTCCCGGAATAAGTCTGATGGGATGGCGTGGCGCCGCCTGACAGATTCTGTACGGCAGGCGTTACGCTGTTCTCTTTGTCAGCAAACACAGCACTTCAAAATGCGCGGTGTGCGGGAACATGTCGAACAGCTGCACACGGCTGACGTCATAATCCGTTAGACGCGCGATATCCTGCGCCATGCTGGTGGGATTGCAGCTGGAATAGAGAATGTAATCGGGCGCCATCTCACTGAGATAAGCACACAACTCCGCACCAATACCGCGACGCGGCGGATTGACCAGCACCAGCTGCGGCACGGCTTCCCGTGAAGTAGCGAACTGGGTGGAATCCAGCGCGGCAAAGCTCACCTTCTCCAGCCCCAACTGCTGCGCCGACTGCTGCGCACAGGCGATGGCTTCGGCGTTGATTTCAATCCCGGTCAGCTGCATGTCTGGCGTCGCGCAGTGCAAACCAAACCCGCCAACGCCACAAAACAGATCCCACATGCTGCTGACCTGCAGCTGCGCCACCCAATCGCGCGCGGTGGCGTAAAGATTGGCGGCAACCTGCGGGTTGGTCTGGAAGAAGCTTTGCGGGCGAATATAGAGCGGCACCTGATTAAAACGTTCAGCCAGCGCTTGATCCGGCGTCAGCGCGATCTCTTCATCACCTTCAAGGATCGCCATGTGCACCGGCTGAATATTCGCGGAGATCACTTTCAGCTGTGGTAACTGCTGCTGCAGCCACGGCAGTGCCGCACGCAGCTGCGCCAGCTTAGTGGTGGATCGCAGCACAAAGCGCAGCATCATGCCGCCCTGGGTGCTTTCAGTCAGCAGCAAAAACTTCAGCTCACCGCGTTTGCGCGCCACGTTATACGGGGTTAACCCCGCGCGGGCGATAAAGGGCTTAAGTACCTCGAACACCGCACCGAAGCTGTCGGGATAGAGCGAGCAGGCACACAAATCAACCGGTTCACCGTCGCGCGCCACCATACCGAGGATGGGACGCTCTACGCTGCCGCTAACCACCATTTTGGCTTTATTACGCAACCCTTGCTGCTCAGACTCAACCGGCGGCAACCACTCGGCGACCGGCCTTTCCGCCAGCAGCTGCTCCAGCAGCGACTGTTTGTCGTTGAGCTGTTGTGGATAGGGTTTTTCCAGCCACTGGCACGAGCGACAGCGACCGGCATCATAAAGCGCGCAATACATGGAAAGGCCTGTATTCAGAATCGGGAAAAAAACGGGGGCCGATTGTATCACCGGTGCCGGAAAAAAGCGCGGCTGCTGGCGGGCACAAACAGCAGCAACAGTACCAGCACATCCGGCAGCTTTTGCTGCAGGGTATGATGAATAATCTGCGCATTGCTTTCGCCGGGAATGCTGAAAATCTCCGGGTAAATCCAGCCAACCGAAGCCATCAACATATAGAAAAGCACAATAATTTGCGTGGCAACATAGCCCCAGCGTCCACGGTTATTGCCCCGCATCAGGGTGAAGGCACAGCGCAGTTCAAACAGGAAAATCAGCTGGCTGGCGATAAAAATCAGCGTGGAATCCCAGGCCTGCGCGCTACGATGCACAAAGTTGGCAAGTTCGTCGTAACCCAGTTCGTTGGCCAGCATCAACACGCTGAGGCAGCGCGTGATAATAATCGCGCTGCCCGCCACCATGACCGGCACCGGCGTCGCGTTAATCATTGAACCGTTTTTCAGGGTTTCCGACATGGTTTAGCTCCGTCACCATAATAAAACGGGCCGAAATAATCAGCCCGTTCTTATGGTGGCAAATGTTACGATGTTCAGCCACGTTTTGCTTTCTGAATATCGCGTAATCGCTGCTTTTCTTCGTGCGCCATAAAGCGCCAGGCGATAAAACCGACTAAACCGACGACAAACAGAATCAACGATGCCAAGGCGTTGATCTCCGGATTTACACCACGCCGCACGGTGGCAAAAATCGCCATCGGCAAGGTGGTTGCGCCTGGACCCGTAACGAAGCTGGCGATCACCAAATCGTCGAGCGATAGGGTAAACGCCAGCAGCCAGCCGGTGACAATCGCAGGTGCGATCATCGGCACGGTGATCACAAAGAACACTTTCACCGGTGTGGCACCGAGATCCATCGCCGCTTCTTCTATCGAGCGATCCAGTTCACGCAGACGCGAGTTGATCACCACCGCCACGTAAGCGGTACAGAAGGTCACGTGCGCCAGCCAGATAGTCAGCATGCCGCGATCGCTCGGCCAGCCAAACGTATTGCCCATCGCCACAAACAGCAGCAGCAAAGATAAACCGGTGATGACATCAGGCATGACCAGCGGCGCCGTCAGCATAAAGGCGAAACCGTTATGCCCGCGGAAGCGGCCAAAGCGCACAATCACCACCGCCGCCATAGTGCCGAGCACCACCGCCATCGTTGCTGAGAGCGCGGCGATAGTCAGGCTAAGCCCCACCGCATCGAGCATTGCCTGATCCTGGAACAGCACTTTGTACCAGTGGAATGAGAAGCTATCCCACACCGTCACCAGCGGCGAACTGTTGAAGGAGTACACCACCAGCAGCAGCATCGGCGCGTACAGGAACATAAAGCACAGCACCAGAATCACGGTGCGCCACGGAGATCGAATGGTAGGTAACTGGCTCACTCTTTCTCTCCCACTTCACGGTTCTGATGCTTGTGGAACCAGATGATCGGTAATATCAGAATCAACAGGATGATCACCGCCAGCGCGGACGCTACCGGCCAATCGCGGTTGTTAAAGAACTCCTGCCACAAAATGCGCCCAATCATGATGCTGTCCGGACCGCCGAGCAGTTCAGGAATCACGTACTCGCCCACCGCCGGAATAAACACCAGCATTGAGCCGGCAATAATCCCGCCTTTGGTCAGCGGGACAATCACGCTAAAGAAGGTCTTTAACGGACGCGCGCCGAGATCCAGCGACGCTTCCACCAGCGAATAATCAATACGCGTCAGCGCGGTATAAATCGGCAGCACCATAAACGGCAGATAGCAGTAAACGATACCGATATACACCGCGGTATTGGTGTAGAGAATCACCAGCGGGTGATCGATCACCCCGAGCCACATCAGGAACCGGTTGAGAATGCCGTTGTTGTTGAGCAGCCCCATCCACGCGTAAACGCGCACCAGGAATGAGGTCCACGACGGCAAAATCACCAGCAGCAGCAAAATGGTGCGCATTGAGGGCTTGCTGTGTGCCACCGCCCACGCCAGCGGATAGCCGATCATCAGGCAGATAATGGTCGAAATGCCCGCCACTTTCAGCGACGTCAGATAGGCATCGGCGTAGAGCGGATCGTCGGTCAGCGTAAAGTAGTTACCGAGATTGAGCACCAGATTGAGCTGACCATCCGCCCACGTAACCAAATCGGTATACGGCGGAATGGCGCGCGCAATATCGGCGAAGCTGATCTTCAGCACAATCAGGAATGGCAGCAGAAACAGCAGGATCAGCCACAGATAAGGCAGCGCAATCACCAGCTTGCGGCCGTGTTGCATTTTGATGCGCGTTGCCCAGCGCTGCAGCGGCGTGCCCACGACTTTAGGCACGCGGCGTTGAGAAATCTGGCTCATATCGCCCCCTTAAACCGTCAGAACCACACAGCTGTCAGCGTCCCAGCAGAGACGGACTTCATCGCCCCAGGTTGGCGCGCCTTTGCGGTAGCGATGGGCATTTTGCAACTGTGCGCTAATCATCTGGCCGCTGCGCAGACGCACGTGATAAATCGACAGGTCGCCAAGATAGGCAATGTGCACCACTTCACCGACGGCAAAATTACAGCCATCGGCCGGCACTTCCTCGCACAGCATCACTTTTTCCGGGCGCAGCGCAACGTGCACCGGCACGTTATCGACGACGGAGACATCAGTTTGCACCTTCAGCGGATGCACTAAGCCCGGCGCATCAATGATCAGCGCGTCTTCACCGCGGTCGCGCAGCAGGCCTTCAAACACATTCACCGAACCGATGAACTCGGCGCTGTAACGGCTGGTTGGATGCTCGTAAATCTCTTCCGGCTCACCAATCTGCACGAATTTGCCGCGGTTCATGATGGCGATGCGGCCCGCCATGGTCATCGCTTCTTCCTGGTCGTGCGTCACCATCACGCAGGTGGCGCCCACACGCTCAAGAATATCGACCACCTCATGCTGCATGCGGTCACGCAGCTTTTTATCCAGCGCGCCCATCGGTTCATCAAGCAGCAGCAGTTTCGGACGCTTCGCCAGGCTACGCGCCAGCGCCACACGCTGACGCTGGCCGCCAGAGAGCTGATGCGGCTTACGTTTGGCAAACTCCTGCATATGCACCAGCGACAGCATCTCTTCGACGCGGCTGTTGATTTCGCCTTTCGGCAGTTTGTCCTGCTTCAGACCAAAGGCAATGTTCTGCTCCACCGTCATGTGCGGGAACAGCGCGTAGGACTGAAACATCATGTTGATCGGGCGTTGATACGGCGGTACGTGCGAGAGATCCTGACCATCCAGCACAATCTGGCCGCTGGTCGGCGGTTCGAATCCCGCCAGCATACGCAGCAGCGTGGATTTACCACAGCCGGAAGCACCCAACAGCGCAAAAATTTCACCTTTATAAATGGTCAAACTGACATCATCCACGGCGTGCTGGCCGTCAAAAGATTTGGTCAGATTGCGAATTTCCAGCAGCGGCGTCAACGCCTTAGCGGTTTTATTTGGGGGGCGGGGAATCGCGTCGTTCACTAACATTTCTCCGGCGCTAAAATCGCGCGGCACAGCCAGCCGCTAAAAATGGCACAACAGAGGCCAGTACCGCGCCTCTGCTGTCGTCTTCAGGCAATACTCGTTCAGAACGAGTTACTTACCACTTTTTACTTTAGTCCATGCACGGGTACGCACACGATCCAGTTTCGGATCCTGGACCTTGAGCACAAACAGTTTAGCCATGGCATCCGGCGTTGGGAAAATGCCCGGATTGTTGCGCACGTCCGCATTAATCAGCGGCAGCGAGGCTTTGTTACCGTTGGCATAGTTCATGTTGTTGGAAACATCAGCAATGACTTTTGGATCCATCATGTAGTTGAGGAATTTGTATGCCCCTTCTACATTTTTCGCGTCTTTTGGAATCGCGAACATGTCGAAGAACGCCAGGGCGCCCTGCTTCGGCACGATATAGCCCAGATGCACGCCGTTATTGGCTTTATCCGCACGATCTTTCGCCTGCAGGATATCGCCCGACCAGCCAATCGCTACGCAGATGTTGCCGTTCGCCAGGTCGTTGATGTACTGCGACGAGTGGAAGTAACGGATGTTCGGACGCAGTTTCAGCAGCAAATCGGTCGCCGCGCCAGAGTAATCTTTCGCGTCAGAGCTGTTGGGATCTTTGCCAAGGTAGTTGAGCACGGTAGCGAAAATCTCTTCCGGTGCATCAAGGAAGGAGACGCCGCAACCTTTCAGTTTTTCCAGGTTTTCCGGTTTCAACACCAGATCCCAGCTATCCAGCGGTACATCTTTGCCCAGTGCGGCTTTCACTTTATCGACGTTATAGCCGATGCCGGTGGTGCCCCACAGATAAGGGATCGCGTATTTGTTGCCGGGATCGTGCTGGGCCACTTTCGCCATCAGATCGGGATCGAGGTTTTTATAGTTTGGCAGCTTGCTCTTATCCAGCTCCTGGAACACGCCCGATTGCAGCTGACGCGCAAGGAAACTCGACGATGGCACTACCACGTCATAACCGGTACTACCGGCCATCAGTTTGCCTTCCAGCACTTCGTTGGAATCGAAAACGTCGTAAACCACTTTATCGCCGGTCAACTTCTCAAAGTTCGGCACCGTGTCAGCCGCGATATAATCTGACCAGTTATACACATGCAGCGTTTTATCTTCTGCCTGAGCACCGGCGGCCGCAGCCATCAGCACACCAGCAACCACACCTGGCAACCATTTTTGACGTTGGTTGAACATGTTTTCCTTCCTCCTGAGCGGGTCATTACAACGCTGTATACACGCGATCCGAACGTTGCGTTTTCTGTAAAAATTACAGGCACACAATGAATCAATATTCAGCGGGAGTTTAATAGCAAAAACCTATAGTTGTGCTGAGGTTGCTTGTCCCAGTCAGCCCCGCAAGGATAGCCCCCCCTTACCTACTGCACCAGATCCCAGCTTAAAAAACGCCTTTTCGCGATAAGTTATGCATGTTTCTGCTATGGGGTTTGGCACTAGTGGCATAAAGCACAACTAATATCTGGCAATAAAGGGCAAAGTGCAGAATAAAAAGTGGTGGGGCAGAAATGAAAACTGCCGCAAAAAGCGGCAGTTAGCGAGGCGGGGAACTCAGTGCAGCATCGCGTGGCTGCTGGTGCTGGGCTGTCGCTCCTCTTCTTCTCCTTCCATGATGAGCAAGTTATTAGCGAAGGCTTCCATAATCACCATGGAAACGCCCTCTTCACTCTGCTTCATAAAGTGGGAGAACTGACCGAAGGTTAATCCGGCGGTGGTGCTGATCGACTGGCAGACAATCAGCTTCGGCAGATTGTCGTCCTGAATATCCACGAAGGCTTTAATCGTGAGCGAGCTGGCGTTGATCTGCGATAAATCGCCCACCAGCGGAATCAGCGCCGTGGGTTTCACTTCTGCCAGCGCGGAGAAGAGGATGACGTTATCCACCAGGTCAATTTTTGCATCAAACACCCCGTCAAAATTCTGCATGTGCGGCAGGTGCAGTGCCTGACAGGCATCGCATTCGAACCAGGTGATATTTTGTTGATCCAGCCAGCGACGCAGCACGTCAATGTCCGGAACGACCAGTGAATCCATCGTAATATCCTGTGGGGTGAAGAAATGAGCGCCTTAGCTTACGGAAAAACCGATCTGGATGCCACGAAAACCGCCGAAAAACGCGGGTTAGCCGCCGGTTTTAGGACGATAGCCGGGGCAAGCATGTTGCTCTACCCATGCGATCATCATGGTCGCGATATCCAAACCGGTAATGCCCTCAATGCCTTCCAGCCCCGGCGAAGCGTTCACTTCCATTACCAGCGGCCCGCGATGTGCGCGCAGAATATCCACACCAGCCACTTCGAGACCGAGCGTGCTGGCCGCTTTCACCGCAATTTCCCGCTCCTGTGCGGTGATCTCCACTGCTCGGGCTTTCCCGCCGCGATGCAGGTTGGAGCGAAAATCGCCCTCTTTTGCTTCGCGCTCAATCGCCGCCACCACTTCATTGCCAATCACTAAGCAGCGAATATCGCGCCCTTGTGCTTCCTTGATAAACTCCTGCACCAAAATATGTGCGTTGAGGCCACGAAAGGCATCGATCACGCTCTCCGCCGCCTGACGCGTTTCCGCCAGTACCACGCCGATGCCCTGGGTGCCCTCCACCAGCTTCACCACCAGCGGCGCACCGCCGACCATGGCAATCAAATCATCGGTATCATCCGGCGAGGAGGCAAAGCCGGTGATCGGCATATCAATCCCCTCACGCGCCAGCAGCTGCAGTGAACGCAGTTTGTCGCGCGCGCGGGTAATCGCTACCGATTCATTAAGCGGATAGCTGCCGCGCACCTCAAACTGGCGCAACACTGCCGTGCCGTAAAAGGTGGTGGCGGTGCCGATACGCGGAATCACCGCATCAAAATGCCCCAGCGCCTCGCCGCGGTAGTGCACCGCCGGCGAATCGGAGTTGATATTCATGTAGCAGGAGAGCGGATCGATGATCTGTACCTGATGGCCACGCTCTTCCGCGGCGTCGCGCAGACGTTTACACGAATAGATCGATCCATCGCGGGTGAGAATGGCCATCTTCATTGCAGAGTTCCTTGTGCTTAGCGTGTCGCCCAACCCTGCTGATGCAGGTAATCCAGAATAAATGGACGCGTTTCTTTAATGATCAGACGCTGAATCAGCTGGCTCCAGTTTTCAGAACGCTGATTGCTGTCGCGCTGCTGATAATAGGCGGTAATTTGCTCATCGTACTGTGCCAGCACGGTTTTATCGACGGGTTGATAACGATTTTCGTGTACCAGCATCGCCTGCGGCATGCGCGGTTTAACGTCCGGCGCATCCGCTGGATGACCGACGCAGAAACCGAACAGCGGCAGCACAAATTTCGGCAGCTCAAGCAGTTCGGTGACTTGAGCAATACTGTTACGAATACCGCCAATAAATACGCCGCCAAGGCCGAGCGATTCTGCCGCGACCATGGCATTTTGCGCCATCAGTGCGGTATCAACGCAGCCGAGCAGCAGCTGTTCAGCGCGTCCCAGCTGCGCATCCGGGCAAATCTGCTGATGACGATTGAAGTCAGCGCAGAACACCCAAAATTCCGCCGCCGCGCTAACCCACGGCTGGCCGCCGGTCAGCTGCACCAGCTGCTCACGTTTTTCCCGATCGGTGATGCGAATAATGGAGGAACACTGCAAAAAGCTGGAGGTTGAGGCCGCTTGTGCCGCTGCAATAATGGCGCTGCGCTGCGCCTCATCAATGCCTTGTTCGGTAAAGGCGCGAATAGAACGGTGGCTGCACAGTAAATCGATAGTCGGCGTCATAATCCTCTCCGGTGGTTACTTCTTTTTGTTGGAATGATTGAACAATTGCGGGGCCATCGCCTTCGCCGTCCGCCACATCATCATCCATGCCGCAGGCAGCATCAGCGCGATGCCCAGAAAAAACAGCAGCGTCGCCAGCGGCTTTTTGGCCATAAAATCCGGCGCGCTCACCCAGTCATTGGTCAGTAGCAGCGCACCCATTACGGCAAGCACGCCGAGCACTTCGAGCAGCAACACGGGTTTGGGTAATGTGGCGAGATTACGCATGCGAAGGTTCCTTTGGCGTACAATCAGTTTTAGCGTCTGCATAGGCAGCAGATATCAGAATAACAGGTAACTTCTTCTTCCTTTAAGCAGGATGGGCGGGCATGATGTGACGCATTATTCACGCTGTGATGTGATTCTAGTCACAAAACAGCAGCGGAAGGAGAGAAGCAATGATTGCAGTGATTTTTGGCCGTTCTAGCTGCCCTTACTGCGTACGTGCAAAAGAGTTGGCGGCAAAGCTGACCAGCGAGCGCGACGATTTTAACTATCAGTACGTGGACATTCAGGCCACCGGCATCACCAAAGCCGATCTGGAAGCGCGTGCCGGCAAGCCGGTAACCACCGTGCCGCAGATTTTCCTCGACGATCAGCACATTGGTGGTTACACCGAATTTGCTGCCTGGACGAAAGAAAACCTGGGTATCGAAGCGTAAGATAACGGGCCTGCGGGCCCGTTTTTGATCGGGCTATTCAGCCCGCATCGCCAGCATAATTCGCAGCAAGCGCACCAGCAGTGCCCCACATCCCGCCCAGAACAGCGCACTTAAACTCCAGGCCACAATCAGCAAGGCGCTGTGCGTCATCGGTATGACCAGCATCAGCCACATCATTCCCAGCAGCGTGCCACCCAGCGCAATCCACAACGTGCCGACCAGCGGACTCTCTGGCTGCAATAGCGCCATTAACATCCCCGGTAATAAAAACAGCAGTAATTCTGGTTGTCCGCGCACGGCTTGTTCACTGGCGGCGGCCCAGAAATGGTGTGCATAAATAAACACCAGCGTATAAAGCATCACGCCCAGAACCGATGCTGGCCAGCGATTATTGCGCTGCAACATAATTAGCCTCAACTTTTACGTTAACAATTATGAAACTTTTTTGCCCTGATGCGCACGACTGGAAATAAAAAGAAACAGCTGGAGGCGAAAGGAATGAAAACTGCCGATAGCTGAGGATGTTAATTATGATTAGAATGACGCCGCTTTAGTATGAGGTCTTAGCTTTTTTGTTGCAGAAACCTTAGCGGTCGGCACAAGATAGCGAAAAAAGTCCTGCTCATCAACTTGTTACAGGTAAAGAAGAAGTTAAACCGTGAACATTAACGTCGCAGAATTGTTAAGCGGAAATGACGTTCTGTTATTATTTGTCGTTTTAGCACTCGGACTTTGCTTGGGTAAATTACGCCTCGGCTCGGTCCAACTCGGTAATTCCATTGGTGTACTGGTAGTTTCGCTAATTTTAGGCCAACAGCATTTCGCTATTAATACTGACGCCTTAAGTCTTGGCTTTATGTTGTTTATTTTTTGTGTCGGCGTGGAAGCCGGGCCAAACTTTTTCTCAATCTTTTTCCGTGACGGTAAAAATTACTTCTTTTTGGCGATTGTTATGGTGGTTAGCGCGCTGTTAATCGCGTTGACGCTCGGCAAATTGTTCGGCTGGGATATTGGTTTAACCGCAGGCATGCTGGCAGGCTCAATGACCTCGACGCCGGTGTTAGTGGGCGCGGGTGATACGCTGCGGCAAAGCATCAGCGACAGTCATCAACTCACGCTGATGCAGGATAACCTTAGCCTCGGTTACGCCCTCACCTATCTGGTGGGATTAGTGAGCCTGATTTTTGGTGCGCGCTATCTGCCGCGCCTGCAGCATCAGGATCTGCCAACCTGCGCGCAGCAAATTGCTCGCGAGCGCGGCCTTGATGCCGATAGCCAGCGCAAAGTGTTTCTGCCGGTCATCCGCGCCTATCGCGTGGGTCCGGAACTGGTGGAGTGGAGCGGCGGCAAAAACCTGCGTGAGCTGGGCATTCATCGCCAGACCGGCTGCTATATTGAGCGGCTGCGCCGCAACGGTATTCTCGCCAGCCCGGATGGAGACGCCATGCTGCAGCTCGGCGACGATATCTCGCTGGTAGGCTATCCCGATGCGCATGCGCGCCTGGATCCCAGCTTCCGCAACGGCAAAGAAGTGTTCGATCGCGATCTGCTGGATATGCGCATCGTTACCGAAGAGATCGTGGTGAAAAACCACAACGCGGTTAACAAACGCCTGAGTCACCTCAAATTGACCGACCACGGTTGTTTTCTTAACCGCGTGATCCGCAGCCAGATTGAGATGCCGATTGATGACAGCATCATGCTAAACAAGGGTGATGTGCTGCAGGTGAGCGGCGAAGCGCGTCGCGTGAAGAGTTTGGCCGACCGCATTGGTTTTATCGCCATCCACAGCCAAATCACCGATCTCCTCGCCTTCTGCGCCTTCTTTATCGTCGGCCTGATGGTGGGCATGATCACCTTCCAGTTCAGCAACTTCAGCTTCGGCATCGGCAACGCCGCCGGATTGCTGTTCGCCGGCATTATGCTTGGCTTTATGCGGGCCAACCATCCCACGTTTGGCTACATCCCGCAGGGCGCGCTGACGATGGTGAAAGAGTTTGGCCTGATGGTGTTTATGGCCGGCGTCGGCCTGAGTGCGGGCAGCGGCTTGCAGCACGGTTTTGGCAGCGCAGGCGCATTGATGCTTCTGAGTGGCCTGCTGGTGAGTTTGCTGCCGGTGGTGATTTGCTATCTGTTTGGCGCCTATGTGCTGCGTATGAACCGCGCCCTGCTGTTTGGTGCCATCATGGGGGCACGCACCTGTGCGCCGGCAATGGAGATCATCAGCGATACCGCGCGCAGCAGCATTCCCGCGCTGGGTTATGCCGGCACCTACGCGATTGCCAACGTATTGCTCACGCTGGCGGGCACCTTGATAGTGATAATCTGGCCGCTATTGCCATTCTAAAAATATATTTGACGCAATAACGAACTTTCTTTTGGGGTCGCAGTCTGAATAAGTGCCACTGCTTTTCTTTGAAATCCCCAAATTGTGGAGCCCGCCGGTCAATGACTTGCGGGTTTTTTTATGGCTATCGATCCTGTGGTTTAAGGTTCACTGCTGCGTAAATTGTCAGCCTGTCCACCGCCTGCGCTATTTTCCAATATTCATGCAACTTTCATCAAAGTTAAACACTCCAACAACCCGCAATAAGATTAAGAGCGCGACTATTTATTACTGATGCGCGCGCTTTTAGGCTATCAGCTTTATTTTGCTGGCAATTTTTACGCTGGTGTTGTTTGGGTAAACAAGTCGAGGATACGCAATCGTGATGGAAGCACTTAACCACACGCTTTTTTTATGGATCAACGCCACGCAGAATTCACCGCAATGGCTGATCGGTCTGGCGACGTTTATCGCCAAAGATGTGATTGCCATTGTGCCGCTGCTGATTGTCGCGCTCTGGTTGTGGGGACCGCGCGATCAGGTGCAATCACAGCGCGAACTGGTGCTAAAAACCGGCATGGCGCTGCTGTATGCATTGAGCATTTCATGGTGCGTGGGTCAGTTGCTGCCGCATCCACGCCCTTTCGCCATCGGTTTCGGCCATCAGTTCCTGTCGCATGCGCCAGACGACTCTTATCCGAGCGATCACGGCACCACCATTTTCACCTTTGCGCTGGCGTTTATCTTCTGGCACCGCATGTGGTCTGGCGTACTGTTGCTGGTCGTCGGTAGCGCCATTGCCTGGTCACGCGTCTACCTTGGCGTGCACTGGCCGTTGGATATGCTGGGCGGATTTTTGGTCGGCATGCTGGGTTGCCTGGCGTCACACATGGCATGGCAGCTTTATGGTCAGCGGATGCTGGCGTTCACCCATCAGGTGTATCGCGCGCTGTTCGCTATGCCGATTAAGAAGGGTTGGATTCGCGAGTGAGCGATGAGGTCGCCATGAGTGGCGACCCAACAAATTCATCAGGTGCGCAGGGCTGCGCACCGTCTGATTAACTAAACCACTTCCCGAACCAGCCGTGGAATTTCATCATCACGAAATCCCAGATCCGGCCAACAAAGCCGCCTTCCGGCACGGCTTCCATCGCCACCAGCGGACGTTGTTCAATGGTTTTGCCATCCAGCTGGAAGTCGATGGTGCCGACCACCTGATTTTTCTCCAGCGGCGCTTCCAGCTGCGGTGAGTTTAGGGTAAAGCTGGCCTTGAGATTTTTCATCTGCCCTTTCGGCACGGTAATCGCCGCGTCTTTGGCCACGCCAAGATTGACCTGGCTGCGATCGCCAAACCACACGCGCTGCTGGGCAAACGGCTTGTCAGCTTTAATCGGCGTGACCGTTTCATAGAAGCGGAAACCCCACGTCAGCAACTTCTCGCTCTCACGGAAGCGCGTTGCATCAGTCGCCGCACCGAGCACTACCGAAATCAGACGCATATCGCCTTCGGTGGCCGATGCCACCAGATTGTTACCCGCGCCAGAGGTATGGCCTGTTTTAATGCCATCCACCTTCAGATTGCTGCTCCAAAGTAGGCGGTTGCGGTTCATCTGCTTGATCTTGTTGAAGGTGAACTCTTTTTCACTGTTAAGCGCGTACTCTTCCGGCACATCGCTAATCAGACGTTGACCGATAATCGCCATGTCGCGCGCGGTGCTGTACTGCCCTTCGGCATCCAGACCGTGCACCGTCATAAAGTGAGTATTTTGCAGACCAAAGGCTTTGACGTAGTTATTCATCAAGCCGATAAACGAATCCTGACTGCCCGCCACATAATCGGCCAGCGCAATGCACGCATCGTTGCCGGACTGAATCACCACGCCTTTATTCAGTTCTGATACCGGAATGCGGTCGCCGGGTTTAAGGAACATTAGCGATGAACCGCGCAGTTTTGGATTGCCGGTAGCCCAGGCATCCTGACCGATGGTCACCATATCGTCATTGGTAATTTTGCCCGATTTCAACGCCTGGCCGACCACATAGCTGGTCATCATTTTGGTCAGGCTTGCCGGATCGAGACGCTGATCGGCATTGGATTCCGCCAGCACTTTTCCGCTGTTGTAATCCATTAAGATCCAGGCTTTGGCATCAATTTGCGGTGCTGCAGGTGCCTGCTCAGCCTGCGTGGTGACGGGAATAAAAAGCAGTAATAGTGAAGAAGCAGCCAGCGGCCGCCAGACAGAAGCGAAGGTGTTTTTTCTCATGAGCGTGACCAGATTGTCCTTGTTAAATCTTGGTTTTCTTGCAGGCAAGACGTGTCTCGCCCAACGCTAACGGTTCATGCCAGCGAAAAAAACCGTTCAATCGTAAAGTTTTATAGAGTTTATTAGAGTAACCCTGGCACCAACCGCCCTGCGCTGCCACTTTTGCGCGGCTGACCGCAAAGAAAATTGCGTGTAATTCCGATTTTTCGCAGAACGGTTAAGCCAGTCACAAATTTCCGCTAACCTGAATCTCAGTCAGCCTGAGGAGAGCCGCGATGGACTTAGCCATTTTCGATCTGGATGAAACCCTGATTTGTGAAGACAGCACCAGCCTGTGGCTACGCTGGCTGGTTTCACAGGGATTTGCCCCCGAAGAGATCATTCAGCAGGAGAAAATCCTGATGGATCAGTATCACACCGGTACGTTATCAATTGAAGAGTATATGAACACCACGCTGGCACCGTTAGCTGGCATGGCAACCATGACCGTCGAAGGCTGGGTACGCCGCTTTATCCATCGCGACATCATGCCGCGCGTCTTTCCTGCTGCGCGCGCGCGCATCGAGTGGCATCAGCAACGCGGCGATACGGTGATGATCATTACCGCCAGCGGCGACCATTTAGCCGTGCCGATTGCCGAACGTCTTGGCGTACACGGTGCGTTGGCGATTGGCGTGGAAGTGGTGGATGAACGCTACAGCGGCCAAACCTACGGCACCATGACCTATCGCGAAGGCAAAGTGACGCGCCTCAGTGACTGGAAAGCCTTACAGCAGGAGCAGCACTTCGAACGCACCTGGGCTTACAGTGATTCCATGAACGATTTGCCGCTGCTGACGCATGCCGATCATGCCTGGGTAGTGAATCCCAACCCGCTGCTGCTACAAGAGGCGCAGCAGCGCGGTTGGGAAGTGTGTAACTGGGTACGTTGAGTTAACCGCGCGGGGTGCTGGCGTCAGCTGCCAGCCCCACTTTCAGCAGCTTGCCATTGGCTTCATCGGTCAACACATACAGATAACCATCCGGTCCCTGGCGCACATCGCGAATGCGCTCGCCACGATCGTCCAGTAACCGCTGCTCTTCCACCACTTTTTCGCCGTTAACCTGTAAACGAATGAGGTTCTTCTCCTTCAGCGCGCCGATAAACAGCGAGTTTTTCCACTGCGGGAAACGTGCGCTGTTGTAAAACGCCATGCCGCTAATGGCAGGAGAGACTTTCCAGTAATGCAGCGGCTGTTCCGTGCCGTCCACGGCGCTGCCCTTGGCTTCCGGCACCTTTTCACCGCTGTAATCAATGCCGTGAGTGGCCAGCGGCCAGCCATAGTTTTTGCCCTTTTGCGGGATATTCACCTCATCGCCGCCGCGTGGACCGTGTTCGCTTTCCCATATTTGCTGCGTCCACGGATTGAGCGCCAGACCTTGCGGATTGCGCATGCCATAGGACCAGATTTCAGCACGAGCCCCTTTACGGTCAACGAACGGATTATCCGCGGGAATTGCGCCGTCCTGGGTCAGGCGCACGATTTTACCGGAAAGTTTATCCAGCTGCTGTGCGCTGCTGCTGGCGAAGTTATCGCCGAAGGCGATATAGAGAAAACCCTGACGATCAAACGCCAGTCGCGTGCCGATATTCGCGCCACCCGAGAGCTTCGGCGTTTGCTCCAGCACCACCTTAAAATCGCTCAATTGACGATTATCGTCACTGAGTCGCCCATAACCCACCACGCCGCCAGCGCGTCCACTGGCATCGGCGGTGGTATAACTCAGCCACACGCGACGGCTTTGGGCGAAATCAGGCGCCAACACTACGTCCAGCAAGCCACCCTGGCGATTGGCCCACACTTTCGGCACGCCGCCAATCGGCTGTGACAAGCCTTTGCCCGGCTGCCAACTGCGCAGCTGACCGGATCGTTCAGTAATTAACAGCGTTTGATTGTCGGGCAGAAATGCGACCGACCACGGATGATCGAGCTTGTCTTGCAAAACCTGCACCTGCACATCGGCAGCGAGCAGCGGGGAGGAACAGCTTAAGGCGCCAAACAGAAGCGCGGCGGGCAGTAATCGCATGGCATTCTCCTTTATCACGGTCTGCCGTTAAGGGTAGTCAGCGCGTAACAAAGGATGGGACGGATTTACAAAACATTAAGCCCGGCGCAAGGCCGGGCTCGACGTTACGGTGTGGAAAACGCCACTACATCGCGCACCATCTCATCAATCGCCGGACGGAGATCGTTAAGCGTGATTGGCGTGCTGCTATTTGGCAACGGCTTGCCAAAGGCTTTACGCACCACTTTGATCAGCGGCTTACCGGTCTGTCCATCAACCGCTTCCACTTCGAGGAACAAGGCACTCTCTTGCGTGCGATGTCCGGTGGCCGCCATGGTGCTGGCGACTACCGCAGCGACGGGTACAACTTCATAGAATTGCATGCCTTTGTTTTCGGCCGACACCGCAGTAATGGCTGTTTTCACCACCAACGTTTGTGGACCTTTTTGTGCTACCAGCGGTTTGCGCTCAGAGATTGCGCGTTTTAGCTGGCTATCGGTATAGCTCCGCACCTCGTCCAGTGTTTGCTGACTGACACGTGCATTAGGATGTGGCACCGGATAATAGACCACTGGCGTATAGACCACACCGCGATAATCCGCATCGCGATAATCGGGAGATACCCAGCGTAGCGTTGGTTTGCCGCTCGGTGATTTCTCCGGTTGTAACTGACTATAATCGCCAAGAAAGCCCGAATATTGTTGTTTGTCGGCAACATGAGAAGTACAGCCCGCCGCCAGCAGCGCCAGCGTTAAGACGGGAACAGAAAGGGAAAATCGCATGAGAGAGCCCTTATCAGAGGTAATTGCTTCTCAAGTGTAGAGGCTGGTAATGCGCGTGGGGGGAAATTTTCGCGAAATGCGAGGAAAAACCACCTGCAATGCAGGTGGTTAGGCGGAATTACTCGAAGCAAGTTTCCGGATTTTCCGACAGTGAAATGAACGATTCACCGCCTTTAGTCAGAGCGATTATTCCGCCGCTCTCAATATCATAAACCCACCCGTGCAGGCGAACTTTGCCTTTACGCAGCGCCACCGCCACGGAAGGGTGTGTTTTGATATTGTGCAGCTGCGCAATCACGTTCTCTTTCACCATCTCATTGAGACGTTTCTCCACGCTATCGTAGTTGCGCTCTTCCACCACCGCTTTAGCGGCGTTGGCGTAGTGCAACCAGTGATCGACCGCCGGCATGGTTTCAAGATCGGCATTCGATGCAATGGCGTTCATGGCACCGCAGTTGGAGTGGCCGCAAATAATAATTTCGGTCACACCCAGCGCGACGACCGCGTACTCAATGGTCGCTGACACACCACCTGGCTCGGGTCCAAACGGCGGCACAATGTTACCGGCGTTACGGATCACGAACAGCTGGCCAGGCTCTGACTGCGTCACCAGCTCTGGCACCAGACGGCTGTCTGAGCAGGAGATAAACAGGGCTTTGGGATTTTGGTTGGATGCCAAACTTTTGAAAAGATCCTTCCTTTCCGGGAACACATTCTGTTGAAAATTCAGAAAACCTTTGACGATCTCTTGCATTTGTTTGCTCTCACATTATCCACTTCTGCCCTGGCAGTGAGGATTCACCATCAGTGCGATTTGAAATTTTCAGTGCAGATAATAACTTACCCTCACCGACCCAACATTTAAGCAAAACACGCCCGCTTACACAACTCGGATGACCCTATGCAGCCGGGCGCGTAGAGGGTGCGCCACAACGAATTAAACGCACCGCCAAATGAGTTAAGCATAATCACAACAGATTGGCGGCCCTAAAAGGAGATTCTTACACAGCCTATACATTTTCCTCTGCAACCTCTGTACAATCGCCCCCCTATCCACACTAATTATGATGAATTTTTATCCTTATGAGCCATGTCAAAAATCCACCACGCGTGGGGTTCGTCTCCCTCGGCTGTCCGAAAAACCTCGTCGACTCTGAACGCATCCTGACGGAGCTGCGTACTGAAGGCTATGACGTGGTGCCACGCTACGATGATGCGGAGATCGTCATCGTTAACACCTGTGGATTTATTGATAGCGCCGTACAGGAATCCCTGGAAGCGATTGGTGAAGCGCTGAACGAGAACGGCAAAGTGATCGTCACCGGCTGCCTCGGTGCCAAAGTGGACCAGATCCGCGAAGTGCATCCGAAGGTACTGGAAATCACTGGCCCGCACAGTTACGAGCAGGTGTTGTCACACGTGCACACCTACGTGCCAAAGCCGGAACACAACCCGTTCCTCAGTCTGGTACCAGAGCAGGGTGTCAAACTGACGCCGCGCCATTACGCCTACCTGAAAATTTCCGAAGGCTGCAACCATCGCTGTACCTTCTGCATCATTCCTTCGATGCGTGGCGATCTTGATAGCCGCCCAATTGGTTCGGTGCTCGACGAAGCCAAACGTCTGGTCGAAGCCGGCGTCAAAGAGCTGCTGGTGATCTCGCAGGACACTTCCGCCTATGGCGTGGATGTAAAACACCGCACCGGTTTCTGGAACGGATCGCCGGTGAAAACCAGCATGGTTAGCCTGTGCGAGCAGCTGGCCAAACTCGGCGTCTGGGTGCGCCTGCACTATGTTTATCCGTATCCGCATGTGGACGATGTCATCCCACTGATGGCGGAAGGTAAGATTCTGCCGTACCTCGATATTCCACTGCAGCACGCCAGCCCGCGCATCCTTAAGCTGATGAAGCGTCCTGGCGCAGTGGAGCGTACGCTGGAGCGCATTAAGCGCTGGCGTGAAATCTGCCCGGAGCTGACGCTGCGCTCAACCTTTATTGTTGGCTTCCCAGGTGAAACCGAAGAAGATTTCCAGATGCTGCTCGACTTCCTGCAGGAAGCGCGCCTCGATCGCGTTGGCTGCTTCCAGTACAGCCCGGTGGAAGGTGCAACCGCTAACCAGCTGCCGGATCAGGTGCCGGACGAAGTGAAGCAGGACCGTTTCGACCGCTTTATGCAGCTACAGCAGAAGATCTCCAGCGAACGTCTGCAGGAGAAAATCGGCCGCGAAGTGCTGGTGCTGATTGATGAAGTGGATGAGGAAGGCGCGGTGGGCCGCAGCATGGCTGATGCCCCGGAAATCGACGGCGCGGTCTATCTGAATGGCGATCGTCAGGTAAAAGTCGGCGACGTGGTTCGCGTCAAAGTCGAGCACGCCGACGAATACGATCTGTGGGGCACGCGCGTTTAACCATACTTCTGCTGGTGCGCCCGTTTGCGTGCCAGATAGTCAGTATCGGCGCGCAGTTTATCCCAGCACGCTTTGAAAACGGCCGCCGCAGCGGCCTTCTCTTTTTCTGTGGTACGCGGCAGTTCGTTACCCGCCGCGTCATATTTACGCCCACCCTGATGATTGCTGTAGCGCCGCGCGCGCGTATAGCCCATCTGAATGTATTTCCGCGCCATATCCATACCAACAAAGTCATCCTGCGCGCGGTACTCCTCAAACAGCTGCATAATCTGCTGCGAAGATTGCTGCGCCAGCGCTACGGTGCGAAAGCGCCAGTGTGGCAAAATCTCACTTTTGTAAGGTTCGACCATCAGCACGCCCTGTTCGCCACGTCCAACCTGATATAACTCTGGCTGCCGACGAAAATCGATGTGCTTGAAATCCTGCTCATAATTAAACGCTTTCATCTGTTTTTATCACCCTCTCATCATCCCGTGACGTAATTATTTCCTGCTGGCACTTAAGCGATGTGTTTTTGCACCGATAACTTAGATATAAGCCTACTTCCTCAGAGATGCCCCTATGTTTAAACGAATGAGAATTGTGACCGCCATCATGATGATTTTGGTGGTATTCACCGCGATGCAGGCGATTTCAGGATCGCTGTTCTTGTCATCACTGATTACCGGTCAGCATAATTTCACCACCAGCAATCAGCTATCGCATCAGCAGCGTGAGCTAGCCGACGGCTGGCAAACGCTGGTTAAAACCCGCGTTATCATTAACCGAGTCGCGATTCGCATTCTGAAAAAGCAGACCGATGACGCGTCACTTGCCGCCATCAATAAACTACTGATTAGCGCTAACGCGTCCCTTGATGAAGCAAAGCAGCATTACGATCTCTACAAAAGCATGCCGCGTCTGCCGGGACAAAGCGCTGACTCAGCCAGCGTGGTTGATGCGAAATTCATCGCCTTCACCGAATTGCTGCAGCAGTCGGCGGCATTCCTCAAAGCCAATGATTACGCTGCGTATGGCAACCTGGATGCACAACAGGCGCAGGACGATCTTGAAGCGGCTTACAAACAGTGGCGCGAGCAGAACGTCCAGCTGCTGGCGGAACGCAGTGCGCAGAACGACAGCACCTATCAGCAGATGCTGGTAATGGTAGCCGTGATGGTGGTGGTTGTCGTGCTGATGCTGGTTGCCGTGTGGATGCTGGTACGCCGTATTCTGCTCGCCCCGATGAAACAGGTGCAGCAGCAGATGGAGCGCTTCGCCGACGGCGATCTCTCCGCCAGCCTGCAGGTCGAGGGCCGTAGCGAAATGGCCTTGATTGCCGCCAGCCTCAATCACATGCAGCAGTCGCTGCTCAGCACCATCAACAATGTGCGTGATAGTGCGGATGCCATATTCGGCAGCGCCAGCGAAATTGCCACCGGCAATAACGATCTCTCCTCGCGTACCGAGCAACAAGCGGCTTCGCTGGAAGAGACGGCGGCAAGCATGGAAGAGTTAACCGCGACGGTGAAACAGAATGCCGATAACGCGCGTCAGGCCACGCAGCTGGCGAAAACCGCCTCCGAAACCGCGGATAAAGGTGGCAACGTGGTGGATGGCGTGGTGAAAACCATGCGCGACATCGCCGACAGTTCGAAAAAAATCGCCGACATCACCAGCGTAATTGATGGCATTGCGTTCCAGACCAACATCCTTGCGCTCAACGCGGCGGTCGAAGCCGCGCGCGCCGGTGAACAGGGCCGCGGCTTTGCCGTGGTGGCAGGTGAAGTACGCAACCTGGCACAGCGTAGCGCCCAAGCCGCTAAAGAGATCAAACTGCTGATTGAGAATTCAGTGCAACGCGTGAACGTCGGCTCGCAGCAGGTAAGCAGTGCTGGCGACACCATGCAGGAGATCGTCAGCGCGGTGACCCGCGTCACCGATATCATGGGCGAGATCGCTTCGGCCTCAGATGAGCAGAGCCGCGGCATCGATCAAATTGGCCAGGCGGTGAACGAGATGGATCGCGTGACGCAGCAGAACGCCACGCTGGTGCAGGAATCCGCTAACGCTTCAGCATCGCTGGAACAGCAGGCAAGCAGCCTCTCTTCAGCGGTGGCGCGTTTTAAAACCGGCACCCGCCAGGCGATCGTGCCGGTGGCGAAAATGGTGAAGCCGGCGATAGCATCCACCCGCGCACAGCCTGTTGCCGCGCACAGTAATGACCACTGGGAAACGTTCTGAGTGATTGATTAACAGATCATGCATAACCGTAGCGGCGCAATTTATTGCGCGCAGATGTGCTTCTCAACAACGCGCAATAAATTGCGCCGCTTGTATCTTGAATGTGTTGCTGGTTAGCTACCAGCAACATGAAACGGAGGCAGCTTTTTGCGCCGCTTAAGACCCGATCTTGCTTCGTAGCTTTAAGCCCTCCGTTTCTCCTTTCACGCCAGCAACTACTCTGAACGGTAACCAGAAGCTCTGACTTCGTATGTACAAGGCTAGATGGCGTGATGGTTTAAGTGAAAGGGAGATATCCGATGTTCTGTCTTGGTATTGATGTCAGCAAAAACAAACTCGACCTCTGCCTGTTCCCCGGCAACGGCAAAAAGAAAACGAAATCCATCAAAAATCAGGTCGGCGTAGAACGTGACATCTGCGACTGGCTCCAGAAGCAGAAGTGCCCGCCAGAGCAGGTGATGGTGGTGATGGAAGCGACCAGCGTCTATCACGAAAACGTCGCTTACGGGCTGCACGGGAACACGCCCGTGACGGTCTGTATCGGCAATCCGCAACGGGTCAGGGAGTTTGCCCGCGGAATGGGTATCCTGACCAAAAATGACGCGGTCGACGCCTGGGTGCTGGCCCGTTACGGCGAGCTGAAACAGCCCGATGCCTGGGTTCCGCCGCCACCGGAAGTCCGCAAGCTGAAAGACCTGCTGCGTCTGCGTGACGCCATCGTTGAAGATGTGCAGCGCGCGACGAACAGGCTCGAGAAGGCGAACTCAACCCAGACGGCGGGCGAGGTGACCGACTCGCTTGAAAGAACAAAAAAATCGCATGAAAAGGAGCTGAAGCGAATAAACGCGCTGATTGACGACCACATGGATAAGAATGATGGTCTGAAAGATGATCTTAAGCTGCTGGAGTCGATAAAAGGTATCGGCGGCGTAGTGGGAACGACCATGCTGTCGGTGCTGCGTACGTGCCAGTTCCGCAATGCGGGTCAGGTAGCGGCGTGGCTGGGCGTGGTGCCGGTCGAGAAGACGTCAGGCAGTTCGGTGAGAGGGCTGGCCCGGATGTCGAAAACCGGTCCCGCCGACGTGAGAGCGAAGCTGTATATGGCCGCGATAGTAGCGGCAAGGTGGAATCGCCCCGTAAGAGCGCTGTATGAAAGGCTGATGGCGAAGGGCAAGCCAGCCAAAGTGGCGCTGGGAGCGGTGATGCGCAAACTGGTCCATCTCTGCTTCGGTGTGCTTAAAACACGAGAGCCGTGGAACGAAAACTACGTAGCTACCGCTTGACGTTCAAGACGGTAGCTACGATCTGCAGTAAGCTTTAGGTCTTCAATTTCGGATCAAGCGCATCGCGCAAGCCATCACCCAGCAGATTAAACGCCAGCACGGTAAGGAAAATCGCCAGGCTGGGGAAAATCGCCACGTGCGGCGCAATGACCATATCGGCGCGCGCCTCATTCAACATCGCGCCCCACTCTGGCGTTGGCGGCTGAGCGCCCAACCCCAGAAACGACAAGCTCGCCGCAGTGATAATTGATGTGCCGATCCGCATGGTGAAATAGACCACAATCGACGACACCGTGCCGGGTAGAATGTGTCGCATGATAATGGTCCAGTCCGACGCCCCAATGCTGCGCGCCGACTCAATATAGGTTTGATGCTTCAGTACCAGCGTGTTGCCGCGCACCAAACGGGCAAAAGCAGGAATACTGAAAATCGCAACCGCGACAATCACATTGCTCATGCCGCTGCCCATGATCGCCACCACCGCTATCGCCAGCAGAATGCCGGGAAAGGCGAACAGCACATCGCAGATACGCATGGTGATGCGATCCCACCAGCCTTCGTAGTAACCGGCCAGCAAACCTAACACCGTGCCAATTAGCGCGCCAATCGCCACCGAGAAGAAACCGGCAATCAGCGAGATGCGCGTCCCCACCAGCACACGGCTGAAGATATCGCGCCCCAGCGAATCGACGCCAAACCAGTGCATTAGCGATGGCCCTTCATTCAGCCGGTCGTAATCGAAATAGTTTTCCGCATCAAACGGCGCCATCATCGGCGCGATAAACGCCACCACAATCAACAGCAGCACAAACAGTCCGGCCAGCAGCGCCACATGCTGACGGCGAAAACGCCGCCAGAATTCGCGCCACGGCGTGCGTACCCGGTTTTCCGTGATGGTCGGCATGGTCTTTAATGCCGCGGCACGTCGCCAGTTCTTCAATTGCGACTCCTTACTTGTAGCGAATTGCCGGGTTGATTGCCGCGTACAGCACATCGACAATCAGGTTAATCAGGATGAACTCCAGCGAGAACAGCAACACTTCGGCCTGAATCACCGGGTAATCGCGCATCTCAACCGAATCCACCAGCAAGCGGCCTAAGCCTGGCCAGTTGAACACCACTTCCACCACAATCGAGCCGCCCAGCAGGAAACCAAACTGCAGGCCCATCATGGTCACCACCGGAATCATCGCGTTACGCAGGCCGTGTTTCACCACCACCAGTGATTCGCGTACCCCTTTGGCGCGGGCGGTGCGCATGTAATCTTCCTGCATCACCTCCACGAATGAGGCGCGGGTGAAGCGCGCCATCACCGCCGCCACCGCGGCACCCAGCGTGATTGACGGCAAAATGTAGTGTTTCCAGCTATCGGCTCCGACGGTAGGCAACCAACCCAGCTGCACCGAAAACACCTGCATCAGCAGCATGCCGAGCGCGAAGGCCGGGAACGAAATCCCCGACACCGCCAGCGTCATGCCGATACGATCCGGCCAGCGATTGCGCCATACCGCCGAGGTGATACCAATCGCCATGCCGAAAATAACCGCCCACACCATGCTGCTCAGCGTGAGCCATAGCGTAGGGAAAAAGCGCGCGGCAATTTCATCAATCACTGGACGCTTCGAGACCAGCGAATGACCGAAATCGCCCTGCACCGCATTGAGCATGAAGTGCCAGAACTGCTTGATCAGCGGCTGATCGAGGCCGAGATCCTGACGCACCAGCGCCACTACCGAGGCATCCGCTTCCGGGCCAGCAATCAGGCGCGCCGGATCGCCCGGCAGCAGGTGAACAAACAGGAACACCAGCACCGCGACAATCAGCAGCGTGGGAATCAATCCCAGTAATCGTTTGAGAAAATAGTTGAGCATGCGAAGTCCTGCGCAGCATCGGCCAGCCCCGCAAGGCTGGCCGCGTCTGTTACTTCAGATCCGCCTCATCAAAATTGAATGAGGTATCGGGCATGACATAAAAACCGCTGAGGTTTTTATTGTTGGCAGACAGCAGTTGCTCGACCACCAGCGGGATCCACGGATGGTCGTTCCAGATGCGATCCTGTGCGTCTTTATACAGTTTGGCTTTCTGGTCGCGATCGGTGGTTTTTAGTGCATCGCCGAGATCTTTATCCACCTGCGGATTGCTGTAGAAGGCGGTGTTAAAGATCGCTGGCGGCCAGGACGTGGTAGCGAACAGCGGCGTCAGCGCCCAATCGGCTTCCCCGGTTGACGCCGACCAGCCGGTATAGAACATACGTACACCGCTCTCTTTCTGCCCTTTGCTCTCCACTTCAGCCGCGCGCTGACCGGCATCCATCGCCGTCACTTTGACCTTCACGCCCACCTGCGCCAGCTGCTGCTGGGTGAACTGCAGTACTTTCTGCGCGGTGCTGTGGTTATGCGATGACCACAAGGTGGTTTCGAAACCGTTCGGGAAGCCCGCTTCTTTCAGCAATTCGCGCGCTTTAGCCGGATCGTATTTAATCGCCGGATAGCTCTGCGCAAAATCGATGGTCGGCGGCACGATGCCGGTTGCTGGCGTGGCATAACCCGCAAACGCCACTTTTGCCAGCGCCTGACGGTTAATCGCGTACTCCAGTGCTTCACGCACCTTCGGATTATCAAACGGCTTTTGCGTGACGTTGAGGCTGATGTAGCGCTGCATGATCGACGGCGTGGTCACCACATCGAGCTTGCTGTTACCTTGCAGCAGTTTGGCCTGCTCGAACGGCACCGGGAAGGCAAAGCTTGCTTCACCGGTTTGCAGCATCGCCGCGCGGGTGTTGTTATCCACCACCGGACGCCAGGTAATGCTATCCAGCTTCGGATAACCTTTTTTCCAGTAGCCCTCCCACTTCTTCACTTTCACGAAGTCGGTCTGATTCCAGGTATCAAAGGCAAACGGGCCGGTTCCGACCGGATGGAAGCCGATATCCTTGCCATATTTATTCAGCGCGGTTGGCGAAATCATTACCGCCGCCGGGTGCGCCAGGTTGTTGATGAAGGCCGAGAACGGCTGCTTCAGGGTGATCTTCACCGTGGTTGGGTCAACCACTTCAGTGGTGGCGATGTATTTGAACAGGTTATAGCGCTTGAGATGGTTGTCCGGATTGCTGGCGCGATCGAGGTTAACTTTCACCGCGTCGGCATTGAAATCGGTGCCATCCTGGAATTTCACACCGGAACGCAGCTTGATGGTGTACGTCAGGCCATCGCTGCTCGCCTGATAGCTTTCCGCCAGTACGTTGGTCAGCTTCATGTCTTTATCAAAGCCGAATAAGCCCTGATAGAAAGACTTCGCCACCGCCTGTGACAGCGTGTCGTTGGCATCGTAAGGATCGAGCGTGGTAAAGGTTGAGGCCACCGCAATCACCGCATCTTTCGCCGCCCACGCGGGCAGCGCCAGCGCCGAACTCAACAAACCGGCAGTGATAACCCCTTTTCGCATAATATGGTGCATCGTTATCGTTCTCCTGTAA
Source organism: Pantoea nemavictus (assembly GCF_037479095.1). NCBI lineage: Bacteria > Pseudomonadati > Pseudomonadota > Gammaproteobacteria > Enterobacterales > Erwiniaceae > Pantoea > Pantoea nemavictus. The sequence goes on along the minus strand of NZ_JBBGZW010000001.1, from coordinate 3,539,143 downwards.
TCCCTGTCATGCGCGACATCTGAAGATGTGCGATTGGTTGCTGCTCAGGCGCCGCTAATAGCGTGGCGGGCGACAAAATGGCCCGGTGCTACTTCCAGTAAGGGCGCCACTTCCGGCTCATCACCCAGCGGGCGAATCGGGCTGGGGATCTCATCCACCATCAGCGCCCGCTCACGATGCCGGTGGGCCGGATCGGCCACTGGCACCGCGGCCATCAGTTTTTTGGTGTAAGGATGACGCGGCTGTTCAAACACCGCCTGACGCGGTCCCATCTCCACGATCTGTCCAAGATACATCACCGCCACGCGATGGCTGATGCGTTCCACCACCGCCATATCGTGCGAAATAAATAAGAAGGCGATACCAAACTCACGCTGCAAATCGAGCATTAGATTAATGATCTGCGCCTGAATCGATACATCCAGCGCCGACACCGATTCATCGGCGATCACCACTTTGGGATTGAGCGCCAGCGCGCGAGCAATGCAGATGCGCTGGCGCTGACCGCCGGAGAATTCGTGCGGATAGCGCTGCGCATGTTCCGGCAGCAGGCCAACGCGTTCCAGTAGCCAGGCGACGCGCTTCTCCGCCTGACGACGATCCATCGTTTGATGCACCAGCAGCGGTTCCATAATGGAAAAACCTACGGTCAACCGCGGATCGAGCGAGGCGTAAGGATCCTGGAAGATAAACTGGATATCGCGGCGCAGCGACGCCAGCGCATTGCCCTGCAACGCATCAATGCGCTGGCCGTCAAAGGTAATAGTGCCGCCCTGGCTGGCCACCAGCCGCAGCAGTGAGCGTCCGGTGGTGGATTTACCACAGCCGGATTCGCCCACCAGCGCCAGCGTTTCACCGGCGTAGAGATCAAAACTGACTTTCTCCACCGCGTGCACGCGGCGCTTAACGCGATTGAGCAACCCGCCGCGAATATCGAAACGCGTAACCAAATCGCGGACCTGTAAAATCGGCGGACGATCGTGGCGCACCGTATCCTGGGGTTGTGCCCGCTCTTCGCGGCCATTGGCATGCAGTAAGGGAAATTTTGCCGGCAACGCCTGGCCGTGCATCGCGCCCAGCTTCGGCACCGCTGCCAGTAACGCGCGGGTATAGGGCTGCTGCGGATCGGCAAACAGCTGCTGCACCGGCGCGCGTTCAACCACATCACCGCGATACATCACCTGCACGCGATCGGCCATCTCTGCCACCACGCCCATGTCGTGGGTGATAAAAATCACCCCCATCTGCATCTCTTTTTGCAGCACGCGGATCAGCTGCAGGATCTGCGCCTGAATCGTGACGTCGAGTGCGGTGGTCGGTTCATCGGCAATCAGCAGCGCCGGTTTGCACGACAGCGCCATCGCGATCATCACGCGCTGACGCATGCCGCCGGAGAGTTGATGCGGATAGCGCCCCAGCACATTTTGCGCTTCCGGAATACGCACCAGATCGAGCATGCGGCGCGCTTCGGCCAGCGCCTGTTGGTGGCTTTTCCCCTGATGCAGACGGATAGATTCCGCTATCTGCTCGCCGACGGTGAACACCGGGTTAAGCGAGGTCATCGGCTCCTGAAAGATCATCGCCATATCGGCGCCGCGCACCTTGCGCATCTGACCGCTGGAAGCGCGCATCACATCCAGCACCTCGCCATTACGGCGACGCAGCTGAATTTCACCGCTCACATCGCCACCGGCCTGTTGAATCAGACGCATCAGCGCCAGCGAGGTGACGGATTTGCCCGATCCCGATTCACCCACCAGCGCCAGCGTTTCACCGCGATGCAGGTCGAGCGACAGGTTACGCACCGCTTCGGTAATGCGCCCTTCATGCTCGAAGCGTACGTTAAGATCGCGCACCGCCAGAACCTGCTCCGGCGCAAACTGCAGCTGTTGGTCCGTCATGCCTGCTCCTTAGCTGTCGCGGTAAATCGCTACCTCAACGTCACCCTCAACATAGGCGAATCCGCGATACATACCTTCGCTGTTAAACGGCAGCGCCACATTGCCTGCGGCGTCAATGGCGATCAGCCCGCCGCTGCCTTCCAGTTCCTGCACTTTGTCGTGAATGACATTGGCAGTGGCCTGCTGCAGCGAGCGTCCGGCGTAATGCATCTGCGCCGCCACGTCGTAGGCGGCGAGCGTACGGATAAACACTTCGCCGGTGCCGGTACAGGAGACCGCCACGCTGTCGTTGCTGGCATAGCAACCTGCGCCCACCAGCGGTGAGTCGCCGACGCGACCGGCCTGTTTGTTGGTCATGCCACCGGTTGACGTGGCGGCCGCCAGATTACCTTGAAGATCGAGCGCTACCGCACCCACGGTGCCAAATTTGCGATCCGGGTCCAGCGGATCATCGCTGTGGCTGTTAGCTTCACCATCATGATCGAGCACCATCTGCTGGCTGTGCAGCGCGCGCTGCAGCTGCTCCCAGCGCTCTGGCGTGGAGAAGTAATCGGCATTAACCGGTTCTAAGCCCTGCTCGGCAGCGAAGGCTTCTGCGCCCGCCCCGATAAACAGCACGTGCGGGCTATTTTCCAGCACCTTACGCGCGGCGAGGATAGGATTACGAATGTGGCTGACGCCCGCAACCGCCCCCACATCGAGCGTGCGACCATCCATAATGCTGGCATCCAGTTCGTGCGTGCCTTGATGGGTGAACACCGCACCTTTGCCGGCGTTGAACAACGGACACTCTTCCAGCAAGCGAACCGCTTCGGTCACCGCATCGAGTGCACTTCCATCCGCCGCAAGAATCTGCTGGCCTGCGGTAACGATTGCGGTGAGTTGCTGACGATAGTGCTGCTCTTTTTCGGCGCTCATTGCCGCGCGCGTAATCGCGCCGGCACCGCCGTGAATTGCGATAACTGCTTTAGCCATAACCGGTACCCTGTAAAGGAATCAGAACCAAAAACACTGATTTAGAATGGTTTTCATCTTTTTTTGGCAATTTTCGACTATAGAAAGGCCCCCTCATCTTGTAAAGCAGAAACTGTCTTCATGGTCATAACCTTTTATTGTGGATTATGCTTTTTTGGTCGCGATGGGTTTACTCACTTCATAGTTGCAAACCAAGACAACTGATATCACCGATCGCACGCAGCGTAGCGGCGCAACTTATTGCGCGATAAATCGCGCCGCTACGGAATGTGCGGTGAATGAGTAACGTGCGCGCTCGCTTAACGGCCACGCATTACCCATAATAGACCGCATCTGAAATTAACCAGGCAGAGATGGACATGGAACCTTTTACCGCAGGATTAATCTCCCTCGAAGACGCGCAGCAAAAGATGCTGCAGCAGTTAACGCCGATTAGCGATTCGCTGAACGTTTCGCTGTTTGAAGCCGCCGGGCGCATCACCGCTAAACCGATTAACTCACCGCTCGATGTGCCCTCTTTTGATAACTCAGCCATGGACGGTTACGCCGTTCGTCTGGCGGATAGCGCAGCCGATCGCGTGTTGCCGGTGGCGGGAAAAGCCTTCGCCGGTGCGCCCTTTAACGGCGAGTGGCCAGCGGGCAGCGTGATTCGCATTATGACCGGCGCGCCGATTCCCGCCGGTTGTGATGCCGTGGTAATGCAGGAGCAAACCTTGCAGCGCGACGGCGGCATTGTGATTACCGCACCGCTGCAGGAAGGGCAAAATATCCGCCGCATCGGCGAAGATATTCAGGCGGGAAAACAGGTGCTGGATGCCGGTGTGCGCCTTGGTGCCGCCGAGTTGCCGTTGCTGGCGTCGCTGGGCATCGCCGAAGTGAGCGTGCTGCGTAAACTGCGTGTGGCGATCTTCTCGACTGGTGATGAACTGCAGGCGGTGGGTCAGCCATTAGCCGCTGGCCAGATTTACGATACCAACCGTTTCACCGTCGCGCTGATGCTCAACAAACTGGGCTGCGAAGTGATCGATCTTGGCGTGATTGCTGACGACCAGGCGGCGCTGCGTACCGCCTTTACCGAAGCCGATCGTCAGGCCGATGTGGTGATCAGCACCGGCGGCGTGTCGGTCGGCGAGGCCGATTTCACCCGCGCGATGCTGGAGGAGCTGGGCGCTATCACCTTCTGGAAACTGGCGATCAAGCCGGGCAAACCCTTTGCCTTTGGACGGCTGGCGAACAGCTGGTTCTGCGGCCTGCCGGGTAATCCGGTCTCGGCAGCGGTGACGTTCTATCAGCTGGTACAGCCGCTGCTGGCGACGCTCACTGGCCAAACCACGCGCATCATGCCGCTGCGTCAACGCGCGCGCGCCACGCAACGCCTGAAGAAATCCCCGGGTCGTCTCGACTTCCAGCGTGCCATTTTCAGCCGTGGTGACGACGGCGAGCTGGAAGTGCGCAGTACCGGCGCGCAGGGTTCGCACGTCTTCAGCTCCTTTGCGCTGGCCAACTGTTTTGTGGTGCTCGAGCGCGATCGCGGTGACGTTGAGCCCGGCGAGTGGGTAGAAATTGAAGCCTTCAACAGCCTGCTGGAGGGCTAATGAGCGTGGAGTTGAGCGATGATGAGATGCTGCGCTATAACCGCCAGATTGTGCTGCGTGGCTTCGATTTTGATGGCCAGGAGAGACTCAAGGCGGCACGCGTGTTGCTGATTGGCCTCGGCGGATTGGGCTGCGCGGCGGCACCTTACCTGGTGTCGGCAGGCGTGGGCCATCTCACCTTGCTCGATTTCGATACCGTGAGCCTGAGCAACCTGCAACGGCAGATCCTGCACAGCGATGCAAAAATTGGCGTGGCGAAAGTCACCTCGGCACAGCAGCCGCTGGCGGCGCTTAATCCGCACTGCCAGCTCGAGCCGATTGATGCGCAGTTAGATGATACGCAGCTCAGCGCACTGATTGCCCGCCACGATGCCGTGGTAGATTGCACCGATAACGTCACTACGCGCGAGCAAATCAATCGCCTCTGTTTCCAGCACCAGGTCCCGCTGATTTCCGGTGCAGCGATTCGTATGGAAGGCCAGCTGAGCGTATTTACCTGGCAGCCCGGCGAGCCGTGCTATCGCTGCATCAGCCGCTTATTCGGCGAGCAGGTGTTGAGCTGTGTAGAAGCCGGGGTGATGGCACCGCTGGTGGGTGTGATCGGCGCGATGCAGGCGATGGAAACCCTAAAGGTGCTGACGGAGTTTGGCAAACCGGCCAGCGCGCGCTTACTGATGTATGACGCGATGAGCGCGGAATTCCGCAGCATGAGAGTCGCGCAGGATGCGCATTGTGAAGTTTGTGGCAAGCCTTAAATGATGAAGGCCGCCTCCAGGGCGACCTTCATTACAGTAAGGTGCGCATTGATGCGCACCTGGCGATGCAGAGATTAAACAATACCCTGGCTGCGCAGGTAATCTTCATAGTTACCCGTGAAGTCGACAATACGATCGGCTTTCATCTCCATCACACGCGTGGCCAGCGAGCTCACAAACTCACGGTCATGCGAGACGAAGATTAAGGTGCCTTCGTACATTTCCAGCGCCATGTTGAGCGACTCGATCGATTCCATATCCAGGTGATTAGTCGGTTCATCCATGATCAGAATGTTCGGCTTCTGCATCATCAGCTTGCCAAACAGCATGCGGCCCTTCTCACCACCGGACAGCACCTTAGCGGGCTTGTTGATCTCATCATGACCAAACAGCAGACGACCGAGAACGCTGCGCACCGCCTGCTCGTCATCGCCTTCCTGCTTCCACTGGCTCATCCAGTCAAATACCGTCAGATCTTCAGCGAAGTCTTCCGCATGATCCTGACCGTAATAACCGATGCGTGCATTTTCAGACCATTTCACCGTACCGCTATCGGGAGTATGTTCACCAATCAGCGTTTTCAACAGCGTGGTTTTACCGATACCGTTAGCACCCAGAATCGCCAATTTCTCGCCGACTTCTAACATCAGGTTGAGCTTATTAAACAGCGGACCGTTATCAAAACCTTTGGTCAGCGCCTCAACTTCCAGCGCATTACGGAACAGCTTCTTATCCTGATCAAAACGGATAAACGGGTTTTGACGGCTGGAGGCTTTCACCTCTTCCAGCTTAATTTTATCAATCTGCTTAGCACGCGAAGTCGCCTGACGGGATTTAGAGGCGTTGGCGCTAAAGCGGCTAACGAACGATTGCAGATCGGCAATTTGCGCTTTCTTCTTCGCATTATCCGATAATAAACGTTCGCGCGACTGCGTCGCCGCGGTCATATATTCGTCATAATTACCCGGATAAACGCGCAGTTCGCCGTAATCCAGATCCGCCATGTGCGTACAAACCATATTCAGGAAATGACGGTCATGCGAAATGATGATCATGGTGCTGTTACGTTCGTTGAGCACTTGCTCCAACCAACGAATGGTATCTATATCCAGGTTGTTGGTCGGTTCATCGAGCAACAAAATATCGGGATTAGCAAATAATGCCTGCGCTAACAGCACGCGCAATTTCCAGCCCGGCGCAATTTCACTCATCGGGCCGTAATGCTGCTCCACGGGAATGCCCACGCCCAGTAATAATTCACCGGCACGTGATTCCGAACTGTAACCGTCCATTTCACCGTATTCGACTTCAAGGTCGGCCACTTTATAGCCTTCCTCTTCGCTCATTTCTGGCAAGGCATATATACGGTCACGCTCTTGCTTCACTGCCCACAATTCATTGTGGCCCATGATCACGGTGTCCAGCACACTATATTGCTCAAAGGCAAATTGGTCCTGGCGTAACTTACCGATACGCTCATTAGGATCGAGGGAAACATTTCCACCTGTTGGAACCAGGTCGCCGCCCAGTATTTTCATAAAGGTTGATTTACCGCTGCCGTTCGCACCGATTAAACCGTAACGATTACCGCCGCCAAATTTAACGGAGATATTCTCGAACAGCGGCTTACTGCCGAACTGCATGGTGATATTGCTGGAAACTAACACGGCATTGACCTTTGTTACGCAGTGGAGGAAAAAACAGCGGGCATTATGCCAGAAGCGGGCACCCTGACGCCACCTCTGCGCCAGAAGCAGAGCGTGTAATGAACTGAACGTGTTGAGCGTATACGCAAAATAATTTGCGCGATAGCAAGGCCGCAAGCTGACGAGTCCCTGGAATCTTACGCCGTTGGCGAACGAGACCAGCGTGTGCAGCTAATGTGCCCGGGCGCGAGGTAAAAATGTATTTAAATAAATAAAAAAAGCCGAAGACATTTGCCTTCGGCTCCCACTTACAAGGATTGTGCGGATTATTTGATCAGGAAAGTGTCGAGGCTTTTACCTGAATCCAGTGCTTTCTTAATCGCAGCTGGGGTACGGCCTTGGCCAGTCCATGATTTTTCTTCACCGTTTTCGTCAGTGTAAGAATATTTCGCTGGACGCGGTGCACGCTTGGCGCGCTTTTTACCCACTTCCAGAGCACCCAGTAATTCGTTCGGGTCAATACCGTCAGCCAGCAGCATTTCGCGATATTTAGACAGCTTCTCTTCTTTTTCGCGATTCTGTGCTTCTTCTGCATTTACTTCGTCGCGACGTTCAGTCACAACGACGGTTAATTTTTCCAGAATCTCTTCCAGATCGGTCAATGGCAGTTCACGAGCCTGCGCACGTAATGTGCGAATGTTGTTCAGAACTTTAAATGCGTCACTCATCACAATGTCCTTGCTTAAGGGGGTTAAATAAACTGTAGTGGCAAGATTACCTAATTCAAATAAAAAAATAAATTAATTTTATTGCCTGGATTAATCTGAACTTGCTTACATATTTCTTACGTTGAGGTTTAAAAGCGCCGCATCGCCTTTAATTAACCCTGAATTAACAACCCTTGGTTGTTGCTTATGTTGCAGCTGGAATCGATTTCAAACCAATATTCCCAGGTATTAAACAATCATTTAGCAGCTATTGTGCTGTGCAGCATAACTGAGCATAAAGGTAAAAAAGGATTAATGGTGTAACGCAGGCCCTATTTTCATAGGGGATTATTATATTGCCGAGGATGGGAGAGAAATCTCATTTTTACTTATCGTGGCGATAAAAAGCCGGTGGTTAACCGGCTACTAAGTAAAATTAATGCACCTCTGTTGCCGGGCCAAACACAGAATAGTCCGGCAGGTTGACGTTTTGATAAGGTTCCCAACCGCCGCCGAGCGCTTTATATAACGCCACCAGATCGAGCGCACTTTGCATACGCGCCTGAGTCGACTGCGCTTTGGCTTGCGACAGTTGACGCTGCGCATCCAGCACATCAATAAAGGTCGAGATGCCTTGCCGATAACTGTCGCTGGCTAAATCAAAGGCGCGCTGCAGAGCGCCCGTGGTCTCATCCAGTGCGATGACCTGCTGCTGATCGGCACGATAGCTCACCAACGCGTTCTCCACATCCTGCAGCGCGGTCAACACCGTTTGACGATAATCGAGCGCCGCGTTCGCTTGCTGAGCACGCGCCAGTTTTACGCTGGAAACTAAACGACCGCCCTGGAAAATGGGGATAGAGAGCGACGGCCCTACGCTGAAGAAGTGACTGCTCCAGTCATCCAGATAGCTGGCATCGGTGTTGCGCACCCCAAGTTGCCCGGTCAGCGACAGGCTGGGGAAGAGATCGGCAACCGATACGCCAATGTTGGCGGTTTGTGCATGCAACGTCGCTTCTGCCTGACGAATGTCCGGGCGACGACGCGCCAGCGTCGCCGGAATCCCCACCGGTACCATTTTCGGCAACTCGGGCAGCGCTTTGGGGTTCATCAACTCGTTATCCAGCGCGCCTGGCGTTTTCCCCAGCAGAACCGCAAGGCCGTTCATGGCCTGTAATTGCTGTGCCTGATACTGCGGCAGCTGCGCATTGAGTGAGGCCAGCTGTGCGCGGGCATTTTCCACATCCGTGGTAGGCGCCAGACCGTTTTGCTGCTGGCTTTGCGTCAATTCCCAGGTTTGCTGCGCCACCTCGATCTGCTGCTGCAACGTTGCCAGCACCGCCTGTGAACCACGCAACTGCAGATAAGCGCGAGCCACTTCTGCTTCCAGCGACACCAGCGCATCGTTGCGCTGTTCAATGGCCGCCTGCTGCTGCGCATCCGCCGCTTCCATCTGGCGGCGCACTTTGCCCCACAGATCGAGCTCCCAGCTGGCGTCAAAACTGCCCTGATAAAGAGTAACGGAATGGTCCAACCCGTTCAGCTGGTTGGCCACATCGCTGTCTACCTGATCGTAAACACCGTTAGACTTCAGTAAGCCCTTTAAACCCAGCTGCTGTCGCGTGACTTTTGCCGAGCCGTTGAGGGACGGGAACAAACCGCCGCGCGCTTGCGCCAGCTGCTCGCGCGCGCCAGCAATGCGCAGTACCGATTGCTGCAGCGTTAAGTTGCCGGCAACCGCGCGCTCAATCAGGCTATCCAGCTGCGGATCGTTAAAACTTTTCCACCACAGCGGATTGGTCGCCGCCGCCAGCGGTTTGGAAGCCTGCTGCGAAGGCAAATCATGGTAGCTACCCGGCGTGTGCGCCTGCGGCGACTGGTAATCAGGTCCTACGGCGCAACCGGCCAGCAATAATGACAGCGCCAGCAGCGTCAGTGACGGCGTCGAGCGCGAAATCTTGTTCATGTTAATGTGCTCCTGCACCGCCTTCGCTCTTAATCGGCGAAAGCAACCAACAAAATGGAATCAGTAGCAAAGCCACGATACTCAGGCCCATAAATACGTCGATGTACGCCAGGATACGCGCCTGGGCGATCATCTCCTGATACAGCTGCCCGCTCGCCAGCACCAGCGGATCGCCCACCGCAGTGGTGAAATTACGAATCGAGTCGGCCCAGTGTTGCAGCGTGAGATTGTAAGGTTCATTGAGCGGCGACATGTTGTGCACCATGTTCGCCGATCGTGTCTGCATACGTTCCGTAATGCCTGCAGTGGAAAGCGAAATGCCGATTGAACCGGCAACGTTTCGGAACATGGTGAACAGCGCCGAGGCATCGGCATTCAGACGCTGCGGTACGGTAATAAAAGCAATGGTGGTGAGCGGCACAAACAGGAAGCCCAGTCCGATCGACTGCGCGCTACGCATCATCACCAGGGTTTTGAAATCGACGTCCGGCGTCAGCGTGCTGGAGTAGAAAAAGGCGCTGGCAAGACAGGTAAAACCGAACGCGATGATATAGCGCGTTTGCACGATCGGCATCAGCTTCAATACCAGCGGAATGGTCAGCACAATCAGTATCGCGCCGGGCGACAGCACCAGCCCCGACCAGGTGGCGGTATAACCCAGATCCTGCTGCGCCAGTTGCGGAAGCACCACCGAACTGCCGTACAAAATCATCGCCATGCCCGCCATCAGCAATCCCGCAACCCAGAAGTTGCGATCTTTCATTACCGTGAGATCAACCACCGGCTTACGCGCGTACAGTAACCAGTAAATCGCGCCAACAATACCGACCAGCGCCAGCGTGGCGAACAGGATGATAAAGTGTGAAGCAAACCAATCCTCATCTTCGCCGCGATCGAGGAACACCTGCAGACAACCGAGTCCCAGCGTGATCAAACTGATGCCGATGTAATCAATCTTCAGGCGACCTTTCGCCCACTTACGCTCCCACGGCGGATCTTCCAGCAGCTGGTAAATCGCCATCACGGTTAAAATGCCCACCGGGATATTAATGAAGAACACCCAGCGCCAGCTGTAGTTATCCGTAATCCAGCCGCCGAGCGTCGGACCGATAACCGGCGCGACGATGATGGCAATCGATGACAGGCCAAACGCTTTGCCGCGATCTTCCGCCTTGAAGTAATCAAGCAGTACCGATTGCTGCACCGGCTGCAATCCGCCACCAAAAAAGCCCTGCAGCACGCGGAACAAGATGATCTGCCACAGCTCAGTGGCGATGCCGCATAGGAAGGAGCAGATGGTGAACATCACGATGCAGATCAGGAAGAACTGCTTGCGGCCGAACAGGCGACTGAAAAACGCCGAAATCGGTAAGACGATGCCGTTGGCGACCAGATAGGAGGTCAAAACCCAGGTGGATTCGTCGTAGCTGGAGGAGAGCGAACCCGCGATATGCGGCAGTGCGACGTTGACGATGGTGGTGTCGAGGATCTCCATAAACACCGCCAGCGTCACCGTGATGGCAACCAGCCACGGATTGCTGGCCGGACGCCAGCTTTCGCTCGCACTCATTCCACTGTCACCTTCGGCTCAACCGATAGGCCCAGCGGCAACGGATGATTTGGATCCAAACCTTTGTCGATAACGATTTTCACCGGCACGCGCTGGACAATTTTCACATAGTTGCCGGTGGCATTCTCGGCCGGGAAGGTAGAGAAGCGTGAACCCGAGCCCATCTGCACACTATCAACGTGCCCTTCCAGCTTCATATCTGGCCAGGCATCCACGCTGATTTCCACTTTGTTACCCGGCTTCATGCGCGCCAGCTGCGACTCTTTAAAGTTGGCGTTAATCCAGATTTCAGGTGAAACCAGCGAGAACAGTGCGCTGCCCGCCTGCACCAGCGTACCGAGATGCACGTTGCGCTTAGTGACAAAACCATCATAGGGCGCACGTACCTGGGTATACGAGAGATTCAGTTCGGCGGTGTTAAGTTGTGCTTCGGCCTGGGCAACTTGTTGCTCACGCGCTTCAACATTGGTTTCCTGCTGACGAATTTGCAGCTTAACCTGCGAAGCCACTTCGACCTGAGCTTTAGCGCTCTGCAATTGTGCTTCAGCTGAACGCAACTGAGCGGCGGCAGTATCAATATTACGTTGTGAAGTGGCGCGAGGATCGACACCGCGCTGACGACGATAATCTGCCTGCGCATTCAATAAGTTCGCCTGCGCTTTGGCCTGATCGGCAAGCGCCTGGTCACGCTGCGCCGGATACTGCACGCGCGACAAATCTAACTGCGCCTGTGCCTGATGCAGCTGCGCTTGCGCTAATCCCAGCTGCGCTTTGGCCTGATCGCGCTGCGCTTCGGTATCGCGCGCGTCGATTTCAACCAGCAGATCACCCTTCTTCACCCGCTGATTATCGCGCACCAGCAGCTTGACCACATAGCCAGAGGCTTTCGGCGCAATGGTCACAGCGTTGCCTTCCGTAAAGGCATCGTCGGTACTTTCAATGTTGCGCGTGGTGAGCCAGAACCATAACGCCACCACAATCATAATCACCACCACAACGGCGAGGATTATCAGGGGTTTCTTTCCGGGGCGTTTACGTTCTGGTTCGTTGTTGTCTTGATTGGATGTTGATGTGTTTTGCGGATCTTGCTGATCGCGTGCGGACGGCTGATTCTGGTTTTCACTCATAATTTTTCATCGTAGGCAGTTGTCCCGATTCCCGGGCAAAAACGGTCAACATAACCTTAGATGGGAAATTGACAAATGCCAATGCAACTTTACACAAGCCGACATTGGCCCGCAGTTAAGCCAATAAGTGCAACAGCAGCCATCCACCCGCCATCGACCAGGCGAGCATGGGGATAGAAAACAGATGGAAACGCCACCAAACGCGCGCATCCTGCGCCATGCGCAGGGCGATCAGGTTGGCGAGCGATCCGGGCAATAAGCCAAAACCGCCGATATTCACCGCCCACGCCAGCACCTCGGACGGTGGCACTTTCTGCAAAAGCAAAATGGTGGCGGGGACGTTACTGATGATTTGCGATAAACCGATCGCCAGCAGGTAAAGTCCGCCCTCACCTAATTGGCCAATCGCGGCAAAATGCGGCTGCAGCCAGGATAAATGCATCAGCAAAAATACATCGATAAACATCGCGACAAATACCAGCAACAAACTCCAGTCGATGCTGATCAATACGCTGCGCGCCATAATCAGGAAACACGCCGCCACCAGCAGTAACGCCCAGCCGGTCATTTTCATCTCAAGTGCGACAATAAAAACGATATACAGCGCGACGCTAATCACAAATAGCGGCTTGCGCCACCGCTGGGTTTCATTCTGCTCATGCTTTTGAATCGCGCGTGCCGGAAAGCTCCACCACGTCAGCGCCATCAGCGTAAGCATCAGAAAGGCCGCTAGCGGCGCCATCTGTCCAATAAATCCGCCAACGCTAAGCGAACCGTGGCTCCACAACAGAATATTTTGCGGGTTGCCGACCGGGGTCAATAACGATCCCGCATTGACGGCCAGCGCTTCAAAAATAATCAGACGTGAGATCGGCAGACGCGAGAATTTCCGCAACGTTAACGTCAGCGGAACCAGAATAAACAGTGCGACGTCGTTGGTAAGAAAAGTAGAAAGCAAAGCTGCCGCGCACACCATAAACAGCGCCAGCGCCCGTTCATGCTGGAAGCGTTGGATCAGGCGCGCACCGAGCACATCAAAATAGCCGCTGTTCTCCAGCCCTTTCGTCAACATCAACAGGCCTGTCAGCGTCATGATAGTGTGCCAGTCAACGGCACCAGGCAGTTGCGACCAGCGAAAATTCGCCAGCGGCAACATAATCACACCCAACAGCAACAACAAATGCAAAATACGATCGCGCATTAAAGAACGAAGCAGGATGGGCATGATGGCGGAAGGCCTTGTAGTTAGCGACTCTCGTAAAATTTCTGGAAGACGGCCAGCGTTTCATCACTGACGTGATGCTCCAGGCCTTCTGAATCACGGCGCGCGGTTTCCGGGCTAACACCCAGCGCCAACAGGAAGGTTTCTACAATATGGTGGCGCACGCGGCTCGCTTCAGCCAGCTTCTCGCCTTCGGCGGTCAGAAACACCCCGCGATAGGGTACTTGCTCAACCAGTCCGGTGGTACCAAGGCGCTTCAACATCTTGGCTACGGTGGGCTGCGAAACCCCGAGACGCGCAGCCATATCTACCTGACGCGCCTCGCCAAATTCGCGAATTAAGTCAGAGATTAACTCAACGTAGTCGTCAATCAGCTCACGACGATGCGCTTCGCGCACCTGGCGAAATCCTTCAACATGCTCCTCAATCTCTTTCAGCGGCCCCTGGGGCGTGTTGGTGGCGATTTTTGCACGACGACTCATTCAACTTCCTCTTTATTATCTGCCGCACTTTACCTGCGGTGCGGGCTGGCTGCGCTCATTGTAAACCAGGCACAAATAAGCACAAATTTTTCCTAAATAGTGTTGGCTAAAGAGTATAGCCAGTGCTATCTTTGTTGATAATGTAAGCGAATAGCTTATAAAGGCTACAAGAAGATGTCGTAATTCACTCGGGAGGTGAACATGACTACCATGAAAAACTGCCTCGACTGTGGCAAATGCTTCCAGGCTGAACAGAGCAAACCGGCTTTCGAGCTAAAATCGCTGCTGTGCCTGTTCACTCGCTCACCGTTTGCGCTGCGTTTGATGCTAATTGAAAAGCTAACCGGTAAAGCGCTGGTTGAACGTCCGTGCCCTAACCTGATCTGGCGCGGCTAAATCCCACTCCTCCAGAATTTAACAAAGCCCGCTCATGTAGCGGGCTTTGTGTTTTAACCGCCACACAGGGATTGATGATAGAGTGGCGCGCAAAAAAAAACGGCCCCGAAGGACCGTTTATTGTGCAACTGGTCTAAGCAAGAACTTAGAAGCTGTAACCTACGCCAGCAATCCAGGTGCCAACGTCGACGTTGCGGATGCGGCTCTGCTCGTAACCCACGTCCAGTGCAACGTTTTCGATTGGGTTAAACTGCATACCTGCACCGTAAGAGAAACCGTAGTCGCTGGTATCAGCTTTCTGGCGCTCTGGAGCGGTAGACTGGAATTTACCGTAGCCAACACCTACAACACCGTAGATGCTTGCCCAGTCGTTCAGACGGTAAGCTGGACCACCGGTCACGCCGTAGTATTGGCCTTTGTTATAAACGCCAGCGTCAGTACGATCTTTCTCGGTGTAAGTGAAAGAGCCGATCCAACCCAGTGGGTTAGTACCGTCTTCGTAACGATATTTCAGGTTGAAGCCGTTTGCTTTGTTAGCAACGCCTTGATAATCGCTCTGAGCGTAACCACCGGTAACGGTGCTTTGTGCCATGGCAGAACCTGCAGAAACTGCAAGTACACAAGCCAATGCTGAAAGACATGCAATTTTTTTCATAACCACCTCAAATGTGAATATACTTCTCTCCTGACAACGCTATAAATATAACAAAAAACAGCAAGAAACTCTGCCCGCAATTTGTTGTCTAACAGATTGTTTGGTGTAACAGAAAGTTAATGAAGTTTCCTATGTCATTCATTTTACTTATAAAAACCATCATTTTTCTGCAACAAAATTTCCGATCACAAAAAATGCGTTTAAGTATATTCCTAAAAAAACCTGACGTTTCTTTACGGAAATGGCCCTGAAAACGGGCAAATTCTGAACTATTAACGCTTTTTATTTCCCCGCTTCGTATCTCCTTATTTGCTGAAGATTCCTTTACACTGGGTACTTGTTACTTCGCTGTTAAAACCTAAAGGAATGGATTACAGGATGTCTGCGCCTCCAACGACCAAAAATATGGCCCCAGTGTTGTTCCCTATCGCCGTACTTCTTATTGCAATGCTTTCACTGCAGGGCGGCGCTTCATTAGCGAAATCCCTCTTTTCTACCGTCGGCGCGCCGGGCATCACCGCACTGCGCCTGGGACTTGGCACCGTTATTCTCTGCATTATCTTTAAGCCGTGGCGTTTACGCTTCACGCGTGCGCAACGCAAGCCGCTGCTGATGTATGGCTTAGCGCTCGGCTGCATGAACTATCTCTTCTATTTGGCGATTCGCACCGTGCCGCTTGGCGTCGCGGTGGGTTTAGAATTTCTTGGCCCATTAACACTGGCATTAATCGGTGCGCGTCGGCCGCTTGATTTCATTTGGGTGCTGCTGGCGGTGGTCGGTTTATGGTTTCTGCTGCCAATCGGCGCAGGAATGAGCCACATCGATCCGCTCGGCGCCTTGCTGGCGGTAGGAGCCGGCGCTTGTTGGGCGGTCTATATTCTTGCGGGTCAGCGCGCGGGTGCCGAACATGGTCCGGCAACGGTCGCGATGGGATCGCTGATTGCATCAGTGATTTTCGTTCCCCTCGGCCTGACCTTTGCCGCTCCGGGGATCTGGCACTGGGAAGTACTGCCTTTGGCACTGCTGATCGCCCTGCTCTCGAGCGCGATTCCTTATTCTCTTGAAATGATGGCGCTGACGCGTCTACCAGCGCGTATTTTCGGAACCTTGATGAGTCTGGAACCGGCGATGGCTGCGCTGTCGGGCATGCTGTTCCTTGGCGAGTTGTTAACGCTCCAGCAGTGGATTGCGTTGCTGGCGATCATTATCGCCTCGGCGGGTTCAACGCTGACCATGAAACAAAAAAGCGCGAAAATAAGCGAAGTGGATATTAATAATCCGCAATAAATAACCCTTTATTTAGCCTGCTTCAGGCAGGTTAAATATAGACGCATTCTCATTATCATTTTTTGGCCGATAATAAGAATTTTCTGTTATTATTTTGCAACAGGATTAATAAATAATTAACATCGTAATTAAATCATTGTTTTATATAACGTAAAATAAAAAACGCACAATCCATGAGCAACATTAAGGTTTATCTATTCCTGTCATCGTTTTAATCAACTCTGCAGAGTCTAAAACTGCTGCTATACTTATTTCCGTGCTTGATTAGGACAACCATCAATAAGAGGACATTAATGATGAGTACCGCAAAACTGGTTAAAACTAAATCGTCTGATCTGATTTACACCCGTAATGACGTCGCTGACAGCGATAAAAAAGCGACCATCGAGGTGCTCAACCGTCTGGTAGTGGAGTTTATTGACCTGTCGCTGATCACCAAGCAAGCGCACTGGAATATGCGCGGCGCTAACTTTATTGGCGTACATGAGATGCTTGATGGCTTCCGTACGGCGATTACCGATCACCAGGACACTATCGCTGAACGCGTGGTTCAGCTGGGCGGCGTGGCGCTGGGCACCACCCAGATCGTCAACGACAAAACACCACTGAAAAGCTATCCGCTAAATATTCATAGCGTGCAGGATCATCTGAAAGCGCTGGCCGATCGTTATGCGATTGTAGCGAATGACACGCGTAAAGCGATCACTGAAGTCAGCGATGAAGATACCGCTGATATCTTCACCGCGGCATCGCGTGATTTGGATAAATTCCTGTGGTTCATCGAATCAAATATTGAATAAATTTCAATCTCACAATAACGGCGGGTTATCCCGCCTTTTTTTACGTCTGTAACATTGTGGTGCTTTTTTTGACGTCGTTAACAATTCCTTAAACCCTTCTTTCGCTCGCCCCGCCCATGGTGCACACTGTGCCTGCACCACAACAGCACCTTGCACCAAAATAAGGCACCAATAAGGTGCAACCCTTTTCTGCAGCGCAAAATCGTGTCAGCAAGTGCTTAAAACGACTGATTTCGTGAAAAATGAAAAGTTGGCATAATTTTTTCATATGATAAGCCGTACATCGGGCCACCAGGCCTGAAGGGTAATAAGGAAAAAAATGATGAAGTCATTGATTAAAGTCTCCGTGGCCGCGCTGGCGCTGGCCTTCTCCCTTTCTTCCACCGCAGCAGACAAAAAACTGATTGTCGCCACCGACACCGCATTCGTTCCCTTCGAGTTCAAACAAGGCGATAAATACGTCGGTTTTGATATCGATTTGTGGGACGCGGTCGCTAAAGAATTGAAACTGGATTACACCTTCAAGCCGATGGATTTCAGCGGCATCATCCCTGCGTTGCAAACCAAAAATATTGACCTGGCGCTGGCCGGCATCACCATCACCGAAGAGCGTAAGAAAGCCATCGAGTTCTCAGACGGCTACTACAAAAGCGGTTTGCTGGTAATGGTGCGCGAAAATGAAAAAGACATTAAAGGCATCGACGATCTGAACGGTAAAGTTGTGGCAGTGAAAAGCGGCACCGGTTCGGTTGATTACGCGAAAGCGCACATCAAATCGAAAGATCTGCGTCAGTTCCCGAATATCGACAACGCTTACATGGAGTTAGGCACCCAACGTGCTGACGCCGTGCTGCACGATACGCCAAACATCCTGTACTTCATCAATACCGCCGGTAAAGGCCGCTTCAAAGCGGTTGGCGAATCCATTGAAGCACAACAATATGGCATCGCCTTCCCGAAAGGCAGCGATGACCTGCGTGAAAAAGTGAACGGCGCACTGAAAACCCTGCGCGACAACGGCACTTACAACACCATCTATAAAAAATGGTTCGGTACTGAACCAAAATAATTGCGGCCTAAGCCGATTTTTCCAGCGGGGAGCATAAAACTCCCTGCTTTTTACATTTCCACGCAACAGATTTTGGAGTCACACCATGGAGTTTGACTGGAGCGTCATTTGGCCTGCCCTGCCGATTTTAATCGAAGGTGCCAAAATGACCCTGCTGATCTCGGTCCTCGGCCTGGTCGGCGGTTTAATTATCGGTTTAGTCGCCGGTTTTGCGCGCGCTTACGGCGGCTGGATCACCAATAACATCGCACTGGTATTCATCGAACTGATTCGCGGCACGCCAATCGTAGTCCAGGTGATGTTTATCTACTTCGCCTTGCCGATGGCGTTCCCCGACCTGCGTATCGATCCATTCAGCGCGGCGGTGGTCACCATTATGATCAACTCCGGCGCCTATATTGCAGAGATCACTCGCGGTGCGGTGCTGTCGATTAATAAAGGCTTCCGTGAAGCGGGTCTGGCGCTGGGTTTGTCGCGCCGCGAAACCCTGCGTTACGTGATTATGCCGCTGGCACTGCGCCGTATGCTGCCACCGCTGGGTAACCAGTGGATTGTCAGCATTAAAGATACTTCGCTGTTTATCGTGATTGGCGTGGCCGAACTGACGCGTCAGGGCCAGGAGATCATCGCCGGTAACTTCCGCGCGCTCGAAATCTGGAGCGCCGTTGCCATTATCTATTTGGTTATTACGCTGGTGTTGAGCTTTGTGCTGCGCCGTATTGAGAAAAGGATGAAAATTCTGTGATTGAATTTAACAACGTCTCGAAGAATTTCGGCCAGACTCAGGTGCTGCACGACATCAACCTGAAGATCAATCAAGGCGAAGTGGTGGTGATTATCGGGCCATCGGGTTCTGGTAAATCCACGCTGCTGCGCTGCATCAACAAGCTGGAAGAGATCACCACCGGCGACCTGATTGTCGATGGCATGAAGGTTAATGACCCAAAAGTTGATGAGCGCTTAATTCGTCAGGAAGCGGGCATGGTGTTCCAGCAGTTCCATCTGTTCCCACAGATGAGCGCGCTGGATAACGTGGCCTTTGGCCCGATTCGCGTGCGCGGTGCGAAGAAAGAGGAAGCGCACAAGCTGGCGCGTGAGCTGCTGGGCAAAGTGGGCCTCGCCGAGCGTGCGCACCACTTCCCGTCTGAGCTTTCCGGTGGTCAGCAGCAGCGTGTGGCCATTGCGCGTGCGCTGGCGGTGAAGCCGAAAATGATGCTGTTTGATGAACCGACCTCAGCGCTGGATCCCGAACTGCGTCACGAAGTACTGAAAGTGATGCAGGATCTGGCTGAGGAAGGTATGACCATGGTCATCGTGACGCACGAAGTGGGCTTTGCACAAAAAGTCGCTTCACGTCTGATCTTCATCGACAAAGGCACCATTGCCGAAGATGGCAATCCAGACGAGCTGATCACCAACCCGCCGAGCGATCGTCTGCGCGAGTTCCTGCAGCACGTATCCTGATAGCCAGGTCGCCATGGTTGGCGACCGATTCTGTAAGGTCGTCATTGATGACGACCTTCTTCCTCACCACCCCACACACAAATCAATTTTCCTTTCAGAATCTGTACCTTCCATCACTGACTATACTTCCCTCTTGTGCCGTTCAAGGAGAAAGCGATGTTGTCTGCCAGCCCACCCGGTCGTGCCACCCTGTGGTTACTCTTCAGTTTGCTCACCCTGTTTCTCATGCCTTCGGCGCAGGCGGTTAATCTGCCTCAGGCCGCCGTGGCAGCACAGCAGTCACAAACGCCAGCCAGCAGCAGCAGCGCGGAAGGTGAACCCAGCGTAGAAGAGAAAAAAGCCGCCTACGCCGCGCTGGCCAATATTCTGGATAACAACGCTTCACGTCAGGAATTGATCGATCAGTTACGCCAGGCCGCTAACAGTAAATCCACCAGCGAACAGCCGGTGCTCGCCCCACCGCAGGCGGATCAGGAAGATCCTACGGTGCTGGAGAGCGTCACCAACGTCACGCGTCAATATGGCGGCGCGGTGGCCTCACAGTTTGTGAAGTTACATGACAACATCACCAACGCGCCGCACAAAGCCTTCAACCAGCAAACCTTTCTCAATGCGCTGAAATACTTTGCCGGCCTCGCCGCCGCGGTGTTTGCCTTTTACTGGCTGACGCGCCGCATGATGTGGCCGGTGTGGCGGCGCATGGGGCGCTGGGGACGCCAGCAAAACCTTGAGCGCACCAAGTGGCTGCATCTGCCCGCCACTATCTTCATGGCGTTTATTCTTGATATTTTGCTGCTGGCGCTGACGCTGTTTGTCGGCCAGATCATCAGCGACAACTATCACAACGGCAACCGCACCATCGCCTATCAGCAAGGGCTATTCCTCAACGCCTTTGCGCTCATTGAATTCTTTAAAGCGGTACTGCGCCTGATATTCTGCCCGCGTTTCCCCGCGCTGCGCTTCTTCCACTTACCGGATGCGCGCGCCAGCTACTGGAACACACGTTTAAGCTGGCTGAGCGGCATTATTGGCTACGGCTTATTAGTGGTGGTGCCCATTGTTTCTAATCAGGTCAATATTCAGGTGGCTGCGCTGGTTAATATGCTGATCATGGGGATCATGACCGGGTGGGCACTGTGGCTGATTTTCCGCAACAAAAACAACATCCATCACGAACTGTCGCGCCTCGCCGATCGCAGCATGAGTTTCTTTGCGCTGTTCATCCGCGCCTTCGGTATGGTGTGGCACTGGCTGGCCAGCGCCTACTTTATCGCGCTGTTCCTGTTCTCGATCTTCAATCCCGGCGACAGCCTGAAGTTTATGATGTCCGCCACGGTGCGCAGCCTGGCCATCGTCGTCATCGCCGCGCTGATTTCCGGCATGCTCACGCGCTGGATCGGCAAGACCGTTACGCTCTCACCGGATATGCGCCGCAACTATCCCGAGCTGCAAAAGCGCGTCAATGATTGGATAAAAGCGCTGCTAAAACTGGCGCGCGTAGTCACGGTATTCGCCACGCTGCTGTTACTGCTCAACGCATGGAATCTGTTTGATCTTTGGCATTGGCTGACCCTCGGTGCCGGACAGAAAATGGTGGATGTGCTGATTCGCATCGTGATGATTGTGCTGCTATCGGCGGTAGGCTGGACGCTGCTGGCCAGTTTGATCGAAAGCCGTCTGGCGTCAGATTCGCACGGTCGTCCGATGCCCAGCGCACGCACCCGCACGCTGCTGACGCTGTTCCGTAATGCGCTGGCGGTGGTGATTAGCACCATCACCATTATGATTTTGCTGTCGGAAGTCGGGGTCAACATTGCGCCGCTGCTGGCCGGTGCCGGTGCACTCGGCCTGGCAGTGTCATTCGGCTCACAAACGCTGGTGAAAGATATCATTACTGGCATCTTTATCCAGTTTGAGAACGGCATGAACACCGGCGATCTGGTAACGATTGGCCCGATCACTGGCACAGTGGAGCGCATGTCCATTCGCTCGGTGGGCGTACGCCAGGATACCGGCGCCTATCACATTATTCCGTGGTCATCGATCACCACTTTCGCCAACTTTGTGCGCGGTATCGGCTCGTTCGTCGCCAACTATGATGTGGATCGCAGTGAAGACACCGAACGCGTTAACGCGACGCTGCAAGGTGCGGTGCAGGAACTGCTGGAGAATCCGGACATTCGCGGCATGGTGATTGGCGAGCCGAGCTTTGCAGGACTGGTGGGCTTAACCAATCAATCCTTTACCGTGCGCGTCTCCTTCACCACCCAGCCGCTGAAACAGTGGACGGTGCGCTTTGCGCTGGACGACAAGGTGAAGAAGCATTTTGATGCGGCTGGCATTAAAGCACCGCACCAAACGGTGGAAGTGATGCAAACCGGCAGCGATATCACGTCCGCTGCCAGTTTACCGGCGCTACCGCCAGCGCAATAAACTCAGCGTTTCAGCCGCTTAGCGCGTGTCGCTGGCGGCTGGAACGTCCAGGCGATAAAGCGGCTCTGCTTCTGCCCCTGCGCCATTTCGATGATGCGCACTTCATAAGCGTCCAGATCGCGCAACTGGTCACGCAGCGCCGGCAAGTTCTCTTTGCGTGACACCAGCGAGGTGAACCACACAATGTTGTCTGAGTGCGCCACGCTTTCATCAATCATCTGACCGACGAACTTGCGCTCGCCGCCATCGCACCACAGTTCGCTGTGATGACCACCAAAATTGAGCGGTGCGTTTTTGCCTAAGCCCAGATTACGCGTTTTGCGCTGGCCAACAGTGGCCGCTTCTTGCGCGGAGGAGTGGAACGGCGGGTTACACAACACCGCATGATAGCGTTCGTTCTTGTGCACCACGCCGGCGAAAATGGCAGCGGCATCCTTTTGACGGCGCAAACGCACGCCGCGCTGCAAGCCCGGATTGCTCGCTACAATCTGCCCTGCGGCAGTAATCGCTTCGGCGGTGATATCGGTGCCGGTGAAGCGCCAGCCATATTCGGCGTTGCCAATCAGCGGATAGATGCAGTTCGCGCCGCAGCCGATATCCATCACATCTAAATCGCGCGGGATCACGCCTCCGTTGTCGCTCGCCAGCAGATCGGCCAGCGCGTGCACGTAATCAGCACGGCCCGGAACCGGCGGCGTCAGGTAGCCTGCCGGCAGCTGCCAGTTAAGGTTGTAGAACAGTTTCAACAGGGCCTGATTCAGCAGCATAACCGCTTCAGGATCGGCGAAATCCACCGACAACTCACCGTAGCCGTTGGGACGCACTTTCACCGCCAGCGGCGGATGGGCTGCGGTCAGAGCAGCAAAATCATAACGGCCCTGGTGGCGGTTACGCGGATGGAAAGGTGACGTGGCGGCTGGCTTGTTCATAGTTTCTCCGGAAAATAGCGCGGGCGTAAGATACCCCGCTGCGCGCGTAAAAGAAATTATCAGCCGCCGTTTTTTGCCATTATTTCTGTGCGCGAGCCAGCCATTGCTGCATCTGCGCCAGGGCATAAGTGCGTGAACTCACCACCTGATGCGGAATGCCGAACATTTTGCGCATCTTACGCAGTTCCGCACAGCGCGACGCCTCACTCTCAATACTCAGCATTCCTTTGCAGCGTTGACTCAGCAGTTGGCGATGGCGAATCAGCCAGTCACCGCGTTGCCGCCGATCGGCCTCGGTCTCTTCAACGCGCATGTGATCATAGACCACCACAAACGGCGCCCTTGCTGTAGCAGCGCCAGCATCTCCGCTTCCCATTGGCTGGCGTAACCCGGCAGCACGGCCTGCTGGTTAAGGCACACCAGCGGAAAAGCCTGAATATCATAAACGGTAAAATCCTGGGGATTTAACGACATACAACCTCCTGATTGATTAAAGCCAGCGCGCCAGCAACGCTGTCAGACGTCCGCGGGCGCGCGTGTTACCCGCCACCGCAATGCTGCAGCTCATGCCAGCCGTGAGTAATTTATCCTGCGGTAGCGCCTCGAGTTCGATGCGCACCGGAATGCGCTGCGCCAGGCGAATCCAGCTAAAGGTGGCTTCTACGCCGGGCAAACCCTGTTCATCCACCTGCTGATTGGTGTCGCTGATGCCATGGCCAAAGCTGGCAACGCGGCCGCTAAGCGTTTGGCTGTCGCCCATCAGATGAATATCAACGCGATCGCCAATATGCATGGCGTGTAGTTTGGTTTCTTCGAAGTAGCCGGTAACCCAGAAGCTGTGCGCATCCACCAGCGCCACATCCGGTGTGCCTGCCACCGCATAATCTCCCGCCTGTAAGCGCAGATGGGTTACATAGCCATCCACCGGTGCGCGCACCGTGGCACGTTGTAGATTGAGCTGCGAGAGAGCCAGCGCTGCGATCGCCTGCTGCTGTTGCGCCTCCGCCACCAGCAATGCCTCGCGCGCACGTTGTACCTCCTCAGCGGCCATCAGCGCCGCCATTTGCCGCCGCCGCTGCGCCTCATCGCGCTTTTGCTGCAGCGTGGCGTTGGCCTCCCGCAGCTGAGCTTCAGCCTGTGCCACCGCAAGCTGGAAGCGCAGTGGATCAATCACAAACAGCGTGGTACCGCGCGCCACAAACTGGTTATCCGCCACCGGCACCGTCTGCACCGTGCCGGAAACCTCCGGGGCAATGCGAATCACCTGCGCACTGACGCGACCATCGCGTGTCCAGGGCGCCAGCACGTAGGCCCGCCACAGAGCGATTGCCAGCCAGATTGCGACGGCCACCACCAGCAGCGTCATGACCATCCTGAGGGACGACTTCCATGAGAAAACTGAATCAGACATAGAGAATTAACACCGCCAGTAAGAGAAAAGACAAAGCAAATTCGAACAGCGCCGGATGCCAGACCCAATGCAGCACACCACAGCGCACCAGCAGCGCACGTGCAGCAAGGAATAGCGGGAAAGTGGCACAGAGATAGATAAAGAAAGGCGGCAGATAGATGCCGGCAATCGACACTTCACTTAACATGCGCATCCCCTCCCTGCTGCGGCGAGAAGTAGTCAGCATGCTGCTGCAATAGCTGCGCGAGGGCGCTAAAACCGGCCGCTAAAGTCGCATCACCGCGCAGCAAACGTGCCGTGCGTTGAGCGTGCTTCGCCGCCTGGAGCGGGTTACCCGCGCGACGTGCAATACGCTGTTGTGCCGTGACAATTTGCGATCGCCACGGCGAATCGATTGCCAGCGCGCGTAAACGCAGCACTTCACGCCCCAGCTGCAGGCTGGCTAAGCCCTGCAGCAGCGCAAGATCCTGTGCTTGCGGTTGGGTGCGCAGCAGCGCCCCCAGTTGCGCCAGCCGATGCTGCTGCTGTTGCTGCCAGCGCAGCGGTTTCGCCGCTTTTCCCGCCAGCAACGCCAGACTGTTGAGCCGAATCCGCGCCCGCAGTCTCTGCACATGACGCGCCGGGTTACGTGGCATCAACTTAAACGCCAGCAGCGTTAACGCCGTGCCGGTCAGCCACGCCAGCGACCAGTTAAGAAACTGCGTAACGTCATACACCATGGGGTTACTGGCCGCCGTTAAGGTGTTAAACCCCACCAGATACGCCAACCCGCTCAGAATATGTTGCGGATAGCTGGTGGCATAAATACCCGGCAACCAAAACAGGCTCAGCACCAGCAGCAACAGCGGTAGACCATTAATCAACGGCAGCACCAGAAAGGCGCAGATCAGCGCCATCGGCAGCGCATACAGCGTGCCACGCAAAAACTGTTGTGCACCGGCGGCAGGCTGAGGAGATGCGGAGAGCAAGGCGCAATAAGGCGCAATGATCAGCAGCATAATATCGCCCGCAGGCCAGCCGCTGCCCAACCACAGCAGCGATGCCGCCAGTAGCGTTAAGGTGGCACGTAATCCATTGCGCCGTGCACCGCTCCAGTCACGATGAAAACTCGGCGCGACCAGGCGCGGTGATGAAGAGGTGTAGGGCAGATAGCTAAGCACCTGGACTACGCGTTGCATGGCGTCAATGTGCGTCTGAGGCTGCGTTTCATCAGCACGCGCGTCTAGCAGTAGATGCCGCGCCGTAGGCAATCCCGCCCGGCCCTGCGCCAGCGCATCGGCGACACGTTGCCAGATCGCCGCTGGCTGACTGACGCCGCTCGCCACCATCTCACCCAGCGCATCCATGGCTTGCTGGATGGAGCGGCTATGCTGCGCAAGCGTGACGGACTCCTGGCGGGCTGCTGCCAGCAAATCGTCAACGCTGTAGATTTCGCTCATCAGTCGATGCTGGGCCGCCGGCGGGCCTTGCATAGCCAGTAGCGTGGCGGTTTGCTGCGTTAAACGCAGCAGCAGCGCGTCCAGTTTGCTGCTTAAGGTGCGGCGACTAAACAGTGCCGTCACCAGCCCAAGTGACACCACCCCAATCGCCACCGTCGAGGCGCGGCCCACCGCGTGTGCAAAAGCCAGATCGGGATGCTGCATCGCCCCAAGGGTTGCCAGGCCAATGGTGTAACCCGCCACCGCCGCGCCCGAGGCGCGAAAGTGGCGCAGCACGCTCATCGCCATTACGCACACGCCGAGCCACAGGCTCTCTGCCAGCATAAATAGCCACGGAAGCTGGGCAAACGCGGCCATCAATGCCAGCGCCACCACCATGCCAACCAGCGTGCCGATCAGGCGCCATTTACCTTTGCCCAGCACCGCGCCCTGCACCGGATTGAGCACCAGCAACACGGTGGTCGCCGCCGAATAGGGCATGTCCAGTTCCAGCGCGTAAGCCACCACCAGCGCCAGGTTGGCGGCGATTAACGAACGCAGAATATAGGTCGCGCGCGGCGTGGTTAAATCGCACTGCGACACGAACCGGTGGGCAAATGAGAGAGTGCGGGACTGCATGGAGAATCCTCAACCGTGAAAGTTGGGCTCACTGTAGGGAAAGGAATCCATGCGTAAAAGTGACGATTGTTAAATTGATGAGTGCGTCAAACGCACGGATTAAGCAATATTCAGCCGTCGTTGCTGCATAACTGGCGGATGGTCTGACGCAACCAGCGATGTGCCGCATCCTGCTGGAAGCGCGGATGCCAGGCCTGCGTTAACAGCACTGTCTCGAGCGGCACCGGCAGCTCAAAGGTGCGCACGCGCATGCCGGCACTCACCGCGCTGCGCGCCAGATGCTCCGGCAGTGGTAATAACAGGTTAGAATCCTGCAGGGCGAAGATCGCGCTATAGGGTGTGGCCACAATCAGCGATATCTGACGCTGCAATCCCTGCTGCTCCAGTGCGCTATCAATCGGTCCCGTGGCTTTGCCGCGACGTGAAATGCTGATATGTCCCCAGCGCGTCAGCTGTTCGGGGGAGATATCCCCAGCAAAAATCGGATGGTCGTGGCGCGCCAGCCCAACAAACCGGGTGGTAAACAGCGGCTGCACGCGAATTTCAGGACCAAGCTGGCGCGCCGCGCTGATAAACAGATCGACGCGGCCGCTGCGCAGTAGCTCCACGTCCACATCATCCTCTTCCGGCGCAAAGTGCAGCAGCGCGCGAGGCATCTCCTGCGCCATGACTTCCAGCAAACGCCCGGAATAGAAGCCGGTGAAAGTATCATTGGCGCGCACATTGAAGCGGCGATCCAGCCCCACCAGCGGCACATTTTCGCCCTGCGTGAGCACCTGCGTGGCCTGTTCAACCGCTGCACGCACCTGCTCACGCAGCGCCAGCGCGCGTGGCGTGGGCACCAGCTTGCGTCCCGCCTGGACAAAAACCGGATCGCCCAGGGTGTCGCGAATCCGCCCGAGCGTGCGGCTCATCGCCGGTGCGCTGAGGTTCATGCGCCGGGCAGCCGCCGCTACACTGCCCTCTTCCAGCAAAATATCCAGCGCAATTAACAAGTTTAAATCGGGATGTTTCATTGCCACTCCCTGCAACCAGCCAAAAGGTCATACTAGCCGTATTACGAATACGTAAACAACGGGAAGCAATGCGTGCGTTGTACGCAACTACTGGCTATTGCGCTCTAAGCTAACCGGCTAAGATAAAGCTTTGATCATCACCGGGAGCAGAAATGACACGTCAACGTTACTCTTATCAGCCACGCGCTGGACACGGTTTGCCGCACGATCCGCTGAATGCCATCGTCGGTCCA
Organism: Pantoea nemavictus; assembly: GCF_037479095.1. Classification (NCBI taxonomy): domain Bacteria; kingdom Pseudomonadati; phylum Pseudomonadota; class Gammaproteobacteria; order Enterobacterales; family Erwiniaceae; genus Pantoea; species Pantoea nemavictus. The sequence goes on along the minus strand of NZ_JBBGZW010000001.1, from coordinate 3,511,447 downwards.
CGCCCGATTGGCTGGGTCAGCTCACAGAGCGCCAGCGGCACGCGCAATCTGGCGCCGTACAGCTTCTTTAACTGCTTCAATTATCATCCGCCGATTATTGGTTTTGCCAGCAGCGGCTGGAAAGACAGCGTGCAAAATATCTCGGAGACCAAAGAGTTTGTCTGGAACCTGGCAACGCGTCCGCTGGCCGAAGCGATGAATGAGAGCTCCGCGTCAGTGCCGTCCGATCAGGATGAGTTTGCGCTGGCGGGATTAACGCCATTGGCAGCGTCACACGTCAATGTCAGCATGGTGGCAGAAAGCCCGGTGAATTTTGAGTGTAAGTTGACGCAGCTGATTCAACTGCAGGATGCACAAGGCCATCCGATTGATAGCTGGCTGGTGCTGGGTGAAGCCGTCGCCATCCATATTGATGAGGCGTTGCTGGAGAATGGCATCTACCAAACCGCCAAAGCGCAGCCGATCCTGCGTGCCGGTGGTCCGTCGGCCTATTACGGCATCAGCGAGGAGCTGCGCTTTGATTTGGTGCGCCCGGATGCCCGCCGCAGTTAATGCCTGACACATTTCGTAGCGGCGCAATTTATTGCGCAATGTGTGGATGGGCACGGCGCTGCCATTAATAGGCGCGATAAATCGTGCCGCTACGGATAGTGCGCTTTTTCAGCGCGGATGATAACTTTTCAACACTTCAACCGCGCGCGCAATTTCCGGGGCCAGCCAGCGATCTTCCTGCCAGTTGGCCACCACGGTGCGCAGGCGACGTAATGCCTGCGCCGTGCCTTGCGCCAGCTGATCTTCGCCGTGGAAATCCAGCGCCTGCGCCGCCAGCAGATACTCAATTGCCAGAATCTGCCACACATTGCCCAGCAGCTTCAGCAGCTTGAGCGCCGCACCGGTGCCAAGGCTGAGATGATCTTCCTGCAAACCCGAGGTGACATAGTTATCCAGCACCGCCGGTTGCGCCAGCTGGCGATTCTCTGCGCACAGCGACGCCGCCACATACTGCGCAATCATCATGCCGGAGTTAACGCCCGGCTGTGCCACCAGAAACGCCGGTAAACCGCTCACCAGGGGATTGACCAGGCGATCGAGGCGTCGCTCGGCGATGCTGCCAACTTCCGCCATCGCAATCGCCAGCAGATCCGCCGCCATCGCCACCGATTCACCGTGCGGATTAGCCTGCGACACCACGCGCCAGCTATCCGCTGTGCCGAGCACCAGCGGATTATCGGTACAGGCATTGAGTTCAATGGTGATCTGGCGCGCCGCGTGATCGAACTGATCGCGGCTGGCCCCGTGCACCTGCGGCATCGAACGCAGGCTGAGTGCATCCTGGGTGCGAATGCCAACGCTGGCCGCCAGCAGCGGACTATCGCTCAGCAGTTGACGCAAGCGCTGACCGCTGCGCTGCATGCCCGGGCTGGCTTTCAGCGCGATCACTTCGGCGTCAAAGGCCACCAACTGTCCACGCAGCGCCTCAAAACTCATCGCACCGGTGACATCCGCCCAATCGAGCAAACGCGCGGCATCATCCAGCGCCAGGCAGGACAAGCCCGTCATGCACGGCGTACCGTTCACCAGGCTCAGCCCCTCTTTAGCGCCCGGACGATAGGGTTGCAAACCCGCCAGCGTTAACGCCTGCGCAGCGGGCATCATCTGGTTTTGATACTCAACCTCGCCAACCCCTATCAGCGCCAGGCCGATATGCGCCATATGGCTGAGATAGCCCACCGATCCCTGCGCGGGCACCTGCGGCGTAATCTGCTGATTAAGCAGCGCCAGCAGATGCTGCACCAGCGCCACCGACACGCCGGATTTTCCGTGGCTGTAATTAGCAATGGCCGCACACAGAATGGCGCGCGCCTGTTCACGCGTCAGCACTTGACCCACGCCGCAGGCATGGCTCAGCAGCGTATTACGCGATAGCTGGCTAAGCTGCTCCTCCGGCAGCGTGATATTACACAGCGCGCCCAAGCCGGTATTGATGCCATAGGCAATCTGGCCGCTGGCCACAATCTCATCGACAATCGCGCGACCTTGCGCAATGCGCTGCCAGGCGCTAACGCTCAGGCTTAGCTCCGCATTGTGGCGTGCCACCTGCACCAGTTCCTGCCATGTTAGTGGGCTATCGCCCCACACCACGGTCATGCTGGCTGCTCCACACCGTGGTGGCTGGAGATAAATTGCTTAAAGCGCGGCGATCCCTGCTCGCCAAACATCTCTTCCGGCGCACCCTGACAATCAATAGTGCCCTGATGCATAAACACCACGCGATTGGAGACGTTGCGCGCAAAGCCCATTTCGTGCGTCACCACCAGCATGGTGCGCCCCTCCTCTGCCAGGCTGCGCATCACTTTCAGCACTTCGCCCACCAGTTCCGGATCGAGCGCCGAGGTCGGTTCGTCGAACAGCATGACTTCGGGATCCATTGCCAGCGCGCGGGCAATCGCTACGCGCTGCTGCTGGCCGCCCGACAGCTGCGCCGGATAGAAATCTTTGCGATTCAGCAACCCCACGCGATCGAGCAGCTGCTCCGCCTGCGCGATGCAGCTTTTTTTGTCGCGTTTCAATACGTAGTGCGGGCCTTCGATGACGTTTTGCAGCACCGTCATGTGTGACCACAGATTAAAGCTCTGGAACACCATGCCCAGCCGTGAACGCAGGCGCTCAATCTGTTTTGGGTTGGCCGCCAGCTGATGACCGCGCGCGTGGCGCTTCATCTCAATGGTTTCACCGCCCACGCTCACCACGCCGGCATCCGGCGTTTCCAGCAGGTTGATGCAGCGCAGCAAGGTGCTTTTGCCCGAGCCGCTGGCACCGAGAATTGAGATGACATCGCCTTGATGTGCCTGCAGCGAAATGCCTTTCAGAACTTCCATCGCGCCAAAAGATTTATGGATATCGGTGGCGGATAAGGTAACGGGTGATGTGTGATGCATATTACTCTCCGGCAAGCGGTTTAACGGCGGGCAACGGCTTTTTTGCGGCACGATGCTGCGCACTCAGATGGCGCTCTAACAGCCCGTACAGCTGGACGATAATAAAGTTGAGAATCAGGTAGATGGCCGCCGCGCAGATAAAGACTTCCATGGTGCGATAGGTGCGTTGAATGATCTGCTGCGCCACACCGGTCACGTCCCAAACGGTCACCAGACTGGCTAACGCGGTGGATTTCACCAGCAGGATCGCTTCGGTGGAGTACGCCGGCAGCGCATAGCGCAACATGATCGGCGCAATAATGCGGCGCAGCAGCAGCCAGCGCGACATGCCGCAGGCTAGCCCGGCTTCCACTTGTCCGGCGGGCACGGCCAGCAATGCGCCGCGCAGAATCTCGGCGGTATAGGCCGCGGTGCACAGCGACAGCGCCAGCACCGCACAGATGAACGGCTCGCGCAGGAACGGCCAGACGAAGCTGTGGCGGATCACGCCAAACTGGCCAAGGCCGTAATAGATGAGAAACAGCTGGATCATCAGCGGCGAACCGCGAAACACCAGAATATAGCCGCGCGCAAAGCCGCTTAGCACGCGCCAGCGGCTCATACGCAGTGACAAAATACCGATCGCCAGAATGCCGCCGCAGAGAAAGGCGCTGATAAACAGGCCCAGCGTCACCGGCAGCGCGGCGCTCAGCTTGAGGAAGGTGTCAGAGAGAAAGGCGAAATCGATCATGCTGCTGCTCCTTAATGCTGTGCCGCAGTGCGACTTTGCCACGCACGACCGAGGCGCGACTCTGCCCGGCGAAACGCATGATTAGACAGCAGCGTCAGCACCAGATAACAGGCAGCGCCGACCAGATAGAAGGTGAAGTAATCGCGCGTAGATCCGGCGGCGACCTGGCTGGCGCGCATCAGCTCGACGATGCCGGTGACCGACACCAGCGCCGAGTCTTTCAGGCTCATCTGCCACACATTCGACATGCCCGGCAGCGCATAGCGCACCACCTGCGGCAACAGAATGCGTTGCGCGATACGCCAACGCGGCATGCCTATCGCCACTGCCGCTTCGACTTCGCCTTTGGCCAGCGCCAGACGCGCCGCGCGATACACTTCACCCTGATACGAACCCGAGATGAGCCCGATAGCCAGCGCACCAATCAGGAACGGCGGCGCTTCGATAAAGCCATCCGCGCCAAACATCTGCCCGACCAGCGTAATCAGGCCGGATCCACCAAAATAGAACAGGTAGATCACCAGCAGTTCCGGGATGCCGCGAAACACCACCGAATAGCCTTCACCTAACCAGCGCAGCCAGCGCTGAGGTGATAACTTGGCCGCCGCCACACCGGAACCGACCACCGCACCAATCATCAGCGCCACCAGCGACAGCAGCAGCGTGGTACAGGCGGCGCTCAGGATCAGGCGGCCCCAGCCATCAGCACCAAAACTCAGCAGGCTCATCATCTTTCACCTCACTTACGGGGTTACGTCAGTTTTAAACCACTTCTCACTGAGCTTTTTCACCGTGCCATCGGCCAGCGCGGCATGAATCGCCTCATCCAGCTTGGCTTTCAAATCGTTATCCGCCATGCGCACGCCCATCGCTTCGCCCTCGCCCCAGATCGGGCCGCCGAGCTGCGGGCCGCTGAAGACCAGGTTATTGTTCTCTTTACGCGCCAGCATCGATTGCGCAAAGGTCACATCATCGAATACCGCATCGATACGACCCGATTGCAGATCAAGCATCGCATCCGCCGACGAGGTGTATTCGCGTACGTCGGCATCACCTTTGAAGTACTTATCGATAAACGGCGTGTAGACGGTGCCAGAGGCAATGCCGATGGTTTTGCCCTTCAGCGCCGCTTTCAGCGGGGCAATCGCTGCGTTGATCTCTTTTTCATCGTCATGCAGCTTGATGATGTTGTGATCGGCCGGCAGCAGCGGGCTGTCTTTGGTGGTGATAAAGGTGGCGGGCGTTGAAGCATAAGGCGCGGTGAAGTTGACCACTTTTTTGCGATCTGGCGTGATGACAATCGCATCCATGATCACGTCATATTTACCGGCATTCAGGCCAGCGATCATGCCGTCCCAGTTCTGCACCACCAGCTTGCACTGAATGCCCATGCGCTTGCACAGATCTTCCATCAGTTCAGGTTCAAAGCCGCCTAACTTGCCGCCCGGCAGCGTCAGGTTCCAGGGTTCATAGCTGCCTTCAGTAGCGATAGTGATCGATTTCCACTCTTTCGCCTGTACAGCAACACCGCTGATCATCAGGCTGGCAAACAGGGTCGTGAGGCAAAAACGGCGAATCGGGGCGCGGTACGTCATGCGGCTTCTCCTGGTTATTTATCGAGTTTCTCGGTCTCTGCGGGTGATATTTTTGCAGATGACCTTTCATGTATATACAAGTTAGCGTGCGGCAGATCATTGTCGGCATAAGCTTTTTGTGAGCCAGCCAGTATAAAAAATCATAATCGCTGCGTGGTGTTTACTTGTACATACAACCTAGCAAGCGCTATGCCAAAATGGCAAAGCTGCAGAATCAGGGGGATTGTCACGCAGCGCGATCAATGCTGCACCGTATGGGGGCAGGATGTGCATAGTGGTGGTGCAGAGTAATGAATCGTAGCTACCGTCTTGAACGTCAAGCGGTAGCTACGTAGTTTTCGTTCCACGGCTCTCGTGTTTTAAGCACACCGAAGCAGAGATGGACCAGTTTGCGCATCACCGCTCCCAGCGCCACTTTGGCTGGCTTGCCCTTCGCCATCAGCCTTTCATACAGCGCTCTTACGGGGCGATTCCACCTTGCCGCTACTATCGCGGCCATATACAGCTTCGCTCTCACGTCGGCGGGACCGGTTTTCGACATCCGGGCCAGCCCTCTCACCGAACTGCCTGACGTCTTCTCGACCGGCACCACGCCCAGCCACGCCGCTACCTGACCCGCATTGCGGAACTGGCACGTACGCAGCACCGACAGCATGGTCGTTCCCACTACGCCGCCGATACCTTTTATCGACTCCAGCAGCTTAAGATCATCTTTCAGACCATCATTCTTATCCATGTGGTCGTCAATCAGCGCGTTTATTCGCTTCAGCTCCTTTTCATGCGATTTTTTTGTTCTTTCAAGCGAGTCGGTCACCTCGCCCGCCGTCTGGGTTGAGTTCGCCTTCTCGAGCCTGTTCGTCGCGCGCTGCACATCTTCAACGATGGCGTCACGCAGACGCAGCAGGTCTTTCAGCTTGCGGACTTCCGGTGGCGGCGGAACCCAGGCATCGGGCTGTTTCAGCTCGCCGTAACGGGCCAGCACCCAGGCGTCGACCGCGTCATTTTTGGTCAGGATACCCATTCCGCGGGCAAACTCCCTGACCCGTTGCGGATTGCCGATACAGACCGTCACGGGCGTGTTCCCGTGCAGCCCGTAAGCGACGTTTTCGTGATAGACGCTGGTCGCTTCCATCACCACCATCACCTGCTCTGGCGGGCACTTCTGCTTCTGGAGCCAGTCGCAGATGTCACGTTCTACGCCGACCTGATTTTTGATGGATTTCGTTTTCTTTTTGCCGTTGCCGGGGAACAGGCAGAGGTCGAGTTTGTTTTTGCTGACATCAATACCAAGACAGAACATCGGATATCTCCCTTTCACTTAAACCATCACGCCATCTAGCCTTGTACATACGAAGTCAGAGCTTCTGGTTACCGTTCAGAGTAGTTGCTGGCGTGAAAGGAGAAACGGAGGGCTTAAAGCTACGAAGCAAGATCGGGTCTTAAGCGGCGCAAAAAGCTGCCTCCGTTTCATGTTGCTGGTAGCTAACCAGCAACACATTCAAGATACAAGCGGCGCAATTTATTGCGCCATTTCTGGATGGGCATAATGCCGCCATTAATACGCGCGATAAATCGCGCCGCTACGGTTTGTGCGGAGGGTTAAACGGGTTTACCCGCTTCAATAAACGCCTGCAGCAGCGGTTTTAGCACCTTCTGTAGCTGCCCAGCGCGGTCCTGTTGCCAGGCAAACGGCGGCGTCTCATCCATATAATTAAGCTGCGCCAGCTCCAGCTGCACCGCCTGCACGCCCTGCTCCGGCTGGCCGTAGGCGCGCGTAATATAGCCACCTTTAAAGCGTCCGTTAGCGATCCAGCTGTAATCGTTTTGTGCCGTACAAACCTGTTTAATCGCTTCAATCACCGGCGTTGAACAGCTGGCGCCATCATTGGTGCCGATGTTGAGATCCGGCAAACGCCCGTCAAACAGGCGCGGAATGACGGAGGCGATCGAGTGTGCATCAAACAGCAGCGCGTAACCGTGCTGCGCCTTCAGGCGCGCCAGCTCCTGCTGCAGCTGCTGGTGATACGGCTGCCAGATGGTGTCCAGATAGCCCTGACGCACCTCAGCACTCGGCGTTTTACCCGCGACAAAGGTTGGGCTGCCGTCGAATAACGTTTCCGGATATAAACCGGTGGTCGCCGTGGTGTAGAGCGGTTGATTGTCCGCCGGACGATTGAGGTCAATCACAAAGCGCGAATAGTGGCCAATCAGCACGCTGGCACCCAAATCGCGGACAAAATCGTACAGCAGCGGCAGATGCCAATCGGTGTCCGGCAGGCCGCACGCCGCGTCGCTCAATCCGGCCTCAACTTCTGGCGTTAATTGGGTGCCCGCATGCGGAATGCTAACCAGCAACGGAATCCTGCCGGCGGTGAAATGAAAAGAGGTCATTGCGCTTCTCCACGATAGATAACCTGGCACGGCAATTCGCCGCCCAGCCAGTAAACCAGCTCTGCCGGACGCGCCAGCGGCCAGTGAACAAAATTCGCCACCTTGCCCGCTTCCAGCGAACCGTGCGATTGCGCTAAGCCCAGCGCTTTAGCGCCCCACAGCGTCACGCCAGCCAGCGCCTCTTCCGGCGTCAGACCAAACAGCGTGCAGCCCATATTCAGCATCAGGCGCAGCGATAGCGCCGGTGAGGTGCCCGGATTGGCATCGCTGGCCAGCGCCATCGGCACGCCGTGTTGCCGGAACAGTGCGACCGGCGGACGCTGGGTTTCGCGCAGCAGATAAAACGCGCCCGGCAATAGCACCGCCACGGTGCCGTGCTGTGCCATCGCTTTACAATCCTCTTCAGTCGCATATTCCAGATGATCGGCGGAGAGCGCACCGTAACGCGCCGCCAGCGCCGCGCCGCCCAGCGCGGAAAGCTGCTCGGCATGCAGTTTCACCGGCAAATCTAAGGCTTTAGCGGCATCGAATACCGCGTTGACCTGCTGCGGTGAAAAGGCTAAATGTTCGCAGAATGCATCCACCGCATCCGCCAAACCGTCTGCTTTTACCTGCGGTAACAGGCGTTGGCAGATGATATCGATCCAGCCTTGCGGGTTGTCTTTAAACTCCGGCGGGAAACCGTGCGCGGCTAAACAGGTGGCCTGTACATCGGCGGGCACCGTTTCCGCCAGCTCGCGGATGGCCCGCAGCATCGTGAGCTCGCTGGCTTCATCGAGGCCGTAACCGGATTTGATCTCTACCGTGGTCACGCCTTCCGCCAGCAGACGATCCAGCCGCCAACGCGCGCTTGCCACCAGCTCTTGCTGAGTTGCAGCTCGCGTGGCGCGAACCGTGGAGAGGATGCCGCCGCCCTGCGCCGCAATCTCCGCATAGCTGACGCCATTCAAACGCTGCTCAAACTCCTGGCTGCGATCGCCGCCAAACACCAGATGCGTGTGGCAATCCACTAAACCAGGCGTAATGATGCCGCCGGAAAATTCGTGCTGTTTACGCGGTGCGAAAGCCGGGCAATCGCTGCGTGGCCCCACCCAAATCAGTTTTCCCTGATCGACCGCTAGCGCGCCGTCGGCAATCAGATTGTAGTGTCCGTCACGCATCGTAACGATGTCGGCCCCCAGCCACAGGCTGTCGATCTGCTTCGCTTCTGCCATCACACTCCCCTTCACGTTCGGCGATTTACACTGCGCATCAAAGTATGTATATGTATATACAACTTTCCGCCATGCAGGATCAACCATGACAACGTATTTTGCCCCACGCGCATTGCTGGCCGACGGCTGGCATGAGCACGTGCTGATCACCACCAACGCAGCCGGCCAAATCACTGAACTCACGCCTGATAGCGAACCCGGTACGGCCACGCGCCTTGCTGGATCGGTTATCCCGGCGATTGCCAATCTGCATTCGCACGCCTTTCAGCGCGCGATGGCTGGGTTAACCGAAGTGGCGGGCGATCCGCAGGACAGCTTCTGGACATGGCGCGATCTGATGTACCGCATGGTGCAGCGGCTATCGCCGCAGCAGGTTGGCGATATCGCCACGCATCTCTACATCGACATGCTAAAAGGCGGTTACAGCCAGGTGGCGGAATTCCACTATCTACACCACGATCCGCATGGGCAGCCGTATGCCGATGATGCAATGCTGCTGCATTTAATGGCAGCGGCAGACACGGCAGGCATCGGCCAAACTTTGCTGCCGGTGCTGTATAGCTACAGCGGCTTTGGTGCGCAGCCGGCCAGCGACGGTCAGCGCCGTTTCATCCAGCAAACTGAAGCCTACCTGCAACAGCAGCAGCGCGTGGCGAGCTGGAGCGCGGATAAACCGCTGCTTAATCATGGCATCTGTTTCCATTCGCTGCGCGCGGTGAGTGAAGCGCAAATGCATGAGGTGTTAACCGCCTGCCCGCAGGATGTGCCGGTGCACATTCACGTTGCCGAGCAGGAAAAAGAGGTGAATGACAGCCTGACGTGGAGCGGCGAACGTCCGGTGGCCTGGCTGCTCAACCGCTTTAATGTCGATCAGCGCTGGTGTTTGATTCACGCTACCCATCTGGATGACGATGAGATTCAACGCATGGCGGCAAGCGGCGCGGTGGCCGGTTTATGTCCGACCACTGAAGCCAACCTCGGCGACGGCATTTTCCCGGCGGTTGAGTACATTGCACGCGGCGGCCGCTGGGGCATTGGTTCCGACAGCCATGTTTCGCTTAGCGCGCTGGAGGAGCTGCGCTGGCTGGAGTACGGCCAGCGACTACGCGATCGCCGTCGCAACCGCATCACATTGCCGAATCAACCTTCGGTGGGCGATCTGCTGTGGCAGCAAGCCGCGCAGGGTGGCGCGCAGGCGTGCGGTTTAGCAGCGGGCGAACTGGGGACGGGCAAACGTGCCGATTGGTTGGTGCTGGCAGAAGATGCATTTCTCGGCAGCGTGAGCAGCGCTTCGCTGCTGAATCGCTGGCTGTTTGGCGGGCAGCGCGAGCAGATTCGCGACGTATTTGTGGCCGGTAAACAGGTGATTCATCATGGCCATCATCCGGCCGAAGAAGTAGCAGCGGCGCGCTTTGCCGAGGCGATGAGGGCGCTGCAATGAGAACGCGTTTTACCTATGAGCAACTGCCGGTGAGCCGCTGGCGTAACGGCGGCGGCGAGACGCGCGAAATCATCAGCTATCCGCCAGGCGCAGCGCAGTTTGCCTGGCGTGCCAGCATCGCGACCATCTCCGCCGACGGGCCGTTTTCGCCCTTCCCCGGCATCGACCGCGTGATTACCCTGCTACACGGCGACAGCGTTGTGCTGGAGAGTGAGCACGCGCAACGGCGCTTAACGCCGCTGCAGCCGTGGGCATTTCCGGGTGAATGGGCAGTTGAGGCCAAAATTAGCGGCAGCTGTCAGGACTTTAATATCATGACGCGGCGCGATAGCTGGCATTCAGAGGTGGCGATCGCAAAACAAACGGTTAGCAGTGAACACGGCGTGGCGTGGGTGGTGGCGGGTTCGTGGCAAATGCCAGGCGGAGAAACGCTGGCCATGAATCAGGGGATCTGGTGGCTGGATGAGCCTACGCAGCTGGCACCCCAAACGCCGGATGCCCAACTGCTGTTCGTGGCGCTTAGCCGGGTAGAGTGAGAGCCGCATTCCCCTCATCCCAACCTTCTCCCGCCAGCGGGAGAAGGAGCCGATCGAGCGATGAACGAGTAGATCCAGCGATGAACGAGTAAATTCAGCGATGAACACCTCGATTCAGCTCAATTATCCCAAACCGCACCGGCTAGTCCCCTCTCCCGCCCGCGGGAGAGGGCTAGGGTGAGGGGAAGCAACGCTTAACCATGCCCTCGAAAACGCCCCAGCAACTTATAACGCGAGCCCGGATAGAGCAAACGCGCGTAAGTCACAATCTTATTGTCGCTCCACGTCTGGCGACGAATCAGCAGACACGGCTCATGTTCATCCAGCGCCAGATGCTTACGCTGGCGCAGATCCGGCAGCACCGCTTCAACAATATGCTCACCGGCGGTCAACGGCGCCACGCGCATTAAATAGGTGTACGGCGTCAGCTGATGATAATCCTGACTGAGATAATCCGGTGCCACCAGCGGATTGACCAGACGATCTTCCAGCTGCACCGGCAAGTCGTTTTCGTAATGCACAATCAGCGAGTGAAACAGCGTTTGGCCGGTAGATAAGCCCAACACCGCTGCCTGCTCGGGGTCGGCCTTCATCTGGCCAATCGATAAAATTTTGCAGCTGTGCTGATGACCACGCTGAGCGATCTCATCGGCAATATTGTGCACTTCCAGCATTGCCGTGTAGCCCTTCATCTCCGCGACAAAGGTGCCAACGCCCTGCATGCGCACCAGAAAACCCTCGCTGGTCAGCTCACGCAACGCGCGGTTGATGGTCATGCGGCTCACGCCCAACTCGTTCACCAACTCACTTTCAGATGGCACCCGCTGGTTGGCTTTCCAGTGACCTTCGCGGATCTGGCTGACGATCGCCTGCTTCACCCGCTGGTAAATTGGCGCGGGCTCATCGCCCATCGCCGCAGCCAGCTGTGCTACTGCTGTTTGCTCGGCCATTTCCTGTTCCTTTTATGAATAATGCCCAAAGTTTACTGTCTCAGCCCGTAAATGTATATACATCTAATTGTGCAGACAGCTCAGCATTGGTGCAGCTTTCGCCCTGTTTCGGTGCACCCTTGACGCCGTTGCGTCTGCTACAGCGCACTGCGCGGTATTTCACAGAACCAGAACAATCTGGCATAGCGCTTGCTACTTGTATAGACAAGATTAGACACTTATGCTTCACTCATCGCAATCCACGGTAAATCGGACAGCCACATCGCAAAATACTGGCGTCCGATATATGCCAGATCACTTGTATAGACAGGAGTAGACTATGTCAGGTTCGGTTCAGGAAATTCGCCTCGTTCCCGGTGAAGTGGACCTCGCGACCTTGCGCACCATCTATCAAAGCAAGGTTACGCTCACGTTGGCGGATGACGCGCGTGCGGCGATCGATCGTGCCCATGAAACCGTTGATGCCATCGTCGCATCCGGCAACGTGGTGTACGGCATCAATACCGGTTTCGGCAAGCTGGCGCAGACGCAGATTCCCTCGGCGCGATTGGCCGAACTGCAACGCAATCTGGTGCTGTCGCACAGCGTGGGATTGGGCGATCTGCTGCCCGACAATGTCGCGCGTTTGGTGGTGGCCACCAAAATTATTAGCCTGGCACGCGGTCATTCCGGCGTGCGCATCGAACTGATCGAAGCCCTGCTGGCGCTGTTCAACGCCGGTGTGATGCCGTGTATTCCGGAGAAAGGATCGGTCGGCGCATCCGGCGATCTGGCACCGCTGGCGCACATGTCGCTGATGCTGATCGGCGAAGGCCAGGTGCGCGTGGATGGCCAACTGATCCCCGCCACCGAAGGGTTGGCGCGCGTTGGCTTACCGCCAATCGTGCTGGGGCCAAAAGAGGGCCTGGCGCTATTGAATGGCACCCAGGTCTCAACTGCGCTGGCGTTACGCGGCCTGTTCGAAGCGGAAAATCTGTTCGCCGCTGGCTTGATGGCCGGTGCGTTATCGCTGGAAGCGATCAAAGGTTCAGTAAAACCTTATGATGCGCGTATTCACGAGGCGCGCGGTCAGGTGGGACAGATCAACGTCGCCGCCGCCGTCTCCTCTTTATTAGCCGGTAGCGAAATTCTCAGCTCGCACACCCACTGTGGCCGCGTGCAGGATCCCTACTCGATTCGCTGCGTGCCACAGGTGATGGGCGCCTGCCTTGATAACCTGACGCACGCCGCGCGCGTGTTGCAGATTGAAGCTAACGCGGCTTCCGATAACCCGCTGGTGTTCAGCGACAGCGGCGATGTCATCTCCGGCGGCAACTTCCACGCCGAGCCGGTCGCCTTTGCCGCCGACATTATGGCGCTGGCGATTGCCGAAATCGGTGCCATTTCCGAGCGTCGTCTGGCGCTGCTGCTGGATACCGGTCTTTCTGGCCTGCCACCGTTCCTCGTCAACGACGGCGGTGTTAACTCCGGCTTTATGATTGCGCAGGTGACGGCAGCGGCGCTGGCTTCCGAGAATAAATCGCTCGCGCATCCGGGCAGCGTTGACAGCCTGCCGACCTCGGCCAACCAGGAAGATCACGTCTCAATGGCCACTTACGCCGCCCGTCGCCTCGGCAGCATGTGCTTTAACACCGCCGCCGTGGTAGGCATTGAAGCGATGGCCGCCGCGCAAGGTATCGATTTCCACCGCCCGCTGCAGAGCTCGCCAACGCTAGAGCAAGAGATGCGCCGCATCCGCGCGAACGTGGCATTCCTCGATCACGACCGTTTACTGGCGCCGGATATTGAATCCATGCGCCTGTGGGCCAGCGATTCAGCCTGGCCAGAATCCCTTACCGCGCTGCTGCCAAGTAAGCGTAAGACTGTTAATTAAGGAATCGATGATGAGCGAAACTTTGACTCAGGCTGTAGCCCGTGAAATCCGTGCGCCGCGCGGTAATGAATTGCACTGCGCCAACTGGTTGATTGAAGCGGCCTACCGCATGATCCAGAACAACCTCGATCCTGACGTGGCGGAACGCCCGGAAGATCTGGTGGTGTACGGCGGCATCGGTAAAGCCGCACGCAACTGGGAGTGCTTCGAGCAGATCCTGCGTTCGCTGCGTGCGTTACAGCCGGATGAGACGCTGCTGATCCAGTCTGGCAAACCGGTGGGCGTGTTCCGTACCCATGCCGATGCGCCGCGCGTGCTGCTGGCCAACTCCAACCTGGTACCGCATTGGGCGACGTGGGATCACTTCCACGAGCTGGATAAAAAAGGCCTGATGATGTACGGCCAGATGACGGCCGGATCGTGGATCTACATCGGTGCGCAGGGCATCGTGCAGGGAACGTTTGAGACCTTCGCCGAAGCCGGTCGCCAGCATTACGACAGCGATCTGAGCGGTCGCTGGATCCTCACCGCCGGTTTGGGCGGCATGGGCGGCGCACAACCGCTGGCGGGCGTATTGGCCGGTGCCAGCGTGTTAGCCATTGAGTGCCAGGAGTCGCGTATCGATTTCCGTATCCGCACCCGCTATGTCGACCATAAAGCCTACACGCTCGACGACGCGCTGAAACTGATCGATCAGGCGAATAAAGAGAAGCGCGCTATTTCTGTTGGCCTGCTGGGCAACGCCGCTGAAATTGTGCCAGAGCTAGTAAAACGTGCCAAAGCGGGCGGCATGAAGCCGGATATCGTCACCGATCAGACCTCGGCGCACGATCCGATCAACGGCTATCTGCCGGTGGGTTGGGATGTGGCGCGCTGGGAAGCTGAGCGCGTCAGCAATCCGAAGGCGGTGGAGAAAGCCGCGCGTGCCTCCATGGCGGTACATGTGCAGGCGATGCTCGATTTCCATCATATGGGCGTGCCGACCGTGGATTACGGTAACAATATCCGTCAGGTGGCGCTGGATGAAGGCGTGAAGAATGCCTTCGATTTCCCCGGCTTTGTGCCCGCCTATATTCGTCCGCTGTTCTGTGAAGGCAAAGGCCCGTTCCGCTGGGTAGCGCTGTCGGGCGATGCCGAAGATATCTACAAGACCGATGCCAAACTGAAAGAGCTGTTCCCGGATCACCACAATCTGCATCGCTGGCTGGATATGGCGCAGGAGCGTATTGCCTTCCAGGGCTTACCGGCGCGTATCTGCTGGCTGGGCCTCGGCGAGCGTCACAAAGCGGCGCTGGCGTTCAACGAAATGGTGCGTAACGGCGAGCTGAAAGCGCCCATTGTGATTGGTCGCGATCACCTGGACTGCGGTTCCGTGGCTTCACCGAACCGTGAAACCGAAGCGATGAAAGATGGTTCAGATGCGGTTTCAGACTGGCCGCTGCTGAATGCCTTGCTGAACACTGCGGGCGGCGCGACCTGGGTGAGCCTGCATCATGGCGGCGGCGTCGGCATGGGCTTCTCTCAGCACTCCGGCGTGGTGATTGTCTGTGACGGCAGCAAAGAAGCGGATGCGCGTTTGGGCCGCGTGCTGTGGAACGATCCGGCCACTGGCGTAATGCGTCACGCGGATGCAGGTTACGAATTAGCGCAAAGCTGCGCGCAGGAGCACGGTCTCAACCTGCCGATGCAGAAATAACGTCCAACCCGCGCGACCCTGTAAATAATTCTGTGTAACTGCCCACCCTTAAAGGTGGCCGCTCAGGCGGTCACCGTATTCGATAATAAAGCGGCTCATCGCCAGCCGCCAGTTGATGATCGGCATTGTCCATTTCGCCGCCGCCGCCGCTTCCGTTGCCAGCCAGATCACCTTTCGCACTGACTCATCCGTCGGGAACACCTTCCGTTTTTTGATCGCCTGTCTGATCACGCTGTTCAACGATTCGATGGCGTTCGTCGTGTAAATCGCACGGCGGATATCTTCCGGATAAGCGAACAACGTGCTCAGGTTCACCCAGTGAGCCCGCCAGCTTTTACTGATTTGCGGATAACGTTCATCCCAGGATTTAGCGAACGCATCCAGCGCCGCAAGGCCGCCTTCTTCCGTTGGGGCGCGGTAAATCGCCTTCAGATCACGCGTGACGGCTTTGTAGTCTTTCCACGTGACGTATTTCAGGCTGTTGCGGATCATATGCACCACGCACAGCTGCACGCGCGTCTGGGGGTACACGCTGTTTATCGCGTCCGGGAAGCCTTTCAGGCCATCAACGCAGGCGATGAGAATGTCTTCCAGACCACGATTTTTAAGCTCTGTCAGCACGCTCAGCCAGAACTTCGCCCCCTCGTTTTCCGCTATCCACATGCCCAGCAGTTCCTTGTGGCCTTCGGCATTGATGCCGAGCGCCAGGAAAACGGATTTGTTTATGACGCTGCCGTCCTGACGGACTTTCACTACGATACAGTCAAGGTAAACAATAGGATACAGCGAGTCGAGCGGGCGGTTCTGCCACTCGGTGACCTGCTCCTGAACCGCATCCGTCACCTTCGATATCAGTGTGGGCGACACGTCAGCGTCGTACATCTCTTTGAATGTCGCAACGATTTCCCGCGTGGTCATGCCTTTGGCGTAGAGCGAGAGGATTTGCCGGTCCATCTGGGTAATGCGCGTCTGGTTTTTACGGATAAGTAGCGGCTCAAAGGTGCCTTCGCGATCGCGTGGCGTGTTGATTTCGACTTTGCCATCATCGCTGAGCAGCGTTTTAGCGGAGTAGCCGTTGCGGGCGTTACTGCCTTTTTTGGGCTGGTTTTTTTCGTGCCCGAGGTGCTCAGTGAGCTCTGCGCCGAGCGCGGCTTCGACGGTAAGCTTCGTAAGCATGCGTGAAAACTGATTGAGGTCAGCTTCCGTTTTGAGGCCCTTTGCCAGTTCGGCAGCAAGGGCTTTGAGTTTTTGTTCATCCATAATAATTACCTGTCTCCGTGATGTCGGGAACATATCAAAAACAGGCAATTACACAATTTAAATTACAGGCTCACCCGCGCACGCCGATCAATCCCCTCTCCCGCCTGTGTACGGTCCGGGGACATGGTAAACGGGTGTTCAGGGACATGGTGAACACTTTTTAACATTCTTACCCATGGTGATCGACTTATTCTTCAGGTCGATCACCCCCACCTTTGTGCTGTACCACCACACTTCGTAGTAACCGTCTTCCCGCGCCTCCTTCAGCCCAACCCGCTCTCCCCTGAACGCCTTGCCTGCCTTCAGGCTGACGCCTTTTACGCTCAGCTTCCCGCTGATATCCACCTTCCTGACCATCACGCCCTCGTCGTATTCCGGTGACGTTGCGCGGGCGCTGTACTGCCGCGATGATGGCTGATAGCGCGACGCCGGCACCGCCATATCCAGCGCCTCATGCGGGCGTTCAAGGTTGTAGACTGCCCGCCAGTGGTCGAAGGCGCGCTGCAGCTCTCCGCTATCCGCGAACCACTTTCCCTGCAACACTTCCGCCTTCAGACTGCGGTGAAAGCGCTCCAGCTTGCCCTGCGTCTGCGGATGGTAAGGCCGGGAGTGGCCCACCCGGATACCCTGCCGCATCAGCCACAGCTCCACTGCCGTCCAGGTCCCGGTCGTGTCGCCCCACGGTGAGCCGTTATCCATCGTCATCCGGTCCGGCAGGCCGTAGCGCTCAAAGACGCTGACCAGCTGCTCCTGTACCGTCTCGCGCCGTTCGTCAGCGCAGTGCACAAGGCACAGCGAGAACCGGGAATGGTCGTCCAGCAGGGTAAGCGGATGGCAGCGGCCGCCGCCAAAGGGAAAGTGGCCCTTAAAATCCATCTGCCAGAGCTGGTTCGGGGCCGCGTGTTCAAAGCGCCCCGTGACCGGGATACCCGGAGCCAGTCCCGGCAGCAGGCCGTGGCGGGCCATCAGGTTATGGACGGTGCTGAAGGCGGGCATGCGGTGTCCGCGTTCTTCGAGCCAGCGCTTAATCTTGCGTGCTCCCCAGCGCTGATGAAGCTCATGCGCCATACGCAGCAGGTCAGTGATGTCGTCGGGCGACCTGCCGGGGGAATGACGGGGCGTGCGTGAGCGGTCCTGAAGACCGGACGGCCCTTCCTCAGCCCAGCGGCGAAGCCACTTATAGGCGGTGGCGGGAGAAATGCCGTAGCGGCGGCACAGCTCGCGGATGTTCGCCCCGTCTTGCGAGGCGAGCAGAACAAACTCAGTACGTAATGACATGGTATCTCTCGCATCCCAGGGCATAAGCGACTCCATAAACGGGTTCTTATGCCTTAGTTGTAAGTGTCTACCATGTCCCCGAACAAGTGTTCACGATCTCCCCGGACTGAACACCTGCGGGAGAGGGTTAGGGTGAGGGACAGCGCGCACCTTTCAACATTGTGCAGCATTCCCCTCATCCCAGCCTTCTCCCGCTCGCGGGAGAAGGGGCCGATCGAGCCAATGCTTTATTCCATTCCGCTATACCCTATAGCCAAATTCTTACGCTCCACGATAGACGCCGCCATGCGCTTGCCACTACAGTAAATACATTATTTTGCAGCCACTGCTGCTGATGGAGAGCCTTACCTTATGAGCCTGCCTGCTGTCCTGCTGGAAAACGCCCTGCACTGGCGTCGTCAGTTACATCAACATCCTGAGCTGGGTTACCAGGAGCAGCAAACCAGCGAGCTAGTCGCTAACGTTCTGGCTGATGCCGGATTACAGGTGTTTCGTGGCCTGGCGGGCACTGGCGTCATTGGCACATTAGAAAACGGTCCCGGTCCGATTATTGGCCTGCGTGCCGATATGGACGCGTTGCCGATTACCGAAAAAGGCACTCCGCAGTGGAAGTCACAGAAAACCGGCGTCATGCACGCCTGCGGTCACGATGGCCACACCGCCATTCTGCTGGCCGCAGCCTGTCAGCTCGCCGCCACGCGAAACTTCAGCGGCACACTCCACTTTATCTTCCAGCCCGCTGAGGAGAACCTCGGTGGCGCACGCAAGATGGTGGAAGAAGGTCTGTTCCAGCGCTTCCCGATGGATGCGGTTTACGCCATGCACAACTGGCCGGGGATGCCGGTAGGAACGCTGGCGGTAAATCCGGACGCGATGATGGCGTCACTCGATTCGTTTGAAATTACCCTGCACGGTAAAAGCTGTCATGCGGCGATGCCGGAAAGCGGTGCCGATCCGATGGTTGTGGCGGCGGAACTGATTCTGGCGCTGCAAACCATTCCTTCACGTCGCCTGTCGCCGCTGGCCTCCGCCGTGGTGAGCGTGACACAGATTCACGGCGGCGAAGCGATTAACGTCATTCCTGAGCAGATCGTGTTACGCGGCACGGTGCGATGTTTGCAGACCGACGTACGTAATCGCGTGCGCGGTCTGATTGAGGATTTTGTCACTACCTTGCCGCGCCCATTTGGCGTCAGCGGCGAGATTCACTGGTATCCCGGTTATCCGGTCACCGCCAACCATGCCGAGCAGGCAGAACAGGTGCGCGCGGTCGGTGTCGATCTGCTCGGTGAAGCGCAGGTCAACTGGCAGGTTAACCCTTCCATGGCATCCGAAGATTTTGCCTGCATGCTGGAAGCCTGTCCCGGCGCCTATTTCTGGTTAGGTGCCGATGGCGCGACACCTTCCGCACCGCTGCATAACGCCAACTACGACTTTAACGATGAGCTGCTGCCAATCGGCATTACCTTCTGGCAGCAGTTAGTGGAGAGCGTGCTGGCGAAAGCCTGATCGCGGTCGCCATGCATGGCGGATGTTTGCGCGTACCGTAGCGGCGCAATTTATTGCGCATTATCTGGATGGGCACATTACCGCCATTGAAAAGCGCGATTAATCGCGCCGCTACAGATTGTGCATGCTATAAGTAAGGCGCTTAATTCAATGGCTTTAATCTTTAAATCTCTGCCAATTGCAAACGCGCTTCCGCATCCGCCAGGTTGGCCGATTCACCGGTCGCCACCAAACAGCATGCCAGCTGCAATCGCAGCGCCTGCGGCACCGCGCGTTCACCGGCTAACACCTGCTTGATCCACGCGGCGGTATCCGCTGCGCTTTTGCTTTCCGGCAGTTCCACGCTCACTTCCGGCTGGCGCTCAACCCACACTTCCGCTTCGCTACCCGCGCCGCGCATGTAATTGATAGCCGGACAGCGCTGCGGATTGGCGTACACCTCACCTTCCGTGCCATTCAACAGAATCGCCGGAGCATCAATATCCTGGAAGAATTTGCCCACGCGCGGCACATATTCCGGATGCGACACGCTGGCCAGGCGCAGTGCCGCACGCTCAGCAAACGGCGTGGCCAGCTTCGCCAGCGTATGCGCGCTGTTGCGCACGCCCATGCGCCAGCGCAGCGACAGCTGTTTCGCCATCGGCGCACAGAGGTTGTCGATGGTGATAAACGCCAGCTCGCCGTTATCCAGCTTCGCCTGCGCCTGTTCAGCAGACGTTACCGGCGCGATGTCCAGCGCCGCCAGCACCGCTTCGGAGGTGATGCGCGTCGGATCATCGCTGACGCCGTGCAGCAGCACCGGGAAGCCGAGTTTCACCAGCAGCAGCGCCAGCAGCGGCGTCAGATTGCCCTGGCGTCGTGCGCCGTTGTAGCTGGGGATAACAATCGGCATCGGGCGGTTAGCAGGTGCCTGCAGCTGCATCATCTGCTGCTGCATGGCGTGATAAAAACCACGCATCTCCTCTTCGCCTTCGCCTTTGATACGCAACGCAATCAGGATGCCACCCAGCTCCAGCTCCGGCACTTCACCCGCCAGCATCGCGCGGTACAACGCCTGCGCGGTGTCGAAATCGATATCGCGCGCGTGATTTTTACCGCGCCCAATCTCTTTAATGATTTTGTTCAGTTCCATCAGGCATTCCCGCTTCCAGGGCGCGCCGCCATGCGGCTGCCAACATTGATAATTAGGTTTTCTTACTGCGGCGTTTTTTTGCTTTTTCACCGCTGGCTTCCGGCATCGGCGGTTGCTCAATCGGGAACACCGGTAATGCGGCCAGCAGTCGGCTGCCGTAGGCTTTGTTGAGCAGGCGGCGATCGTAAATCACGATTTCGCCAAAGCAGCTGTGGCTGCGAATCAAACGTCCTACCTGCTGAATCAGAGTAAAGGAGGCGCTCGGCAAGCTCTGCACCTCGAAAGGATAACGTTTCAGGCTCTTCAGCCATTCGCCCTCGGTCAAAATTACCGGACTGTCCACCGGCGGAAAAGCGATTTTATGGATATGTACCTGCGACAGCAGATCGCCCTTCAAATCCAGCCCTTCGGCGAACGATTGCAGCCCAACTAAAATACTGGTTTTGCCGGCTTCGACGCGTTCCCGATGCAGCGCCACCAGCCGCGAACGCGGTTGATCGCCCTGCACCAGCATCGACAGGCGCAGATCGGTAACGTGGCTGACAAACTGCTGCATCGCACGCCCGCTGGCGAACAGCACCAGCACGCCTTTGTGCTGCTCTTCGGCAATTTGCTGGCGGAAAAAGCGCGCCATCTCAGCGATGTGTTCCGCTTCCTGCGCCATCAGCGGCTCAAACTGCATCTGCGGGATAACCAGCTTGCCCTGTTCGATATGGTTAAACGGCGAATCCAGCGCCACAAAACGATCGCCCGCTTTTTCGCTCAGGCCAGACATCTCCTGCAATCGGTTAAAGCTGTTCAGCGATCGCAGCGTCGCGGAGGTCACCACCACGTGTGGGATTTTGCGCCACAGGATTTTTTCCAGCTGATCGCTAACGCGAATGCCCGCGCAGTGGAACAGCAGGTGCGCCTGCCCTTCACGAATTTCACGCGTAATCCATTTCGATACCGGTGCATTCGAGGCTTTCTCCATCGCCGCCAGCCGCCACAGTTTGCTGATCGATTCGAACCAGCCGAAATGGCGATTGAGCTGAATGATGGCTTTATGCAGCCGCATAATGTCGGCTTTACCGGTTTGATCGCCGAGCTCGTTGAGCAATCCTTCACTCAAGCCGCGCAGCGCATCGCTGAGCTTAAACAGCCGCGCGCAGAGGCTGATCAACTCTTCTGGCAGTTCGCCCAGCACAAAACGGAATTCACCCGGTTGATTGTTGCCCGGCAGCAGCGGATTGAGGGCGTCGCAGAGAATTTGCAGCAGCTCGCGCATTTCATCGCAGTGGCCTTTGAGGCGTTCCGGATTGGTGAGCGGCGGCGGCGATTTTGGCCGAAACTGCGCCATGATGGTTTCTACCAGCCGCACGAACAGATCGAGCTGCAAACTGCTCCAGCCCGGCGTGATTTCCGCACTCATCTCCAGCGCATCGCGTGCCACTTCTGGCAAATGATGACCTTCATCCAGCACCAGCATCAGGTTTTTTGCCGGCGGTAGCACCGATTCATTCTCCATCGCCGCCATCACCAAGGCATGGTTCGCCACCACCACATCCGCCTGCTCAATTTCGCGGCGCGCAACAAAGAACGGGCATTCGCGATACCAGCGACAGTGATGGCCAAGGCAGTTGGCTTTGTCGGTTGAGAGGCGCTTCCACAGGCTATCGTCGATGGTGACATCGGTGTGATCGCGCAAACCATCCCAGCGGTAGCTGCTGAGTTGTTTCTCCAGTTTGGCGCAGAATTTCTGCTCCTCTTTGGAACCGCTCACCGCCTCTTCATCGAGATAGAGCAATAAATCGCCCTGCTGATCCTCGGTGGCCGCCAGCGCCGCAAGGTTACGCGGGCAGACATAGCGTCCTCGGCCAAAGGCCGCGGTAAAGGTGAGATCGGGGATAATTTTCTTCAGCAGCGGCAGATCCTTCGTGAAGATCTGATCCTGCAACGCCACATTGGCGGTGCTGATCACCAGCCGTTTTTCCTCGGCGCGGCTCACCGCAATGCCGGGAATCAGATAAGAGAGGGTTTTTCCTACGCCGGTTGGCGCTTCAATCGCCAGATGGCGCCCTTCGTCACCGGCCAGACTTTTCGCCACTTCGGCAATCATCTGGCGCTGCGGCGCGCGCGGGATAAAGTCAGGAACCTGCTGCTGCAGCGCCTTATACCATTGCGCAATCTGGCTTTTTATCGCTGCTGTCAGGGCCATATTCATTACTGTTTGCTGAATTGGCCTGTATTTTTACACAGTATTGGCGCAGCGTCAGCTTTCGCTGCTATTTTTTCGCGCTGGATTCAGAATTTCACGCATCGCGCGGATCAGCGTTTCACGCGCGCGCCCGCGGCGAAAAGCAAAGGAGAAGGGTGCGCGGAAGTGGAAATGGTGCGGCAGCAGGCGGCACAGCGCGCCCTGCTGTTCTCCGCTGCGCGCGTAGTGTTCGGGCAGATAACCGATAAAACGGCCGGAGAGAATCAGCGTCAGCTGCGCTTCGATACTCTCTACCGACGCGTTGCTCTGGCGGAAACCGCGCTTGTTCAGCTCCTGTTGATTCCAGTAACGTCGCGTCACCATGCCGGTTTGCTGCACGGTAAGCACATCTGGATGGCCCTCAGCCAGCGGATGTTCCGGGCTGCAATAGAGCCAGTGCTGCTCCTCATACAGCGGGATGGTCACCAGATTGCTGGCACGCAGCGGAAAGTGGCCAATCGCCAAATCGAGCCGATCCTCCAGCAATTGCTGCTGCAGCTCATTGGGATCGCGCACGCTCAGGTTAAAAAACACCGCCGGAAAGCGCTGGTTGAAGCGGGCAATGGCGGCGGGGAGATCCAGCGTGCTGTCGGTGACGGTGGCATCCACCACGCCCAGCGAGAACGTCCCGCCCTGCGCGCTTTTCAGCGTTTCCACCTGCTCCTGCCAGCCCGCCAGCGTCGCCAGCATCTCCTGGCTGTAACGATAAAACTGCTCGCCTTTGCTGGTGAGCGTAAAGCCGCCGCGCCCGCGCTGGCACAGGATAAAACCGAGCTGGCTTTCCAGCTCGCTCATGTAGGCGCTGATGGCGGGCGTGGTCATGTTCAGCGCCTGCTGCGCGCGTGAATAGCCCTGATTTTCCACCACGCTGGCAAACACCTGCAGCAGTTTAAGATTGGGAAGCGTCTGCACCGATTTTCCTTCAGTGATTGCTGACTAAAGTTAAGTAATCTCTGAAGTGATTATCTGCTGTCAAGGATTTTTCCCGTCAGCCAACCGGGTAATGATGGGCTTCACTTAGCCGCAGGAGCCCATGATGACCGATTTCCCTCAGCCGCAAGGCGGTAATGAAATGCCTCGTTTCGCCGGACGCGGCACCATGATGCGTCTGCCCGCCGCGGAATCCCCGGCTGATTTAGATGTGGCTTTTGTTGGCATCCCACTGGATATCGGCACCTCGCAGCGCAGCGGCACACGCTACGGGCCGCGTGCCATTCGCGCCGATTCGGTGATGATTCGCCCTTACAACATGGCCACCGGCGCGGCGCCGTTTGATTCGTTGCGCGTTGGCGATCTCGGGGATGTGCCGATCAACACCTACAGCCTGTTGAAATCGGTCGATATCATTGAAAGCTATTATACCGAGCTGAATAACTGGCCGATTATCCCCTTAACGCTCGGTGGCGATCACACGCTGACGCTGCCAATTTTGCGCGCGCTGGCGAAGAAGCATGGGCCGATGGGCCTGATTCATATTGATGCGCATACCGATACCAACGATGAGATGTTTGGCGAGAAGATCGCGCACGGCACCACCTTCCGCCGCGCGGTGGAGGAAGGGCTGCTTGACTGTCAGCGCGTGGTGCAGATTGGCCAACGCGCACAAGGTTACGCCGCCGACGATTTTCAATGGGGCGTTGATCAGGGCTTCCATCTGGTGCCTGCCGAGCAGTGCTGGTATCACTCGATGACGCCGCTGATGGCCGAGGTGCGCGCGCGTATCGGCGACGGCCCGGTGTATCTCTCTTACGACATCGACAGCTTCGATCCCGCATGGGCGCCCGGTACCGGTACGCCGGAAGTGGGCGGTTTGACCTCGATGCAGGGGCTGGAGATCGTGCGCGGCTGCCGTGGGCTGAACCTGGTGGGCGGCGATCTGGTGGAAGTGTCGCCGCCGTATGACATCAGCGGCATGACCTCACAGCTGGCGGCCAATATCCTTTATGAGATGCTGTGCGTGTTGCCCGGCGTCCGTTACACAGAGAACAAGTGATGACACAACAGAATCTGGTGTTCCCGGCGCGCGTGCTACGCGGTGCTGGGGTGATCAATCAACTGGGCGCGATTTGTGCCGGACTCGGCCAGCGTGCGCTGCTCATTGGTGGCCATCAGGCGTTGCAGGCCGTGGAAAGCCAGGTGCGTGCGCAGCTGCTGGCCGCTAACGTCACGCTGCTGGCGCAAGAGTGGTTTGGCGGCGAAACCTCAATCACGCACATCAATCGTCTGGCCGCCATCGCCAGCGAGTTGCACGCCGAGGTGCTGATTGGCGTTGGCGGCGGTAAATCGCTGGATACGGTGAAAGCGGTCGGCGCCCAGCTCGGCTTGCCGGTAGTGACGCTGCCGACCATCGCCGCCACCTGTTCGGCGGTGACGCCGCTGAGTATTCGCTATGACGACAACGGCAATTTCTTCGATATCTTCCCGCTGCCGCAGGCTCCAGCGGCGGTGATTATTGATAGTGAGCTGCTGGCCAACGCGCCCGCGCGCTGGCTGGCGGCAGGCTTGGGCGATACGCTGGCCAAGTGGTACGAGTTCCGCGCAGTCAGCGCCCGTCATCCCGCGCGCGAAGGCAATGCGCGTTCTTCGCTGGCGCATAGCCGGATCTGTTATGACGTGATTGCCGAACACGGCCCGGCAGCCTATGCCGCGGTGCTGCGCGGTGAGAGCAGCGCGTCGCTCGATCAGGTGCTCGATGCGATTTTTACCTGGGCCGGATTGACCTCACTGATGAGCAACGGCGCGCATGCTGCGGCTTCACATGCGATTTATGAAGGCTTTACCTTCTGTGATAAAACCCGCGAGTTTGGCCACGGCTTGCTGGTCGGCTTCGGCAACCTGTGCTTGCTGGCGCTGGAGAACCGCACGGATGAGGAAGTGCTGGATGAGATGCGCCTGGCGCGCGACTGCGGCGTACCGCTGACGCTGCGCGAAATTGCCGATTTAGCGGCGAGTGAGCTGGCGCTGATTGTGCGCGAATCGGTACACGCGCCGGATATGGCGAATATGGGCGAAACGGTGACAGAAGCACGTTTACTGGCGGCGATTGAGCGGGTTGAGGGGTTGGCGGGCAGGGTTTAGTTTATGGTTTGAATGTGCTCGCTGTGGTTTGAATGTGCTCGCTGTCCCCCTCCTCGGTCCTCCCTCATAAATGGGGGAGGAAGATGCTGCCATATGTTCGTTCTGAAGCTGCATGTGGCAGCGTCTCCTTCCCTCATTTATGGGGGAAGGCCGGGATGGGGGACAACGAGCACAATAAAATCACCTAACCGCCAATAGCCCCACCACTTCGCGCACGTCGGCCACTTCCTCTAACTCCAGACAGATCGCTTCTAGCCGTTCGACCTGCTCCAGCGGCAGCACGCGCAATGCCAGACTGCGGTACTTCGCCAGCAGCGCCTCAAGACTTAACGGATTAGTCGGCGCGCCCGACGGCACCGGCACGTGCTGCTGCCACTGCGCGCCCTGCACGCTTTCCAGCCGCACCCACGGTTCATCGTCGCGGCTCTGCTGCTCATCGATCACCAGCACAATGCGCGCCAGCAGCGCTTCCACCGCTGGATGCAGACGTTTAGCGTCGTCATAACTCGCCAGCTCGGCTGAGCCATACAGCGCGCGCGCCGCCAGCGCATAGGGCAAACTCATCTGCGCCGCCGCCAGACTGCGCAGCTCGCGTCCACCACACATCTCCAGCAGGAACGGATTAACGCCCACCACAATGCGCGCAATCTGCTCTACCCGCACATCATGCTGCTGCAGTAACCTACTCAGCGCATCAATCGCCGCGTGGGTGCCACGGCAGGATGCGTACGGCTTGATTGAGCAGCGCGCCAGCTTCCACACCTCGCCCAGATCTGCCGTCAGCGCCTGCGGCTGCTGCGTCTGTGGCGCTAAAGTTTGCAGGAAACCGCCCCAACGCTCTTCGAATACTGCAGCAGGCCCGTTGATACCGCGCTGTGCCAGCAGCGCGGCCTGCACGCCGCCTTCTGCGGCGCGTGCGGCATGCAGTTTTTTGGTGTGCGAACCGTCGTGGATAAAGCTCCATAAACCGCCGCTGAAGCTGGCGGCAATCCCCAGCGCCGACGCGCACTGCGCGCGATCCAGTTGCAGCAACGAGCACACCGCTGCCGCCGCACCAAACACGCCGCAGCTGGCGGTGGAGTGCCAGCCCGCGCCGTTGTGGGCGGAGTAACCACCACAGGCTTCTAATACCCGACGACCGATGTCATAGCCAATCACCATCGCGACGATCAGCGCCTGACCGTCCACCGGCTGCGTTGCCAGCGGCAGTGCAGCCAGCAGCGCCGGGATCACCACCGCACCGGAGTGATCGCAGCCGCCAGTATCATCCAGTTCATACATGTGCGCCGCCACGCCGTTCAGCCATGCCGCCTGACGCGCATTAACCTGCTGCGCGCTGCCCCATACCTGCGCCTGTGCGTGCCCGCCCTCTGCATTAACCAGCGCCAGACACTGGCGCCAGATCGGGCTATCGCAGCCCGCCAGCGAGGCGCCGAGCGTATCCAGCAGATGACGTTTCGCCTGCTCCACCAGCGGCTGCGGCAGTTGTGCGAAGTGGCTCTCGGCGATAAAAGCCGCCAGTTGATCAAGCGTACTCGCCATGCGCACCTCCGATGATGCGGCTAAACACCTCCGCCGGATGCGAGAAATCATTCTCCGGCTGCGTCTGCCAGTGCGCCGCCACCTGCTCAGCGGTGGCGATCCACACATTGTGCTGTTGCAGCGTGTCGACTAGTGAACGCAGCAGACCAATGCGTCCGGCGGTGCCGATAATTTCCGGATGCAGCCGCAGCAAATAGCACAGACCAAAGCGGTGGAAACCGTGGAAATCCTGCGTCATGTTCGCCAGCGTTTCGCCATAGGGCGCGATGCGCGATTGGCCTGGCGGGATCGCCGGGCTGAGATTAAAAGCAAAGTACGGCTCATCTTCTAGCGTGTAGTGCATCGGCAGTTCAACTAAGCGCGTGCCGGGATGGAAGTACGGCAAATCGTCGCCGCGCCAGCTTGATGACCAGCGAATGCCGCACTCAACCAGCGCCTGCGCCAGCCCCGGTTTCCACTGTCCGGCGGGTGTGCGGAAGCCGACGATATTGCGACCGGCGACCTGCGCCAGTTTGTCGCAGCCGCGCGTCACGCTGGCGATCTGCTGCTCCAGCGTCAAAGCCGAAAAATCTTCATGCACATCGCCGCTACAGGCGATTTCATGGCCATCCGCCACCATGCGCTGCACTAATTCCGGCTGCTCTTCGGCGACAATCGCAGGCATGCACCAGGTTGCTTTGAGCTGCTTTTCCGCCAGCAGCGCCAGCACGCGATCGACGCCGCGCAGCGTGCCGTAGCGCCACACCGACAGCGTTTTATCGCGCCCCGCCACCGCGGGAGCCTGGGTGAGAATGCCGTGAATATCGTTGAAATCGATAGTGAGGATCGCCGCCGACTGGAAGCCCAGCGGCCAGCGTGAAGGTTCAGTCATGCTGTTGCTCCTGCAAATACCACTGCGCCACCGCGTCGCAGCGCGCAAACCACACGTCATCGCGCGCCGTCATATGTTCAAACAGCTGTTCGAGCAGCAAAAGCCGTCCCGGCTGCCCGGAGATTTTCGGGTGGAACAGCGTGGTGAGGCACAAGCCTTCATCCATCGCGCCATCGAACTCGCGCTGCCAGTTATCACGCGTGTGCGCATAGCTGGCGATACGGTCACCGCCTTTCGGGAAATCGGGCTGGCGCGTGTAGGCCAGCGAGGCGTAATCGTCCATCTCCCACTTGCCGGGAATCTCTACCAGTGGCGTATGGCCCGCCACTGGAATGCTGTAGGGGCGATCGTCACCGCGCATGCTGCTGGAGTAAATCACGCCCGCGTCGCGCAGAATCTGCGGCGTTTCGGCATGCCAGTCGCCCGACGGCGTACGAAAACCGCAGGCGGTGATGCCAAGATAGTGCTTAAAGATCTCAGCGGATTTCGCCATCACCGCGCGCTGTTCATCCGGTGAAATCGACCAGAACGATTCGTGGCGATAGCCGTGATAAGCCACTTCGTGGCCCTGTTCAATAATCGCCTGACACTGCTGCGGCCACTGCTCCACCACCCACGCCGGAACGAAAAAGGTGGCGGGAATCTGGAAGGCGCGCAGCAGGTCGAGCAGACGCCCGAGCGCGCGGTACGGCCCGTAAGCCCCAAAGGTAAAATACTCTGGCGTTGACCACAGGCTGCCATTCAGCATGGCATCGCCGGTAGGACCGTCGAGGTCAAACGCCAGCGCCATGCAGCCGCGTTTACCCTGCGGCCAGCGCACTGCGCCCGGTTGTTGCATCTGCGCGCTCCTTTAGCCCTGGTTGACCGTTGCTTTCGTTACGCCGTTGTCGGCCAGGCCCCATTTGCCGAGGATTTTCTGGTATGAACCGTCAGCAATCATCGCGTCGATAGCGGCCTGCACTGCGGCGGTCAGCTCCGTCGCATCTTTACCAATCGCCATGCCGGTGTACTGGAAGGAGAAGGCTTTATCGAGTGGCTTATATTTACCCTTTTCCAGATCCATGATGTACGGCAGGGTTTCGCTGCCCTGCACCACGCCATCCAGACGGTTCTGACGCAGCTGGGTGCGCGCATCGGCGGTGCCTTCGGCGCCGACCACGATGATGGCGGGCTTGCCAGCCGCTTCACAGTGCGCTTTGGACCATTTGGCAATCTCCAGCGGGAAGGTGGTGCGACGGCTGGTGCCGACTTTCTTACCGCACAGGTCCATGGCGCTGTTGATATCGCTGCGCGCGGATTGGGTGTAAAACTGCGGGCCGGTTTTGAAGTAGTCGATAAAATTCACCACCTGCTGACGCTCTTTGGTGTCAGTCATGCCGGACATCACCAGATCAACACGCTTGGTCACTACCGCGTTCACCATCTGCTCGAAGGCGATCTCCTGCCAGTTGATCTTCACGCCCAGCTTTTCACCAATCGCCTGGCCGAGATCGTAATCCACGCCGGTCAGCTGGTTAGTCGCCGGATCTTTAAAATCCATCGGCGGATAGTTCGGCATGATCGCGACCGTCAGCCCTTTCTCTTTGATGGCGGCAGGCACGGCGATATCTGCCCAGGCAGACGATTGCAGCAGCACGGCGGCACTGATGGCACTCAATAACAGCTTTTTCATATTCACCCCGGTCACGTTAAAGAAGAATCGCGTTAATAAAGTTTTTCATCCGTGGATTTTGCGGGTTCAGCAGAATGTCTTCCGGTGCGCCCTGCTCGATAATGCGTCCCTCGTCCATAAACACCACCTGATTGGCCACCTCGCGGGCAAAGCCCATTTCGTGGGTGACCACCAGCATGGTGGTGCCCTCTTTTGCCAGCTGGCGCATCACCGCCAGCACTTCGCCCACCATTTCCGGATCCAGCGCCGAAGTGGGTTCGTCAAACAGCATCAGTTTGGGTTTCATCGCCAGCGCGCGGGCAATCGCCACGCGCTGCTGCTGGCCGCCGGAGAGCGACTGCGGATAGTCGTGCGCTTTATGCGCCATGCCAACGCGATCCAGCAGCGCCATCGCCTCTTCACAGGCTTCTCGCTTCGGACGCAGCATGACGCGACACGGCCCTTCAATGATGTTCTCCAGCGCGGTTTTATGCGGGAACAGATTGAAGCGCTGGAAAACCATGCCGGTTTGCAGACGCTGACGCGCAATCTGCTTGTCGCTTAAGGCATGCAATTTATTGCCGGCGATGCGATAGCCCGCCAGTTCGTTGTCGACCCAAATCCCGCCTTTATCGACCTTCTCCAGCTGATTAATGCAGCGTAAAAAGGTGCTTTTGCCGGAACCGGACGGCCCGAGGATGCACATCACCTCGCCGTAGTTCACTTCCAGGCTGACATCCTTTAGGGCGTGGAACTGGTCGAAATATTTGTTCACCTTGACGGCGCGCACGATGTTTCTCATGTTTGGCTCCTGCTTACTGACGCTGACGATGGCCGCGTGAGAAGTAACGTTCCAGTCGGCTCTGCCCAAAGGACAGCAGCGTGACCACAATCAGGTACCAGATGCCCGCCACGAACAGCAGCTCCATCACGCGCGCGTTGGCGAAGTAGATGGTTTGCGTGTTGTAGAGCAGTTCGGAGTACTGAATCATGCTGGCGAGGCTGGTGGTTTTGATCATGCTGATAAACTCATTGCCGACCGGCGGCAGAATCACGCGCATCGCCTGCGGCAGAATGATGCGATGCAGCGCCTGCAGCCGTGGCATGCCGATGGCTTTCGCTGCTTCGTACTGTCCGGTATCCACCGACAGCAAACCTGCACGCACCACTTCCGAGGTATAGGCGCCCTGATTGATGCTCAAACCGAGCAGCGCGGCAAGGAACGGCGTCATAAAGCTGACGGTTTGCACGCTGAACAGGCCGGGAATGCTGATGGTCGGGAACACCAGCGCGAGGTTAAACCACAGCAGCAGCTGCAAAATCAGCGGCGTGCCGCGGAAGATCCACGCGTAACCCACGGCGATGTAGTGCAGCACCGGGTTTGGCGACATGTACATGATGGCGGTGATCACGCCGAACAGGATGCCAAGCCCCATCGCCAGCACCGACATGATTAGCGTGTTCACCACGCCGTTAAGAATCGCCTGCGCGGTGAAGAACTGGCCAACGAAGGACCACTCAATGTTGCCGTGGGCAAAGGCATTCACCAGCAGCGCCAGCAGGATAAGAATCACTGCGGATGCGGTAATGCGGCCGTAATAGCGGCGCGGCACCACCTGATAACGATCGAGATCGTAATGCGTCTGCTCGCGGCTGTTGTTTAAACTCGGCTCAATCGGCGTTGACGACATAAAAGCCTCCTCAGGCGCGTGGGCCAGCGTAATCTTCGGTCCAGCGCTGCTGGTCCTGCATCAGGGTTTGCAGACGCGCCAATTGCTCTCGCACCCGTGCCGGCGCGGTGCCGCCGTAACCGCTGCGCGCCGCCAGTGCGGCTTCCAGCGTCAGGGCACTGCGCACTTCTGGCGTTAAGCGCGCATCCACCGCCTGCAGCTGTGCATCACTGAGATCTGACAGGCCGCAGTTTTCACGCTCGCACAATTGCACCAGCTGGCCGGTGATCTCATGCGCCTCACGGAACGGCACGCCGCGCATCGCCAGCCAGTCGGCCACTTCGGTGGCCAGCGTGAAACCGTCTGGTGCCTGCTCGCGCATCACCTCGGTATTGAATTTCAGCGTCGCCATCATCCCCGCCATTGCCGGCAGCACCAGCAGTAGCGTATCGACCGCATCAATCACGTTGCGTTTGTCGTCGCTGAGATCGCGGTTGTAGGAGAGCGGCATTGCTTTCATGGTGGTGAGCAGCGCCATCAGGTTGCCGACCAGGCGGCCAGAGCGACCGCGCGTCAGCTCGGCGATATCCGGATTTTTCTTCTGCGGCATGATTGAGCTGCCGGTGGCGTAGCTGTCGTGCAGCTCCACCCAGCGGAACTGGCGCGAGGCCCACATGCACACCTCTTCGCATAAACGCGACAGGTTGATACCAATCATGCTGGTGACAAACAGGAATTCGGCGGCGTAATCGCGGCTGGCAACGGCGTCGATGGAGTTCTCGCACGGCGCGAGATAAGCGAGATCGGTAGCGGCTTGCTCCGGCTGGCGCGCAATCGCGGATCCGGCCATGGCGGCGGCACCGAGCGGACAGCGCGCGCTGCGGCGATCCCAATCCTGCATGCGTTCAATATCGCGAGCGAAGGATTGCGCATGTGCCAGCAGCTGATGCCCGAACACAATCGGCTGCGCCTGCTGTAAATGGGTGAAACCGGGCGCGACGCTTTCGGTGTGCTGCGCCGCCTGCTCCACCAGCGCCTGCTGTAATTCCAGCAGCGCGCGGGCGACTTTGCGGCCGTTGTCACGTAGGTAAAGACGCAGGTCGTTAACGGTTTGATCGTTACGCGAACGCCCAGCGCGCAGCTTGCCGCCCAGCGGGCCTAAACGTTCGGTCAGCGCACGCTCGATAAAGGTGTGCACATCTTCATCGGCAGCAATGGGATGCAGTTGACCGGCACGATAATCGGCGTCCAGCGCATCAATCGCCGCCAGCATGGTGCTGAGTTCTTCTGCGCTTAGCAGATCGCCGCGCGCCAGTTCACGGGCATGCGCCCGGCAGCCCGCCAGATCGTAAGGTGCTAATGCAAAGTAATAATCCGGGCTACGAGACAGCGCGGTTAAACTCGCCGCCGGTGCCGCTTTAAAACGCGCGCCCCATAACAGTTCGGCATTATCAGACATGCTATTTCCCCTTACAGATAATCATCAGCGATACGAAAAAGAGATGAATGCGCCACTAGCGATAATAAAAACTTATTTTATGAACAAACTAGTAAATACTGCGCATTTCAGGTTCACTGTACAATCACCGCAATTATTCCGGAGTTGAATAGCAAAAATGGAAAGTAAAGTTTCCCAGTCCGGAAACAATGCAAATAATCGCAGCGATAATGCGGTTCTGGCACTGAGTAATATCGATTTAAAATTACTGCGGGTATTTAAATGCGTGGTAGAAGCTGGCGGATTAACCGCCGCCAGTCACGAATTGAATATTGGTCTGGCAGCAATCAGTAAACAGGTTTCCGATCTGGAAATTCGTCTCGGCATGACGTTATGCAGCCGCGGGCGTGAAGGTTTTGAGCTGACGCAATATGGCATTAACGTTTATCAGGCCACGCTGGAGCTGTTTGTGTCGCTGAATCTGTTTCGTGAGCGGCTGCACAACAGCCGCAACGAACTGCTGGGTGATATTGCCATTTGCGTGGTAGACAACACCATTTCTGACCCGCAATCGCCGGTCACCGCCGCGGTGCAACAGCTGCACCAGAAAGCGCCAAAAGTGCAAATTCGATTACAAACCGCCCAATTAGACGATATTGAGCGCGGCATTAGCGAAGGCCGTTTTCATTGTGGGGTGGCACCGGTTTATGAAATGAAAAGTGATTTTGATTACTTTCCGCTTTATAAGGAATATTCAAA
The DNA here is from genome assembly GCF_037479095.1 of Pantoea nemavictus. Lineage (NCBI taxonomy): Bacteria > Pseudomonadati > Pseudomonadota > Gammaproteobacteria > Enterobacterales > Erwiniaceae > Pantoea > Pantoea nemavictus. The sequence goes on along the minus strand of NZ_JBBGZW010000001.1, from coordinate 3,477,658 downwards.
ATTATATTGTTCTATGTCACACCCTTTATATTCAGGCTCGCGCGATAAGAGTATATCGCTGGAAACATTACGTGAGCAGAAAATCATTAATCATTTATATGTAACGCCACGCGACGATCGTCGCATCATCCCCTTGCAGGAGAGTGGTGTACAAGCGGTACAAGTGGAATCGGTGGCTATGTTGATTTTAACCGGCCATTTTATTGGTTATTTACCAGAGCATTATGCCGCCGCGTTTATTGCGCGCGGTCAGCTATGCGAATTGGGTGATGATTCAATTCGTCGCGAGAACCCGTTTTGTCTGCTGATGAAAAAGGGGCGCAAAATAAATCCGATTATTAAGCTGTTTATGCAGACGCTGGGGATAGCCGAGGCGGAAGCGGCGCACTGAGTTGGTGCATTTTGGGTTGGTGCTCGCTGTCCCCCATCCCGGCCTTCCCCCACGAGTGGGGGAAGGAGACGCTGCCACATGCAACTTCAGAACTAACATATAGCAGCATCTTCCTCCCCCACTCGTGGGGGAGGACCGAGGAGGGGGACAGCGAGCACGATCTCAGCGCAACACCTTATACATCACCGTAGTCGCATCCAGCACACCTTCAGTCGACTCCGCATACTGCGGAATCGCCCCGGCAATCTGCCAATCCATCGACAAATACAACGCCGTCGCCACGTCACCGCTGCGTGTGTCCAGCACCAGCAAACTTTTGCCCTGCTGCTGCGCCAGCTGTTCGGCTTGTTGCATTAGGCGGCGGGCAATGCCCTGACGTCGCGCGCGCGGATGCACCAGCAGCTTGCTGATCTCAGCACGGTGGCGACCATTCGGCATCGCGCTGAACCCCACCATCACCGTCGCCACAATCACGCCCTGCTGATACGCCACCAGCAGTTGGTTGTCGCCGCTCGCCAGGCTGTAAATTTTGTCCTGCCAGAAATGCTCAATCGCCGCGCGATCTCTCGCATCAATAAAGCCCACGCTGGCACCGTCGGCCACGCAGCCCTGCAGCACATCACTTAACTCTGCCAGCAGCGGCTGCGCCTGGGTGGCGCTGAGAGGTTCGATCTCAATCATGGTTTGCATACCACCAAAATGTAGCGCGCGCCGCCTTCGGCGTGAGCCTCGAAGGCGGATTTGCCGGTGAGATGGAAGCGCAAGCAATCGCCCGCCTGCAGCGTCCAGCGCTGGTCATCCATCAAGATTGTCAGCTCGCCCGATTGCAGCCAGATATGCTGCTCCAGCCCCTGCACCGGCGGTGCATCGTAATCGATGCGCGCGCCAGGACGCAGCACGCCCTCCACCAGCTCCGCTTTAAAATGGCTGGCGGGCGGCGACACGTTGCGGCGCTGAAAACCGCTGGCGGCATCATGCCACACCGGCTGCTGCTCCGCTTTCAGCAACAGCGCCGCCTCCTCTTCCACCTCGCTGAGCAGGCGTGACATGGTCAAACCGTAAGCGACACACAGCCGATTAAGCAAAGCGGCTGTCGGGCTGGTTTCAGCGCGCTCAATTCGCGACAATGAAGCCCGACTGATGCCGGTCGCCATCGCCAATTCATCTAATGACCAACCGCGCTGCACGCGCAGTTCGGCCAGTCTTGACGCTAAGCGATCGTCAGTTTCCGAAGCAGACATCTTCACCTCTCAATTATGGGAATTAAATCTCATATATGAGATAACACTACGAATCCTCAACAAGGTCAAGTTGTACAACTAAAAAATCGTTGTACAACCCAGTCGTGGGGGTTAAGGTGTTGTTATGCAGGTCAGAATTTTTGAGGACTTTATGGCCTTATACAGTATCGGGGACGTAGCCGAACGCTGTGGAATCAACCCAGTAACGCTTCGCGCATGGCAGCGACGTTACGGTCTGTTAAAGCCGCAGCGCACCGAAGGTGGTCATCGGCAATTTGATGATGAAGATGTTCAGCGTATCGAAGAGATAAAACGCTGGATAGAGAGCGGCGTGCCCGTTGGCAAAGTGAAAGCGTTGCTGGAAGGCGCCACCGTCAATGTGCACGACGGCTGGTCGGCACTGCAGGAAGAGTTGATGAGCGTGCTGCGCCACGTGCGCCCGGCTAAATTACGCACCAAAATTGCCACTATTGGCCGGGAACATCCGGTGGATGCGCTAATCGATCATGTGTTTGTGCCGGTTCGCCAGCGTCTGGGCTTAGATCAGAACACCGCCCGCACCATGTGCAGTCTGCTGGATGGCGCATTGATTGATTATGTGGCGTTTTGCCTGGCAGGCGCGCGTAAGAAAGCCGGTAAAGATGCGCTGATGATTGGTTGGGCGGTGGAAGATCGCACCCGCATCTGGCTGGAAGCCTGGCGCTTAGCGCAGCAGGGCTGGCGCATGGATGTGCTGGCGGAGCCGCTGGACATGCCGCGTCCTGAACTGTTCCCCGGGCAAAACCTGTTTATCTGGACCGGTAAAAAACCGACGCGCCGTCAGCAAGAGCAGTTTGAACACTGGCAGGCCCAAGGTTTTGCGATTCATCTGCACGATCCTGCATAAGCAAAAATCGCACACACGGCCTTTGCCTGGCGGAGTGTGCGCGTTATGATGCCGCCCTAAATTTCTTTTCTCAGGTCTCCTTATGAACTGGAATAAACTCCTTATCGGTTCCCTGTTCGCCATCATGGCGCTTGGCGGCATGGGCGGCATGATGCTGGTCGGCTACAGCCTTATTGTGCATACCAACTAAGTTTGCGTTGCACCCGCTCTAACAGACGATCGCAAATCAACGCCAGCAGCGCCACTAGCAGTGCCCCCTGAATGACATAAGCGGTGTTAAAACCGCTCAATCCGATGATCACCGGCGATCCGAGGCTTTCTGCGCCCACGGTAGACGCAATGGTGGCGGTACCAATACTGATCATCACCGATGTTCGTACCCCGGCCATGATCACCGGCGCGGCCAGCGCCAGCTCAATCTGCCATAAACGCCGCCACGGCCCCATGCCGAGGCCAACGGCTATTTCACGATTGCTGGCCGGCACGCTATCTAAACCCGCCAGCGTACCCTGCAGAATCGGCAGCAGCGCGTAGAGAAACAGCGCTATGATGGCGGGCGTCGCGCCAAATCCCATTACCGGCACCGCTATCGCCAGCACCGCCACCGGCGGGAACGTCTGCCCTGCCGCAGCTACCGTTTCCAGTAATGGACGAAACGCGCGCCCGGCCTGCCGCGTGGCAAACACCGCACAGCCCACGCCGACCACCACTGCCAGCAGGCTACCGCTTACCACCAGCGCCAGATGCGCCAGCGCCAGGCGCCAGAAACTCTCCTGCTGATAGAGCGGCCGCTCGAGCTGCGGAAACCAGTGCGCAAACAGCGGGCCGCTGTGCGGCAATCCCCACAGCAGCAGCAAAAAGGCCGCCAGCAGCCAGTAGAGCGGATCGCGTAACAGCCGCATCAGCTCGCCTCCTGCTGGCGCAGCAGATCGCTAAAGTGCAGCACGCCCAGCGGCTGTTGCTGCTGATCAACCACCGGGAGTTTATCGGTACGACGCGCAATAAACTGCGACAGCGCTTCACGCAGCGTGAGTGATTCGGCGATCGGTTCCGCATCGAGCCATTCGCCGCGCCGTGCCGCACTGCCGGCGCGACCCAGTGCCAGCAAACGCACGCCAAGCTCGCTGCGACCAAAGAATTCGCGCGCAAAGTCATTCACCGGCTGCGTAAGCAAATCAATCGGCCTGCCCTGCTGCACAATTTCACCTCCATCCATCAGCACCAATTGATCGGCCAGCGTGAGCGCTTCGTCGATGTCATGCGTGACCAGCACCACGGTGCGCCCGGTCATTTTCTGGATGCGCAGCATCTCGTGCTGCAGCGCCAGGCGATTGACCGGATCGAGCGCGCCAAACGGTTCATCCATCAGCAGCAGTTCCGGATCGGCCGCCAGCGCGCGCGCCACGCCGACACGCTGTTGCTGTCCGCCCGAAAGCTGATGCGGCATGCGCGATGCCAGGTGGCTATCAAGATTAAGCAGCGCCAGCAGCTCGTCGACGCGCTGATTGATCCTCGCCTGCGGCCAGCCCAGCAGCGACGGCACGGTGCCGATGTTCTTTGCCACGTTCCAGTGCGGGAACAGGCCAATCGACTGAATGGCGTAACCGATGCGGCGGCGCAGCGCGCGGGCATCCATGCGCTCAATCGGTTCACCGGCAAAACGAATTTCACCGCTGTCGTGCTCGACCAGCCGGTTGATCATCTTCAGCGTGGTGGATTTGCCGGAACCCGAGGTACCAATCAGCACGGTAAAACTGCCCTTCTCAATCTTTAGCGACAGGTTGCGTATCGCCTCTTTCCCGGCAAACACTTTGCTCACCTGATGAAATTCAATCATGACGTCTCTCCAGCAGTGCCGACAGTAAACGCAGCAGTGCATCAAAAATCACCGCCAGCGCCACCACCGGAATCACGCCCAGCAGCACCAGATCGAGCGCGCTGCTCAGCAATCCCTGAAAAACAATGGCACCAAATCCACCCGCGCCAATCAACGCGGCGACCACCGCCAGACCAACGGTTTGCACCACCACCACGCGCAAGCCAGAAAGCCACACCGGCAGCGCCAGCGGCAGCTCGGCCAGCCAGAACTGCTGCCATGCGCTCATGCCCATGCCGCGCGCGGTTTCGCGTACCTCCTGCGGCACCTGCTGCAAACCGGCCACCACGCTGCGCACCAGCGGCAGCAGCGCATAGAGCACCAGGGCAATCAGCGCGGGTGCAATGCCGATGCCGCTAATGCCCCAGCGCGCCAGCACCGGGAAATGCGCGACCAAACCGGCCAGCGGCGCAATCAGTAAGCCAAACAGCGCCACCGACGGCACGGTTTGAATCAGGTTCAGCACGCTAAACGCGGCGTTCTGCCAGCGTTGACGACGCGCAATCGCCAGGCCGAGCGGCAAGCCGAGAAGCAGCGTCGGCAACAGCGTACCGCCGAGCAGCCACAGATGTTGGCTGAAGGCCGCGTCGAACACTGCCGTGCGGTTGGCATACTCTTTCAATAACGAGAGACGATCGAGGTGACCGCTGAGTAGCAGCAGCAGCGGCAACAGCCAGATTTGCAGGTTGAGCACAATGCGCCACGGCGTGCTGGCCGTAATTTGCCGTACCGCTTCGGCCGCTAGCAGCAGCGACAGCGCCGCAGCGCACCATAAGCCGCTGCCAAACGCGGTGCGCGCCAGCGGACTACCGCTGTTCGCCAACGCCGTCGCCTGTTGCCCGGCGAGCCAGATAAGCAACGCCAGCATGACGTCGGCCGCCAGCAGCAAGCTGACCGCGCTGATACGCCGCGCAGGCCACCATAATCCTTGCCACAGCCACAGCAGCGGTATCAGCAGCAACCCGCTATTCGCTACCTGCCAAAACAACAGCGGCTGCCCGGAAACCAGACGATTAGCGGCGAAGCTCAGTAGCGGCAAGGCAAACAGCGCCAGCGAGATAAGCGTGGTTAGCACCAGCAGCACCGGCTGCTGGCGGGGTCTGAATAACAACGACGACACTGTTTACAGCAACTTATTCTGCTGTAACCACTGTTTCGCGACCTGACTGGCATCTTGACCATCGACCGCAATCTGCGCGTTCAGCTGTTGCAGGGTTTTCTCATCCAGCTTGCTGAATACCGGCTGCAGCCAGTTACCGATCTCAGGATACTGCTTGAGCACGCTGGCGCGGATCACCGGTGCAGGCGCGTAAATCGGCTGCACGCCTTTCGGATCGCTCAGGGTTTGCAGGCCGAGCGCCGCCACCGGACCGTCGGTGCCGTACGCCATCGCGGCGTTCACACCGGAGGTTTGCTGCGCCGCCGCCTTGATGGTCACCGCGGTGTCACCGCCCGCCAGCGACAGCAGCTGCGACTGCTCCAGCTTGAAGTTGTAAGCTTTTTCAAACGCCGGTAACGCATCGCTGCGTTCGATAAATTCTGCCGATGCCGCCAGTTTGAAAGTGCCGCCTTTTTTCAGGTATGCACTGAGATCGTCCAGTGAATTGAGGTTATTCTTCTGCGCCACGTCACCGCGCACCGCGATGGTCCACGTGTTGTTGGCTGGCGCTGGCGTCAGCCATACCAGCTGGTTTTTGTCAGCATCGAGCTTTTTCACCTTCTCGTAGCCCTGCTGAGCATTTTTCCACGCCGCATCTTTCTCATCGTTGAAGAAGAAAGCGCCGTTGCCGGTGTATTCCGGATAGATATCCAGCTCGCCCGCGGTAATCGCGCCGCGCACCACCTGCGTAGTGCCGAGCTGGATTTTGTTAACCGTTTTCACCCCGTGTTTATCCAGCACCTGCAGGATGATATTGCCGAGCAACGAGCCTTCGGTATCAATCTTAGAGCCAACCTTCACCGGATCCGCCGCATGCGCCGCACCCACGCTCATGGCGAGCGCCATCATCCCCAATAAACCCTGCTTTATCATCTCGCCTCCCTCATTTGTTTTCATTGTGTGACTATCAAGCGTAGCCTGGCGAATAGCGATGGGCGCGGTCAAGCAGCTTACTTCGTGCTTTTTTTGCTATCGATAGCGGGTTGGTTATAACCAAAACGCAGTTCATATAACCAAATTGAATTTTTAATGCCGAGGCGGCGGCTTATGCTCACCGTCCCACTCATTACAATAAATTACAAAACATCATGACCGATTTAGCTTCTCCGGCGCACGTGGCGCAGGCAGGGAATACACCCACCGGTGAGACCAAATGGATTCGCAGCGCGGCCGACGTTTCCGGTTTGGTTAATAACAGCGACGAATCGCGCAGCAACGCGCGCATTGTCATCGCCATTGCGCTGGGCGGCGTGTTTCTTGATGCCTACGATCTCGGCGCATTAGCCTTTGGTATTAAAGACGTGACGCGCGAGTTCCAGCTCACGCCTGCCGGCACCGGCATGGTGGCCTCGGCGATCACCTTTGGCGCGATTGTCGGCGCCTTAATTGGCGGCTATCTCACCGATAAAATTGGCCGCTATCGGGTATTTATGGCCGATATGTTCTTCTTCGTGGTAGCGGCATTAGCCTGTGCCTTTGCGCCGAACGAATACGTATTGGCGGGTGCGCGCTTCGTAATGGGACTCGGCGTTGGCATCGATTTGCCCGTGGCGATGGCGTTTCTTGCCGAGTTTTCGAAGCTGCGCGGACAAGGCAACAAAGCCGCCAGCGTGGCGATGTGGTGTCCGACGTGGTACGCGGCGATCAGTATCTCCTATCTGCTGGTACTGCTGCTGTATGCGGTACTGCCGGAAACCCACACCGATTGGCTGTGGCGTTTAATTCTGGGGTTTGGTGCGGTGCCCGCGCTGCTGATCATTGCCATTCGCAGCCGCTACATGAGTGAATCGCCGATTTGGGCCGCCAATCAGGGCAACCTGAAAGGCGCGGCAGAGATTCTGCGCAACGCCTACAACATCAACGCGCAGGTGGCGGAGGATGCCGATCTGACACCGCAGAAAGCGGTACGCAAAGCCAGCTGGCGCAACTACGGTGCGCTGCTGCAGGGCGTCTATCGCCGCCGCACTATTCTGGCCACCGTGACGTCAATCGCCTCATCGTTTGCCTATAACGCGGTGGCGTTTGGCCTGCCGGTGATCATCTCAAGCTTCTTTGCGCAATCGATGCTGACCACAATTCTGGTGTCGCTGGCGCTTAATCTGCTGTTTGCGTTTGTTGGCGGCTTGCTGGCGGTGCGGCTGGTGCCACGTCTCGGTGCGTGGAAGATGTCGGTTGCCGGTTACGCCTGTCAGTGCGTAGCGCTGCTGGGATTAGCGTTGATTGGTCGTCCGGAAGGTGGCGAACAAGCGGCGGTGGCGATTGCCATGCTGGCACTGTTCCTGTTTGGTCAGGGCTTTGGTCCCGGCTCGCATACCATGACGTTTGCTTCGCTGAGCTATCCGGCTTCGCTGCGCGGCGTGGGCGTTGGCTTCAATCAGACGCTGATGCGCGGCAGTTCAACCGTGTCGCTGTTTGCCTTCCCCCTGCTGGTCGCTGCGTTTGGTACTGGCGTGTTCTGGGTGATCTTCCTGGCGCCACTGATTGGCTTGCTGGCGCTGCTGACGATTCGCTGGGAGCCGTCGGGCTACGACGTGGATGCGGAAGATTTTCAGTGATACCTAAACACTGACTTCACCGAGCGCACGTGTTGTAGCGGCGCAATTTATTGCGCCGCTACGGAGTGTGCAATTATGCGGTCAGGCGGAAATCGCCGAGCGTATTGGGGATGCGCGGGAAGGTGTGCAGGAACCACGGCGTAAACTGCTCGGGGTTTTCTGCCATCTCCTGCTGAATTTGAGCAATTGAGCGATAGCACCACGCATCAGCCTCTTCCGGATTGAGTACCGGCTGCTCATCGCTGATGGCGAAAAACACGTGGCCATATTCATGCTCGGTTAAACCGTTGCTGAGCGGCAGGTTATAGCTGAGTTCAAACACCGGCGTTAGCGTAAGTTTCATGCCCATCTCTTCACGCAGACGGCGTTCGGCGGCATCACGGGTCGACTCTTGCGGATAGGGATGACTGCAGCAGGTGTTGCTCCATAACCCACCGCAGTGATATTTCCCACTGGCCCGACGCTGCAGCAGCACCTCATGGCGCGAATTGAACACGTAAACCGTTACCGCACGATGCAGCAATCCTTTTTCATGCACTTCCAGCTTTTCCATTTGGCCGATAGGGCGATCGAGGTGGTCGACGAGAATAACTTCAATGGCGGACATGACAACTCCTTCGGAAAATTCGCAGCTATTGTACACAACCTCCCCGGCGTTAATGGAGGAAATAGCGCACATTCCGTGCGTTAACGTGGGCAACATAAAGCGTAGCAGCCTGCGGACAATTCAGCATAAAAAGGCGGGAAAAGGGGTTAACAGAGGAGATGCGGGCGGTGTGTAATACGGTCGCCGCCATCAATGACGACCGTATTGTGTAGCATCGCCATGCATGGCGACCGAGTCGATTACAACTTAAAGCTCTGCACCACCTGCTCCAGCTGGACGCTCTGCTGCTCCATCGCTTGCGCGGCGGCAGAGACCTGCTCAACCAGCGCGGCGTTCTGCTGGGTGCTGCCATCCAGCTGAGTAATCGCCACGTTGACCTGATCGATACCCATGCTCTGCTCGCGGCTCGCCGACATGATTTCACTCATCAGCGTGGTGACGCTGCTGACGCCCTGCATCAGCTCATCCATGGTTTGCCCGGCCTGCTCCACCAGTTGGCTGCCGGTATCGATATTCGCTACCGACTCCTCAATCAGCTTTTTGATTTCACGCGCCGAGTTAGCCGAACGTTGCGCCAGATTGCGCACTTCCGAGGCCACCACGGCAAATCCGCGGCCCTGCTCACCGGCTCGTGCGGCTTCTACCGCCGCATTGAGCGCCAGGATATTGGTCTGGAAAGCGATGCTGTCGATGACGCTAATGATATCCACCACTTTACGCGACGATTGGTTAATCGCCCCCATGGTGCTCACCACCTGACGCACCACTTCGGTACCGCGCGCGGCGACTTGTGAAGCGCCGTCGGCCAGCTGATTGGCGTGCGTGGCGTTATCGGCGTTCTGCCGTACGGTGCCGGTCAGCTCTTCCATCGACGCAGCGGTCTCCACGATCGAACTGGCCTGCGACTCCGTGCGCGCTGAGAGATCGGCGTTGCCGCTGGCGATTTCACGCGAAGCGGAGGTGATCGCCAGCGCGCTGTCGCCCACCTGGCGCATCAGCCCCTGCAGATAAGCAATGAACTGGTTAAAGCTCTGCGCCACGGCGTTGAATTCCGGGCTATTGCTGGCAGGCAGACGCTGCGTCAGATCGGCACCGCCGGTCGACAAGGCTTCGATGTTGCGATGCAGCAACGCCAGGCGTTTCATCATCGCCCGCACGAAACCGAGCAGCACCAGCAGCAGGATCACCGCCAGCGGGATCTGCACCAGACCCAGACGCGTCAACATGCTATGCGTCTGCGCATCCAGCAAACTGGAGGGCACATCACTGGCGAGATACCACGGGCTGCCGGCTATCGCCTGCAGGAACAGCGTGTGTTCACCATCTTCCCCTGCAAAGGTGGTTTGTGTCGGCTGGCTGCCCGCCTGCGCTAACAAGCCTTTCAACGCGGCGGCCATCGGCAATTGCGTATCCGCAAGATTCTCCAGCTTCGGCGCACCCTCCACCAGCGCGGCGTTGCCGACCACTTTGCCATCGGCTTCAACGATCAGTACGCGGCCCTGAATCGCCTCGCCCATCTGTTTTGCCAGCTGGTTGAAGAAGCCCAGCGTCACATCGATCGTCGCGACGCCCCACGCGGTGCCGTCGCGATAAATCGCCATGGCGCAGTTAGTACGCGGCTGCGGGCTGGCGGCATCCTGATAGGCTTTCGCCCAGGCGCACTGACCTTTAGCGGCGGCCAGGCCATCTTTGTACCAGGACTGCTCCCAGTATTTGTCGGCGGCGTCTGAGTTCCAGTAGGTGTTGACCTGCAGCTGATTGCTGGCGTTACGCGCAAAGAACGAGCTGTTTTTCTCTTTCGCCGGATCGCGACGATTCGGTAATGGCCAGATGCCACCGCCGAACACATTGCTGTCCTGATATTGGTTGACTAAGGCGGGCAGCAAGGTATCGATGGTCGCGCTGTCCATCACGCCAGCCGCTTCGGTGATAGCACGCTGCTGCGCCTGCACACGGTTCATCTGCTCGATGATGCGTCCGGCCAGGCCGTCCACTTCGTAGCGCACCAGGCGGCTTTCATTATGAGAGAGCTGCGGGGCGATAAACTGATTGATCACCAGCACGGTAATCAGCATTAGCCCGACAAAAAAGGCGACCAGCGTCGCGGTGAAACGGGATTGTGTTGTTTTGAACATTATGTGTGCCCTTACCCTGGTTGGCGAGTTGCCTGATCGAGGTTAACGGCGTGTTAATGGGGATCTTGAGGTGAGCGCGATCACAAAGCAGTGAAATAGTTGATTTGAGTGATAATTTAAAATCGTAGGGTCGGCATTAATGCCGACCGGGTTTAGGGTGCGGGCGGCTCCACCACTTCCTGACGCGGGCGGAAAATATGATTATTCCCGTCCGCCAGCAAACGCTGCAGCAACTGCTGGCCACCGCGATCGTCGGCTTGTGCGAACTGACGTTCGGCTTCGGTTATCGGCGTTGACCACAGCAAATTCACCCGGTCACCATCGCGTTTCGGCAGGCGAAACTGCGCGGCTTCCGGCGCCAAATCATTGGCCAGCAGGAAGCTTTCGAAACCCACCGGCGCCACTTCTGATGCCAGCGTATGGCCTTCGCCAATCCACGTCAGCCGCGCCCACGGCAGATGCGCAAACTCTGCCAGCGCGCTCGCCATCTGCACCGCATTGGCTTCGGTCATCACTTCTCCGTCTACGGCCATCGCCAGTTCAACGCGGCGATACTGCGGCGCCAGCTCATCAAACAGGTGATCCACCTGCGGCATTGGGCGAATCCCCATACCGAGAGTGAGAAAAACCCAAACGCCGTTATGTAAATGCTGCGAAATCGCCATCGGCGGCCAGTTGCCTTGATCGATGGAGTAATACTTGACCGATTCGCCAAACTGCGCCTGATAACACTGCATCAGCTCGCGCTGCACCACATCCCACAGATGCCCGTCGTGCCAGTCGCGCCAGAAATGACGCTGCTGTTCGGCACGCGCGTAATAGTCGTTGGTCGAAGCCGATCCAAGCGGTGCGGTCAGGCGATTTTCTTTGATACAGGCGGCAGAGAAACTCACCTGCTTGTCCTGATACAGGCTCCAGCCGGGGATCACCGCCAGCAGCTGACCGTAATACCATAATGCCGCACCGTCATCGCTTGGCTCCCACAGCACCTGTAATCCGGCCGGATCGAGCATTGGCTCAGCTTCCAGCGTACGGCAGTACTCCGCACTCAGCAGCGGCGCTATGCCCTGCTCCATCGCTTCACGATCTTCCTGCGCCGGCGCAGGCAACAGATTGCGCAGCCAGCAGCCGCGCACCGCATATTGGCTGCGAAACAGGTCGTTCGGCCAGATATAAAAATAGGCCGTACGCGCGTCCTGTTCGACGATAGCGGTTAGTGTGTGTTGCTGATTCGGCACCTCAGCAATCAGAGGTTGGTGGGTCATAACGCCTCGATATTACCTGGAGGAATCCATTTTCCCCGAGAATAGAGCAGGATCGGCACTCGTGCCATGTGACACAAGGGTAAAACTCTCAAAGTGCGTGCAGGCGTAAATGAAAACGGCGGATCAGTGCCAGCATAACGCGCTGACACGCTTCAAATTATTTCGCGATTCTTTTGCCGTCACGCATGGTATCGTCGGCGCATTCCTCTGTGCGGAGCTGCCGATATGGTGCTGCAAAACCTCGATTTGAACCTGCGCGACGTGGTTATCTGCGCGATGTTAGTGTGGCTGTTTATACGCTATACGTGGGTAATGTCGTCGCTGAGCATCATGCTGGCGGGCGCCGCACTGCTGGTGTTGTTGCCCACGGATATTTACTTCAGTTTATTACCGCTGGCGCTAATTGGCGTCGGGCTTGGTATGTTGATCCATCATCATCAGCAATGTCGGCTGGCGCTGCAGCGCGAAGCGCGCACCCCACGCACTTATACCAAAAAGCAGGACGAGCTTAATCTACCCTGAACGGCCCATGCGCTGCATGGCGCGCGTGTAGGCGCCGCGCTGAATTGACCAGCGCAGCAGCCCGGCAAGCACCGCAATTTCCCGGTCCACCCGCCACTGATTGACCGGCCCAATCGGCTGCTGGATCTGCTGTTGCGCCCAGGTTGGCAGCAACCCCATTCCCGCTTTCAGCATCACCCGCATGGCTGGCTTTGCCTGCCAACTTGGCGCAGGCGCATTGATTAATAGCTGCATCACTTCCAGCGTGCGCTCATCGCAGATCAGCTCAGGGCGCATTCTCTGTAAATAGTCCTCAACCGCCGGTACGCTTTTCGGCACCTGCTGCGCGCCGAGCGCTTCGGCAATCAGCGCCGCTTCCTGATAATAGCGATCCTGATCTTCCCGGCTGAGCTGCGGATTTTTGTAGCGTAGATGCGCCGCCAGAAAGCGGCTGGTCTCGGCAACGTGCACCCAGGTCAGCAGATGCGGATCGCTGGCGACATAAGGCTTGCCGGCGTTGTCGATGCCGGTAACGCGCAGGTGAATACGTTTGACGCGCTCAATCAGAATATTGGCATCCACGGTATTGCCGAAGGTGGTGACGGCGATAAACTGGCTGGTACGCCGCAGGCGGCCCATCATGTCCTGACGGAAGTTGGAGTGATCCCACACGCCGGCCAGCGCTGCCGGATGCAGCATCTGCAACATTAAGGCGCTGATACCGCCGCACAGCATCGCCGTGAAATCGCCGTGCACGCGCCAGATAACGTGATCCGGACCAAACAAGCCAGGATCGCCGGGCGGTTGCGAGATATCAAATTCATTGAGTGACAGGCCGTTGAGGCGGAAGACTTGCTGTTGGATACGTTCGCGGATGTTCATGGGTTTCGATTTGTGCGGTTAGGCCCTCACCCCGGCCCTCTCCCGCAAGCGGGCGAGGGAGAGGATTGTGCTCGGATTGAAAACGCCGCACCCATAGGTTCCCTCTCCCGCTTGCGGGAGAGGGTTAGGGTGAGGGCATCAGCGACTATAAATAATCAAACTGCGCATCCTGGGTACGCACGGAATCCAGACCAATCATCACGTTGATTTTGCCTGGCTCAGCCACCTGCTGCATCTTCTGGTTCCAGAACTTCAGCGCATCCACATCGATCTTAAACTTCACCGTCTGCGATTCGCCGGCTTTCAGCATGATGCGCTGGAAGCCGCGCAGCTCCTGCACCGGACGGCTAATGCTGGCGACCGGATCGTTGAGATACAGCTGCACCACGGTAGCCCCGTCGCGCTTACCAGTATTGGTCACGGTCACCGATGCATCCACCGAACCGTTACGCGGCATGGTGCGTGATGACATCTTCACCGGCGAAACGCTGAACGTGGTGTAGCTCAGGCCGTAACCAAACGGATAGAGCGGGCCGTTGATCGCATCATAGTAGTGTGAAGTGTACTTGTTCGGTTTGGCGAAGTTGTACGGACGACCGGTTGGCAGATGGTTGTAATAAATCGGAATCTGGCCAACTGAACGCGGGAAGGAGACCGGCAGTTTGCCCGATGGATTGTAATCACCAAACAGCACATCGGCGATGGCATTACCGCCCTCGGTGCCGCTGAACCAGGTTTCCAGCATCGCATCGGCCTGCTGATCTTCCTTCACCACCGTCAGCGGACGGCCATTCATCAGCACGATCACCAACGGTTTGCCGGTGGCCTTCAGCGCGTCCAGCAGCTTCTGCTGACTTTGCGGAATCGACAGTTCACTGCGGCTGGAAGCTTCATGCGCCATGCCCTGCGCTTCACCCACTGCGGCAACCACCACGTCGGCTTTTTTCGCCTGCGCCACCGCTTCATCAATCAGCTCCTGCGGCGAACGTTTATCCACGCTTACCGCTTGCTCATACAGATTAAGGAAGTCCTGAACGCCCTTGTTATCACTGATGTTGGCGCCTTTGGCATACAGCACCGTGCCTTTACCCGCCATCGCGCTGCGCACGCCTTGCAGCAGCGGAATAGATTGTTTCGCCACGCCTGCCGCAGACCAGCTGCCCATAATGTCGCGCTGGCTATCGGCCAGCGGCCCGACCAGCGCCACGGTGGCGTCTTTCTTCAGCGGCAGCGTTTCATGCCAGTTTTTCAGCAGGACGATGCTTTTGCGCGCCACGTCGCGCGCTTCGGCACGGTGCAGTCGGCTTTCCGCGTTGGTGTCCTGCGGATCGCTCTCTTTCGGCCCTAAATGGCTGTAGGGATCGTTGAACAGGCCCATGTCATATTTGACGTTCAGCACATGGCGCGCGGCATCATCGACTTCCGCCATGCTTACCGCGCCGCTTTTCACCAGCCCCGGCAGATATTTGCTGTAGTACTCGTCGCTCATGCTCATGTCGACGCCCGATTTCACCGCAATGCGCACCGCATCCTGCGGATCGCTGGCCACGCCGTGTTTCAGCAGCTCTTTAATCGCGCCGTGATCGCTGATGGTGATGCCTTTGAACTTCCAGTCGCCGCGCAGCACCTCTTTCAGCAGCCAGCCATCCGCCGTGGCCGGTGTACCATTCAGCGAGTTGAGCGCCACCATCACGCCGCCGCTGCCGGCATCAAGCGAGGCTTTATACGGTGGCAGATAATCCTGGAACAGCCGCTGCGGGCTCATGTCGACGGTGTTGTAATCGCGTCCACCCTCGACCGCACCGTATGCCGCGAAGTGTTTCACGCTGGTCATGATTGAGAAACGATCCGCCGCGCTTTTACCCTGCATGGCTTTCACCATGGTGCTGCCCATTTGCGAGGTCAGGAACGTGTCTTCGCCAAAGCCTTCAGAGAAACGGCCCCAGCGCGGTTCACGTGACACATCGACCATCGGTGCCCACGTCATGTTTAAACCGTCATCCGCCGCTTCATAGGCCGATACGCGGCCCACCTGCGCGATAGCATCAAGATCCCAGCTGGCCGCCAGGCCGAGCGGAATCGGGAAGATAGTGCGCTGACCGTGTACTACGTCGTAGGCAAAAAACAGCGGGATTTTCAGGCGGCTGAGTTCCATCACCTGATCCTGCATGGCGCGAATATCCTGGCGCGTCACGGTGTTAAAGATCGCCCCAACCTGACCGTGCTGAATCATGTCGCGAACCGCCGATTTCGGCGTATCCGGCCCTACGCTGATCAAACGCATCTGCCCGATTTTTTCATCAAGGGTCATTTTGCTGAGCAGCTGATTCACAAAGGCGTCACGCGCCTGTTCGGTCATTGGATGTGGGCCAAACAGGTCGTCCGCGAAAGCGGGCTGCATGGCTAAGGAGACAGCGAGGCTAACAGAGTAAATCCATTTCATCAGGTCGGGTTCTCTTAAGTGACTGCGCAATATCGAAATAACCGGGGCAGTTTGCCACAAGATGAGGATAGCAGGTAGCCGCCAATGTCACACCGCGACCCTGCCGCTGACGCGTGCTACAGTTGAAGCGCCATGTTAAAGACAAGGATAGGCCAATGAATAACAACACTTCGCACCCTACTCTGCTCGCCGAACTGCGTCGTCTGCTGGGTTCGTCGAACCTGTTAACCGATGCGGAACAGACCGCACGCTACCGCAAAGGTTTTCGCTCGGGTGAAGGCGAGGCGCTGGCGGTGATTTTCCCCGGCTCGCTGCTGGAGCTATGGCGTGCGTTGCAAGCGCTGGTGAGCGCGGATGCGATCATTTTGATGCAGGCCGCCAATACCGGTCTGACGGAAGGTTCCACGCCAAACGGCAACGATTACGATCGTCCGGTGGTGATCATCAGCACCCTGCGGCTGGATAAGTTGCAGCTGATTGATGGCGGCAAGCAGATCCTTGCCTTCCCCGGCAGCACGCTGTATCAGCTGGAAAAAGCGCTCAAACCGCTAGGTCGCGAGCCCCATTCGGTGATCGGTTCTTCCTGTATTGGCGCCTCGGTAATGGGCGGCATCTGTAATAACTCGGGTGGATCGCTAATCAAACGTGGGCCGGCCTATAGCGAAATGGCGCTGTTTGCACAAATTGATGCCAGCGGCAAACTCAAGCTGGTGAATCACCTCGGTATCGATCTCGGTCATTCGCCGGAAGAGATGCTGGGCCGGCTGGATGACGATCGCTGGCAGCAAAACGATGTACGCTGGGATGAGCGCCACGCCTCCGATCATGAATACGCCGAGCGCGTGCGTGAGATCAATGCCGATACTCCGGCACGCTTCAACGCCGATGAACGTCGCCTGTTTGAAGCGTCTGGCTGCGCCGGCAAGCTGGCGGTGTTCGCCGTACGTCTGGATACCTTCCCCACCGAACCCCAGCAGCAGGTGTTCTATATCGGCACCAACAATCCGGCAGAGCTGGGCGATATTCGCCGTCATATTCTGGCGGAATTCAAGCATCTGCCGGTGGCGGGCGAATATATGCATCGCGACATTTTCGACATCGCCGAAGTGTACGGTAAAGATACCTTTGTGATGATCGATAAACTCGGCACCGACAAAATGCCGCTGTTTTTCACTCTGAAAGGACGCGTTGATGCCTGGCTGAGCAAACTGAGCTGGGTGAAACCGCATCTTACCGATCGCCTGTTGCAGCGCGTCAGCGGCTGGTTACCGGCGCATCTGCCCAAACGTCTTAAGCAGTATCGCGATAAATATGAGCATCACCTGATGCTGAAGATGTCCGGTGACGGCGTCGCCGAAGCGCAGGCGTATCTGACTGAATACTTCCGCGAAGGTGGCGGCGCCTTCTTTGCCTGCGACGCCCAGGAGGGAGCGCACGCGTTTCTGCATCGCTTTGCCGCTGCCGGTGCTGCCGTGCGCTATCACGCGGTGCATGCTGACGAAGTGGAAGATATTCTGGCGCTGGATATTGCGCTACGCCGTAATGATGAGGAGTGGTTTGAGCGTCTGCCGGCCGAGTTCGATAAGGACTTAAGCCATCGCCTCTATTACGGCCACTTCTTCTGTCACGTGTTCCATCAGGATTACATCGTGAAGAAAGGCGTGGATGCGCATGCGCTGAAGGAGAAGATGCTGGCGATTTTGGCCGCACGCGGTGCCGAGTATCCGGCAGAGCATAACGTTGGTCATCTTTATCAGGCGAAACCGCAGCTGCAGGCGTTTTATCAGCAGTTGGATCCCACCAATAGTTTCAATCCGGGAATCGGTAAAACCAGTAAGCAGAAGGGCTGGGCGGTAAAGGTTTGAGGGTGCGGTTGTTGAAAAGGTGACCATGAATGGCCACCTTACATGTAGGGTCGGCATTCATGCCGACCTGTTCATATAGAGCGCCGGAATTACGGCAGTGAATCGCCCTGCTGCTCTTGCGCAGCCGCCGCCAGGGCGCGGCGTTCAATAATCATGGTCTGCGGCGTTGACAGCATAATGCCCTCTTTGCGCAGACGCGTCAGAATATCGAACAGCAAATCACTCTTGGCACCGGAAATCTGACGCTGACCGGCGACGTTGCCGGTGACGCTCAGCACGATACCCGCTGGCGTCAGATCTTTGAACGACACCGACGGCTCTGGCGTCTCCAGAATGCGCTCGTTCTCCTGATAAACCTCCAGCAGAATTTCACGCACTTTTACCGGATCGATATCCAGCGGGAAGGTCAGCTGAATGGTCACCACGCCCTGCGCATTACCCATGGTGGCGTTACGCACATTCTGCGAGATAAATTGCGAGTTCGGCACAATCACCGTGGATTTGTCGCCCAGCTGAATCTCGGTAGCGCGTACGTTTATGCGGCGAATGTCGCCTTCGATACCGCTGATGCTCACCAGATCGCCCACCTTTACCGGACGCTCGGTCAGCAGAATCAAGCCGGAGATGAAGTTCTTCACAATCTCCTGCAAGCCGAAACCGATACCGACCGATAAGGCGCTGACAATCCACGCCAGTTTGTTCCACTGCAGGCCCATGATCGACAGCGTCAGCAGAATTACCAGCACGTAACCAATGTTGCTGAACAACGTCACCAGCGACACACGCATGCCGACGTCCATGGTGGTTTTCGGCAGGAAATCTTTGTCCAGCCAGCGACGCACCGAACGCAGCACGTAAATCCCCACCACCAGACACAGAATCGCATTGACCATGTGCGCCGGCACAATGTTCAGTGACTCCAGTCCTTTGCCGCCCCAGAATTCAATCACCTTCTGAATCAGCTCAATCGGCGTTGAGGAGGCGAAGGTACCGTTGAGCAGTGCCAACGCCAGAATAGCAATCAGCAAGGTTTTACCCAGCGCGCTCAGCAGCGTCGCCGCCTGCTGCAAATGGCGCTCATCAATATTCAGTGAGCTTTGCAGGCGCTTGCCGGTGGCATTGCTGGTGGAGAACAGGCTTTCACAGCCATCCTGCACCAGATGGCTGAGGAAGTAGAACGAGCCAAACAGAATGCCGCACCAAATCACCTCATAGCTGAGGAAGCGTGCCAGCGTGACATAACCGATGATCAGCGAGATCAAAATGGCCAGCGCGGTAAGCATCAGCGCCAGCTGCACCAGACCCACAATCGTCGAGCGCGCTTCTGGCTGATGGCCTTCCTGCACCATGCGGCGACGTACACGGTTCACGCGCATGCTGATGGCGAGGCCGGTGCAGCCAATCAGCAGCGCGGTCAGGCCGTTGGCAAAAATAGTGGTATTCAGGCTGGTGCCGACGCTGTAGTTAAAGGCTTCAACCGTCTGGAACACAAACACCAGCGCCGCGGTAAAGGGCGGGAACGGCTTCAGCGCCTGCGCCACTTCATTGGAGATGGCGGGCAAACGCCAGCTTGGTCGACGCGTTGACAAAAAGGCCCGACCTAAGCCAGCAATCAGTCCGCAGTAGACGCTGAGCTGCACCAAACGGTCGACAAAATCCTGCACGTCGCCGGAGACTTCATCGCGGCGCGTAAAGGCCTGCGCAAGGAAGTGGAAGGTCAACACCACTGCCGCAAGCGTGGTCAGGGCGATGGTGGCGGCCAGGAAGCTACGACGTAAACGCCCTTCCGGCATTTTGTTAATACTCACCCACGCCAGAAACTCTTCGCCGTAGCGACGGCCGATCGTCATCACCAGCATCGCTGCTACCAGCCAGGCGATGGTGCCAAAGCGCCAGCCCGACTCCCACGACAGCGCCGCGGTGTCTTGCAATTCATCACGAAAGTCGCTGATCTTCTCGCCGTCGAGATCCTGGCTGCTAAATACCGGCGCCCAGAAGCGCGGGCCGAAGATACTACCGGAGTTGAGCGCCAGCTGGCTTTTTAGCTGGTCACGACGCAGGTTAACGATCTGCGATGACAGCACCAGCGCCCCGTTTTTGATGCCGTCGGCCTGCTTGATTTGATCGTCCAGCTTGCCTTTTTGGTTCTCCAGCGCCGCACGTTTGCGCGTCACTTCCGGCGTCTCTTTCACGCCGCTATCGGCTTTGGGCGCCGGGCCGAGCACCGCCAGCTGGGCATCCAGTTGCTGGCGCTGCGGGATTAACGCCTGCCCCAGCGTTTCGGCATTGCCGGAAAGCTCCAGCGCCATCTCGTTCAGCTGGTTAAGCTGGCTCTCATTGGTATCGCCCGAGACCTGACCTTTAATTTTGTCGAGTATTTTCTGCATCTTAGGCAGCTCGACCGACGCGTTAACTTTGGGCGCAGCGTCCTCTTGCTGATCGGCTGCCGCGCTGTCGTCGGCAAAACTCAGTGCCGGGGTTAACAGCACCAGCAGCAGTAAAAATGGCGTAAGTAAGGAACGGAACTTGAACATGTTTAATAAGATTCCAGCGTAATAACAGCCGATAAACGCACGTGTGCAGGTGAATGGCGGCTAGTTTAAGACGTTGCCGACACTGAAACTATAGGAATGAAGGTGTAAAACATTGGCGCTAACGATAAGCGTTTTTGCAGGTGCCCGAAAGCACCTGCGGGAGAATTATTCGTTATTGGCGGTGAGGCCCGACTTCTGCTTTTTGTACGCCAGCGCAGCGGCCGGAACCGGTGCCGCTTTGCCGGTTTCCAGCCAGTCGCGCAGGCGATTAGCATCGGCAAAATGGGTGTATTTACCAAAAGCATCCAGTACCACCAGCGCCACCGGACGGTTGTTGATCACCGTGCGCATTACCAGACAGTGCCCGGCTTCATCGGTATAACCGGTTTTGGTGAGCTGAATACGCCAGTCGTTTTTGTACACCAGATGGTTGGTGTTGCGGAACGGCAGCGCGTAGTTCGGATGCTTAAATACCGCGGTGTCCTCTTTGGTGGTACTCAACTCGCCAATCAGCGGGTACTGGCGCGTGGCTTTCACCAGCTTAACCAGATCTTCCGCACTGGAAACGTTCTGAATCGACAAACCGGTTGGCTCCACATAACGCGTGTGCGTCATGCCCAGCGCACGCGCTTTGGCGTTCATTGCGCGGATAAACGCATCGTAACCGCCGGGATAGTGGTGCGCCAGGCTGGCAGCCGCACGGTTTTCCGATGACATCAGCGCCAGCAGCAGCATATTGCGGCGACTGATTTCGCTATTCAGTTTGACGCGGGAGAATACGCCGCGCATTTCAGCGGTATGGCTGATATCCACCGACAGCATCTCATCCATCGGCAATTTGGCATCCAGTACCACCATCGCCGTCATCACCTTGGTAAGTGAAGCAATCGGGCGTACGCGGTTAGGATGGCTGGAAAACAGGACTTTGTTGTTTTCCAGATCGACAATCATGGCACTGCCGGAGGCGATTTGCGGTTGGGCAATCGGCGCCAGGTTTGAGAGCGCCGCCGGCGCAGCGAGCGCGGGCGTCACAGCAGCCGGCGCGGCGACAAACAGCGCCAGCGACAGCAGGGAAATACGCATTTTTGCAGACATCGTGTCAAAAAAATCCGGTAAGGAGTTTTGCGCTGTGTTAAGACACAGGCCGCCCGCAACAAACCAGACGGGATGCGGGCTGGCTGCGATATCATACGCACTTCCCTGAGAAATTTCTTAACGAGATTGTTTCCGGGCGTTAAAAAGGTCGCCATGAATGGCGACCCTACGGGAGAGGTGTTGTAAGGTCGCCATTCATGGCGACCCGGCTACCACTAAAACAACCGTGGACCATAGCCCCACAGAATTACCGTCAGCGCCAGCAGCACCTCAAACACCAGCACGCCAATCGCCAATGTTGAACCGGAGAAACGCAGGCTCTCATCGCGGTCGATACTCAGGAACACCGGAATGCCGACATACAGCAGATAACCGGTGTATACCAGTGCGATCGCGCCCACCAGCACACACAGCCACACCAGCGGATAGAGCGCCACTAGCCCGCTGAGAAACAGCGGTGTCGCCACATAGCCGGCAAACACCGTACAACGCTGCAGACTTGGGCGCTGCGGGTAATTACGCGCCATCCAGTGGATCACGCGGCCCATCACCGCCACGCCGCCGAGAATAATCAGATAGAACAGAATGCCCAGACCGATACCGGTCAGCATGTTGAGTTGTACGAACTGCCCTTCGCCCAGATTCCAGCCCAGCTGCGTCGTGCCAATGAAGGCGCAGATCACCGGGATCGCCGCCATGAGCAAAACATGGTGGGTGTAGTGGTGCGAAACGCTCTCATTTTCCTGTTTGATATCGCGCATTTCCTGACCCGGATGCGCCAGTAAACCCCAGACATGATTCATACGTTTACTCCTCTAATGCCATGGGCTGCCCCTAAAGCAAAAGACCTCGTCAACGCAGGCAGCGTCTCTCAAGTATAATCGTCGCCGCCATTTTTGCGGGGAGCCACGCAAATTAAGCCGTTGGTATACACTAATAGCGATTTCAATCTTGGCAGGGAGGATAATTTGCATCTCGATATCAATGGATTAATTAGCCAGTATGGCTATCTGGCGCTGCTGATTGGCTGTATTGCCGAAGGAGAAACGTTCACGCTATTGGGCGGTGTTGCGGCACATGAGGGATTATTGCACTTTAGCGGTGTGGTGCTGGCGGCGATGATCGGCGGCATTATTGGCGATCAGCTGCTGTTTTGGCTGGGACGTCGTTATGGCACGCGCATTTTGCGGCGCTTCAGTAAGCATCAGGAAACCATCGGCAAAGCCAAGCGCCTGATTCAAAAGCATCCGAGCTTATTCGTGATAGGCGTGCGCTTTATGTACGGCTTCCGTATTGTGGGGCCGATCATCATTGGCACCAGCCGCCTGAAACCGCTGCGCTTTTTCATTCTGAATGTGATTGGTGCGGCGCTATGGGCGCTGATTTTTGTTTCGCTCGGCTACTTTGCCGGACAGATTGTCGCGCCGTGGCTGCATAAAATCGATCAGCATCTCAAGCCGGTATTGTGGCTGGCGGCGGCGGTGATTTTCGGCATCGTGCTGCGCTACATTATTCGCCACTGGAACCACCGCCGCGCCGGTTAACTATGCGTGATAACCTTTAAACTGCGGATTCGCCAGCATAAAACCACCGTCGACAATAAACGATTGTCCGGTGGTATAGGTTGCCCACTCCGAACAGAGCCACGCCACTAAACTCGCCACTTCACGCGTATCGCCGGGACGCCCAATCGGGATTTCCGGCATACGACGCCCTTGCTGGTCATCTTTCATATCATTCATCGCCGTGGCAATCGCGCCCGGCGCCACCGCATTCACCAGAATATGGTGCGGCAGTAAGCTCAGCGCCATAGATTTAGTCAAGCCACCCAGCGCATGTTTCGCGGCGGTATAGGCGGTGGCATCCGGCAGCGGCGTATGTTCATGCACCGAGGTGATGTTGATGATGCGTCCACCATCGCCCTGGTCGACCATATGGCGCGCAGCAATCTGCCCGCAGACAAACGCACCATCGACATCCACATCAAACACCTTGCGCCAATCCTCAAAGGTGACATCGAGAAAATCGGCTTTGGTCATCACACCGGCGTTATTGACCAGCACGTCGATACGTCCAAGCGAATTAATCAGCTGCGCCAGCTGCTGGCCACCGGCTTGCGGGTCGGAGAGATCGAGCTGCCGCACCTGCGCCAGCTGTCCACGGCTCTCCACCATGCGTGCGGTTTCCTGCGCGCCCTCTTCATCCGAGCGCCAGGTGATCCCCAGCGTATAACCCGCTTCTGCCAGCATCACGGCACAGCTGCGGCCAATGCCGGAATCGGAAGCGGTAACCACGGCGACTTTCTGTTTTCCTGAAGGCATAACATTCTCCTGATTGAGGGTGTCTTTACAGTATAGAAGTTATCCTTCTGTGCCTCCGGGCCGCCGAAACTGCCGTTTCGTCTATAGTTAACAATTACATACGGCAAAGGGGGCAAGATGAGCGAGATTAAACGCAGAATAGACGACCACGGCGTGATTGGTGATTTACGCACCTGCGCATTGATCGCCAACGACGGCACCATCGACTACCTTTGCTGGCCGGAGCTGGATAGCCCATCGGTTTTCGCCGCGCTGCTCGACAGCGATGAAGCCGGACTTTTTTCAATCGCGCCTGACTGGAAACATGCCCGCCAGCAGCAACTCTACTTGCCCGATACCAATATTTTGCAAACCCGCTGGCTCGACGATTCAGGTGTAGCCGAGATTACCGATTACATGCCGATCTGCGATGAACACAACAAAGCGCCGCGTTTGGTGCGCCGCGTGAAAATGGTGCGCGGCACAGCGAAGTTTCATCTGCTGTGCGCACCGCGCCACGACTATGCGCGCGCGGAAACCACCACCGAACTGCGACCCGGTGGCATCGCCTTCCTTGCCGCCGGTCAACCGAGCTTGCGCCTGAGCGCCACGGTGGTGATGACGCGCGAAAATCACAGCGCAGTGGCGGAATTCACCCTTAAAGCCGGTGAATCGGCCGAGTTTGTTTTTGGCAACGATGACGATCCCCACGTAGCCGAGATCGCCACCGAACAGTGTTTCCGCGACACGCTCGCGTACTGGCGCCGCTGGAGCAGCCACAGCTCCTATCGCGGCCGCTGGCAAGAGATGGTGACGCGTTCCGCGCTGGCGCTCAAGCTGCTGACCTCCCATCAGCACGGTTCCATTGCCGCCGCCGCCACCTTTGGCTTGCCGGAGGAGCTGGGCGGCGAGCGCAACTGGGATTATCGCGCCTCGTGGATCCGCGATGCCTCATTCAGCATGTACGCGCTGATGCGCCTCGGTTACACCGAAGAAGCGCGCGACTTTACCAAATGGGTTGGCCGCTGCGTCGAACACAGCCATGACGATACGCCGCATCTGCAGGTGATGTATCGCCTTGATAGCGGCACCGAGCTGCACGAAACCGAGTTGCTGAATCTGTCCGGCTACGCCAATTCACGCCCGGTGCGCATCGGCAATGACGCCTGGCGCCAGACCCAACTCGATATCTACGGCGAGCTAATGGATGCCATCTATCTCGCCAACAAATATGGCGAAGCGATTTCGCATCGCGGCTGGAAGTACGTCTCCGATATGATCGACTACGTCTGCGTGAACTGGAATCAGCCCGATGCCGGGATTTGGGAGATGCGCGGCGAACCCGAGCATTTTCTGCATTCGCGTTTGATGTGCTGGGTGGCGCTCGATCGTGCACTGCGCCTCGGTTTGAAGCGCTCGCTACCGATGCCGTACGATCGCTGGGATCGGGTGCGCAGCGAGATTCGCGATGATATCTGGCAAAATTTCTGGAACCCCGAGCTGGGCCATTTCACCGCCACGCGTGGCGGAGATTTCCTTGATGCATCGATGCTACTGATGCCGCTGGTGCGCTTTGTCAGCTCGACCGATCCTGACTGGATCTCCACGCTGGACGCGATAAAAACGCACCTGGTGAGCGATGGCTTAGTGCGGCGCTATAACATTCACGAGACGCCTGCCGATGCTTTAAAGGGAGGAGAAGGCTCGTTTGCCGCCTGCTCATTCTGGTACGTGGAGTGCCTGGCGCGTGCCGGGCGGGTAAGCGAAGCGCATTTTGAGTTTGAAAAGCTGCTGAGCTATGCCAATCCGCTCGGCTTGTATGCGGAGGAATTTACTCCGCACGGTAATGCCTTGGGCAACATGCCGCAGGCGTTAACGCATCTGGCGTTAATCAGTGCCGCTTTTTTCCTCAATCGTAAATTGAGTAATGAAGTTACCCTGTGGCAGCCCTAAAAATTCACATTTTGGGCTACGGATCCAAGAGAATTGTATGGTAAAGACAAGGATTTGCGTAAAGTTTCCGCAGCAAGCAAAAATCCTGATTTCCATCACTGTGCCAATGCACATATAATGCGCAGCGGGTCATACTGACCACGATGGATTCGACACACTGACAAGCCTGAAACATGGCCATAACGACTTGAAAAACATGAAAATGAGCATTCGCGCGTTCGCTTCACTCGCCCTCGCACTGGCGGCGTTCAGCCAGTCGGCATTTGCAGTTGTGTATCCGCTGCCGCCGGCTAACAGCCGTCTGATCGGCGAAAATATCGAAATCACTGTTCCTGATGACAGCAAACTTCCGCTGGAAGCCTTTGCCGCACAGTATCAGATGGGTCTCAGCAACATGCTGGAAGCCAATCCGGGCGTTGACGTTTATCTGCCGAAAGCTGGCACTAAAATGATCATCCCTCAGCAGCTGATTCTGCCTGACGCGCCGCGTGAAGGTATCATCATCAACAGTGCTGAAATGCGTCTTTATTACTACCCGAAAGGCACTAAGACCGTGGTTGTGTTGCCAATCGGCATCGGCGAGTTGGGTAAAGACACGCCAATGAACTGGACCACCAAGGTTGAGCGTAAGAAAGATGGCCCGACCTGGACGCCAACCAAAGCGATGCATGCCGAATATGCCGCACGCGGCGAGAGCATCCCCGCCGTGTTCCCAGCCGGTCCTGATAACCCGATGGGTCTGCACGCGCTGTATATCGGCCGCCTGTATGCGATCCACGGCACCAACGCCAACTTCGGTATTGGTCTGCGCGTGAGCCACGGCTGTGTGCGTCTGCGTTCTGATGACATTAAATGGCTGTTCGACAACGTGCCTGTTGGCACGCGCGTCCAGTTCATCGACCAGCCGGTGAAAGCCACGGTTGAGCCAGATGGTTCGCGCTATGTGGAAGTTCACAACCCGCTGTCGACCACGGAAGAGCAGTTCAACTCACGTGAATTGGTGCCAATCAATCTGACTTCTGCCGTGACCAAAGTGATTGCCGATGCCAGCACTAACCAGGATGCAGTGAACAACGCTATCCAGGCGCGTAACGGTATGCCGATCAAAATCAACGGTCCAGCCGGCGACGTTCAGCCAGCACCGGTGCCGGTACAGGAATCTTCTGACGCCTTGCCGAAAGAAGAGCCAATGACGCCGCAGGGTATCAATGGTGCAGCGCCAGCTGCTCAGCCGGCTACCAGCCTGTAAGTCTGTTTTGAGATGTAATAAGCCAGCCTGCGGGCTGGCTTTTTTGTGCGTGCGATAAGCCTGGTCGCCATAAATGGCTAATGCTAATCAGTTACTTTCGTTTGTACGGAGCGAATTTCGTTCGCCATCGGCTGGGGTAGTTTCAGCTATGCCGTGCGGCGACCGAGAAGAGGGCGTCTGGGCCACGCCCTCTTCACTCCCGGGCCCTGCGCCAGCCCATCCCGCCGCTTCGCGGTGCCTTCACTCCCTCACGATTCCTGACGGACCGGCGGCGATTCGCTCCTGCTCAGCGCCGCCTCTCGCCGCATCCCTGCGGCTCGCCCTGGAATCCCTCACTCGCTCAGCGGGTTGGGATGTCGCCTCAACACCTGCGCTGTAGCAGCAATGCCTATCCCTGAATTATCATCGCTGTAACGCCTGTAAGGTCGCCATTCATGGCGACCAGGTAGCCCTAAATCTTCAGCCAGCAAAATTTCAAACCAGATACGGTAATGACAGGCGACGGTTGGGCGCTATCCGCAGCGCCGAGCGCAGAGTGACGGCCAGGATGAGCCGACACGACGTCGGCGAAAGCGCGGCATGAGCCAGGGATGGCGAATCCGCGCGGTCCGTCAGGCCGGAGTGATAAGCGAGGGAACAGCGAGGACGGCGCAGGCGCGGATTGCTAAGGTCCGCGCCTTCGGACCTTAGCCCGGCCGCCGGCTTCACTCATTCTGAAACTGCCGGATGCTTAGCGGGCGGAACCCCTGCGATGCCAATTCACTGCTTGACGCGTGCTTAAGCGCTCAATCACGCGGTCGCCGAAATGCCAGCCAGCCGGCCACCAGCGTAAATGCCAGCACCACCAGCACCAGCAGCAGAAAGCCGTGCGGATTATTGGCCAGCGGAATGCCGCCGACGTTCATACCAAAAAAGCCTGCCACGATATTGATCGGCAGCGCCAGCACGGTAATCACCGTCAGTAAAAACAGCGTGCGGTTGCTCTGTTCCATCAGGCGCGCGGCAATCTCCTCCTGCAGCAGGCGAATGCGCTCCATCAAACTGGCCAAATCATTCAGCGCCACGCTGAACTCTTCGGTGAAAATACGCAGCTCACCCAGCGGTTCGCGCTTCAGCCATTTAGGCGGTCGATTTAGCAGACGAAACAGTGCCGCCGGTTCCGGCGCCAGCAGGCGCTGCACGCGCAGCAGCATGCGGCGCAGCTGCCCCAGTTCGCGGCGATTGGTTTTGATCGCCGCACTGAGCAAACGCTCTTCAATCGCATCCACCGCCTGGCTGGAGCGACGCACCACCTGCTCGAGCTGGGCTTCCTGCTCACCGAGCAGCCACAATAGCATCGCGTCAGAGTCGGCAAACTGCAGGCGGTCGATCTGCTGATGCATGCGTTCGATCATGCCAACCGGGCGAAAACGTGCGGTTACCACCACATGCGGGCAGCACCACATCCACAGCGTGGCGTTCTGCGTGCTGCGCTCCTCTTTGCTGAAGGTGACGTCATTGAGCACCGCCAGCAGCGCGTCGTTTTGATGTGCTAAACGGGTGCGCGGTGAAGCCGAATGTATCTCATCGAAAAAGTCGTGGTCTACGCCAAAGTGGTCCTGAACCCAGCGTTCAGCGCGCGCGTGATTAAGGTTGATGTGCAGCCAGATAAAGTATGACGCTGGCAGCTGTTGCTGCGCCAGTTGAGCGGCTTCGCGCGCATTCAGTCGCTGTGGCGGCGACTCAGGCGTAAACAGATAACCATGAATCAGTCCGGCCACTTCGTTATTGAAGTCCGGCAGCGAGGCAAGCGGTAAAACGGGCTGGAGCATAGCAGCAGGTTATTCCAGAGCGGTCAGATCCACAGCGTGCGACAGGGATGTTGCAGCAAGATGACACCGTTGGTTCGCCATCATCATTCTGTCATACAAACCCCGTATCACACTGGAAGTCAAAGGGTGCCGTTCGAGCATCGTGATTTAACACCGAGGTGTTTTATGGCTGAAAACAGTTTCCCTGCATCAACTTCCTCGTCCCACAGCGGACGCCCGAACCTTAACCGCGGCAACGGTCCGGCTTCACGTCTGATCTTTGTCCTATTGCTGATTGCCGGCCTGCTGTATGCCGGCATCAATCTGTTTAATGACGTTGAAGAGACCGGCGCACCGGTCACCAGCTATACGCCGTTCCTGCTGCTTGGCGTCGCGCTGATCATCGCGCTCGGCTTTGAGTTTGTGAACGGTTTCCACGATACCGCCAACGCCGTCGCTACGGTGATTTATACCCATTCGCTGTCACCCGGCGTGGCGGTGATGTGGTCGGGTTTCTGTAACTTTCTTGGCGTGCTGCTTTCCAGCGGCGTGGTGGCATTCGGCATTATTTCGCTGCTGCCAGTCGAGCTGATTCTGCAAGCGGGCAGCGGCCACGGCTTTGCCATGGTTTACGCCCTGCTGTTCTCGGCAATTATCTGGAACCTGGGCACCTGGTATTTTGGCTTGCCGGCTTCGTCATCCCATACGCTGATCGGTTCGATCATCGGCGTGGGCGTGGCGAACGCCTTGCTGCATGGCCGCAGCGGCACCAGCGGGGTCGATTGGGATCAGGCGATTAAAGTGGGCTACGCGCTGCTGCTGTCGCCGGTGGTCGGCTTTATCTGCGCCGGATTGCTGCTGCTGGCGATGAAAGCGTTTATCCGCAATCGCCAACTGTATGAAGCACCCAAAGGCAATCAGCCACCGCCGGTATGGATTCGCGGTTTGCTGATTCTCACTTGCACCGGCGTCTCGTTTGCGCACGGCTCGAATGACGGGCAGAAAGGCATGGGCTTAATCATGCTGATTCTGGTCGGCACCATGCCGATTGCCTACGCCCTGAACCGCTCGCTGCCGCCGGAGCAAATTCCACGCGTCGCCGCCTTAACGCAGGTAACCGAACAGCAACTGCTGACGCTGCAACCGGCGCCCGCCGCGATGCCCGCCCCGCGCGGGGTACTGACCGAATTCGTGCGCACCAGCCAAAACCGTCCGCAGGTACTGCCCGCGCTCGGCATGATGCTGGGCGATATCGGTGAGCAGATTCGCCGCTATGGCGCGGTGGAGAACATCCCGGCGCAGGCGGTGACCAACACGCGCAACGACATGTATCTGGCCTCCGAAACCATTAAGCATCTGCAAACGGCCAAGATCGCGCTGCCGGAAGAGACCGCGCGCAACCTGGCGGCGGTAAAGAAAGAGCTGGATGCTGCCACGCGCTTTATCCCGATGTGGGTGAAAGTGGTGGTGGCGATTGCGCTGGGCCTCGGCACCATGGTCGGCTGGCGCCGTATTGTGGTCACCGTGGGTGAGCGCATTGGCAAAACCCACCTGACCTACGCGCAGGGTGCCAGCGCCGAGCTGGTGGCGATGGCCACCATCGGCGCGGCCGACGCGTTTGGCCTGCCGGTCTCCACCACCCATGTGCTCTCTTCGGGCGTCGCCGGATCAATGGCCGCCAACCGTTCAGGCCTGCAACTCTCGACCCTCCGCAATCTGGCGATGGCATGGGTGCTGACGCTGCCGGTTTCCGTGTTACTTTCGGGGCTGCTTTACGCCCTGTTTATCCACCTGTAATGGGAGAAAATGATGGCGACACACGACAACAGCTTCCACAGCGAGACCTTTAACCAGCGTCTGCTGCAGGAGTTTTACGACAGCTACGACGAAGAGCTGGAGATGGAGCTGGATGACCTGCGTTTTAACGATAGCGCTGCGCCACAGGACGATAGCGACAAGGCGTTCCGTCGCCGCTATTTCCGCGAACTGCTGCATCTGCAGGGCGAGCTGGTGAAGCTACAGGATTGGGTGATGCGTACCGGTCATCGCGTGGTGATTCTGTTTGAAGGCCGCGATGCGGCGGGCAAAGGCGGCGTGATCAAACGTATCACCCAGCGCCTCAATCCGCGCACCTGCCGCGTGGCCGCCCTGCCCGCGCCCAACGATCGTGAAAAAACCCAATGGTATTTTCAGCGCTATATTGCCCACCTGCCCGCCGCCGGTGAGATCGTGATGTTTGACCGCAGCTGGTACAACCGTGCGGGCGTTGAGCGCGTAATGGGATTCTGCAATGAAAATGAAGTAGAGGAGTTTTACCGCAGCGTGCCCGAGTTCGAAAAAATGCTGACGCGCAGCGGCATCCAGATCATCAAATATTGGTTCTCCATTACCGATGAAGAGCAGGAGCTGCGCTTCCTTAGCCGCATCCACGATCCACTCAAACAGTGGAAACTGAGCCCCATGGATCTCGAAAGCCGTCGCCGCTGGGAAGATTACACCGAGGCGAAAGAGGAGATGCTGGAGCGCACCAACATTGCCGAAGCGCCGTGGTGGGTGGTACAGGGCGTGGATAAGAAGCGCGCGCGCCTCAACTGCATCAGCCATCTGCTGCAGCAAATGCCGTACGAAGAGAGTGAAGCCAAACCGATTATGTTACCGACGCGCGAACGTTCTGAAGACTATCGTCGCGCGCCGGTGCCCGAGCACATGGTGGTGCCCGAAAAATATTAATAACTCGTTTGCACGGCTGCCTGGCGGCCGTGCTGCAGTTGCAGACGCAGCGTCAGAGCAAACGCGCCCAGCACCATCAGCGCCGCCGCCAGATAGACCGACTGCATGCCCCAATGTCCAATCAATAAACCCGCTACCGGCCCGGTTAATCCCAGCCCTAAATCGAGAAAGGCTGAATAGGTGCCAAGCGCCGAACCTTGATCCTGCTGCTGCACCCGTTTCACCGCTTCGACGCCGAGCGCCGGGAACACCAGCGAGAAACCGCCGCCGGTGAGGAATGCCCCTAAATCTACCAGCCACACGCTATCGGCTTGCCAAATCAGCAGTAATCCGGCGCACTCCAGTACGAACGACACCAGCGCCACTTTCAGGCCACCAAAACGGGTGATGTAGCGACCAAAACCGAGGCGCACGATCACAAAACCGAGGCTGAACAAGGTGAGCGCGAACGCCGCCCCGCTCCAGTCGCGACTGGCAAAATAGAGGGTGATAAAGGTGGAGATGACGCCGAAACCGATGGTGCCAAATCCCAGCGCCAGACCAAACATCCACACGCGGCTGACCACGCGATGAAACGGAATACGCACGCCCGCGGTGACGTTGACGCCCGCTTTGCGGCTCGCCATCCAGAAGCCCGCAACGCCCATGATCGCCACCAAACCGGCAAAGCCGCTGATGCCGAACCACTGATTAAGCAGCACGCCGAGCGGCGCACCGATCGCCATGGCGAAATAGGTGGCAACGCCGTTCCACGAGATGACGCGCGCGGTTTGCAGCGGGCCGACAATATTCATACCCCACAACGTGGAGCCGGTGCTGCTGAAGCTTTCGCCCACGCCGAGGAACAGCCGCCCCGCCGCCAGCAGCGCCAGGCTCAGCATCGGCACATCGCTGCACAGGGCGGCGATAATCGACAACACGCCGCTCATACCGCAGAACACCAATCCCATCATCACCACGCGCTTTGGACCAAAGCGATCCGCCAGACGACCGGAGTGCGGGCGACTGAGTAGCGTGGCGAAGTATTGCAGACTGATGATTAATCCGGCGATGAATGAGCTGAATCCAAGCTGGTTATGCACAAATCCCGGCAGCACCGCGAGCGGCAACCCCACCGAAAGGTAGCAAAAGAAGGTAAAGACAATGACGGAGAGAATACGTTTATTTAACTGAGCGTTACTCAGTACAGCGGCGTCAGACATGGAAGGTGGCGTCGGGAACGGTGGCGAAATTGAGTCGTCACTATAACCTTAGCCTGCTAATAGATCGCGGATTTTTTAGTTATAAAGTTTTAATCAGGTTCAGGAAATAATGAACGCACATTTCGTAGCGGCGCGATTTATCGCGCAATAAATTGCGCCGCTACGAAATGTGCATAATGTGAGTTAAACGGCAATTGCCGACGCATGCCGCTCAATCGCCGTGGCGATCTCGGCGGAGACTTTGAGGGTGCGGACTTCACTGAATAAGCCATCGGCTTCGTGATACGCCTTGCGCAGATAGCCCAGCCACTGCTTGATGCGTGCCACATGATACATGCCGGTATCGCCCTGCTTCTCCAGCTGGGTGTACTTCAGCAGCAAAGCGACAACGTCAGGCCATGCCATCGGCGCTTCGTTGTACTTCACCACGCGCGCCAGATTCGGCACGTTGAGCGCACCGCGTCCAATCATCACCGCGTCACAGCCGGTAATGCGCATGCAATCCTGTGCGTCCTGCCAGTTCCAGATTTCACCGTTGGCAATTACCGGAATGCGCAGACGCTGGCGAATTTCGCCAATCGCCTGCCAGTTAATACTTTCGGCGCGATAGCCATCTTCTTTGGTACGGCCGTGCACCACTAACTCACTGGCACCGGCTTGCTGCACGGCATCGGCGATTTCAAAGCGACGATCGCCGGAATCCCAGCCTAAGCGCACCTTCACCGTCACCGGCAGATGATCCGGCACCGCTTCACGCATCGCTTTCGCACCGCGATAGATCAGTTCGGGATCTTTCAACAAGGTGGCGCCGCCGCCGCTGCCGTTCACCAGCTTCGACGGACAACCGCAGTTGAGGTCAACGCCCCAGGAACCGAGTTCCACCGCGCGCGCGGCGTTCTCCGCCAGCCACTCAGGATATTGCCCAAGCAGTTGCATACGAACGCGCGTGCCTGACGGCGTGCGGCTGTGGTTATGCAGCTCAGGACACAAACGATAGAAGGATTTTACCGGCAGCAGCTGATCGACCACGCGCAAAAACTCGGTCACGCATAAGTCATAATCATTCACCCCAGAGAGCAGCTCACGCACCAGCGAATC
The DNA here is from genome assembly GCF_037479095.1 of Pantoea nemavictus. Taxonomy (NCBI): domain Bacteria; kingdom Pseudomonadati; phylum Pseudomonadota; class Gammaproteobacteria; order Enterobacterales; family Erwiniaceae; genus Pantoea; species Pantoea nemavictus. The sequence continues at coordinate 3,443,901 of NZ_JBBGZW010000001.1, read as the reverse complement.
GAGCACGCCCTCCATCGGCGCCAGCAAAACCCTCATAGCGTTAGGCGTTCCCGGTTTTCTTCGGTGCCGGACGACGACGACCGCTGTTCGCCGCTGGCGCAGCCTGGCTCGCGCCCTGCGCTGGACGACGCGCTGAACGCGCTTCACCCTGCGGACGTGGCGCATTGCCGCTGTGCGGACGCGAGACGTTGCCGCCCTGACCGCGACCCTGGCCTTGACCACGTCCCTGGCCCTGACCACGACCGCCGCCCTGCTGCTGACGACCGTTCTGAATCGGCTCGGCTTTGATGCTTGGATCGACTTCGAAACCTGGCAGCTCGATACGCGGGATTTCACGCTTCAGCAGACGCTCGATATCGCGCAGCAGTTTGTGTTCATCCACGCACACCAGCGACAGTGCAGCGCCGGTAGCGGCTGCACGACCGGTACGACCAATACGGTGCACATAGTCTTCCGCCACGTTCGGCAGCTCGTAGTTCACTACGTGCGGCAGCTCTTCGATGTCGAGGCCGCGCGCCGCGATGTCGGTTGCCACCAACACGCGAATGCCGCCGGATTTGAAGTCAGCCAATGCGCGGGTACGTGCACCCTGGCTCTTATTACCGTGGATAGCGGCGGCGGTAATGCCGTCTTTATTCAGCTGCTCAGCCAGGTGGTTGGCGCCGTGTTTGGTACGGGTGAACACCAGCACTTGCTGCCAGTTATCACGACCAATCATCAGCGACAGCAGTTCCCGCTTGCGCTTCTTATCAACAAAATGGACCTGTTGTGAAACCTGCTCAGACGCGGTGTTGCGACGCGCCACTTCAACCTGCTCTGGGTTGGTGAGCAGTTTTTCCGCCAGGGTTTTGATCTCGTCAGAGAAAGTCGCGGAGAACAGCAGGTTCTGACGCTTGGCGGGCAGACGTGCCAGCACGCGACGGATGTCATGGATGAAGCCCATATCGAGCATACGATCCGCTTCATCCAGCACGAGGATTTCGACCTGCGACAGATCGACCGCATTCTGATGCGCCAGATCGAGCAGACGGCCCGGTGTCGCCACCAGCACGTCAACGCCGCCGCGCAGTTTCATCATCTGCGGGTTGATGCTCACGCCGCCGAAAACCACCAGCGAACGGATATCCAGATATTGGCTGTATTCGCGCACGTTCTCGCCAACCTGAGCCGCCAGCTCGCGGGTCGGGGTGAGAATCAACGCACGTACCGGACGACGGCCACGCGCCGTGGACGGTTTCGCCGTGAGACGCTGCAGCAACGGCAGCGTAAAGCCGGCGGTTTTACCCGTACCGGTTTGGGCGCTCGCCAGCAGGTCACGACCAGCCAGCACCACAGGAATCGCCTGACGCTGAATCGGCGTCGGCTCTTGGTAGCCTTGTTCTGCTACCGCACGCAAAATATCGGCACTTAAGCCGAGAGAGTCAAATGACATGCAGGTGTATTACTCCGAACCGTCCTGACCGCCGTTAGCGGTGTAGTTTTCAGGAGGGATATGACGCAAGCGCGGGGCTCACGTGTGAAAAGGGCACAAACTACCATGCGTAAGGGCGCGAGTTTAGCAGCTTTCCGCGTTGACAGCATCCATAAAAAAAGGAGCCGCATGCGGCTCCTCTTCGTCTGGCCCGCATCGCTGCGGACATCAATCGATCAACTGCGCTTCTTCTCGATGCGCTGCACCGGCTCTTTTGCCAGCAGCGAAACCAGCGCCGGTCCGACTAACATCACCACGCCGAGGATACCAATCAGCAGGTTGTTGTGGATAAAGCGGGAGATCAGGAACAGCGTTAACATCGCTGCGCCAAAGTAGTAAGTGGTGGTCACCTCTTCGAGGGAATCACCCATTCTACGTAAACGGGCACTACGCTGCATGACCAGCATGGTAATAAATACCACCGCATAAGCTGCCACCAGGGTACTGCTCACTTCAACCAGCGCCCTATGTTTCCAGCCCCAAACCAATGCGGCAATCACCAACAGGTGCATTGCAATGTGCAAACAGGTTTGTCCGGTAACAATCTGAACACGATTAGACCATTTCATTCTCTTCTCCTGGCAGACCCAACAGGTCGCCCAAGTGTATCTGGCTGGAGGCCAGACGAACGTCCTCAATGTAAAGCAAATTTCGGATTACGCCCTAATTTTCTGCCCTTAACACCCTTCATTTGTGACAAAGACTACACTTTGTGCTGTTGATGATGAAAAGGAGCGCGTCGCAGTATGCCACAAAATAAGCAAGGATTTTCATTTAAAGTCCTGACGATCAATACCCACAAGGGGTTCACCAGCTTTAATCGTCGCTTTATCCTGCCGGAATTGCGCGACGCTGTCCGCGCAACATCAGCGGATATTGTCTTCCTGCAAGAGGTGATGGGCACCCACGCTATCCATTCGCTGCACATCGAAAACTGGCCGGAAACCTCACATTATGAGTTTCTGGCCGATACCATGTGGGACGATTTTGCCTATGGCCGAAACGCCGTTTATCCCGAGGGACACCATGGGAACGCGATATTGTCACGTTTCCCGATTATTGAATATGAAAACCGCGACATTTCTGTCGCCGGAACAGAGAAACGCGGCATGTTGCACTGCCAAATCCGTCTGCCGGATCGTGCCGAGCCGCTGCATGTGTTTTGCGTGCATCTGGGGTTGAAAGAGAAGCATCGTCAGGCGCAGATGAAGATGATGTGCGACATCATTGATGCGCTGCCGCCGGATGCGCCGCTGGTGGTAGCCGGTGATTTTAACGACTGGCAGGTGCGCGCGAATCGTTTTCTCAAGCGTGCTGCTGGGCTGGAAGAAGTGTTCAGCATGAAAAACGGCCGCCCCGCTCGCACCTTTCCGGCCCGTTTCCCCCTGCTCAGGCTCGATCGTATCTACATCCGTAACGCTACGGTGAGCAAGCCTTGGGCGTTACCGGTGAAACCCTGGTCCCACCTGTCCGATCACGCGCCGTTAGCGGTGGAGATTTTCTTATGAGTTTTAGTTGGCGCGACGGTAATCAGCTCCGTCTGTTAGAAAATGGTGACCAATTTTTTCCGCGCGTTTTAGGCGCTATTCAGCGGGCCGAGCGCACGCTGCTGCTGGAAACCTTTATCCTGTTCGAGGATGAAGTCGGAACCGATCTGCATGAAGCCTTGCTGCAGGCAGCCCAGCGCGGCGTGAAAATTGAAGTGATGGTGGATGGCTACGGCTCACCGGATTTGTCGGACAGGTTTGTCGATAGCCTGACGGCGGCGGGTGTGCGCTTTATCTATTACGATCCCCGTCCGCTGGTGCTCGGCATGCGTACCAATGTGTTCCGCCGCCTGCATCGCAAAATTGTGGTGATCGATGAGGTGATCGCCTTCGTGGGTGGCATTAACTTCTCTGCCGAACACAACACCGATTACGGCGCGCAGTCCAAGCAGGATTATGCGGTGGAAGTGAAAGGTCCGGTGGTGCTGGATATCACGCAATATGTTCAGCAGCAGATGGGCAGCGAACAGCACACGCGGCGCTGGTGGGGCGGGCGATCGCATCGTCCGGCGGTCAACGCCATGCCTGGCGAGGCGCAGGTGCTGTTTGTCTATCGCGATAACGATGAGCACCGCGACGATATCGAGCAGCATTATCTCGCCATGCTGCGCAAGGCGAAGAAGGATGTGATTATTGCCAACGCCTACTTCTTCCCGGGCTATCGCCTGCTGCGTGAGATGCGCAGCGCGGCCCAACGCGGCGTGCGCGTCAGGCTGATTGTGCAAGGCGAACCCGACATGCCGATCGTTAAAGTGGGCGCTGAGCTGCTGTACAACTACCTGGTCGATGGCGGCGTAGAGGTGTATGAATATTGCCGCCGCCCGCTGCACGGTAAAATCGCGGTGCAAGATGAACAGTGGTCAACGGTGGGATCGAGCAACCTCGATCCACTGAGCTTATCGCTCAACCTGGAAGCGAATTTGATGGTTCACGATCGCGCCTTCAATCAGACGTTGCGTGAAAATCTTGAACTGCTGTTGCAACACGATTGCGTGCGGGTAGACGATGACAAGCTGCCGCCGCGCAACTGGTGGCAGCTCACTAAAGGCATCATTGTGTTCCACTTTTTACGCCACTTTCCGGCCATCGCCGGTTGGCTGCCTGCACATACGCCGCGCCTGTCACAGGTTGCTCCGCCCGTCCAACCCGAAATGGAAACGCAGGATCGGGTCGAAACTGACAATCCAGGAGCAAAACCCTAATGTCGAAAAAGAATCCGCGCTGGCAATTGGCGAAGAAAATCCTCACCTGGCTGTTTTTTATCGCGGTAATCGTGCTGCTGGTGGTCTATGCGCGCAAGGTGAACTGGGAAGATGTTTACACCGTCATCGTCGGCTACAACCGTTACGTGGTGCTCAGCGCTGCCGCGCTGGTGGTGGTGAGTTATCTGACCTACGGATTGTACGATTTGATTGGCCGCGCCTACTGCGGCCATAAGCTGGCAAAGCGTCAGGTAATGCTGGTGTCGTTTATCTGCTATGCCTTCAACCTGACGCTCAGTACCTGGGTTGGCGGCGTGGCAATGCGCTATCGGCTTTATTCCCGGCTTGGCTTACCCGGCAACACCATCACGCGCATCTTCTCGTTGAGCATCGCCACCAACTGGCTTGGCTACATTTTACTGGCCGGCGTGGTATTTTCGGCCGGCATGGTGCCAATCCCTTCCGGTTGGTTCATCGGTGAAACCACGCTGCGCATCATTGGTGCGGCGTTATTGGTGGTAGTCGCCATCTATTTGTGGGCCTGTGCTTTCTCGAAGAAGCGGCGCTGGACGGTGAAAGGCCAGCATCTGCAGCTGCCTTCACTGCGCATGGCGCTGTTCCAGTTTGCGGTATCCTGCGCCAACTGGATGGTGATGGGGATGATTATCTGGCTGCTGCTGGCGCGCCAGGTGGATTACCCCATCGTGCTGGGCGTGCTGTTAATCAGCAGCATCGCCGGGGTGATTATTCATATTCCGGCCGGGATTGGCGTGCTCGAAGCGGTTTTCCTGGCGCTGCTAAGTGGGCAACATGCTTCTCACGGCACCATTATCGCGGCGCTGCTGGCCTATCGCGTGCTCTATTTCATCCTCCCCTTGCTGGTGGCGCTGGTGCTCTATTTGTGGCTGGAGAGTCGCGCGAAGCATTTGCGGCAGAAGAATGAGCAGAAGATGGAGAAATCGGTTTCGCGTTAAAGATCATCGTAGGGTCGGCATTGATGCCGACCTGGTCGCCATGAATGGCGACCCTACGAAGATATGCGAGGTTTAACGGCGGTTGCCGAAGATGCGTAACAGCATCAGGAACAGGTTGATGAAGTCGAGATACAGCGTTAACGCGCCCATAATTGAGGTGCGACGCAGGTTCTCTTTGTCGTTCACATTGATGTTCTCGCCAATCGCTTTCAGCTTCTGCGTGTCATAGGCGGTTAAACCCACAAACACCACCACGCCGATATAGGTAATCGCCCACATCAACGCCGGGCTTTTCAGCCAGAAGTTCACCAGTGACGCCAGCAGAATACCAATCAGCGCCATAAACAGCAGGCTGCCAAAGCGGCTCAGGTCGCGCTTAGTGGTGTAGCCGTAGAAGCTCATTGCCCCGAACATTCCGGCCGTTACAAAGAAAGTGCTGGCAATGGATGAATAGGTGTAGACGAGGAAAATACTCGCCATGGTTAAGCCGGTCAGCGCCGAATAAAGCATAAACAGTGCGGTGGCGACCGCCCCGCTCAGACGATGCACCATGCCCGACAGCACAAACACCACCGCTAGCTGGGCGATGATCAGGCCGAAGAAGGTGATGCGGTTGGCAAACACCAGTTCCATTACTGCAGGTGTGCGGGCCGCAAACCACGAAACAAACGCGGTGAGCAGCAAGCCGCAGGTCATCCAGCCATACACCTGCGCCATGTAGGTCTGCAGCGAGGTGGATGCCTGCTGCACGATTGAATCATTACGTGGATATCGATCCATGAAGCGCCTCATTAAATGTTAGACAAACTCTGTAAGTTTGGAGTGTACACCCGTTTGCGTCAACGGCGCGTCAAGCACTGTTGATAGCGGCTGTTAACACGTTGGGCAAACCAGGCAGTGGTCAGGTTACGGGTGATTTTTGGACTTTCCAGTTTGATACCCGGCAGCATCTCACGCGGCACACGTTTTCCGGCCATCTTGTCGGCGAGAATAAACGTCTGTTTCCACAGCGTGCTGCTGGCGAAGTCGGCGCTATCACCCTTCTCCAGATCGCGGCGGATTTCGCGATTGCTCATATCCAATTGTTTACTCAGGCTGCGCACCGCCAGTTCGGTAGAACCGGCTTGCTCGCTGCCATAGACGATCAGATCGCCATCCAGTGCCAGTTTAATGCCGCTGGCGCGGGCGATCGCGGCCTGGAAAGCGGCATTACGGCTAGCGTACCAGCCAGCGTTGAAGTCTGCGAAGCGATACAGCGGCTGACTGTAATCGGCCGGATAGCCCAGTAAATGCAGCGTACCGAAGTAGATGCCTCCGCGTCGCGTGAACACTTCGCGACGAATCGATCCGTCCACTGCATACGGATAACCTTTCGCATGCGCTTCGGCAAACTCAATGCTGACCTGCATCGGGCCGCCGGTATGAATCGGGTTGAGGTTACCAAACAGCTTCTGCCCCATCGGCACCATATCGATAAAATCATCGAAGATGGCGCTCAGCTCTTTTTCGCTGCGCACCTTATCCAGCCGCGCCGCATAGCTTTCACCGTTCGGCGATTTGATCAGCAGCGCGGTACGCACCAGAAATGCCGGCACATGCACCTTCGCGGCGCGGCGATCGATTTCGCCCCAGGCGATTTTAGGTAGCCCCGGCACTTCCGCGTCAGCGCTGAAGTTAGATTCCTGGTCGGTGACGGCAATCACCGCGCAGATATTGCTGGCGCTGGCATCGATCTGCTGCACGCGGAATGCGGTATAGATATCGTCGGCCCAGGCTGATTTTTGTTTCACGTCGCTGGGTAACAACTGCTGGATCTGGCTTTTGACATCGGCGGGCTGACGCGCCGGCGCCTGCGGCTCTTTTTTGCTGCTACAACCGGCCAGCACTAGCGCAGCCAGCAATGCTGCGCCTTTTAACATCTTCGTGGTTTTCATCCTGCTCCCTGACGCCAACAAAAACCGTACCTTAACGTTTTCAGTGGCCTGCCGCTATCGGAGCGGGAGGATTTTGCGCGCTAGCTCCAGCGCTCGGCGGCTTGATGATCGCTATCGCGGGCATCTACCCAACGATCACCTTCTGCGGTGGCTTCCCGCTTCCAGAACGGCGCGCGGGTTTTCAGGTAATCCATGATGAACTCGGTGGCGGCGAAGGCGTTGCCGCGATGGGCGCTGCTGACGCCGACAAACACGATTTCATCGCCGGGAAACAGTTCGCCGACACGGTGAATTACCGTCACCTGCTGTAGCGCCCAACGCTGACGTGCCTCCGTGACGATTTCCGCCAGCGCTTTCTCCGTCATGCCGGGATAGTGTTCCAACGTCAGCGCCGCCACAGCGTCGCCGAGATTGTGATTGCGCACTTTACCGGTGAAGGTCACCACCGCGCCATCGCTGTCATCAGCCGAGAGTTTTTCATACTCCTCACCGACGTTAAAAGGTGCTGTACCCACCCGAATCCGCGTCTCCATCATCAGCCTCCGGTAACCGGTGGGAAGAACGCCACTTCATCACCCGCACGCAGCGGATGACTCATTGGCACCAGCGTTTGATTGACTGCGGCCAGCAATTTTCCCGATTCCAGCGCCAGCGCCCAGCGATCGCCCTTCCCGGCTAACGCCGCACGCAGCGTGGCAACATCGGCGTATTCTGGCGCCAGCTCCAGTGCGCTGGTGCCGGTTAATTCACGTACCTGGGCAAAAAACAGCACCTTAATCATGGCTCACCACCTTGAAATCACCGGATTTTCCGCCGCTTTTGCTCAACAAACGCAGTTGGTCAATGACGATATCCTTCTGCACCGCTTTGCACATGTCATAGATTGTGAGCGCCGCAACGGACGCTGCGGTCAACGCTTCCATTTCGACGCCGGTTTTCCCGCTCAGGCGGCAAAGCGAGGTAACCCGCACGCGGTTGTGTTCCGGTTCGGCAATTAAGGTCACTTCCACTTTGCTCAACATCAGCGGATGGCACAGCGGAATCAGTTCCCAGGTACGTTTCGCCGCCTGAATGCCGGCGATACGTGCGGTGGCGAACACGTCACCTTTGTGGTGGCTGCCGTCGATAATCATCTGCAGCGTTTCGGCGCTCATCAGCACCAGCGCTTCGGCTTGGGCTTCACGCACCGTTTCGGTTTTGCCAGAGACATCCACCATGTGGGCTTCGCCAGCGGCATTGATATGCGTTAAGGATGACATGCTTACAACTTCTTCAAATGAGAGACAAAATTACACGGACGCGTACGCGCATCCAGCTGATCTTCAATAATGCGTTCCCAGCCGCTGCGGCAGGCGTTGGTCGATCCCGGCACGGCAAAAATCAACGTCTGATTGGCCAAACCGGCGACAGCACGCGACTGCAACGTCGAGCTGCCAATCTCTTCATAGGAGATCATGCGAAACAGCTCACCAAAGCCTTCGATTTCGCGATCAAACAGCGGCAGCAAGGCTTCAGGCGTGCTGTTTTTGCTGTTAAAACCGGTGCCGCCATTGACGATCACCACCTGCACATCGTCGCTGGCGATCCAGCGCGATACCGTGGCGCGAATGCGATAGCGGTTGTCCGGCACCAGCGCGCGGTCCACCACCTGATGCCCGGCTTCTGCCAGGGCTTCACGCAGGAAATCGCCGGAGGTGTCATTGCTGGCATCGCGGCTGTCAGAGACGGTCATCACCGCCACATTTAAGGCGACAAATTCGCCGGAAGGTTTACCCATGGCCGTAACTCCTGTGTTTAGCCACCAATAAAGGAGAGGTTTTGCGTGATGCCGGTATTGCCCTGATGCAGGAAATGCGTCTGCTTTTTCTGCCCAAGGCTGTGCGCAATGCGCGCCTGCAACTCCGCTTGCTGATCGTCAGACGCCAGCAGATCGCGTAGCGACACGCCGCCATCGCCGAACAGACACAGATGCAGGTTGCCCAGCGCCGAAACGCGCAGGCGGTTGCAGCTGGCGCAGAAATCTTTCTCGTACGGCATAATCAGGCCCACTTCGCCCTGATAATCGGGATGACGAAACACCTGCGCCGGACCGTCGCTGCGGCCACGTGGCTGGCGCTGCCAGCCCTGCATGATCAGCTGATCGCGAATCACTTCACCAGAGATGTGATGACGGCGAAACAGATCGCTGCCATCGCCGGTTTCCATTAGCTCGATAAAGCGTAGTTGAATCGGCCGCAGGCGCAGCCATTCAAGGAAGGTGCTGAGGCTATGGCTGTTCACATCACGCATCAGCACGCTGTTGACTTTCACTTTCTCGAAACCGGCATCAAAAGCGGCATCAATTCCCGCCATCACCTCGGCAAATTTGTCCTGTCCGGTTATGGCGTGAAACTGGCGCGCATCGAGGCTATCGACGCTGACGTTAATATGGGTGAGGCCGGCTGCGCGCCAGGCACGTACATCGCGCGCCATGCGGTAACCGTTGGTGGTCATCGCAATCTGGCGGATGGCGTCGTTTTCGCGCACTGCCGCGATAATGTCGATAAAATCACGGCGCATGGAGGGCTCGCCGCCGGTCAGACGCACTTTTTCGGTGCCCGCGGCCGCAAAGGCACGCGTCACGCGACGAATCTCATCCAGCGAGAGAAAGCTCTTGTTGTGCGTTCCGTTCGGCTTGTAGCCGTTCGGCAAGCAGTAGGTACAACGGAAGTTACACACATCCGTGACCGACAGGCGCAGATAGTAAAAGCTGCGCGCGTAGGCATCTGTAAATTGTGGCACCTGAACACCTTTCCAAAGTCGGGAGATGCAGTCATTTCTTTCTGCACCCTGGCAGCTCAAGGCTGCGGCCTGCATTCCATATCATTAACGACTTAGGAAACCAGGCTTGGGAGTTTGTTGTCATTGTGGACAACACGGTTAAAACGAATGGTAGCGCGATTAGCGATTAGCATCCATCAGTGAATTTCGCTATATATATTGATACATAACGTATTTTCACCGCATTTTCGCGACAGGATACGGTAAAATATCTCACAGATATTGATGCACATCAGTTCAACTACGCCTCAACGCGAGGACGTCAGCAACAAAGGAGAAACATGAATCGAACCCTGGCAGATTTGGATCGCGTAGTGGCATTGGGTGGCGGACACGGCCTGGGCCGCGTGATGTCAGCGTTAGCACCGTTAGGCTCGCGCTTAACCGGCATTGTCACCACCACCGATAATGGCGGTTCCACCGGCCGCATTCGCCGCTCGGAAGGCGGCATTGCCTGGGGTGATATGCGCAACTGCATCAATCAATTGATCACCGAACCTAGCGTAGCGACGGCGATGTTTGAGTATCGCTTTAGCGGTAACGGCGAGTTAGCTGGCCACAACCTTGGCAATCTGATGCTTAAAGCGCTGGATCACCTCAGCGTGAGGCCACTGGAGGCGATTAACATCATTCGCAATCTGCTCAAAGTCGATGCATTTCTTATCCCCATGTCGGAACAGCCGGTCGATCTGGTGGCTCAGGATGGCGAAGGGAATATGGTATACGGCGAAACTGCGATTGATGAAATGAGACAGCCGCCCGAAGAGTTGATGCTGCATCCCAACGTGCAGCCGACGCGTGAAGCGATCGAGGCAATAGGCGAAGCCGACTTGATTCTGATCGGCCCTGGCAGTTTTTACACCAGCCTGATGCCCATTTTGTTGATGGAAGATATGGCGCGTGCGCTGCGTCGCACGCCTGCCACCATGGTGTTTATCGGCAATCTTGGTCGCGAACTGAGCCCGGCAGCCGCCAGTCTGAATGTCGCGGATAAGCTGGCGATTATGGAAAAAGCCATTGGCAAGCGGGTGATTGATGCGATTGTCGTCGGGCCGTCAGCGGATATTGCCGGTGTGGAACAACGCTTAATCATTCGCGAACCGCTGGAAGCCGCCGATATTAAATATCGACACGATCGCCAGCTGCTGCGCATCGCGCTGGAACACGCGATTCAAGCGGTTTAGCTTCCAGGTGCGCATTTATGCGCACCCTACGCAGGCACTACGAAGCAGCAATAAACAGTTCGCGCAGCTGATGTAACTGATCGCGCACGCTGGCCGCCTCTTCGAACTCCAGATTTTGCGCATGCTGCTGCATCTGCCCTTCCAGCTCGTGAATTTTCTTCTGCATCGCCTGTGGCGTAAGCGCCATGTAGTTGGCTTCTGCTTCTGCCGCAGTGCGCGAGGCGGTTTTGCCTTTGCCGCGCGTTTTTACCACATTTTTGCCGAGCTCAAGAATATCAGTGATCTTCTTGTTGAGCCCTTGCGGCACGATACCGTTCTCTTCGTTGTATTTTTGCTGCTTCTCGCGACGGCGCTCGGTTTCGCCCATCGCGCGCTCCATCGACGGGGTAATTTTGTCGGCGTAGAGAATAGCCCGGCCGTTGATGTTACGCGCGGCGCGGCCGATGGTCTGAATCAGGGAGCGCTCAGAACGCAGGAAGCCCTCTTTATCGGCATCCAGAATCGCCACCAGCGACACTTCCGGCATATCTAACCCTTCACGCAGCAAGTTAATGCCGACCAGCACATCAAATTCGCCGAGGCGCAAATCGCGGATGATCTCCATACGCTCTACGGTATCGATATCAGAGTGCAGATAGCGCACCTTCTCGCCGTGCTCTACCAGATATTCGGTGAGATCTTCCGCCATGCGCTTGGTCAGCACCGTAACCAGCACGCGCTCGTTAATCTCCACACGCTTGCGGATTTCTGACAGCAGATCGTCGACCTGCGTCGCCACCGGACGCACTTCGAGAATCGGATCGAGCAGGCCGGTTGGACGCACCAGCTGATCGATCACTTCGCTGCCCGATTTTTCCAGCTCGTAGTTGCCCGGTGTCGCCGAGACATAAATGGTTTGCGGCGCTGAAGCCTCAAACTCTTCAAACTTCATCGGGCGGTTATCCAGCGCCGACGGCAAGCGGAAGCCATACTCCACCAGCGTCTCTTTACGCGCCCGGTCGCCGCGATACATGCCGCCAATCTGCGGAATGGTCACGTGCGATTCATCGACCACCAGCAAACCATCTGCCGGTAAGTAATCAAACAGGGTCGGAGGCGGCTCGCCCGGTCCACGGCCAGAAAGATAGCGCGAGTAGTTTTCGATACCGGAGCAGTAACCCAGCTCGTTCATCATCTCTAAATCGAACTGGGTACGCTGAGAAATGCGCTGCTCTTCCAGCAGCTTATTGTTCTCCAGCAGCACCTTACGGCGATCCACCAGCTCAACTTTGATATCTTCCATCGCCTGCAGAATGCGCTCGCGCGGCGTCACGTAGTGCGTTTTGGGATAGACGGTAAAGCGTGGAATGACGGAGTCAATCTGGCCGGTGAGCGGATCGAACAGCGACAACCGCTCAACTTCTTCGTCAAATAGCTCAATACGCAGCGCAATATCGTCCGATTCGGCCGGAAACACATCAATCACTTCGCCACGTACGCGGAAAGTCCCGCGCTGGAAAGCCTGATCGTTGCGCGCATATTGCAGCTCCGCCAGTCGACGCAAAATGCTGCGCTGATCGATAATCATGCCGCGCGTTAAGTGCAGCATCATTTTTAAATAGAGGTCGGGATCGCCCAAACCGTAGATGGCAGAAACCGAGGCCACCACAATCACATCACGACGCTCGAGCAGCGCTTTGGTGGCCGAGAGACGCATCTGCTCAATGTGTTCATTCACCGACGCATCTTTCTCGATAAAGGTGTCAGAGCTCGGCACATAGGCTTCAGGCTGATAGTAATCGTAGTAAGAGACGAAAAACTCCACCGCGTTATCCGGGAAGAACTCCTTCATCTCGCCATACAGCTGCGCTGCCAGGGTTTTATTCGGCGCCAGCACCATGGTCGGCCGATTCAAGTCAGCTATCACGTTCGCCACGGTAAAGGTTTTACCTGAGCCGGTTACGCCCAACAGCGTTTGATGCGCGAGCCCATCCTCAAGGCCCTCTTCAAGGCGGCGAATGGCCTCAGGTTGATCGCCTGAAGGCTTGAAAGCGGAGTTGAGTTTAAAGGCTTTGCTCATGTTTTGGCGGTTCCAGCAGATGAAGTCGGCGGGCAGGCTGCTAATTCTACTCTGCTATGACGAATTTGCCAGAAAAAAATACTGGACATAATTACAGTAACCTTGCACGATTATGGCACGTGCCGATGATTTTCTTCAGTGCAATTTATGCGGCAAGCAGCAAGCTGTTGTTGCGCAATGTTATCCCCAAAGGGAGGACGCTTTTAACATTTGTCAATAGAGTGTCATTAAATTGCAGTCTGATGACAAGGCAGATAAATCGCATGCTTGATTTTAATTAACCTGCTGTTTTAATTAAATTTCACCTAAAAGCCCAGATTCTCATCATAATGTATGAAGGCCGCGAATTTACTCGCTTGCGCCCGGTTTTCAGTCGCTAATGCACAAGGTTATCCACAGTAATGGTGGATAAGTGAATCCAGCCCCGAGCCCATCAGCTGTGTATAATTTTCTCCCGCGTCTTTTTAAGGGCGAAAAAATTTATTTTCGTATTTATTTTTCTCCCATTGCGTGTCGCATTAACCTCCTCTTTTTGCCCATCAACGGGCGTTTCCGCGTAGAAAAACCCGCCGTTAAGGCCACTTATTTCTTCAGTGCGTGCTTTACGAACGATCAGATGCACCAGAAACGTTGAGTAGTCAGCACCGTCAAAGTGCAGTCGAATTTATTACCGTCTGGAATTGTTAAGCGTTACTCAACTTTTAAGCGCTTATTTGCTCGGTTTCAGACGATGACCCGCTTATATCTTTAACCTGGCCTGGGAATTGCAATGATTAGCGGTATGGAGTGACGAGTCCATATCGGCTATTGCCGACGACAATGGTGTCCATCAATCGTGCACGACTGTATGCCAGACGACACAGAGCGGGAGCATTCAGGCTAATAATCTGGAAGGAGTATGTCAGATGCTGAGTTTACGTTCGGTGAATCAGTTTTACGGTCAAAACCACATCCTATGGGATGTGGATCTCGATCTGCCACCCGGCACCTGCACGGGCGTGCTGGGCAGTCCAGGCATGGGCAAAACCACGTTAGTGAACTGCATCATGGGTCGTTTGCCGATTAACAGCGGTTCAATGACCTGGCAGGAGGATGGCTCCCCCCCGGAAGATTTGCTGCTGCAGCCCGCGGAACTGCGCGCCCGCACCGGCATTGGTTATGTGCCGCAAGGTCGGCATATCTTCTCGCAGATGAGCGTGGAGGATAACCTACTGATTGCCCTGATGGCGGCACAGGACGATCGCAGCCGCGCCATTCCTGAAATGGTGTTTGATCTGTTTCCTGCGCTCTATTCACTGCGCCATCAACGCAGCGGCGAGTTACCGATGGATCAGCAGCAACATCTGGCGCTGGCGCGCGCGCTGGTGCTGCAACCGAAGCTGGTGATTCTGGATGAGCCGACGGAAGGGATGTCGCCGTGGCTGGAGGAGGAGATGGGCAATCTGATTCGTCGGCTCAACCGGGAATATGGTTTGACGATTCTGCTGCTGGAGCAGCACGTATCCTTCGTTCGTCGCGTCGCCGACTACTTCCTGCTGCTGCATCGCGGACGCAACGTAGCGCACGGCAAAGTGGCGCAGCTGGATGACGTTACCGTGAGTAAGTGGTTAACCGCGACCTAGATATCCTGGTCGCCGTAAATGGCGACCCTTATATCTCGATCATTCTCCTCCGGGTGCTATGATCCCCGACTGATCATCGGGAAGTTGCTGGTGAGATGGGGGCGACCCCTGGGCACAAAGCCTGCTTAGTAGATTCATCCCCGGCAACTTAACTCCCGCCTTCAAGACCGGACGGTATCCTGTGCTTCGAGCACGCATCCATAAGGATGGTCATGGCGGTTTCCCTGATGCTGTTAAGGAGAATCTATGCAAACACGTATGCCCGTCGGTATTGATATTGCTTCGAAAAAGTTTGATGTGGCCGTCTGGAAAGGCGAGACGTCTTACAAAACCAAAGTCTTCCCCAACACGCCTAAAGGCTTCAGCGCCCTGAAGAAATGGCTGGGGCCGTTCGGCTGCTGCCATATCTGCATGGAGGCCACCGGCGCGTACAGCGAGCCGCTGGCCACCTTCCTGCACGATGAGGGCTATGACGTCAGCGTGGAAAATCCGGCGCGCATTAAGCGCTTTGGCCAGGCCGAACTGAACCGTAATAAGACGGATAAGGACGACGCGCGCATGATAGCGCGCTACTGCAAAATGCACGGCCCCTCGCTGTGGCAGCCGGCACCACTCAATGAGCGCAGGCTGAAAGCGCTGGTGAAGCGCCTGACGAACCTTCAGGAAATGCGGCAGATGGAAGAGAACCGTCTGGAGATATCGGATGCGGTAGTGCAGCCCTCAATCCGCGTGGTCATTGCGGCGCTGGATGCGCAGATAGACGAAACAAAGCGGGCAATAAACGACCATATCAATAATGACCCGGACCTTAAAAAGAACAAAGAGCTGCTTGAATCTATCCCGGGTATCGCGGGCGTGCTGAGCAGCACGATGCTGGCGTATATGGGCGATATGTCGAGGTTCAGAAGCAGCAAGGCGCTTGTGGCGTGGGTGGGTCTGAACCCGATGCGGCAGGAGTCCGGCGAGTGGAAAGGCAAAAGCCGGATATCGAAGATGGGGAACAGCGCGATGCGTAAGGCGTTGTACATGCCAGCGATAGTGGCAATGAGGTGGAATCCGGCGGTCATCTCGCTGAAGAACCGTCTGGATGCGGGCAGGAAAACGGGAAAAGTCGTGGTATGCGCGGCGATGAAGAAGCTGCTCCAGCTGGCTTATGGTGTGCTGAAATCAGGCCGTCCGTTCGATACCAAAATATGTCTTGCCAGGTAACTGGCAAGACGGTATCTACAAAACCGCATCAAGCACCGTAGGGTCGCCATTTATGGCGACCTGGTTTATTGCGGTAGTGTCAGATAGCGCCCGCACTCGGCCTGCTGCGCCTCATCAGTAAGATGCGGGATCTCACCCAGCAACGGCGCGTCAATACGTTGTCGCAGCGTGGCGATATATTCCTGATGGCGTTTGCCCGGCGGCTGGATATCATTAGCTATCCAGCCCGCCAGACGTAACCCGCGCGCTTTTACCGCTTCGGCGGTGAGCATTGCATGGTTGATACAGCCTAACTTAACGCCCACCACCAGGATCACCGGCAACTGCTCGGCTTCCACCCAATCGGCGTAAGTTTGCGTCTCAGATAACGGCGTAAACCAACCGCCCGCGCCCTCAACCAATATCCACTCCGCCTGCTGCTCCAGCGCGCGCAAACCCGCTGACAGTGCCGCAAACGCGATCGGCCTGCCCTCTTCCGCACTGATAATATGCGGCGATGTCGGTTCGAGGAACGCCAGTGGATTCACCTGCTCGTAACGCAGCGCCAGGCTGCTGTAGCGCTGCAATGCCAGCGCATCGCTGTTGCGGATGCCGTCCGGCGTCATTTCGCAGCCGGATGCTACCGGCTTGTAACCTGCTGTGCGCAATCCTGCGGCACTTGCTGCCTGCAACAGCGCACCGCTGGCCACGGTTTTGCCTACTTCGGTATCGGTTCCGGTAATAAACCAACGTGTCATTTCGTTAAAACTCCATACATCAGGTGATAGCTGAGGCGATATCCGGCCTGATCCTGCGGCCAATACTGTTCAAGTTGGGCTAACTGGGAACGCGTCACGGCGCTGGCGCCGCGTCCATCGTGCAGATGTGTGGCACCAATGCCTTTCAGGGAGCGCATCGCGCTGAGCGCGCTCGGGAAATGCAGCGTAACGATCTGCTGCTCTGCCTGCATCGGCAGGGCGACAGTGGCGGCATGAAACTGTGCGGCGCTGAGGAAACGATTAGCGTGACGACGACCATCCAGCTGCGCCCACGCCTGATGCACTTCATGCAGCGAACCGTCGAGCAGCGTGGAAAACAGCACCGTGCCGCCCGGCCGCGTGACGCGCAAGCATTGCTGCAGCGCAGTGCGCAGATCGCTGCTCCACTGCACCGCCAGGTTGCTCCACACGCCGTCAACGCTGGCATCCGCGAGCGGGAGATCATCAATATCACCCAGCACATAGTCATGCGCCGATTGTCGCTCGCGCGCCGTTTGCAGCATGTTGGGTGAGAGATCGAGCGCCGTCAGCGTGCATCCGCGATCGCGCCAGTAGCGGCTATACCAGCCGGTACCACAGCCGGCATCCAGCAGATGCGGACCAAAACCGGCCGGAGCCAGCGCCAGCAACGCCTCGCCGCTCAGTCGCTGTAGCTGCGCATGCTGTTCATAATGCGGTGCCGCCCGACCAAATGCCTGCGCCACCGCCTGTTTGTTAACCTGCAGCGTCATACAGCGCCTCCAGCAAACGATCTATGTCATCGGTATGATGCGCAGCCGTGAGCGTGATACGCAGCCGCGCCGTGCCCGGTGGCACGGTAGGCGGACGAATCGCGCTCACCCAACAGCCGGCTTGCGCCAGCCGCTGCGACAACGCCAGCGCCGCACTGTTTTCGCCGATGATTAAGGGTTGGATGGCGCTATTGGATGCGCCTAACTGCCACGGCAAATCCGCAGCGCCGGCGCGGAAGCGCGCAATGTGGCTGTGCAGCCGCTCACGCAGCGCATCGCCTTGCTGAATCTGCCGCAGCGCCGCCAGCAGCGCGCAGCACTGCGCCGGTGGCATCGCGGTGGAGTAGATCAAATGGCGGGAAAATTGTTCGACATAATCGGCGGTGGCGTCATCGCACAGCAGCGCGGCGCCGCTGACGCCAAATCCTTTACCAAAGGTAACAATCAGCAGCTCCGGTTTCACCTGCTGCTGCCAA
This sequence comes from Pantoea nemavictus, assembly GCF_037479095.1. Lineage (NCBI taxonomy): Bacteria > Pseudomonadati > Pseudomonadota > Gammaproteobacteria > Enterobacterales > Erwiniaceae > Pantoea > Pantoea nemavictus. Next base: position 3,425,914 of record NZ_JBBGZW010000001.1, on the reverse strand, counting down.
CAGCTGCCGCGTCCTTGTGCACCGGTAACACCGATACCGTGCGCATCATCCACCAGCAACCAGCCGTTGCCGCGCCGCGTCTGTTCCGCGATAGCAGCAAGCGGCGCGCTGTCACCATCCATGCTGAACACACCTTCGGTCACCACCAGCGTGCCGCCGTCCGCCGGCGTAGCCAGCAGTTTCGCCAGACTCTCTGGCTGATTATGCGCAAAGCGACGCAGACTCGCCGGGCTATGGCTGGCGGCATCCAGCAGCGAAGCGTGCGCCAGCTTATCGGCAAAGATGCGGTCCTGCTTCTCTGCCAGCAGATGGATCACCGCCTGATTGGCGGCAAATCCCGAGATAAACAGCAGCGCGCGCGAGTAGCCGAGCCAGTCGGCCAGCTGCTCCTCGAGCTGTGCGTGATGACGGCTGTAACCGGTAACGTGTCCGGATGCACCCGCGCCCGCGCCCGATTCAGCCGCGCCCTGCTGCCATGCAGCGATGACCGCCGGATGCTGACTCAATCCGAGATAATCATTGCTTGAGAAGTGGCGATAACGCTGACCCTCCAGCGTAATTTCGCGCACGCTGTTGTGCGCAATAGGACGTCGCTGCCGCCAGCCATCGGCCGCTCGACGTGCCGCCAGCGCCTGATCGATACGTTGTGACCAGCCCATTTACACTGCCGCGTTGTAGAACTGCTCGGTATCGGCGTGCAGCAGCTGCTCGCTGAGCTGATACTGCTGCTCATTATCACCCGCCGTGGTCGCAGTATGTTCTGGATTGAGACCCAGTTTGCGGAACAGAATCAGATCCTTATCCTCTTCCGGGTTTGGCGTGGTCAGCAGCTTGCAGCCGTAGAAGATCGAGTTGGCACCGGCCATAAAGCACATCGCCTGAGTCTGCTCACTCATCTGCTCGCGCCCGGCAGAAAGACGCACGTGCGAGGATGGCATCATGATGCGCGCCACCGCGATGGTGCGGATGAAATCGAACGGTTCAACATCCTCGTTATCCGCCAGCGGCGTGCCTTTCACCTTCACCAACATGTTGATCGGCACGCTCTCCGGCGGCGTTGGCAGATTGGCCAGCTGCACCAGCAGGCCCGCACGATCTTTCACCGTTTCACCCAGGCCTACGATACCGCCCGAACACACTTTTATGCCCGCGCCGCGCACTTTATCCAGCGTATCCAGACGCTCCTGATAGCTGCGCGTGGTGATGATGTTGCCGTAAAACTCTGGCGAGGTATCGAGGTTGTGGTTGTAGAAATCGAGGCCGGCTTCAGCCAGGCGCTGCGCCTGGCTGCCATCCAGCGTACCGAGCGTCATACAGGTTTCCATGCCCATCGCTTTTACGCCCTGCACCATTTGCTGCAGGTACGGCATATCGCGCTCGTGCGGGTTTTTCCACGCCGCGCCCATGCAGAAACGGCTTGAGCCCGCTGCTTTGGCTTTGCGCGCCGATTCCAGCACCGCATCCACCTCCATCAGACGCTCAGATTCCAGACCGGTTTTATAGCGTGCGCTTTGCGGGCAGTATTTACAGTCCTCCGGGCAGGCACCGGTTTTGATCGACAGCAGCGTACTGACCTGTACCTGACGCGGATCGAAATGTTGACGATGCACTTGCTGCGCTTCAAACATCAACTCAAGGAAAGGTTTATCGAACAGTGCCTGAGCTTGTGTCAGTGTCCAGCGGTTTGCCATTGCTTACTCCAAAAAAAGGGGGTTCATCCCGACGATTAACGTGGTTATACTTGTAAACTAAATCTTTTTAAAATGGTTTACAATACGCATGTTCACTCAGGACGACCTCAACTTTGACCGCCAGCATATCTGGCATCCCTATACGTCGATGCGCGATCCCCTGCCCTGTTATCCGGTTGTGGCAGCGCACGGCTGTCAGCTGCAGCTGGCTGATGGACGTGAACTGGTTGATGGCATGTCGTCGTGGTGGGCGGCGATTCACGGCTACAACCATCCGCGTCTCAACCAGGCGCTGCAGCAGCAAATGGCACAGATGTCGCACGTGATGTTCGGTGGTATTACCCACCCGGCGGCGGTTGAGCTGAGCCGCCAGTTGATTGCCATGACGCCCGACGCGCTGGAGTGCGTATTCCTCGCCGATTCGGGTTCGATCGCCGTCGAAGTATCGATGAAAATGGCGCTGCAATACTGGCTGGGACGCAATCAAACGCGGCAGAAATTTCTCACGCTGAAGCGGGGTTATCACGGCGATACATTTGCCGCCATGTCGGTGTGCGATCCGCAAAACTCGATGCACAGCCTGTGGCGCGGTTATCTGCCGGAACACCTTTTTGCCAATGCGCCGCAGTGCGCATTCGATGATGGGTGGAATGAGGCGGATTTCGCCGATTTCGCGCAGCTGGCAGAAACGCATCATCGCGAGATTGCCGCAGTCATTCTCGAACCGATTGTGCAAGGCGCGGGCGGCATGCGCTTCTATCACCCGCGTTATCTGCAACAGGTGCGTGCGCTGTGCGATCGCTACGGTTTACTGCTGATTGCCGATGAGATCGCCACCGGCTTTGGTCGTAGCGGCAAACTGTTCGCCTGCGAACATGCGGGTATCACGCCGGACATTCTCTGCCTCGGCAAAGCGCTCACCGGCGGCACCATGACGCTCTCCGCCACGCTAACCACGCGTGACGTCGCCGATACCATTAGCCGCAGCGCGGCTGGCTGCTTTATGCACGGCCCAACCTTTATGGGCAATCCGCTGGCCTGTGCGGTGGCGGTGGAAAGTCTGGCAATGATCAATGAAGGTCACTGGACGACACAGGTAGCGGCTATCGAACAGCAGCTGCGGGCCGAGCTGCTGCCGCTGCGCAGCCATAGCGCGGTGGCCGATGCGCGCGTGCTGGGCGCCATTGGCGTTGTCGAAACCCATCAGGCGGTGAACATGGCGGCGCTGCAGCAGTTCTTCGTCGAGCGCGGCGTGTGGATTCGCCCGTTTGGCCGCCTCATTTATCTGATGCCACCTTATCTGATTTCTGCCGCCGAACTGACGCAGCTGACGCAAGCGCTCAGCGCGGCACTGGATGTTGCGGCGCATTTCCACCATGATTGAGAACACTGCACACTAAACAGGAGAGATCATGCGCGTATTCAGCCAGGATTTTAACGATGGCGATAAGATGCCAGAACGACACGTTTTCAACGGCATGGGTTATCAGGGCGACAATTTGTCACCCCATCTGGCGTGGGATGATGTCCCGGCGGGCACTAAGAGCTTTGTCGTGACCTGCTACGATCCCGACGCGCCAACCGGTTCCGGCTGGTGGCACTGGGTGGTAGCGAACATCCCCGCCGAGGTGACCGTGCTGCCGCAAGGTGCCGGTTCTGGCGTGGCAGAGCTGCCGGAGAGCGCCATTCAGACGCGCACCGATTTTGGCCAAACCGGCTATGGCGGTGCGGCACCCCCGCAGGGCGAATCGCATCGCTACATCTTTACGGTGCATGCGCTGGATACCGACAAGATTGAAGTGGATGAAGGTGCCAGCGGCGCGATGGTCGGCTTTAACGTGCATTTTCATGCGCTGGCGAGTGCATCGATTACCGTGAAGTATGCATAAAAAAAGTCGCCATTTATGGCGACTCTACGACGGCACGGTTATGTAGGGTGCGCATTTATGCGCACCTGGTCGCCAGAAATGGCGACCCTACGTGATATCACAGTGCGTGAATCACCACCCACATCGGGCCTTGTCCTACCGCATAACGCGCCAGCGGATTCAGCAGGCCGCGCTCCTGAATTTTATACACTTCGATATGGTGCGATTTCTGTCCCGCCGCCACCAGATATTGGCCGCTATGGTCAATGTTGAAACCGCGCGGCTGCGTTTCAGTTGGCTGGAAGCCTTCAATCGCCAGCACGGCACCATCTTCACTGATGCTGAACACCGTAATGGTGCTGCTGGTGCGGTCACAAGCATAGAGGAAGCGTCCATCTGGCGTGATATGAATATCAGCCGCCCAACGCGTATCGCTGAAATCTTTCGGCATCATATCGAGGCTTTGCACGCGCTCAATCTGGCCGTGCACGTTGTTGAGCGCCCAGACATCGACCGTGCTATCCAGTTCGTTCACCACGTAGCCATATGCGCCATTCGGGTGGAAAGCCATATGACGTGGACCCGCGCCTTCAACGGTGGTGACCTGCGCCTGCTCACGCGGTGCCAGGGTGCCGTCAGCATTCAGCTGGTACAGGCAGATACGATCCTGCTTCAATGCCGGTACAAACAGCGTTTGGTTGTTCAGGTCGATGTTTGCCGAGTGGCAACCGTCTAAGCCGTTAATCACCTGGCTTGGTGCCTGCGGCAAGCCATCGCTACCAATGGGGCTGACGCTGACGCAGGCATCGTTATACGAGCCGCAGAACAGGTAGTTGCCGTGACGATCGGTAGAGATGTGCGTTGGGCTGCCCGGCAACGGCGCTTCACCGGCCAGGCTCAGGGTACCGTCGGCCGCAATGCGGAACGCCAGCACGCGAAAATTCGGACGAACACCCACATAGAGAAAATCTTTCTTCGGGCTCACCACCATTGGCTGCACCTGGCCGGCAACATCCGTTACCTGCAATAACGTCAGTGCGCCATCTTCCTGCAACTGCCAGGCATGGATCTGCTGGCTCTCGGGACTGGCGGTATACACGACTTGTTTCATGCGTTTTCCTTATTCGCTGCCTGATGAAAGGGATAACTGTAGCGCGTTTCATTTTGTCGCGCTGGATTCATTTGTGCCCTGTTTTTTGTCTCAGGGCCGCTGCCGGGTGTAGACTCAATGCTTTGCCAACTCCCGGACGGAAAGTGTAATGAGCTACCGCGTAATCGCCCTTGACCTCGACGGCACCCTGCTGACCCCGAATAAAACCATTCTGCCTGAATCCATCGAAGCGCTGGCCCGCGCACAACAGGCGGGCGTGAAAGTGTTGATCGTTACCGGTCGCCACCACTGCGCCATCCACCCTTTTTATCAGGCACTTAAGCTCGATACACCCGCGATCTGCTGTAATGGCACCTATTTGTATGATTATCCGGCGAAAAAGGTGCTGGCTGCCGATCCGCTTGAGAAAAACAAAGCCGCCCGTGTGATTGAGATGCTGGATGAAGAGAACATTCATGGTCTGCTGTATGTTGATGATGCGATGCTGTATCAGACGCCAACAGGTCATGTAACGCGAACGCTAAACTGGGCGCAATCGCTGCCGGAAGCGCAGCGTCCGCTGTTTCTGCAGGTGCCCAGTCTGGCGCAGGCCGCAATGGAAGCCACGTCGATCTGGAAATTCGCGCTGTCGCATCCGGATACGCGTGCGCTGCAGCAGTTTGCCGAGCGCACCGAAGCGGAATTGGGGCTGGCCTGTGAGTGGTCGTGGCATGATCAGGTGGATATCGCCAAAGGCGGCAACAGCAAAGGCAAGCGTCTGGCGCAGTGGGTGGAAAGTCAGGGCTTCAGCATGCAAGACGTGCTGGCATTTGGCGACAACTACAACGATCTCAGCATGCTGGAACAGGTAGGATTAGGTGTGGCGATGGGCAATGCCGATGACGCCATCAAAGCACGCGCTAAAAAGGTGATTGGCACCAATCTGGAGCCGGGCATCGCCGAAGTGATAAACCAGGAAATCCTGTAACCGTAGGATGTAGCGGCGCAATTTATTGCGCGGTGTTTATCAAACCGTGCAATAAATCATGCCGCAATCGACACACTCTTAATCTGCGCATACAGCCACTGATCGGGCCGGATGCCCAGCTCATCCCGCGCCCACGGCGAAATGCGCGCCCACAACTCGCTAATGCCGATGCGCAGTTTTACTTCCACCTGATCGTCAATCTCCAGCAGCTCGACAACCTGCGCCGGCAAAATATTGCGGATCGAGGTATTGTGCGGCGGCTGCAGCGCCAGCGAAACGTCGGCTGAAGCGATACGAATGCGCAGCGGTGTTTTCAGCGGCTGGTTCACGCGACTGACCCAAATATGCTGATCGCCCAGCGACAGCGCCGTCATCGGGTAATCCGGATGCTGTTCCAGCACCTGCACGCGCAGCACGCTGGTGCGCTCGGCAAGCGGCAGCCAGGGGCGCATTGCCGTGCTGCTCCATACCTTCTCCAGCGAGCCAAAGGCTTTCACCTGGCCCGCATCCAGCACCAGTACGTTATCCGCCAGCTGCAGGATTTCATCGAGGCTGTGCGACACGTACATAATCGGAATATCGACCTGCTTCGCCAGCTTTTGCAGATAGGGCATCAGTTCACGTTTGCGCGGCAGATCCAGCGACGCCAGCGGTTCGTCCATCAGCAAAATATCGGGCGCAGTGAGTAAGGCGCGGCCAATCGCCACGCGCTGTTTTTCGCCGCCCGACAGCGATGCCGGATAGCGCGTTAACAGCGATTCTAGGCCGAGCAGCGCCACCAGCGCGTTGAACTGTGACTTCATCGATGGTGCCATGCCGTATTGCAGATTGCCGCGTACGCGATAGTGCGGGAACAGCCGCGCATCCTGAAATACGTAGCCGATGCGACGCTTTTCCGGCGGCAAATTCACGCGCGATGCTGAATCAAACAGCAAACGATCGTTCAATTCAATGCGCCCGCTTTGCGGCTGGGTCAATCCACCAATCGCGTTAATCAACGAGGTCTTCCCCGCGCCCGACACACCAAAAATGGCGGTGATACCGCTAGCGGGAATATTGACGTTAACGTCGAGCAGGTGATCACCCAACTGCTGAGAAATGTGCAGATGTAGCATTACGCCGCTCCCAGCCGCTTACGGCCCCAGCGCGCCAGCAGCTCAGAAGCCACCAGCGACATCAGCGCCAACGCAATGGCCACCGCACACAGTCGCGCAGCGGTGCCTTCGGCGCCTGGCGTTTCGATCAAGGTAAACATCGCCGACGGAATGGTGCGCGTTTCGCCGGGAATGTTGGAAACAAAGGTGATTGTGGCGCCAAATTCGCCCAGCGAGCGAGCAAAAGCCAGCACCGTACCGACAATGATACCCGGCAAGGTGAGCGGAATGGTGATGGTGAAGAACACGCGCCAGCGCCCGGCACCGAGCGTGCGTGCCGCCTGCTCCAGCTTGCTATCGACCGCTTCCAGCGCGAGGCGAATTGCTCGCACCATCAAGGGAAAGGCCATCACCGCCGACGCGACGACTGCGCCGCGCCAGCTGAAAGCGAGAGTGAAGCCGAACCAGTCATACAACCATTCGCCGATGAAACCGCGTCGGCCTAAGGCGATCAGCAGCAGATAGCCCACCACTACCGGCGGCAGCACCAAGGGCAGATGAACAAGGCTATCCAGCAAAGTTTTGCCCGGAAACCGGCAGCGCGCCAGAATCCAGGCCATCATGATGCCAAACGGCAAGCTGCACAGCACCGCTACACAGGACACTTTCAGGCTGAGAAACACGGCCTGCCATTCGGGATCGCTCAATATCATTTCTTCGGCGTAAATCCATACTGTTTAAATACGGCAGCGGCATCCGGCCCCTGCAAATAGTTATAGAAGGCGGTTACCGTTGCGTTCTGATTTTCTTTGACGATCGCCATCGGATATTCCACCGGCTTGTGGCTATCTTCCGGGAAACGTCCCACTACCTGCACTTTCTGACTAGCAACCGCATCCGAACCATAGACAATGCCGTAAGGCGTTTCATTACGCTCTACCAACGCCAGCGCGGCACGCACGTTATTGGCCGGCGCCAGCTGCGGGGATAAAGCGTTCCACGCACCCAGTTTTTGTAATGCTTCTTTGGCATAAATCCCGGCCGGTACGTGATCGGGATCGCCCACCGCCAGTCGCTCGCCTTTCAACAGCCTTTTCCAGTCGGTTTTACTATCAACGGTCACCACTTTGGCTGCATCACTTTTTGGGGCAATCAGCACTAAATCGTTGCCAAGCAGTGTATAGCGCGTATTGGTGACCACGCTGTTTTTTGCCACCACATCGTCCATCCACTGCTGGTCGGCGGAGATGAACAGATCGGCAGGCGCACCCTGATCAATCTGACGCGCCAGCACCGATGAAGAGGCAAATGAAGAGACCACTTCAACGCCGGTTTTCTTCTGATACTGCGTGGCGATCTCCTGCAACGCATTCGTCAGTGACGCGGCCGCGAACACGGTGATTTTTTCCGCAGCAACCGCCTGACCGGCCAGAGAAAGCGTCAGTACAGTGACTGCAGCCAAACGGTAATGATTTTTTTGCATTTGTTGCTCCTTGTTACGTTATATATTTGATAATACAACGTCGGCACAAATGCGTCATGAGATAGTTATCGGCAGGATTTTACGGAAGTTAATAACAAAACGCCCGCAGGGTGCGGGCGTTGGGAAATCAGTGTTGCGAGCTGTTGGCGGGACGATCGTCGCGGCGGCCAAATTTAGAGATGACGTTGAAAACTTCACCCAGGCCGTAAATCAGACCGAGCATAATCGCCATCACAATCGGCACCATGATGATAGCCACAGCCAGGCTTTTTAACAGTTCCAGCATGGAAACCTCACGCAGAAAATAAAAAAGTGATTGTAACGGTTAGAGAAAAAAACGCACTGCCCTTTTCGTGCTTTTACTTTTAAGAAGTAAACTGAGCGGATTAACCTAAGGAGCTGACATGCAGGCAGAACTTTCTCTTCATATTCGTCTTCAACAGAAGCTGTTTGCCGATCCGCGCCGTATTGAGCTGCTGAAACGCGTGCAGCAAACCGGCTCCATTAGCCAGGGCGCAAAGCTGGCGGGCATCAGCTACAAAAGTGCCTGGGACGCGATCAACGAGATGAATCAGATGGCCGATCAAACTTTAGTTGATCGCGCCACCGGTGGCAAAGGCGGCGGCGGCGCGCAGTTGACGCAGTATGGTGAGCGGCTGATTCAGCTTTTCCAACTGATGGAACAGATTCAGCAGAAAGCCTTTGACGCGTTGCAAAGCGACAGTTTACCGCTCGATAGCCTGTTAGCGGCGATTGCGCGCTTTTCGCTGCAAACCAGCGCACGCAACCAGCTGTTTGGCACGGTGCTAGCCAGCGACCATCAACAGGTGCAGCAGCACATTGAGGTACTGCTCGCCGACGGCACCACACGTTTACAGGTGGCGATCACCGAGCGCAGCGCCGAACGTTTGCAGCTCGACAGCGGTAAAGAGGTGCTGGTGTTAATTAAAGCGCCGTGGATTCAGGTTAGCAGCACGGCAGGCAGCAGCGATAACCAGCTGGCCGCGCAGATTAGTGCCATCGAACCCGGCGAGCAGGTCAGTGAAGTCTTGATGGCCCTGCCAAGCGGCGAAACGCTGTGCGCCACCGTCACTAACGATGAGGTTAAACAGCAGAATCTGCAGCCTGGCGCCAGCGTCACCGCCAGTTTTAATGCTGAACACGCCATCATCGCCACACTGCTCTGAAATCTCCGCCATGATTTGACTTCACCTGCATCGCTGGCTAAAACTGAGCAACACGATGCATAAAACGGAATACATCATGGCTTCATTGCAAATTTCGCAAGGCATATTTCACCTTAGCGCCACCCGAGCACTGTCACTCAACGATTTAACCCTTAACAGCGGCGAAAGCTGGGCTTTTGTCGGCGCCAATGGCAGCGGCAAATCGTCGTTGGCGCGCGCGCTCTCCGGCGAGCTGCTGCCCGGTAAAGGCAGCGTGCAGCAGAATTTTCAGCGCCGTACGCGCCTTTCGCTGGAGCAGCTCCAGCAGCTGGTCAGCGATGAGTGGGAACGCAATAACACCGATATGCTCAGTGAAGGCGAAGATGATACGGGCCGCACTGCGGCGCAAATCATTCAGGACGAGGTGAAAGACGAGACGCGCTGTCAGGCACTGGCGCAGCAGTTTGGTATCACTTATCTGCTCGATCGCCGCTTCAAATATCTCTCCACTGGCGAGACGCGCAAAACGCTGCTGTGTCAGGCGCTGATGGCGCAGCCCGATCTGCTCATTCTTGATGAGCCTTTTGATGGACTGGATGTGGCGTCGCGCGCCAGCCTGGCAACCACCCTCAACGATTTGCACCGCAACGGTTACAGCGTGGTGCTGGTGCTAAATCGCTTCGACGATATTCCTGATTTCGTCGAAAAAGTGGGGGTGCTGGCCGAATGCACGCTGACGCATGTGGGCGAACGTCGTGCCGTGCTGGCCGAAGCGCTGGTGGCACAGCTGGCGCACAGTGAGCAGCTGGCTGGCATGGCGCTGCCGGAAGCGGATCAACCTGATCAACTGCCACAATTAGCTGAGGATGCGCCGCGCGTGACTCTGCGTAACGGGGTGGTGTCCTACAACGATAAAGCGGTGATTAATGGCCTGAGCTGGCAGGTAAATCCTGGCGAACATTGGCAGATTACTGGGCCGAACGGCGCGGGCAAATCCACCCTGCTCAGTTTAGTCACTGGCGATCATCCGCAAGGCTACAGCAATGATTTGACGCTGTTTGGCATCCGCCGTGGCAGCGGTGAAACCATTTGGGATATCAAGCAGCACATCGGTTACGTCAGCAGTAGCCTGCATCTTGATTATCGTGTCAGCTGCAATGTGCGCACCGTGGTGCTCTCGGGTTTCTTTGATTCCATTGGCCTGTATCAGGCGGTGTCAGATCGGCAAAAAGCGCTGGCACGCCAGTGGCTGGCCCTGCTCGGGATGGATAATCAGCTGGCCGATGCGCCATTCCACAGTTTGTCGTGGGGACAACAGCGGCTGGTGCTAATTGCGCGTGCGCTGGTAAAACACCCGACGCTGCTGATCCTCGATGAACCGCTGCAAGGGCTGGATCCGATTAACCGCCAGCTGGTGCGCCGTTTTGTCGATGTGCTGATTGGCGAAGGCCGCACGCAGCTATTATTTGTGTCACATCACGCCGAAGATGCTCCGCAGTGCATCACTCATCGCCTGAGTTTTGTCGCGCAAGAGCAAGGTTACGGTTTCCTGCAGGAAACACTACGTTAATTCCCTTCTGACGCTTTTATCGGGCGTCTAATTGCTTTGCCATTGCCAAAATAATTCGCGCTGCAGCAAGGCGGCAAGCAGGTAAGTCCCCAGGAGCTTACTGAAGTAAGTGACTGGGGCGCACATGCGCAGCCAACGCAGCTGCAGCCCGAAGTATAAAGGCAATGTAATCGCTACCATTTCATTGCCTGGTAAATCAACAATCACACGCAACAACCCCACAAAATGAGAATCGTCACCTTGTGTAAACGATACCATTTATCCAGACTGGATCACGCTTTCACGCGGGTCTTTGTGCTACTTTGATCAAAACCTTGTTTATCTGTTTGCCGTTTACCAGGACTCATCATGGAAAAATTTAATCCGGTCGATCATCCCCATCGCCGCTATAACCCATTGATCGATCAATGGGTGCTGGTCTCACCTCATCGCGCTAAGCGTCCGTGGCAAGGTGCGCAAGAAACGCCGGCACTGGAGCAGTTACCGGCACACGATCCCGACTGCTTCCTTTGTGCCGGAAACACCCGCATCACCGGTGACATCAATCCCAACTATAAAAGCACTTACGTGTTCACCAATGATTTTGCCGCGCTGATGACCAATACCCCCGACGCGCCGCAGAGCGAAGATGTGTTGATGCGCTGCGAAAGTGCGCGCGGCACCAGTCGCGTAATCTGCTTCTCGCCGGATCACAGCAAAACGCTGCCAGAACTGCCGCTGAGCGGACTGGAAGATATTGTCCGTACCTGGCAGGAACAGACCGCCGACCTCGGCCAACACTATCCTTGGGTGCAGGTGTTCGAAAACAAAGGTGCGGCGATGGGCTGTTCGAATCCCCATCCGCACGGCCAGATTTGGGCCAACAGTTTCCTGCCAAACGAAGCGCAAAAAGAAGATGACAATCAGCGACGTTACTTTGATGAAAAAGGCTCACCGCTGTTGGTAGATTACACGGCGCGCGAGCTGAAGGATGGCAGCCGCACGGTGGTAGAAACTGAGCACTGGTTAGCGGTAGTACCGTGGTGGGCCGCGTGGCCGTTTGAAACGCTGCTGCTGCCAAAAGCCCACGTAAAACGCATTACCGATCTCACCGAGCCGCAGCGCACCGATCTGGCGCTGGCACTCAAGCAGTTGACCAGCCGCTACGACAATCTGTTCCAGTGCTCCTTCCCTTATTCGATGGGCTGGCACGGCGCACCGTTCAATGGTGAAGCCAACGACCATTGGCAGTTGCATGCCCATTTCTATCCGCCGCTGCTGCGTTCAGCCACGGTACGCAAATTTATGGTTGGCTATGAAATGCTGGCTGAAACCCAACGTGATTTAACGGCGGAACAGGCAGCTGAACGTCTGCGTTCTGTCAGCGATGTCCATTTCCGCGAGGCGCAATAAATGTCTTTAAAATCCATTACTCAACAGGTTTTCGCTGACACCTTCGGCTATCAACCTACGCACAGCATTCAGGCGCCGGGCCGCGTGAATCTGATCGGCGAACACACTGACTATAACGATGGTTTCGTGCTCCCCTGCGCCATCGATTACCAAACGGTGATTGCCTGCGCCAAACGCGATGACCGCGAAGTGCGCGTGATTGCGGTCGACTACGACAATCAGCAAGACAGTTTCTCGCTGGACGCGCCCATTGAGCCGTTGAAAGAGCCGATGTGGGCCAACTACGTGCGCGGCGTGGTGAAACATCTGCAGAAACGCGATGCCAGCTTTGGCGGCGTGGATATGGTGATCAGCGGCAACGTGCCACAGGGCGCAGGCTTGAGTTCATCCGCATCTCTGGAAGTCGCGGTAGGCACGGTTTTCCAGCAACTGTATGCCTTGAAGCTGGACGGCGCCGCCATTGCGGTGAACGGTCAGGAAGCCGAGAACCAGTTTGTTGGCTGCAACTGCGGCATCATGGATCAGCTGATTTCGGCACTTGGCCAACCTGACCACGCCATGCTGCTGGATTGCCGCACACTCGGCACGCGTGCGGTATCGATGCCGGAAGATGTCGCGGTAGTGATTATCAACTCCAACTTCAAGCGCACCCTGGTGGGCAGCGAATACAATACGCGTCGCGAACAGTGTGAAACCGGTGCCCGCTTCTTCAACAAACCCGCGTTGCGTGACGTCACGCTGGAAGAGTTTGCCGCCTCCGAAGGTGAGCTGGATGCGTTAGTAGTGAAGCGCGTGCGTCACGTCATTACGGAAAATGCGCGCACGCTGGAAGCGGCGGATGCGTTGAGCGCGGGCGATCTGAAGCGCATGGGCGAACTGATGGCTGAATCCCACGCTTCAATGCGTGATGATTTTGAAATCACTGTACCGCAAATCGATCAGTTGGTTGAGATTGTCAAAGCCGAGCTCGGTCCGCGCGGCGGCGTGCGCATGACCGGCGGTGGTTTCGGTGGCTGCATCGTGGCGCTGATGCCGATCGATCTGGTCGATGCCGTGAAAGCGGTAGTGGCCGAAAAATATGAAGCGCAAACCGGCATTAAAGAGACCTTCTACGTGTGCAAAGCGTCCGCAGGAGCTGGCCAATGGTAAGTGATATCAATTCACACGCGCCAGACGGGCAGCCATGGCGCATCACTGTGCTGCGCAATCGCAACGGCATGGTCGCAACCTTCATGGATTGGGGGGCGACCTGGCTGTCGGCGCGCGTACCGATGCGCGATCACAGCGTGCGTGAAGCGCTGCTCGGCTGCGCGACGCCATCAGATTATCTGCATCAGGATGCCTATCTTGGGGCCACCATTGGCCGCTACGCTAACCGTATTGCCTCGGCAGAACTCAAGCCGCTCAATCTGCTGCTGGCCGCTAACCAGGGCGCGCATCAGCTGCATGGCGGACCAGAAGGATTTGATAAGCGTCGCTGGCAGATTCTCAGCCAGAGCGAAACCGAGGTGCACTATCGCCTTGATTCGCCCGATGGCGATCAGGGTTATCCCGGCAATTTGATTGCTGACGTGATCTATCAGCTTGATGATGATAATTGCCTGTCGATTCGTTATGAAGCGAAGACGGATAAGCCCTGCCCGGTCAATCTGACCAACCATGCTTACTTCAATCTTGATGCGCATCATGGTGATGCGCGCCAGCATCGCTTACAACTGCACGCCGATCGTTACTTGCCGGTGGATAGCGAGGGCATCCCCAACGCGCCGCTGAAAGAGGTGGCGGGAAACAGTTTTGATTTCCGCCAGCCGAAGTGCGTTGCCGATGAGTTCCTTGCTGATGACGATCAAAAAGCGGTGAAGGGCTATGACCATGCCTTTTTACTCAACACCGCTGGCGACAGCAGCCAGCCCGCCGCCCATTTGTGGTCTGCCGATGGCAAGCTGGAGTTGAGCGTATTTACCGCTGCGCCGGCGCTGCAGTTCTACACCGGTAACTATCTGGCGGGAACACGCGCCCGTGAGCAAGACAGCTATACTGCTTTCCAGGGCATTGCTCTTGAAAGTGAATTTTTACCGGACTCGCCCAATCATACGGAATGGCCGCAGCCCGATTGCTGGCTGCAACCCGGCGACAGCTGGCAGTCCGTGACGCGTTATCGCTTCACGTCGCACTAGCCGCCGGATGAAAAACGCGCACTGCGCTGCCGACAGGCTTACGCAGTGCGCTGTTTTCCGCTATGGTATGGCGCTATTAGTGAGCCGCTTCTCGGTGGCCGCAGCCGGTTTCAATACTAATCGTAAATCGAGCATTAAGGAGTAAAGCTATGGCCGTAACTAAGCTGGTACTGGTGCGACACGGCGAAAGCCAGTGGAACCAGGAAAACCGCTTCACCGGATGGTACGACGTGGACCTGTCTGACAAAGGTCGCACGGAAGCCAAAGCAGCCGGTCAGCTGCTGAAGAAAGAAGGTTTCGTGTTTGATTTCGCTTACACTTCCGTGCTGAAGCGCGCTATCCACACCCTGTGGAACGTGCTGGATGAGCTGGATCAGGCCTGGCTGCCGGTTGAGAAAACCTGGCGTCTGAACGAGCGTCACTACGGTGCGCTGCAAGGTTTGGATAAAGCGGAAACCGCAGCAAAATACGGTGACGAGCAAGTTAAACAGTGGCGTCGTGGCTTTGCCATCACCCCACCGGAACTGGATCGCGCTGATGAGCGTTTCCCAGGCCACGACCCGCGTTACGCCTCACTGACTGATGCACAGCTGCCAACCACCGAAAGCCTGGCGCTGACCATCGAACGTGTAATCCCTTACTGGAACGAAAGCATTCTGCCGCGCATCAAGAGCGGTGAGAAAGTGATCGTTGCCGCACACGGTAACTCACTGCGCGCACTGGTTAAATACCTCGACAACCTGAGCGAAGATGAAATCCTCGAACTGAACATCCCAACTGGCGTGCCGTTGGTGTATGAGTTCGACGAAAACTTCAAGCCGCTCAAACGTTACTATCTGGGTGATGCTGACGAGATCGCTGCGAAAGCAGCAGCCGTTGCAAACCAGGGTAAAGCCAAGTAAGCGAACGCTGAAACGCAAAAAGGCCAGACGCGAGTCTGGCCTTTTTTATTGCATGTCGCGATTAACCGCGGCGCTGTTTCACCGCCTGCGCCAGCTGACGCAGGGCTTTTTCCGTGTCTTCCCAGCCAATGCAGGCATCGGTGACGCTCTGGCCATACACCAGCGGTTTGCCGCTTTCGAGGCTCTGGTTACCTTCCACCAGATGGCTCTCAATCATCACGCCGGTAATCGCCTGCTCGCCGCCCGCAATCTGCTGCGCAACGTCATCGGCAACCACCATCTGACGCTGGAACTGCTTGCTGCTGTTGGCGTGGCTAAAGTCGATCATCACCTGCGGACGCAGGCCCGCTTTCTCCAGACCGGTTTTCACCGCTGCCACATGCTCAGCACTGTAGTTCGGCTCTTTACCGCCGCGCAGGATGATATGGCAATCTTCGTTACCGCTGGTTTCCACAATCGCTGAGTGGCCATATTTGGTCACCGAGAGGAAGCAATGAGGCGCGCTGGCTGCACCAATCGCGTCAATCGCCACTTTAATGGTACCGTCGGTGCCATTTTTGAAACCAACCGGGCAGGAAAGACCGGAGGAGAGTTCACGGTGCACCTGCGATTCAGTAGTGCGCGCGCCAATGGCGCCCCAGCTCATCAGATCGGCCATATATTGTGGCGTGATCATGTCGAGGAACTCACCGGCCGCCGGCAAGCCGATATCATTGATATCCACCAACAGCTTACGTGCCAGACGCAGACCATCGTTAATCTGGAAGCTGCCATCCATGAAGGGATCGTTAATCAGCCCTTTCCAGCCCACCGTGGTACGCGGTTTCTCAAAGTAAACGCGCATCACCACTTCAAGATCGTCTTTCAGCTCATCACGCAGTGGCAGCAGACGAGCGGCATACTCTTTCGCCGCTTTGGTATCGTG
Organism: Pantoea nemavictus; assembly: GCF_037479095.1. Classification (NCBI taxonomy): domain Bacteria; kingdom Pseudomonadati; phylum Pseudomonadota; class Gammaproteobacteria; order Enterobacterales; family Erwiniaceae; genus Pantoea; species Pantoea nemavictus. The sequence continues at coordinate 3,409,568 of NZ_JBBGZW010000001.1, read as the reverse complement.
AATTGAGCAAGGACCAATCACCACCAGCAGACGATCATCTTCGCCGTGCAGGATGCGGTGAATTGCCTGCCGTGACTGCGCTACGGTTTCAGCCGCTTTATCGGTGGCGGGGAATTTTTCAAGTAAGGCAACAGGAGGAAGTAACTCTTTGATCTCTCTGATGCGTAAATCGTCGTTCTGGTAATCCATACGTCATTCCATTCAAATTTCTGGCCCAACGTCCGTCGGGCGCAACCCGCCCACTTTAGCCCTTCACAGGGTGGGTGTAAATTACGTACCCGTCTTAAAATGTACATCTCAAATTTGCATTTATATTTCCATGCACTAAGCTTTTTAAATGTAAGCACTAAGGATTGATGTGTTTGCAAAATTTAATATTTAAGCGAAGCGTATAAGGTGGAATTTTATTCCATCGCGGCACGCTATTTTCGTCACACAACACCAGCAGGTGTTTGACGGCAACTATCCATTAATTACTGGAGCATAATGATGAATAAGTTTGCAATTATCTTTCTGACGGCAGCGATGACTTTAGGTAGCGGTGCGGTTATGGCTGCAGATAACTCTTCAGACAATAATGGCGCGGCTAATGCTGCAGCTGAAGCGGGCGCAGCAGCGGGCGATGCAAAACAGAACCTGCCACCGAATAACGTTGATAACAGCAAAATCAACAGTGGCAGCACCAATACTAATAGCGCGGCAACCTCAGGCACTGATTCAAGCAATATGTCAGCCAGCCAGGTTCACAAAAACAGCATGTGTAAAGACGGCAAATGCCCGGATATGAATAAGAAAGTCGACACTAAAGAAGGTGGCGGCCACGTGAAACATAAAACTGACGGTACCGCGCAATAAGGTTACCAGCAGTTTAAATAAGGGAGAGCTTCGGCTCTCCCTTTTATTTTTCCCCCTGCCCTTTTCCGCTATGCTGGAGCAATGAAATTCACAGGAACTGATTCATGGCTTCATTGCTACTTATTGATGATCATCCGTTAGTTGCCGTCGCACTGGAAGCGGCGAGTGCTCACGCCCCCATCCCCTTAAAAATTCACGCTGCTGGCGATGAAGCGCAAGCACGCCAACTGCTTCAGCTGCATCACATTGATGTGATTGTGCTTGATATCGGTTTGCCGGACTGCGACGGACTGGAGCTATTGCGCCGTTTACGCCTGCGCAATCAGCAATGCCCGGTGTTGATCTACTCAGCACAGCAGAGTCGCCACACGTTGCTCAGTGCGGTATCGCTCGGTGCCGCCGGTTATGTGGTAAAGAGCCAAAGTATGGCGCAACTGCTCAGTGCCATTTTGGCGGTGCTCGGCGGCCAACAAGCCTTCCCGCCGCTGCCAGAACGTATCGAACTGCCTTTAACCGAGAAAGAGCAGCAAATTGTGGCGCTGCTGGTGAAGGGATTGTCGAATTTGCAGATTGGCGAACAGCTGCATATCAGTAATAAAACCGTAAGCACCCACAAGAAAAATATTCTGGAGAAAACCGGCGTGCAATCGGTTGTAGAACTCGCCGAACTGTGGAAAGCGCAGCAGTGAGGATTTGGCTGTTGCTGTGTACGTTACTGCTGAGTCTGCTGGCGAGAGCCGATTTGCAACCCGCCAGCAGCGTGATGTTGCCCGCCATGATGCCTGCGCCGCATGCTGAGCCATGGCCCGGTGCATCGTTGCGCGTCGCGGTTCCGGCGCAAAATAGCGCCCCATGGGCGATGCGGATCGGCGATCGCATTTGGGGCATTGATGCTGATTATCTTAGTGCTCTCAGCCAACTGACCGGCACCCACTTTACGCTGCAAAGCTATGCGGATCGTAGTCAGCAGCTGGCGGCGCTGCAGCGCGGCGAGGTGGATTTGGTGTTGAGCACCGAACACACACAGTTGCCGCCCGATATTCTGCTGAGCGACAGCTGGTACAGCAGCCCGATTCGCATCTATCGCAACCGCGATAACCAGCGCGCGGTGATGTTCAATAGCGAGACCGCCCAGCTCACTATCGCTGAAGCCACGCTGGCCCAACTGCCAGCCGATTTTGTGCAGCAGCACCGCTGGCATAGCCTGCCGGGTGATCTGCAGGCGCTGTATGCCTTGCTGAATCAGCAGAGCGATTATCTGGTGGCTGACGAAGCCAGCGCGGGCTTTTTGCTCGGCCAGCTGCAGCAGGGACAGATTTATCAGATTACCGCCGATCCCGGCGCCAGCGAGTTAACCTTACGCGCTTTAACGCGCGATCAAGCCCTGATTCACTGGCTCAACAGCCAGCTGCGCCTGCTGCCCGCCGAGTTCAGCAATCGCGTACAGCAGCGCTGGAGCCCGCCGCTGTTGCGCTATCAGGACACGCAAACCCTGATGCTCTCAGCCAGCGAAAAGCAGTGGCTGGCGCAGCATACTGACATCCCTTACGCCGTTGAAGCAGATAACGCCCCGTGGAGCTATCGCGATAGCAATGGCAATGCTCGCGGCTTTGGTATCGATCTGCTCAATGCGCTCAGCCAAAGCACCGGCCTGCGCTTTACGCCGCATTGGGTTAGCAATCCGCAACAGGCCACCACGTTAATGCAACAACAGCAGGTGATGCTGAAACTGTTTCAGCCGCTGTTTGGCGACGATGCCAACAGCAATACCTTGCCGGTTTGGCGCGCCATTTGGGGGATTTATACCCTTTCCACATCGCAACCCATGAACTGGCAAACCCTGCAAGGCCAGCGCGTTGGCATCGTGCGCGCAGATTTAGCCCAGCGTTTGTTGCCACCCGGCATGGTGCCACAGCTGTTTGAGGATCGCGCACAGCTGTGGCAGGCGCTGAACAGTGGTCAGATCGATGCCTTAGTGGATAACGTGCTGTCAGCGCGCTGGCGCATGGCGAGTCATCAGGATAATCGCGTTCATCTGGCGTTTGCCGCCAGCGATATTGCCTGGCCATTGGCGCCGCAGGTCAGTGCTGCACAACCGCAGTTACGTGCGCTGCTCGATCATGCACTCCAACAGATTCCCCCCGACACGCTCAACCAGATGCGCGTGAGCTGGTCACAGCCGCCACAGCCGGGTAACAGCATGGCGATGCGCAATATTCCGTTGATGATCCTGATCGTCGCCGGCATGACGATTTTGCTGCTATTAGCCTTGTTGCTGCGTCGCTATTGGCAACAGCGCCGCGACCGGCGGCAGCGCGAACAGGCCGAGCGCGCTAATGCCGCCAAGAGCCAGTTTCTCGCCACCGCCAGTCACGAGCTGCGTACGCCGATGCAGGCAATTCTCGGTTTGCTGGAGCTGGAACAGCAGCAGCATCCGAGCGAACGCCTGGCGCTGATGCACAGCAGCGCGCGATCGCTGATGGCCCTGTTGAACGATCTGCAGGATCACGCACGCATTGAGAGTCAGAGCTTCCGCCTGGCGCCACGCCCGCTTAATCTGGTGCACTGGCTACAGCAACAGCAGCAGTTTTATCATCCTTTGATGCGTGACACCGGGCCAGTGCTGATTGCTGAAGCGCTGACGCCGCTACCAGCCTGCGTGTTGCTGGATGGCGATCGCCTGCAGCAGGTGGTGAATAATCTGGTGGCCAACGCGCTAAAATTTACCCGCGCGGGCGAAGTGCGCCTGTCGCTGGCGGTCGAGGAAGATATTCAGCTGACGGTGACCGACAGCGGCAGTGGCATCCCGCTCAGCGAGCAAGCGCAGCTGTTCGAGCCATGGTACCAAGCGCCGTCCGGCAAAAGCCATGCCGTGCAAGGCAGCGGCTTGGGGCTGTTTATCTGCCGCGAAATCGTGCAACGCATGGGGGGCACGCTGACGCTGACTTCGCAGCCAGGACTCGGCACCACGGTTAGGGTGCAATTGCCGCTGGTGCTGAGTGAAGCGCCATCAACCGAGCGCACAGCAAGCTGGCCACGCTATTCCCATTTGCGCGTAGCGATCGTTGACGATCATCCCACCAATCTTTTAGTGATGCAGCAGCAGCTGGCCAACTTTGGCGTGGAAGCAATGGTGTTTGAAGAGGGTCGAGCGCTGCTGCAGGCAGATGACAGGCAGCCGTTTGATATGCTGTTTATCGACCAGATGATGCCGCGCCCGGATGGTTTAACCCTGCTGCGCATTCTGCGCCGTCGTCAGCGCCAGCGTGGCACAAACGTGCTGCGCGTGCTCTGCTCTGCCGATGTACAGTTGCTGAAAATGACGCTGCAGGATGATGAAGCATTACTGTTAAAACCGTTCGAGCTCGATCATCTGGCACCGCTGCTGGCGCGAGCGGCAATGGATCCATTGGCTGCGTTGCCAAATAGCCTGCTGATTCTGGCGCAGAATAATCAGGCGTTTATTCCGCGCATTTGCCAGACTCTGCAACGTACCCTACAGCAGGATCGTGATGCGCTGCTTAACGCGCGCGCGACCCAGAACTGGTCCTTACTGGAACAGGCGGCGCACCGCATGAAGGGCAGCTGGTTGATGTTGGGTATGGAGGAGGTAGCCGAGCGCTGCCAGCAACTGATTGTGCAGGCTAAACAGCAACAGTTGCAGGTTGATAATCTCAATTTACTGATATCATTAACAAACAGGTTACTAAAACAACTGGAAAATTATGGCACACACTCATTCTCACGGCTCAGCTAACGGCAACCGCACGCGACTGGCGGCCGCATTTGGCGTGACCGCGCTGTTTATGGTGGCCGAAGTGATTGGCGGACTGGTTTCAGGTTCGCTGGCGTTACTGGCGGATGCCGGACATATGTTGACCGATGCCGCCGCACTGCTGATGGCGCTGCTGGCCGTACAGTTTGCCCAGCGCAAGCCAAATGCGCGTCATACGTTTGGTCTGCTGCGTTTGACCACGCTGGCGGCGTTCGTTAACGCTATCGCGCTGCTGGTAATTACCGTGCTGATTGTCTGGGAGGCGCTGCGTCGCTTCTATCAGCCACAGCCGATTGCCGGTGGTTTGATGTTAGGCATCGCCATTGCCGGATTATTCGCTAATCTGCTGTCATTCTGGCTACTGCATCGCGGCAGTGAAGAGAAAAATCTTAACGTGCGCGCTGCAGCGCTGCACGTGCTCGGCGATTTACTCGGTTCGGTTGGTGCAATTGTCGCCGCCGTAATCATTATGCTGACTGGCTGGACGCCGATTGACCCGATTCTTTCGCTGCTGGTGTCATTACTGGTGGTGCGCAGCGCCTGGTCGCTGCTGCGTGAGAGTTTGCATGAGTTACTGGAAGGCGCGCCAGGCCATATCAATGCCGATAAGCTGTCGCGCGAGCTGACGCGCAATATTGATGAGGTGCGTAATGTGCATCATGTGCACGTTTGGCAAGTAGGTGAAAAACCGGTGCTGACGCTGCATGTGCAGGTGATACCGCCTTACGACCATGACGGCTTGCTGCAACGTATTCACCACTATTTGCACGAGCACTATCAAATTGCCCACGCCACGGTGCAGATGGAGTATCAAGCCTGTAGCGGACCAGATTGCGAGCTCGGTTTAGAGAGTCATGCAGCGCAGCACGATCATCATGATCATGCTGCGCTGGAAGGACATGCCCATCACCATCACTGATGTGATAGCGCACGCGAGCCGTGTTCGCGTGCGCTTTGCATCCACAAGCGCGAACCGTTGAGGGCAATCAGCGTCAGGATCGCGTACTCGAGCGACATCGCATACACGCCCTGACGGGCGAAAATCATTACGCTAATCACGTTGATCACCACCCACAGCAGCCAGTTTTCAACGTATTTACGCGTCATCAGAATCATCGCCACAATCGACAATACCATCATGCACGAATCCCAGAATGGGAACGCATCGGGCTGTAGCTGCGGCATCGCCACGTTGAGTCCCATGCTCTGCATGATACCCACCGCGGTTTTGGTTAGAAAAGCGAACACCGGATCGATGTACACCGTCATCAAGGCAATCGCCACCACGCATGCCGCACCCCAGCCCAACGCTTTCGGCAGCGGCAGCCAGCGAATCCGTAACTCGTGTTCGTTATTGGACGTTTGCCGACTCCACGCGTACCAGCCATAGACGTTGGCGACGAAGAAGAACAACTGCAACAGCAAGCTGGCATAGAGCTGGATCTGGAAAAAGATCACCGCGAACAGCGTGACGTTAATCAGACCGAAGAAGTAGTTGATGATTTTTTCGAGACTGGCAAGCCAGATGCACATCAGGCCCGCGACGGTGCCGACGGCTTCAATCCATGAGAGATCGTAGCCGCCCACGCCGAGCGGGATGTGAACCAGGATATTTTGCGTGCTAAAGAAGTCCATGCTAAGTACCTATACCCTAAATATTAAGGGTGCGCGTCATGCGTTCCCTTTTACCTTGAGTTTGAGATCTGCTGCAAAGGATAGCATGCGGTTGAGCGGTCGCAACGCGGCCTCCCGCAAGGCGCTGTCCACGTGAACTTCATGCTCGCTGCCGCCGCGCGCCAATCCTTCAGCAATCGCTTTCAGGCCGTTCATCGCCATCCACGGACAGTGCGCGCAGCTGCGGCAAGTCGCGCCCTCGCCGGCGGTTGGCGCTTCCAACAGCTCTTTTTCCGGCACCGCCTGCTGCATTTTGTAGAAGATACCGCGATCGGTGGCGACGATCATTTGTGGATGCGGCAAGCTTTGCGCCGCCTGAATCAGCTGGCTGGTGGAGCCCACCGCATCGGCCAGATTGACAATCGCCTGTGGTGATTCCGGATGCACCAGCACCGCTGCATCCGGATAGAGTGCCTTCATGCGTTGCAGCGCCTGGGTTTTGAATTCGTCATGCACGATGCACGCGCCCTGCCAGCACAGCACATCGGCGCCGGACTGCTGCGTGACGTAACGGCCAAGATGGCGATCGGGTGCCCAGATAATTTTCTCGCCGAGGCTGTCGAGATGCTCAATCAGCTCAACCGCGATGCTTGATGTTACCACCCAATCCGCACGCGCTTTGACCGCCGCTGAAGTGTTGGCATACACCACCACGGTGCGGTCAGGATGTTGATCGCAGAAGCGATTGAACTCTTCAATGGGGCAGCCGAGATCGAGCGAACATTCGGCCTGCAGCGTGGGCATCAGTACGGTTTTTTCCGGGCTGAGGATTTTCGCGGTTTCCCCCATAAAACGCACGCCCGCCACCAGCAAGGTTTTCGCCGGATGCGTGCTGCCAAAACGCGCCATTTCCAGTGAGTCCGACACGCAGCCGCCGGTCTCTTCCGCTAGCGCCTGAATTTCGGGATCGGTGTAGTAGTGCGCCACCATCACCGCATCACGTTCTTTCAGCAGGCGTTTGATTTCGTTCTTATAGTGGGCTTTTTCATCGTGGCTGAGACGTGCCGGTTTCGGCGGGAAAGGATAGATTGCGCTTTCAGGATCAAACATCAGGCTCATGACACGGCTCTCGTTTTCTCAATTTAACAAAATTGCCTGCTACGGCAATGATGCGGCATCAAAACCGCTGTCGTGTTTTATATGCTAAACACGATAGCGGAATTACGCGAGAGTGTCGTCTCTTTTTTGCGCGCCCTATAGCAACAATACGCTGCTCATAGATTTCTGTGGGCTTTCCAATTCCAGCAGGAATGCTTTAACGCTGAGACCGCCCGCGAAGCCGGTCAGTTTTCCGTTGCTGCCAATCACGCGATGGCACGGCGCCATAATCGACAGCGGGTTTTTACCGTTCGCCGCGCCTACCGCGCGCACCGCTTTGGGATTACCGATTTGAACGGCGATTTGCTGATAGCTACGGGTTTCACCAAACGGAATCGTGAGTAGCGCTTGCCAGACTTTTTTCTGGAATTCGGTACCAACCGTGTCGTATGTCATATCAAACTGCTGGCGCTCACCAGCGAAGTATTCGCGCAGCTGGCGTTCCGCCTCACAGAGAATGGGGTGTTGATCGTTATGGCTGATCGGCGTCAACGGTACGCGCTGCGCACCTTCGTTTTCCCACAGAATGGCCGACAATCCGTTGTCAGTAGCAATAAGCGTGAGCTCCCCAACAGGGGTGGCGATATTTTTGGCATGATACATAGTGCACCTCCGACGTAATCTCTGTTGGCGATTATCGCACTTCTAACCTGAGAAACTGGCTGTTTTCGGTCATCAGCATAAACTGGTTAGCTGTCCGAAAGTAGCGAGTTTTCCTGTTCAGCTTGCGCGACCATGCGGTTTATTTGCTGGAGATCATGATGTTTGATCCTGAAATTGCTTACCAGGCGCTGACCTCGCGTGATAGTCGCTTCGACGGGCTGTTTTTCGTTGGCGTGACGTCAACCGGCATTTATTGTCGGCCCATTTGCCCGGTGAAAGCGCCGATGCAGAAGAACTGCCTGTTTTTTAGCAGCGCTGAAGCCGCCGAGAAAGCGCATTTCCGCCCCTGTTTGCGTTGCCGCCCTGAGCTGGCGCCGGGCTTTGCACCGGTGGACAGTCATCATCGTATTGCCGATCGCTTAATTCGACGCATCGAAGAAGGTTTGCTGGAGGAGCAGGAGACGCTCGCAGAGATTGCTCGCGAGTTTGACCTAAGTGAGCGCCAACTCCGTCGAGTAGTGCAGCATGAGCTAGGTGTGTCGCCATTAGAATTGCGTCAGACGCGCCGTATGCTGCTCGCTAAGCAACTTTTAACTGAAACCTCGCTGCCAGTGACGGAAATCGCTTACGCGAGCGGCTTTCGTAGTCTGAGGCGTTTTAATGATGTGTTTCAGGCACGTTATCGCATGACGCCTTCCCGCTTACGCAAGCAGAGCCAACCCGATTCTGTCACTCCCATTCAGGAAAGTGCCGAGCTGCGCCTGAGTTATCGCCCGCCTTATGATTGGGACGCAATACTCGATTTTCTACAGCAGCGCGTGATGAAAGAGGTGGAATGGGTGAACGGCGGCATTTACCACCGCACCGTGGCGTTGGGCAATTGTCGCGGCTGGGTGCGCGTGAGCCATCTTGCTGAGAAACAGTCGTTGAAAGTGCAATTCACCACGTCGTTGACGCCGGTGCTTCCCGCCCTACTGCGTCGTCTGCGCGATCTGTTTGATTTGGATGCGCAACCACAGCGTATAGCAGAGCATCTGAGCCACGATCCGCTACTGGCGGAGAGTTTATCGCGCTTTCCCGGTTTACGCGTTCCTGGTGCGTTTGACGGCTTTGAGCTGGGTGTGCGTGCGATACTCGGCCAGCAGGTTACCGTGAAAGCCGCAACGACGTTGAGCAGTCGTATGGCACAACGCTTTGGCGAATCACTAGCAACGCCGTGGCCAGAGCTGTCTCGTTTGCCACCCAATGCGGAGACGCTGGCGGCGGCAAGCATTGATGATATCGCCAGCCTCGGAATTGTCAGTGCGCGTTCACAAGCCATTCAGGCTTTGGCGCAGGCGCGTGCTTCTGGCGCTTTGCGGTTTAACGGTGCGGTGAATCCTGATGTGGTTCAGCAACAGTTACTGGCGCTGAAAGGGATTGGGCCGTGGACGGCGAGTTATATTGCGATGCGCGCTCTGCGTTGGCCGGATGCGTTTCCGAAAGAGGATATTGCGATTCGTAATAATCTTGGCGGCGTGAGTGCCAAAGTGGCGGAACAGTTATCACAGGTTTGGCGACCGTGGCGCAGCTATGCTGTGCTGCATATTTGGAAAAGTCTGACGCCGGTTAAGGTCATTAAAAGTAATTAAACCGTGCCAACAGCCGAAAGGATCGGGCGGTTGCGTAAAATCGCCGTGGATACATCCCTGTAGGCTCTGCCGGCGCATCCATGCGCCGGAAGCTTTACTCCACCGCCCGATCCTTCCGTCTTCGTTATGCATCGGTGCGATTATTTAAAGCAACGACAAAGCTTAAGGGCCAGTAAAGGCGAGTGCGGAAGGAGCTAAGCGTCCGAGCCATGGACAAAAACGCCGGGAGCGTTTTTGCACAACGCGAAGCGTTGCCCGCGTGCGGGCGAGCCTCATGGATGAGGCGAGTACTTGCGAGGCCGATCCACAGGGATGTGATGTGTCTTCGCGATCCGTCCCGCCTTTTAGAGCCCGGCACCCATCCCAAAGCAACACTGCTAAAATTTTATTAAAACGTAGAAAAGCAAAAAGGCGCCTTTAGGGCGCCTTTCTACATAACTGGTGGGTCGTGCAGGATTCGAACCTGCGACCAATTGATTAAAAGTCAACTGCTCTACCAACTGAGCTAACGACCCGTTGAGGGCTTACAACCTTATGCTTGATGGTGGGTCGTGCAGGATTCGAACCTGCGACCAATTGATTAAAAGTCAACTGCTCTACCAACTGAGCTAACGACCCATCAAGGTTGTGAAGCTTACTGAAGAAATCATCTCACTAACAACGGGTTGAGATGGTGGGTCGTGCAGGATTCGAACCTGCGACCAATTGATTAAAAGTCAACTGCTCTACCAACTGAGCTAACGACCCATCTTCAGTGCTGCCGATACTTGTTAAGATATGTCCCGGCAACGGCGGCATATATTACTGATTTAGCGGGGCGGCGCAACCCTTATTTTCCACTAAATGTCTCAATTGCTTACCTTTCATGCTGTAAGACCAGAAATCACACGAAATCCGGTCTTTTATGCACAAATTACAACCCGGCAAGGCGTTTTTGCGCCTGCTTCGCAGAATCACTATTTGGGAATTGTTTGATCACTTGCTGGAAGACGGCCTTGGCTTTCGCCGTGTCATTCTTCTCTTGCATGATCACGCCAACTTTAAACAGCGCTTCTGGGGCTTTTGGCGATTTCGAATAATTCTTTACCACTGTGGCAAAATAGTAAGCGGAATCGTCTTTTTTACCCTTGTTGTAAAACAGCTGACCAAGCCAATAGTTGGCGTTCGGCTGATAGGTAGAATCAGGATATTTCTTCACCCAAGCCTGCAGGGCGGTAATCGCCTGATCGTACTGCTTCTTCTCCAGAATCAGCGCAACGGCAGCATTGTAGTCCGTATTGGCATCGCCGGTTTGAGCTGGCGCTGCCGCAGTGGCGCTGCTGTTGCTGCCGCTATCAGAGGTCGCTGCGCCCGCTGCAGCAGCATCGGCACCACCGCTCGCCTGGGCACCGTTGCTGCCGGAGCTGAGGCTATCGATCTGCTGATAAAGCTGTTTCTGGCGCTCAATCACCTGATTAAGCTGATAGCTATTTTGCTGGATTTGCCCGCGCAGCGAATCGATATCGCTTTGGTTATCGCTCATCTGCTGCTGCAACTGCTGCAGAAGCTGAGCCTGGGCATTAGAGATACGTTCAAGAGTGGTGACGCGGTCTTCGACCGAGCCTGAGCCAACGCTACTGATTGACGCCTGGGCATTAGCGGCCCAGGGGGCCGCTAAACCAACCAGTAACGACAGACTCAATAGATGAAGTCTGAAGTTACTCATCATACGATTATCTTAGTAAACCAGTACGGCACGACGGTTTTTAGCGTAAGCCGCTTCGTCATGACCCAGTACAGCTGGTTTTTCTTTACCGTAAGACACGATAGACATCTGGTCAGCAGAAACGCCTTTGCCTTGCAGATACATCTTAACGGCGCTTGCACGACGTTCGCCCAGGGCGATGTTGTATTCTGGGGTACCGCGCTCATCCGCATGACCTTCGATGGTCACTTTGTAAGACGGGTTGCCACGCAGGAATGCAGCGTGCTGATCCAGCATCTGAGCGTAATCAGACTGCACGTCATACTTGTCCAGACCGAAGTAAACGATGTTGTTCTGCTGCAGCTGCTGCATCTGCAGACGTGCTTGCTCGTCAGAAGACATGTTACCGTTCTGGCCCGCACCAGCACCGTAAGCACCGTCGTTAGCGCCCATACCAGTCTGATCGTTGTTGTTGTTTTTGTGTGAGCTACATGCAGCTACTGCGATAACCGGCAGAGCCAGCATCAAACCCTTCAGCACTTTATTCAGTTGCATTTCTTTATCCTATTATTTTGTTTGCCATACATTTTAATCCCCCGCCGTGCAGGGGACCTATGCATCACAGATACGGCGACCAGGCAGGGAATTTGACCTGTCCATCAGTTGCCGGAAGACGCGCTTTGAAACGCCCGTCGGTTGAAACCAACTGCAACACGGAACCCATCCCCTGAGTAGAGCTATAGATTACCATTGTGCCGTTTGGCGCCAGACTTGGCGTTTCATCCAGGAACGTGTCCGTTATTGTTTGAACGGCTCCCGTTACCAGATCCTGTTTGGCGACATGCTGAGCGCCACCGGCGCTGCTGATCATCACCATCGTTTTACCGTCAGTTGACACGTCCGCATCCTGGTTTTGCGCACCTTCCCAGGTAATACGTTGTGGCGCACCGCCGTTAACTCCAACTTTATAAATCTGAGGCGCACCGGCCTGATCCGAGGTATAAGCCAGCGTCTGGCTATCCGGGAACCACGTCGGTTCAGTGCTGTTGTAGCGGCCATCTGTAACCTGACGCGTCTGACCTGAAGCCAGATCCATCACGTACAGGTTCAGGCTACCGGTTTTCGACAGCGCGAAGGCCAATTTAGAACCGTCTGGTGAGAAGGCTGGCGCACCGTTGTGACGCGGATAAGAAGCTACCTGACGGATTGCGCCGTTAGACAGCGTCTGCACTACCAGCGCAGATTTGCCGCTTTCGAAGGTCACATAGGCCACTTTGCTGCCATCTGGCGACCAGGCTGGCGACATCAATGGCTGCGGTGAGCGGTGAACCACAAACTGGTTGTAGCCATCGTAATCCGACACGCGCAGCTCATACGGGAACTGACCGCCATTGGTCTGGACCACGTAAGCGATACGGGTACGGAATGCACCTTTAATGCCCGTCAGCTTCTCGAACACTTCATCACTGGCGGTGTGCGCGGCATAACGCAGCCACTGCTTAGTCACTTTATAAGAGTTCTGGGCCAACACGGTACCTGGGGCACCGCCGGTATCCACCAGCTGATAGGCAATTTGATAGCTGCCGTCAGCGTTAGGGGTTACCTGACCGACAACGACTGCATCAATACCTAATGCACTCCACGCGGCAGGCTGTACTTCCTGCGCGCTGGTGGGTTGTTGTGGCAGACGAGAACGATCCAGCGGGTTAAATTTACCGCTGTTGCGTAAGTCAGCGCTAACAATGCCGCCGATGTCTTCTGGTGCCGCGCCTGGGCCAGCCCATTGGAACGGAACCACACCAATAGGACGTGCGGTGTTAACGCCCTGCGTAATTTCAATACGTACTTCTGCATGGAGCATGGCTGCCCACAGCAGTACAAAAAAACCTAAGGTTACACGAAGTGCCTGCTTCATCTTATCTCCCTTACCTGAACCAGAGGTTCATGATAATTCGCACAGTTCCTGAAAAACACGAGTACTCATAGAGTACGGCAAGCTAACCTTAGTTCAACCTGCCGTACGTTACTGCATTTATTGAGGCTTGAAATCCAGAGGTGCGTTTTTGAACACCTGATAAACTTCCTGGCTCGGCGGCTTAGGAATACGAGCCTGCTGAGCAGCTGCAACCGCAGCCTGGCAAAGTGCCGGGTCGCCTCCTTCAGATTTAACGCCAGCCACAGTACCGTCTGACATCAACTGAATACGCAAAGTACAGGTTTTGCCCTTAAAGCTTTCCCAATCATAAAATTTACTTTTGATTGCTGCCTGGATTTGGCCTGCATAATTACTAATGTCTGCACCCGATGCGCCAGACTTCTTCTGATTGCCCTGCCCAGCCGCGCCGCCCGAAGCGGTACCGCTTTTCGGTGCGTTCTTACCAGAAGATAAACCACCTAACAGGTTATCGACGTCACTTTCGTTTTTCGCCGCTTCAGCTGCTGCCTTTTTCTTCGCATCCGCCGCTGCCTTGGCTTTCGCCGCCGCATCCGCTTTTGCCTTGGCAGCCGCATCGGCCTTGGCTTTCGCCTCTGCTGCAGCTTTCTCTTTCGCTTCTGCAGCGGCCTTCTCTTTCGCCTCAGCCGCCGCTTGCTCTTTGGCCTCTTTTGCTTCCTGAGCTGCTTTCGCCTTCGCATCGGCAGCAGCCTGGGCTTTCGCTTCAGCGTCCGCTTTGGCTTTCGATTCTGCGGCGGCTTTCGCCTGTTGTGCCGCTTTCTCTTTCGCCGCTTCAGCAGCAGCCGCTTTCGCTTGCTCTTCGGCTTTCTTCTTCGCATCAGCCGCGGCTTGCTTAGCCTCTTCTACCGCTTTGGCTTTGGCATCGGCGGCTGCTTTTGCCTGCGCGTCCGCTTCTGCTTTGGCATCCGCTTTGGCTTTCGCGGCGGCCGCTTCGGCGGTTTTCTGCTGTTCCTGCGCTTGCTTAGCGGCGGCTTCAGCGGCTTTCTGTTGCTCAGCCTGCTGTTTGGCCTGCTCTTTGGCTTCCTGCTGTGCCTGCAAGCGCTCTTTTTCCATCTCTTTCAAGCGTTGCTGCTCGGCAGCTTGTTTCTGCTGTAACTCTTCGGCCTGCTGCTGCGACTGTTTTTGCCGCTGCTGCTCGGCACGCTGACTGTCTCGTTGCTGATTCTGCTGGCGGTTATATTGCTCAACCACGGCGCCTGAATCGACCATCACTGCGTCAATATCACTGCCGCCGCCACCGCCGCTGGATTCGATTTTTTCGTTAAACGAGCTCCAAATCAGTAAGGCGATCAGCACGATGTGCAGAATCACCGAAACAATTATCGCGCGCTTTAACTTGTCGTTCTGCTCGGTTGCCTTCGACACTCTCGGTTCCCAAAAACGGTTCGCTTTAAATCGGCTGCGTCATCAAACCGACAGATTTCACGCCGGCCTGATGTAACAGGTTCAGCGCCTTGATGATTTCGTCGTAAGGCACGTCTTTCGCACCGCCGATCAGGAAGACCGTTTTCGGATTGGCTTCAATCCGGCGCTGCGCTTCGCTTACCACCTGCTCCGGCGGCAGCTGCGTCATACGATCGTGATCCACTACCAGGCTGTACTGGCCAACGCCAGCCACTTCAACAATCACCGGTGGATTATCATCAGTTGAGACGGTTTTCGAATCTGTCGCATCCGGCAGATCCACTTCCACGCTCTGGGTAATAATCGGCGCGGTTGCCATAAAGATGAGCAGCAACACCAACAGTACGTCCAGCAGTGGAACAATGTTGATTTCCGACTTAAGGTCGCGCTTACCGCGACCACGGGTTCTGGCCATCGTAAACCTCGACTTACTTCGTGTTGTCGGTGGAGAAAGCCTGACGATGCAGGATAGCCGTGAACTCTTCCATAAAGTTGTCGTAGCCCTGTTCCAGCTTGTTAACGCGCTGGTTCAGACGGTTGTACGCCATAACGGCAGGAATAGCCGCGAACAGACCGATGGCCGTTGCGATCAACGCTTCAGCAATACCCGGAGCAACCATCTGCAACGTTGCCTGTTTTACCGCACCGAGGGCGATAAAGGCGTGCATGATCCCCCACACCGTACCGAACAGACCGATATACGGACTGATGGAACCCACGGTGCCAAGGAAAGGAATGTGGTTTTCGAGCGTTTCCAGTTCACGATTGAAGGAGATACGCATCGCACGGCTCGCACCCTCCACCACCGCTTCCGGTGCATGGTTATTAGCACGATGCAAACGCGCAAACTCTTTGAAACCTGAATAGAAAATTTGCTCAGATCCGCTCAGTTCATCACGGCGTCCCTGGCTTTCCTGATACAGGCGTGACAGCTCGATACCCGACCAGAACTTATCCTCAAACGCTTCGGCTTCGCGCCCCGCCGCATTCAAAATGCGCGTACGCTGAATAATGATCGCCCATGAGGCAATAGAAAAGCCGATCAAAATCAACATGATAAGTTTGACCAGAAGGCTCGCCTTCAGGAACAAATCAAGAACATTCATGTCAGTCACTGCTTGAACTCCGCGACAATAGACTTGGGAAGCGCAATTGGCTTCATTAGATGTGGGTTGATGCAGGCAATCAGGACTTCTGCTTCATTTAGCACTTTGCCTTCTGCATTCACGATACGCTGCGAGAACGTCATAGTTGCACGCGTCATTGAGGTCACTTCTGTTTGAATTTCCAGAAGATCGTCCAGACGGGCAGCCGCAACAAAATCGATTGTCATGCGTCGTACCACAAAAGCCACCTGCTCTTCCAACAGGACTTGCTGATTGAAATGGCGCTGGCGCAACATTTCGGTACGTGCTCGTTCATAGAAAGCAAGATAACTGGCATGGTAAACCACACCACCGGCATCGGTGTCTTCGTAATAGACACGAACCGGCCAGCGAAACAGCGTTGTACTCACTCTACATCCCGGTCTCATTTTAAACGTTGCTACTATACGCAAGAGAGATCGGCTTGGGAATGGTCCGCCAGAGCCAGGAGAAAATAATTATCACACGTTAACAACTGGAAGGATTTTTGGGATGTTTCTTGACCTGGCACTGACAAAAACTCACGTCAACGCCTGAAAAAGCAGCAATTTTAAGTCCTGAGACAGGACTTAATAGTAGAACCAGACTATTCCTGTCAACAGCACCAGCATCGCCGGCAACGGTGAAAACAGTGCCTGCCAGCGTAGGCGCTGCGGTCGGAATCCAGTACCGTGCACCACGCCCGCGCACACTGCCCAAATCAGCACTAATCCATGCCATATTGCTAAATCACTGGTCCGCGCGGCGAAGCGCGATGGCTGCCAAATCACACAGCCCGCCAGCCACAGCGCAAGGATGAGCGAAAGGGCCCGCAGTGGGCCCTTGTCCATCAGACGATAGAGTGTCTGAATCAGTGCGCGCATCAGACTTGTTCGTCCTTCGCGCTGCTCTCTTCTACATGCTCCAGCGCCAGCGCCGTAATCACACCGAACGCACAGGCCAGCAAGGTGCCAAGAATCCAGGCAAAATACCACATGCTCAATCTCCTTAATCAGTACAGGGAGTGCGTATTGCTCTCAATGTGTTCTTTGGTGATACGGCCAAACATCTTGTAATAACACCAGGCGGTGTACGCCAGGATAATGGGTACAAAGATGATGGCTGCAATGGTCATTACTTTCAGCGTCAGCAAGCTAGATGTGGCATCCCACATTGTCAGGCTGATGCCCGGCACGGTGCTGGATGGCATGATGAACGGGAACATCGCAATACCCGCCGTCATAATGACGCAAGCCAGCGTCAGTGAAGAGAAGATGAATGCCCAGGCACCCTTCTCCAGACGCGAGCAGAGAATGGTCAGCAGCGGCAGCACCACACCTAACAGCGGAAACAGCCACAGCACCGGCGTTTGCTCAAAGTTCACCATCCACGCACCGGCTTCACGCACCACATCTTTACCCAATGGGTTAGATGCCGCGTGATGATCGATGACGCTCTTCACCACATAACCGTCGATACCGTATTTCACCCAAACACCGGCCAGAATGAAACACACCATCATCACCAGCGCAGTGATTTGCGCGGTGGTACGGCTGCGCAGGTGCAAATCACCCGCAGTACGCATCTGCAGGTAGGTTGCGCCCTGTGTCAGGATCATCGCCACACTGATTACGCCGGCCAGTAAACCAAATGGGTTCAACAGCTGGAAGAAGTTGCCGGTATAGAAGAGGCGCAGATATTCGTCAGCATGGAACGGCACCCCTTGCAGCAAGTTGCCGAATGCCACACCAATGACTAACGGCGGAACAAAGCTGCCGATGAAAATGCCCCAATCCCACATGCCACGCCAGCGCATATCTTCAATCTTTGAACGGTAGTCGAAACCGACCGGGCGGAAGAACAGTGAAGCGAGCACCAAAATCATCGCTACATAGAAGCCTGAGAAAGCAGCGGCATAGACCATCGGCCAGGCGGCAAACAGCGCACCACCCGCCGTAATCAGCCAAACCTGGTTGCCGTCCCAGTGTGGCGCAATGCTGTTAATCATGATGCGACGTTCGGTATCGGTGCGCCCAAGAATACGGGTCAACATACCAACACCCATATCAAAGCCATCAGTGACGGCAAAACCGATCAGTAGGACACCAATCAGCAGCCACCAGACAAAGCGTAAAACTTCATAATCAAACATGGTAGCTCTCCTTATCCACGCACCGGCTGAGATGATGTCTTCAGCGTTTCATGATGATAGCGGCCGGTTTTCAGGCTGCTTGGACCGAGGCGCGCAAACTTGAACATCAGGTACATTTCGGCCACAAGGAACAAGGTGTAAAGACCGCAAATCAGAATCATCGAGAACAGCAGATCGCCTACGGTTAATGATGAGTTAGCGACTGCGGTCGGCAGCACTTCACCAATCGCCCACGGCTGACGACCGTATTCAGCGACAAACCAACCCGACTCAATCGCAATCCATGGCAAAGGAATACCGTACAGCGCCGCTTTCAGCAGCCAGCGAGATTTGCCAATGCGGTTGCGGATGACGCTCCAGAATGAGAGCGCGATAATACCCAGCATCAGCACACCACCCAGCACCATGATGCGGAAGGCGAAGTAGAGCGGCGCAACGCGGGGAATCGAATCCTGTTTCGCTTGCTGAATTTGCTCTTCCGTGGCGTTGGCGACATCAGCGGTGTAGCGCTTCAGCAGCAGGCCGTAACCGAGATCTTGTTTGCTCGCCTCGAACTGGCTGCGTACTGCCGGATCTTTACTGCCCCCACGCAACTCGTTCAGCAATGCATACGCTTTCATGCCGTTACGAATACGCACTTCATGCTGCGCCAACAGATCTTTCAGCCCGGTAACCGGCGTATCGACCGAACGCGTGGCAATCAGGCCGAGCAGATAAGGGATCTGAATTGCATATTTGTTTTCTTGCGTCTCCTGATCCGGAATACCAAACAGGGTAAACGCGGCTGGCGCCGGTTGAGTTTCCCACTCCGCTTCAATCGCGGCCAGTTTGGTTTTCTGCACATCGCCGATCTCATAACCCGATTCATCACCCAGTACGATCACCGACAAAATCGCCGCCATACCGAAGCTGGCTGCAATAGCAAAAGAGCGTTTTGCGAAGGCGATATCGCGCCCTTTCAGCAGATACCAGGCGCTGATACCCAGGATGAACATCGCACCCGCGGTATAACCGGCGGCAACGGTGTGCACAAACTTCACCTGCGCCACCGGATTCAGCACCAGCTCGGAGAAGCTCAGCATCTCCATGCGCATGGTTTCGAAGTTGAACTCAGAAGCGATCGGGTTTTGCATCCAGCCGTTCGCTACCAGAATCCACAGCGCGGACATATTAGAACCGAGCGCGACCAGCCAGGTGACTGCAAGGTGCTGCACTTTACCGAGACGATCCCAGCCGAAGAAGAACAGGCCGACAAAGGTGGATTCGAGGAAGAACGCCATCAGGCCTTCAATGGCCAGCGGCGCACCGAAGATATCGCCGACGTAGTGTGAGTAATATGACCAGTTGGTACCGAACTGAAACTCCATGGTCAAACCGGTAGCCACGCCCAGTGCAAAGTTGATACCAAACAACTTGCCCCAGAATTTGGTCATATCTTTATAAATCTGTTTCCCCGTCAGGACATATACGGTTTCCATGATTGCCAATAAAAACGCCATACCGAGCGTTAATGGGACAAACAGGAAATGGTACATCGCCGTCAGGGCAAACTGTAAACGCGACAGCTCGACAATATCTAACATGATGACTCCTTGCTCCTCGCATAAACTCGCTCTGCGGATACAACGGCAAACACACTGACATTGATGCGCAGAATTAGATTCAGGAACGACTGATTATTGATTCCAGTTTTATTACTGAGATAACAGAGAAACCTGTTGCCCGAAGTGAGCGAGTAACAGTGATAAAAATTTCCCGAAATAAACTCTCTTTCCAGTCAGGTTCAGGCAGAAGTGAGTTAAGGAGGCGACAGAATTGATATAACAACGCCTGACACAAACTCCTGAAAAATTATGAAGTAGACTGAATTGATGCAGCGCAATTTAAACCGGTTGGCCCGCGCTTAGCCAGTGGTAAAGTTTGCTATAACTCGCTATTTATTGATCTGGATTAAGGCTATAAATTTCCAGATGTGTAGTGTAAGAATGGTTGTTAATTAGTTGTCACAACCAGTTGGTAAAATTAAGAATATAATTACCTTTTCCGCAATTATTTAACCTCGATCTGGAAAGTTACGCGTCAATTCTTTGACAGAGATCTAGCGCCTTTTCCCTTCTTTACCTTGAACCCAAAGTAAGCATAGCCGCACTTTTTTAACCCGTTGCGCTTTTTCCCCTGATTTTTAGCAGGATATTGCCAAAAAAAAGACCACCCGAAGGTGGCCTTTTTACATCACTACGATGATGGCTTATTTGATTGGCAGAACCGCTTTAACCGCGTCACCAATGTCAGCCAGGCTACGTACGGTTTTCACACCGGCCGCTTCCAGCGCAGCAAACTTCTCATCAGCGGTGCCTTTACCACCGGCAATGATGGCGCCGGCGTGGCCCATACGCTTGCCTTTCGGTGCAGTCACACCCGCGATGTAGCCGACAACTGGCTTAGTCACGTGAGCTTTGATGTAGGCAGCTGCTTCTTCTTCCGCGCTACCACCGATCTCACCGATCATCACGATCGCTTCGGTCTGTGGATCGTCCTGGAACAGTTTCAGGATGTCGATGAAGTTAGAGCCTGGGATCGGGTCACCACCGATACCGACGCAGGTAGACTGGCCGTAGCCGATGTCAGTAGTCTGCTTAACGGCTTCATAGGTCAGCGTACCGGAACGCGAGACGATACCTACGCGGCCCGGCTGGTGAATGTGGCCCGGCATAATACCGATTTTACATTCGCCTGGCGTGATCACGCCTGGGCAGTTCGGGCCGATCATGCGCACGCCGGCTTCATCCAGCTTCACTTTCACGGTCAGCATATCCAGCGTTGGAATACCTTCGGTGATGGTGATGATCAGCTTGATGCCCGCATCGATCGCTTCCAGGATACCGTCTTTGCAGAACGGAGCCGGAACATAGATCACGGTGGCAGTTGCGCCGGTCGCTTCTACCGCTTCACGCACGGTATTGAACACGGGCAGGCCGAGATGCGTGGTGCCGCCTTTGCCTGGCGTTACACCGCCAACCAGCTGCGTACCGTAGGCCAGCGCCTGCTCAGAGTGAAACGTCCCTTGACCACCGGTGAAACCCTGGCAAATGACTTTGGTGTTTTTGTCGATCAAAATGGACATTATTTACCCTCCGCTGCAGCGACAACACGCTGTGCTGCGTCTGTCAGGCTGGTTGCTGCAATGATATTCAGACCGCTGTCCGCCAGTTTCTTAGCGCCCAGCTCGGCGTTGTTACCTTCCAGACGTACCACCACTGGCACGTTCACACCCACTTCTGCCACTGCACCAATGATGCCGTCTGCGATCAGGTCGCAACGTACGATGCCGCCGAAGATGTTAACGAATACCGCTTTCACCGCATCGTCAGACAGGATGATTTTGAAGGCTTCGGTTACGCGCTCTTTGGTTGCGCCACCGCCAACATCGAGGAAGTTTGCCGGCTCACCACCGTGATGTTTCACGATGTCCATGGTGCCCATCGCCAGACCGGCGCCGTTCACCATACAGCCGATGTTGCCATCCAGCGCAACGTAGTTCAGTTCCCACTGTGTCGCGTGCGCTTCACGTGGATCTTCCTGGCTCGGGTCGCGCATTTCACGCAGCTCCGGCTGACGGAACAGTGCGTTACCGTCTGCGCCCAATTTGCCGTCGAGGCAGATCAGATCGCCCTGCTTGGTGATCACCAGCGGGTTGATCTCAACCATTGCCAGATCGCGCTCAAGGAACATGGTCGCCAGACCCATAAAGATTTTGGTGAACTGGCTGACTTGCTTACCGGTCAGACCAAGTTTGAATGCTAACTCGCGGCCCTGATACGGTTGTGGACCCGCTAATGGATCCAGTGCCATCTTGTGGATCAAGTGTGGCGTTTCTTCTGCCACTTTCTCAATCTCAACACCGCCTTCAGTCGAGGCCATGAAGATCACGCGACGGGTTGCACGATCAACCACCGCGCCCAGATACAGCTCTTGATCGATATCAGTGGCTGCTTCAACCAGAATCTGGTTTACCGGCTGGCCGTGCGCGTCAGTTTGATAGGTCACCAGACGTTTGCCCAACCAATGCTCAGCAAAAGCACGAATGTCTTCTTTGCTATTAACCACTTTCACGCCGCCCGCTTTACCGCGGCCACCGGCATGAACCTGACATTTCACTACCCACGGACCGGCGCCAATTTTAGAAGCGGCTTCTTCGGCTTCACGTGGCGTGGTGCAGGCGTAGCCTGTCGGTGCTGGCATGCCATAGCGTGCAAACAACTGCTTCGCCTGGTATTCATGTAAGTTCATGATGTTCTATCCATTCAGGTAAGATTTTGGGCGCGCCGTCACTCCGCGCGCCCGGCGAAATTTAGACGTCCAGCAGCAGGCGAGCTGGATCTTCCAGCATCTCTTTCACCGCGACCAGATAGCCAACGGATTCACGACCATCAATCAGACGGTGATCGTAAGAGAGCGCCAGATACATCATTGGCAGAATCACTACCTGACCATTGACCGCCATTGGGCGCTCTTTGATGGCGTGCATGCCCAGAATCGCGCTCTGCGGCGGGTTAATGATTGGCGTAGACATCAGCGAACCGAATACACCACCGTTGGTGATGGTGAAGTTACCGCCGGTCAACTCGTCAACCGTTAGCTTGCCGTCACGGCCTTTCACTGCCAGCTCTTTAATCTTCTTCTCGATGTCGGCCATGCTCAGCGCATCAACATCTTTCAGCACCGGCGTTACCAGACCACGCGGGGTAGAAACCGCAATGCTCACATCGAAATAGTTGTGGTAAACCACATCTTCGCCATCAATAGACGCGTTCACTTCCGGGAAGCGTTTCAGCGCTTCAACCACCGCTTTGATGTAGAAGGACATGAAGCCCAGACGCACGCCGTGACGCTTCTCAAACGCATCGCCGTACTGCTTACGCAGATCCATGATTGGCTTCATGTTGATTTCGTTGAACGTGGTCAACATGGCGGTGCTGTTTTTTGCTTCCAGCAGACGCTCGGCAACACGCTTACGCAGACGCGTCATCGGTACGCGTTTTTCGCTGCGGTTAGCCACAGCAGCCTGCGGTGCAGCCGCAGCGGCGGGTGCTGGCGCTGCTTTGCCGCTGTCGGCTTTCTTCGCCAGATGTTTTTCCACATCTTCACGCGTCAGACGGCCGCCCACGCCGGTGCCTTTGATCTGGCCAGCATCGAGGTTGTTTTCAGCAATCAGACGGCGTACCGCTGGGCTGAGCGCATCGTTGCTCTCTTCTTCCAGCGAAGCTGTCTGGCGCTGAGCCGGAGTAGACTCGTTGCTTTCCGCTTTTGCCGCGGTCTCTTTCCCGCCGCTGTTGCCCTCTTTCAAGCGGCCCAGAATCTGGCGAGAAGTGACGGTAGCACCTTCATCTTCCAGCACGGCTTCCAAAATGCCGTCTGCGGAAGCAGGCACTTCCAGCACCACTTTGTCGGTTTCAATCTCTACCAGTACTTCATCGCGGCTCACAGAGTCGCCAGGTTTTTTGTGCCAGGTTGCAACCGTTGCGTCCGCTACGGATTCAGGCAAATCGGGAACGAGAATTTCTACGCTACTCATTTTCTTTCCTTTTTATTAACCAAGGTTCAGCGCGTCATTAACCAGGTCTTGCTGCTGTTTTTGATGTACGGACATGTAGCCCACGGCCGGTGAAGCAGAAGCCGGACGGCCTGCATAACGCAGTGACGCACCAAATGGAACCACTTCGCGGAAATGATGCTGACTGCAATACCATGCGCCCTGATTGAGCGGCTCTTCCTGACACCACACGAAATCTTGCACATGAGCATAGTTTTTCAATACGTCCTGCACGACTTTGTGCGGGAACGGATAGAGCTGTTCGATACGTACGATGGCCACGTCGGTCTGCTCGTTCTTACGACGCTGATCCAGCAAATCGTAATAAACCTTGCCCGAACACAGCACCACACGTTTCACCTGCTGCGGATCCAAATCGTCGATCTCACCAATCGCCGGCTGGAAGCTACCGGTCGCCAGCTCTTCCAGCGTGGAGATTGCCAGCGGATGACGCAGCAGAGATTTCGGCGACATGACGATCAGCGGACGGCGCATACCGCGCAGCGCCTGACGACGCAGCATGTGGTAAACCTGCGCTGGTGTTGAAGGCACGCACACCTGCATGTTCTGTTCAGCACAGAGTTGCAGATAACGCTCCAGACGCGCCGAGGAGTGCTCAGGGCCCTGGCCTTCATAACCGTGCGGCAGCAACATCACCAGGCCACACATACGGCCCCATTTCTGCTCGCCGGAGCTGATGAACTGATCGATGACGACCTGTGCACCGTTGGCGAAGTCGCCGAACTGCGCTTCCCAAATGGTCAGCACGCGCGGCTCTGCGGTGGCGTAACCGTATTCGAAGGCCAGTACCGCTTCTTCCGACAGCACCGAATCCCACACTTTGAACTGACCCTGGCCGTTATGGACATGGTGCAGCGGCGTGTAGGTTGAGCCGTTAGTCTGATTGTGAATCACCGCATGACGGTGGAAGAAGGTACCGCGACCGGTATCTTCACCAGACAGACGAACCGGAATGCCTTCGTCAACCAGCGTGGCGTAGGCGAGGTTTTCTGCACCGCCCCAGTCGAACGCTTTGTTGCCTTCGGCCATCTCTTTACGATCGTTGTAAATCTTGGCGACGCGTGACTGCACTTCTACCGATTCCGGTACGCTGCTGATGCGGCGCGCCAGCTCCTGCAGACGTTTCAGTTCAACGGTTGCCGGGTAGCTCTCATCCCACTCGTGGTTGAGATACGGCGACCAGGTGAAGGAGTGCAGGCTCATTGGACGCCATTCCAGCACCACGCACTCGCCTTCATCCAGCGCATCACGATACAGATTAACCATTTCAGTGGCATCTTCGCTGGTCGCTACGCCTTCGCTTTCCAGCTGGTCGGCATAGAGTTTACGCGGCGTTGGATGCTTTTTGATTTTCTGGTACATCAACGGCTGAGTGGCACTTGGCTCATCGGCTTCGTTGTGGCCGTGACGGCGATAGCACACCAGATCGATGAAGACATCGCGTTTAAAGGTGTTGCGATAATCCAGCGCCAGACGCGTCACAAACGCCACCGCTTCTGGATCATCGGCGTTAACGTGGAAAATCGGTGCCAGCACCATTTTGCCGATGTCGGTGCAGTACGGCGTGGAACGCGCATCTTTCGGGTTGGAAGTGGTAAAACCAACCTGGTTGTTGATCACGATGCGCACGGTACCGCCCACTTCGTAACCCCGCGCCTGCGACATGTTCAGGGTTTCCTGCACCACGCCCTGGCCAATCACCGCAGCATCACCGTGAATGGTGATCGGCAGAACTTTGTTGCTGCTTGGCTCTGCCAGACGATCCAGACGCGCACGCACCGAACCCATCACTACCGGGCTGACGATTTCCAGATGCGACGGGTTGAACGCCAGCGCCAGGTGCACCAGGCCACCTTCGGTTTCCACATCAGATGAGAAGCCCATGTGGTACTTCACGTCGCCGGTGCCAAGATGTTCTTTGTGCTTACCGGAGAATTCGTCGAACAGATCCTGCGGTTTTTTACCCAGGACGTTGATCAGCACGTTCAGACGACCGCGGTGCGCCATACCCAGCACCACTTCACGCGTACCGCTCTTGCCAGCGTGACGAATCATCTCACGCAGCATCGGTACCAGCGCATCGCCGCCTTCCAGCGAGAAGCGTTTCGCACCTGGGAATTTCGCCCCCAGATATTTTTCCAGGCCTTCTGCCGCGGTCAGCTCTTTCAGGAAACCTTTTTTCTCGTCGCTGCTGAAAGACGCGTGGCCCACCACCGACTCCAGACGCTGCTGGATCCAGCGCTTCTCATCGGTGTTGTTGATGTGCATGTACTCTGCACCAATTGAGCCACAGTAAGTCTGCTGCAGCGCCGCAAACAGATCGGCCAGCTTCATCGTCTCTTTGCCGATAGCAAATGAGCCTACGTTAAAGCTTTCCTGAAAATCGGCGTCGGTCAGATCGTGATAAGCCGGATCGAGGTCGGCTACCGTGTCCTGTTTCCACAGGCCAAGCGGGTCAAGGTTGGCATGCTGATGGCCGCGGAAGCGGAACGCATTAATCAGCTGCAGTACTTTAACCTGTTTGGAGTTGGCGGCCGGATCGGTCACGGTTGATGTGTAACGCGTTGCGTCTTTAGCCAGGCGGCGGAAGTAATCACGCGTGGTGGAGTGAAATTGCTCAGGTTTCACGCCAGTGCCCGGCAGCTGCTGGAACAGCTCGCGCCACATGTCATCAACTGAGTCAGGATCGGTCAGGAAATCCTCATAGAGTTGCTCTATGTAGGATTGGTTCGCGCCGGCCAGCCAGGAGGAGTCCAGCCAGGGTTTCATCGCGCTGTTCTGCATTGTGATCCCTTAAGCATTAATCTGCTTTTTATGAGGTTTCATTTGTTACCGCTTACGCGGCTTGCCGTAGTGAGTTCAGCGATACGAACCTGTGCGCTACCGGCGCCTGGCTCGTAAGGGAACCTTTATAAGCGTGGTCAATACCGCGCTTATAGAGGCTTCCGTAAACATCCGGGAACCTCAGTTCCCGGACAGTGACTTCTTTGTTACGCCCCGCGTTGCAGCAGCATCGACTTAATATGGCCGATAGCGCGCGTTGGGTTTAGGCCTTTCGGGCACACGCTCACACAGTTCATGATGCTGTGACAGCGGAAAACACTGAAAGCATCGTTTAGATTGTCGAGACGCGCATTGGTTTCAGTGTCGCGGCTGTCGATCAGGAAACGGTAAGCGGCCAGCAGACCCGCCGGACCCACGAATTTGTCCGGATTCCACCAGAACGACGGGCATGAGGTAGAGCAGCAGGCGCAGAGAATACACTCGTACAAACCATCCAGATGCTCACGCTCTGCCGGGCTCTGTAAATGCTCGCGCGCCGGTGGATTTTCCCCATTATTCAAGAGGAAAGGCTTAATCTTCTCATACTGTGCATAGAATTGTCCCATGTCTACCACGAGGTCGCGGATCACCGGCAAACCAGGCAGAGGACGGATAACAATTTTCTTCGAACCGTTACCGAGCGCAGAAATCGGTGTGATGCACGCCAGACCATTTTTACCGTTCATGTTCAGACCATCTGAACCGCACACGCCTTCACGGCATGAGCGACGGAAAGCCAGCGTCGGATCTTTCTCTTTCAGACGGATCAGCGCATCCAGCAACATCATGTCGCGACCATCTTCCGATTCCAGCGTGTACTCCTGCATACGCGGCTTGGCATCGACTTCTGGGTTGTAACGATAGATTGAAAATTCGAGTCTCATGATCATCTCCGCAATTAGTAAGTACGCGCTTTCGGCGGGAAGGC
Source organism: Pantoea nemavictus (assembly GCF_037479095.1). Taxonomy (NCBI): domain Bacteria; kingdom Pseudomonadati; phylum Pseudomonadota; class Gammaproteobacteria; order Enterobacterales; family Erwiniaceae; genus Pantoea; species Pantoea nemavictus. The sequence goes on along the minus strand of NZ_JBBGZW010000001.1, from coordinate 3,382,249 downwards.
CGCACGCAGTTTCGGTTGCATGTTCACCTCACGGCGCGTCATGCTTTCCGTCTGCGGAACATAGAGACTGTGGCACAGCCAGTTGGCATCATCACGCTCCGGATAATCGAAGCGGCTGTGTGCGCCACGGCTTTCAGTACGGAAGTTGGCAGCGACAGCGGTGGCATACGCGGTTTCCATCAGGTTATCCAACTCAAGGCACTCAATACGCTGGGTGTTGAAATCCGGCGAACGGTCATCAAGACGGGCTGATTTCAGACGCTCACGAATCACTTTCAGCTCTTCCAGACCTTCACGCATCGCATCGCCATCGCGGAATACCGAGAAGTTGTTCTGCATGCAGCGCTGCAGCGCTTTACGGATTTCGACAGGATCTTCACCGGTGGTGTTATTTTCCCAACGATTGAAGCGCGCCATCGCTTCATCCAGATTTTCCTGCGTGGCTTCACGCAGTTCGCCCTGCTCTTCAATACACTCCAGCAAGTGCACGCCAGCTGCGCGACCAAACACCACCAGATCGAGCAGTGAGTTACCGCCAAGGCGGTTAGCGCCGTGTACCGATACGCAGGCGATTTCGCCGACGGCGAACAGACCCGGAATCACCACATCTTCGCCCTGCTCGTTCACGCGCAGCGCCTGACCGGTCACTTTGGTCGGCACGCCGCCCATCATGTAGTGGCAGGTTGGGATCACCGGAATCGGTTCTTTAATAGGGTCAACGTGCGCAAAGGTACGCGACAGCTCAAGGATGCCCGGCAGGCGCGACTCCAGCACGTCGGCACCGAGATGGTCGAGCTTCAGTTTGATGTGCGGACCCCAAGGGCCATCGCAACCACGACCTTCACGGATTTCCACCATCATGGAGCGTGCTACTACATCACGGCCCGCCAGATCTTTGGCGTTCGGCGCATAGCGCTCCATGAAGCGTTCACCGTGCTTATTCAGCAGGTAACCGCCTTCACCACGGCAACCTTCGGTAACCAGCACGCCCGCACCGGCAATGCCGGTTGGGTGGAACTGCCACATTTCCATATCCTGCACCGGCACGCCTGCGCGCAGCGCCATACCGACGCCGTCACCGGTGTTGATGTGCGCGTTAGTGGTGGATTGGTAAATACGGCCCGCGCCGCCGGTCGCCAGAATGGTCGCTTTGGCTTTGAAGTAGACGGTTTCGCCGGTTTCCATGCAGATAGCCGTACAGCCGACAATCGCACCGTCTTCGTTTTTCACCAGATCCAGCGCATACCATTCGGAGAAGATGGTGGTTTTGTTCTTTAGATTCTGCTGATACAGCGTATGCAGCAAGGCGTGGCCCGTACGGTCGGCAGCCGCAGCGGTACGCGCCGCCTGCTCACCACCGAAATTCTTCGACTGACCACCAAACGGACGCTGATAGACGCGGCCGTCATCAAGACGGGAGAAAGGCAACCCCATATGTTCCAGTTCCAGAATCGCTTCCGGACCGACATGACACATATATTCGATCGCGTCCTGGTCGCCGATAAAGTCGGAACCTTTGACGGTGTCGTACATGTGCCATTCCCAGTTATCTTCATGGGTGTTACCCAGCGCAACGGTGATACCGCCCTGCGCCGATACGGTATGGGAACGGGTTGGGAAAACTTTGGATAAAAGGGCACAAGTCTGGCCCGATTGGGAGATTTGCAGAGCAGCGCGCATTCCTGCGCCACCCGCGCCGATCACCACGGCATCAAATTCTCTGACTGGCAAACTCATTTACACACCCCACACGACAACGGTTCCATAAATCGCATACGACAACAGCGCAACCACAATCACAAACTGCAGCAGCAACCGGGTTGCTACTGGTTTCACGTAGTCAGTCAGCACCTGCCACATCCCAATCCAGCCGTGGATCAGAATCGAGAACAGCGTCAACATGGTGAACACTTTAGTGAAGGCGGACGAGAAGAAGCCGTGCCAGACGTCATACGTCAGCGTGCCTGTCATCACGACAAAACCGAGGATGTAGAGAATGTAGAGCGTAATTAAGATTGCAGCAGCACGCAGTAACAGCCAGTCATGGATACCGTTGCGTCCTAATGCAGAAGCATTGCTTACCATACGAGGACTCCAGCCAAAATTGAGAGCACGACAGTGATAACAAAAGCCGCTTGCGCGGAACGGGTTCCCACCTGCAGGGTTTCTTCCATAAAGCCAAAATCAGCCAACATATGACGAATACCGCCCACAGCGTGATACGCCAGCGCAGTTAAAATGCCCCACATGATGAATTTGGCGAAGAAGCTATCCATGATGGATGCCGCTTGCTGGAAACCTTCTGGAGAGGAGAGAGAGAGACCCAGTAACCAGAGCAGAATTCCGAGAGCGACAAAGGTGATCACGCCGGAGACGCGGTGGAGAATGGACGATATTGCAGTAACGGGAAACCGGATCGTCGAGAGATCCAAGTTAACAGGTCTTTGTTTTTTCACGGTTTTGCCCACACAGCTCTTTTTTATTTTGCTTCCTCCGGTCCTGAGTTGCATCAGAGACACAGCATGTGTTCAGACTGCAACCGCCACCAAAATAGCAACATCCAGTGTTAAATAAAGCGGGTAAAACGCTGGGTGGCTCCTGGTGTCAGGGTGTTCCGGAGACCTGGCCGCAGTATAGGAGGATCACATTCTGATTACAATTCCCCTACAATCTCTTTGGTCACATTTAGGTTGAACAGTGATCATGCTCACGAATTTCACAATTTATACATTTTTAATTATCTGATTTGACAAAAGATCAACATTTCAGTTACAAACAATCGCATTAAAGCCCTATGATGCACAAAAGTTATGGGGATACACTTTCCCCTAAGCTCAAGTTATGTAACATTGCCAATACAAGCAATACAAAGCATCAGGTTATTGGTTACCAAGAAGTTATGTCGTGACAGGAACTTTAACATCCTCGATGTGCAGCATGTCATGCCCCGACGCCACCGAATGGCCCAAATCAGCGTTTACTCTGTAACCCTGCACGACCCACGTTACCGCAGAGTGATGCTGTGAAGATTGTGGTTATATCGCTTGCTGATATTTGCAACATGAAGGCTATTCTGGTGTCTAAGATCCTTACCTTAAAGGCGCTATGGAGACGAAATAATGACAGATAAAAAAGTGACGCTAACCCTACAAGATAATACGTCTGTTGAACTGGACGTGATGCAAGGTACGCTGGGACAAGATGTTGTTGATGTCCGCGCCCTTGGCTCTCAAGGCCTGTTCACCTTCGATCCCGGCTTCACCTCTACTGCGTCCTGCGAATCCAAAATCACCTTTATTGATGGTGACGAAGGTATTCTGTTACACCGTGGTTTCCCGATTGACCAGCTGGCAACCCACTCCAACTATCTCGAAGTGTGTTACATCTTGCTGAATGGCGAAGCCCCGACCCAAGCCCAGTTTGAAGAGTTCCGCACGACCGTTACCCGCCACACCATGATACACGAGCAAATCACCCGACTGTTCCATGGCTTCCGCCGCGATTCGCATCCTATGGCGGTAATGTGTGGTGTGACCGGTGCGCTGGCCGCGTTTTATCACGACTCTTTAGACGTCAATATTGAACGTCACCGTGAAATCGCTGCGTTCCGCCTGCTGTCGAAAATGCCGACCATGGCGGCGATGTGCTACAAATACTCCATCGGCCAGCCGTTTGTGTATCCGCGCAACGACCTCTCTTATGCCGGTAACTTCCTGCACATGATGTTCGCCACGCCATGCGAAGAGTACAAAGTGAATCCGGTACTGGAACGCGCCATGGACCGTATTCTGATTCTGCACGCCGACCATGAGCAGAACGCTTCAACCTCTACCGTACGTACCGCAGGCTCTTCAGGCGCCAACCCGTTTGCCTGTATCGCCGCCGGTATCGCTTCACTGTGGGGACCGGCGCACGGCGGTGCCAACGAAGCGACACTGCGCATGCTGGAAGAGATCAGCACTGTTGATCACATCCCTGAGTTTGTTAAACGTGCGAAAGACAAAAACGATTCGTTCCGTCTGATGGGCTTTGGCCACCGCGTCTACAAAAATTACGATCCGCGCGCCACCGTGATGCGCGATACCTGTCACGAAGTGCTGAATGAACTGGGCATGAAAGATGATCTGCTGGAAGTGGCGATGGAGCTGGAACACATCGCGCTGAACGACCCGTACTTCATTGAGCGTAAGCTCTATCCTAACGTCGATTTCTACTCAGGCATCATTCTGAAAGCGATGGGCATTCCGTCTTCCATGTTTACCGTCATCTTCGCCATGGCGCGTACCGTAGGCTGGATTGCACACTGGAAAGAGATGCATGACGAAGGCATGAAAATTGCCCGTCCGCGTCAGCTGTATACCGGTTACACCGAGCGTCCATTTACCTCGGCGCTGGATAAATAAGGAAAAGGCGGCCAAACGGCCGCCTTTTTTATTGCGCGATAAATCGTGCCGCTACAATTGGCATCCCGGACACCAGTAAAACGGCCGCGATGACAACACGCCCTTCTCAATCACCGCTCCGCAACGCCGACATTTTTTGCCCTGCCGATGAAACACCTCGAAGCGAAACGCGGCATCTTCGTGATACTTCTTCATGCTGCCACGCATCTGATATGACAAACGCGGCACCGACAGCATCGCCTCACTCAGCGCCGTGAGCTGCTGCTCGCTGAGATCCTGCGCCCGGTGCGACGCCAGCAAACCGGCATGCCATAAAATCTCCACGCGCAGATAATTACCTAAACCGGCGAGAAATGCCTGATCGAGCAACAAGCCGCTGAACTGGCGACGACGAAAGCGCGGCGACAGCAGACGCTCGCGCACCTCCTCCACCGTTAAGCTGGCATCCAGCACGTCTGGTCCCACCCGTTGCAGAAACGGATGCGCCGCCAAGGTAGCAGCGTTGAGCAGCTCAATATCCGACGCGCTGTACAGCAAAATGGTGTTATCCGCATTGGCGAGCCGCACGCGGAGTTGTCGCGTGGTATTCGGCTGCGTGCCGGTTGGCACCACGCGCCAGACGCCGTACAGCTGATTGTGGCTGTAAAGCGTCAGGCCATTTGAGAAGTGCGTGAGCAGCGCTTTGCCCCGCGTTTCAAACGCATTGATGGTGGTTCCCATCAGCGCGGGTTCATAGGTTTTCAGCTCGGGAAAGGCAAACCATACATCGGTGAGCGGTTTGCCTTCCATTGCCTCTGCCAGTTGATCCGCCGCACGACGGATCTCCGGTCCCTCAGGCATAACAACTCCTGTTAATGCGTGGCGCCACCGACGACGCGAATATCATTTTCGGTACTCAATATCACCTGCAGCGAGGTTTCCAGCGCCTTGATCACGCTAGCGGTGGCCATACTCGCCACACCAGGATGATGCACCGCTTGTTCCGGCATGTAAGGAATGTGAATAAAACCGCCGCGCGCCCTACTGTTGGTGGTATGAATCCAGTGCAGCAGGCTGTACATCACGTGATTACAGGTAAAAGTACCGGCGGTTTGCGATACCGACGCCGGCACGCCCACTTCACGCAGTGCGGCAACCATGGCTTTGATCGGCAGCGTGGAGAAATAGGCCGCCGGGCCATCGGCCTCAATCGGCTGATCGATCGGCTGCTGCTGGTCGTTGTCCGGAATACGTGCGTCATCCACATTGATGGCGACGCGTTCAACGGTAATGTCGGATCGACCACCCGCCTGCCCAACGCACAGCACGCGATCGGGCTGAATCTCTTCCAGCGCACGCGTTAACACTTCACCGCAGGTGGCAAACACCACCGGCAGCTGGCGCACCACAATACGTGCACCGGCGATCTCTTTGCCGTCAAAGCTGCGCACCGCTTCCCACGAAGGGTTGATGCTTTCGCCACCAAACGGCTCAAACGCCGTCATTAACACCGTTTTCATTGCAACCTCACAAGAACATCAGGAAGTAGAGCAGGAAAATATTCACTACCAACAGTAGCACACCGGTTGGCACCTGAGCCTTGATCACCGCGTTGCGGTCCGGCAGCTCTAACAGACGCGCCGGAACGATGTTGAAGTTGGCCGCCATCGGCGTCATCAAAGTCCCGCAATAGCCGGAGAACATGCCGATTGCCGCCATCACCGCCGGATTGCCACCGTGTTGCAGCACCAGAATCGGAATCCCAATCCCGGCCGTCACAATCGGGAAGGCCGCGAACGCATTGCCCATCACCATGGTCAGCAGCGCCATGCCACCCGCGTAGACCGCGACGGCGATCAGGCGATTATCCACCGCCAGATACTGCTCGGTAAGGTGCGAAATCGCGGTGCCGACACCGGCGCTGGTGAACAGCAGGCCGAGCGTGGCGAGAATTTGCGGCAGAATAAAGGCCCAACCCACCGCATCCAGCAAGCGACGGGTCTCCTGCATCGACTGCAGCGGCTTTTCATGGGTGATTTTCAGTGCAATCAGCCAGCCCAACAGGCAGCCGATCATCATTGAGAATAGCGTCACCAATGTTGAGTGATTGCCGGGGCCAAACACGGTGTCCTGCAGCCCAGGAATGTGGTTAAACGCCAGCACGCCAATCACGGTGACCAGCGGGATCGCCAGCGCCGGCAAGAACAGTTTGTTGTGCAGACGTTTGGCGCTCTCCTGTTTCTGCTCGTCGCTGCGCTGATGATAGCGTCCCAGACGCACGCCGCCGAAACCGGCAATCAACGCCATCACCACCACAGCCACGCCGACCGCGATGTGCAACCAGCGGCGGCCCAGTTCGGCATCGCCCGCCCATTGCCCCATCAACTGATAAGCGCCGTCGCCGATCAGGAAAATCAGCCCATACAAGGCCCAGAACAGCCCGGTGGTAAAACGGCGCGGGTTGGCGCTGTCGCGCCAGGAAAGCAGCGCCACCACCAGCAGGATCACCCCTGCCAGCCACATCAAATATTGTTGCTGGAACATTACTTCCCTCCTTTGGCGTTCAGCGCCTGCTGATTCAACGCGCCCAGTTCTCGCGCCAGCTGACGATCAAGGCGTACCAGACGGGCTGAATGAATGAGGAAAGCACAGAGTGCAGTAGGAATACCCCACAGCGCGATATGCAGCGGTTCGGTGCTGATACCGGCAGACTCCTGCATAAAGTTATGCATGAAGATAATTGCGCCAAAAGCGACGAAGATATCTTCACCAAAGAACAGACCAATGTTATCGGTGGCGGCCGACATGGCGCGCAGGCGATGACGCACGTCTGGCGGCACTTCGCCGTAGCGGTTTTCCGTGGCCCCTTCGGCCATCGGCGCCAGCAGCGGACGCACCATTTGTGGATGACCGCCAAGGCTGGTTAAGCCCAGCGCCGCAGTGGCTTCACGCACGAACAGGTAGACGATCAGCAAGCGCCCGGCGGTCGCGGTTTTGATCTGCGCGATCCAGCTCTGCGCGCGCTCTTTCAAACCATGACGCTCCAGCAAGCCGATGACCGCTAACGGCAGCAGCAGAATCAGCGGCAGATTACGCGTATTGAGGAAGCCAGAACCGAGTTTTTCCAGAATATCCGCCAGCGGCAGATGCGCCGCCAGCCCGGTGACGAAGCCCGCCACTATCACCACCAGCACCGGGTTAAAGCGCAGCACAAAACCCACAATGATGGCGGCAATGCCCAGTAGCGGCCAGAGGTTTACCACGTTATCCATGTTGTTCCCTTATGTAAAAGACAAAGCCCGGCGTGAGGCCGGGCAATCAGTAAAATGTTATGCGCTGGTAACGGCAATCTGATTGGTCGCAAAGGCGGCGCGCAACGTACGGGCGAACTGGAGCGCGTGGGCGCCGTCACCATGCAGACACACGGTTTCCGCGTTGACCGGCACCCATTCGCCGCTGATGCTCTGCACCTGACGCTGCTGCACCATCGCCAGCGTTTGCGCGAGCGCCTGGTCGGCATCTTCAATCATCGCGTTAGGCTGACTGCGAGGCACCAGCGCCCCGCTCGCCAGATAACCGCGATCGGCAAATACCTCTTCGCGTGTGCGCAAACCATGATGAGCCGCCGCCGCAATCGAGGCGCTGCCCGCCAATCCCACCAGAATTAATCCCGCATCCACGGCTTTCACCGCGCGCGCGATAGCATCGGCCAGCTGCGGATCGCCCGCCGCCTGGTTATACAACATGCCGTGCGGTTTGACGTGCACCAGACGTTCACCTTCGCTCTCCGCGATACTTTTTAGCGCGCCAATCTGGTAAATCATCTGCGCATACACTGTTTCCGGCGGCAGTTGCATCGCGCTACGACCAAAGTTTTCCCGATCGGGGAAACTGGGATGCGCACCAATCGCCACGCCACTGGCTTTCGCCCAGCGCACTGATTGCAGCATGGTTTGCGCATCACCGGCGTGGAAGCCGCAGGCGATATTGGCCGAGCTGACCAGCGTGAGCAGTTCCCGATCGCTGGCGCTGCCTTCGCCAAGATCGGCATTAAGATCAATCTTCATGTCCCAGTCCCCAGGCAATTTGGTCAAACGAGCGCTGCTGATGCTGCTTAGCCGCAATGGCATCTTCCAGCGTGCAATGAATGAAGTGAATCGGTTCGCCGAGACGAATTTGCGCCAGATGATAGAGATCGGCTTCGATGATGCAGGCGATACGCGGATAACCACCGGTGGTTTGCGCATCGGCCATCAACACAATCGGTTGGCCATTGGGCGGCACCTGCACCACGCCGGGCACTAAACCGTGCGACAGCAAATCGCGTGTCGCGTCGCGCTGCAATTGACGTCCCTGTAGGCGATATCCCATGCGATTACTTTGCGGACTGAGTTTCCACGGGCTGCGCCAAAAACCTTGCTGCGCTTCACGCGAGAATTCGCTGTATTCCGGCCCCGCCAGAGCGCGAATGCGATTGCCCCACAGCAGCTGGCGCACGCCGGCTTTGTCTTTGAAGTCACGCGTGGGTTTGCCTAACGGCAATTCGTCACCGTCTTGTAATTTTCGTCCCTGCCAGCCGCCAAACGCCGCCTTGAGATCGGTACTGACTGAACCGAGCATTTCCGGCACGGCAAAGCCACCGTTAATCGCCAGATAGCTGCGCATGCCGCGCGTTGGCGTTGCTAACGTCAGCACCTGACCTTTCTTCACCGGCAGTCGCCAGCCGGTCCAGACCGGTTGGCCATCCAGATCGGCATTACAGCCGGCGCCCGTCAGTGCAAACCAGCCATCGCGGGTAAACTGCACTTTGAACTGGCCGAGCACGATTTCCAGCACCGCGCTTTGCTCGGGATTGCCCACCAGCATATTGGCCGTGCGCATCGCCGGTTGATCCAGCGCGCCGCCAACGCTGATGCCATATTGCCGAAAACCGGTACGGCCGTGGTCCTGAAGCGAGGTCATCATGCCCGCGCGTAGAATCTTTAACATACGCCCTCCTGCTGCGGCACGAAGCGCACGCTATCGCCAGGACGTAATAGGGTTGGCGGATGTTGCAGCGGATCGAACAGGCTAAGCGGCGTATGGCCTATCAGCTGCCAGCCGCCCGGCGCGGCTAAGGGATAGATGCCGGTTTGGCTGCCACCAATGCCCACAGAGCCGCTCGGTACAATTAATCGCGGCTCGGCGCGGCGCGGCGTGTGTAACCGCTCATCCAGTCCGCCGAGATAAGGGAATCCGGGCTGGAAGCCAATGAAATAGACCACGTAATCAATGCTGCTGTGCAGTTCCACCGCTTGTTTTGGCGTCATATTGGCGCGCTCAGCGACTACCTGCAGATCCGGTCCGCCTTCACCGCCGTACACCACCGGAATTTCTACCCGGCGCGATTCCGGCAGCTGCGCTTCGCTCTCTTCCCACCAGCGCTGCAAACGTTCAATAGCGTCCAGCGCATTCAGTTGCGGGTCGCGCAGCAGCAGTGTCAGGTTGTTCATGCCAGGAATCACTTCCTCTACCTGCTCGTTCTGCTGCAATCGCTGACACAATCCCCAAATGCGCTGCTGGCTGGTCAACGAAACCGGCGGTTCCAGTTCCAGCACCACCGCGCGCTCACCTAGCAGATAACAACGTGCTCGTTGCAAAAACGACCTCCTGGTAAAAAAACATGCCGAAAAACAGATAATTGAGGTGCGCATTAATGCGCACACTACACAACCCGCACCATCAGGTTAGCGGGGCGCCATTTATGGCGACCGGGTGCGCGTTTATGCGTAAAGGCAATACGTTATGCGAAAGTGACAGAGATGTGTCAACAGATTTGCGCCCTTAACGTGTGTTAAGGGCGTGAGAGAGGAGCAATCAGGCAGGATTGTCGATGTCAATAAAGGTCACATCAAGACCGTGATGTGTCGCTAGCCATTCGCCGAGCGCCTTAATCCCGCCGCGCTCGGTCGCGTGATGGCCAGCAGCGAAGAAGTGCAACCCCTGTTCGCGCGCGCTATGAATGGTTTGCTCAGAAACTTCACCGGTAATAAAGGCATCGACACCAAATGCCGCCGCGCTATCGATAAAGCCCTGACCGCCACCGCTACACCAGGCAACGCGTTTGATCAACGCAGGCGCGTTATCACCGCAGTGCAGCGGCGTACGGCCTAAACGCTGGGCGATTTTTTCCGCCAACGCCGCACCGCTCAACGGCTGTGCCAATTCGCCCCACGGCACCAGCGGCTGAATTTCGCCTTTGACCTCGATATCAAACAGACGCGCCAGCTGCGCGTTGTTACCCAACTCGGCGTGCGCATCCAGTGGCAGATGCCAGCCATACAGGTTGATATCATTGGCCAGCAAGGTACGCAGGCGCTGGCGCTTCATGCCTTTAATCACCGGCGCTTCACTCTTCCAGAAGTAGCCGTGATGCACTAGCACCGCATCAGCGTTGCGCTTCACCGCTTCATCCAGCAACGCCTGACAAGCCGTTACGCCGGTGATGAGGGTTTTTACTTCAGCGCGTCCTTCAACCTGCAAACCGTTCGGTGCGTAATCGCTGAAGGCGCTGTTGTTAAGCTGCTGGTTGACGATCTGTTCTAATTCAACATTGTTCATTACGGCTCCCTGATCGCCTCAAGCCGCGCTGCGAGCGCGCTCAAAGGCGTCTAGTGTCTTTTTACGTGCATCCTTATGTTCCACGATTGGTGCCGGATAATCGAGTTTCTTGTTATTTTTCTGCGCCCAAACCTGTGGCTGATGGATATCGCTGTCTGGTACAGAGCGCAGTTCCGGCAACCACTGGCGGATAAAGTCGCCCTGTTTATCGAAGCGTTCGCCCTGAGTGGTGGGATTGAAGATGCGGAAATAAGGCGCGGCATCGGTGCCGGTTGATGCCGCCCATTGCCAGCCACCGTTATTGGCGGCCAGATCGCCATCGATCAATTGCTGCATAAAGTAGCGCTCACCTTCACGCCAATCGATGAGCAGATCCTTTACCAGAAAACTGGCGGTAATCATGCGCAGCCGATTGTGCATCCAGCCCAGCGTGTTGAGCTGACGCATCGCCGCATCGACAATCGGATAGCCGGTTTTACCCTGCTGCCAGGCCGCAAGATGATGGTCATTTTTCTGCCAATTCACGTTGCGCGTCCAATCGACAAACGGTTGGTGCTTACACAATGCCGGGAATGCCACCATCAGATGGCGGTAAAATTCGCGCCAGATCAGCTCGTTCAGCCAGGTAAACGCCTTGCCCTCATTGAGCGCGTCGGGGTGCTCTTTCAATACCCGATGTAAGCACTGGCGCGGCGATAGCACACCAATCGCCAGATAAGCCGATAAGCGGCTGGTGCCATCAATCGCCGGTAAGTCGCGCTGATCCGGGTAGTGTTGCACCGCCTGTTTGGCGAAATGACGCAGCTGTTTTAACGCTGCCTCTTCACCGGCAGGGAACCAGCTCTCATCAACATCTTCGCAAGGATAATCAAATGCTGGAATGTGCTGTTCGATACGGATTGGTGCATTCGGGCGGGCTTTCGGAGCATGATAGCACTCCGGCAAGCCCTGATGCAGGCGGCGGACAAAGGCTTTGCTGAATGGCGTAAACACTTTGAACATGGTGTTACTGCCGGTTTGTACGCTGCCCGGCGGCAACAGCAGGCTATCGTCAAATCCCTGACAAATCACGCCCTGCGCATCCAGCCGCTTTTCGGCCTGTGCATCGCGCTCACGTTCGTTTATTTCGTACTGATAGTTGTAATAAAGCGCGTCGACGTGCTGCTGGTGGCAAAACTCGCTGAGAAAATCAATCGAGGCAGCAAAGTCATCACACTGATGATAATGCAAAGGGATGCCGCGTTCCGCCAATGACGCCTGCAATAAGCGGAGATTTTGCTGGATAAACGCCGCCTGCTTCGGTGCCATGTGATGCTGCTGCCACTGCTGTGGCGTGGCGATAAACAGCGCCATCACGTTGGCATTGCTGTCGCGACAGGCGGCTGCCAGCGCCATGTTGTCATTGATGCGCAGATCGTTGCGCAACCAAACTAAATGGGTGGTCATAAAGCCCCGAAATTATTGTCCGTAGCGCAAACGCAGCGCTTCTGGATAAGGATCAAAATAACGCTGCTGAGCCAGCCATGGATGCGGATATTCCGCCATGTAGTGTTTCAGCATGGTGATCGGTGCGAGCAACGGCTGCACGCCGAGACGATAACGATCGATCAGCTGCGCCAACTCCTGACGCTGCGGCGAACTCAACTGCGGGCGGAAATAGCCTTGCACATGCATCAGCACGTTGGTGTGATTGCGGCGCGATGCCTGATGGGACATCAGATGCATCAGGCGATTGCGATACTCAACGGCGTAATCTTCCAGCGAATCCCACTGATCCATTGCCGCCACAAAACGTCCCATTTCACGGTACTCATCCTGCGCATGGGAAAGCAGCAGCAATTTATAGCGGCTATGAAAGGCCATCAGCTTGTGGCGCGACAGACCGCTGCGCCACATTTCATTGAATTCGTGCAGCGCATAAACGCGGCCAATGAAGTTTTCGCGGATGGCATCATCATGCAGGCGGCCGTCCTCTTCCAGCGGCAACCACGGCATCTCTTTCTGCAGAAATGCGGTAAACATGCCGGTGCCCGCTTTACGATTATTGTTGGTTTCGGGCTCGTAAACGCGAACGCGCTCCAGCCCACAGCTAGGCGATTTGGCACACAGAATGTACCCACACAGATGATGCAGCGATTTCACGCGCTCGGCGGACCAGCGCTGCATCTCATCGGTGACTTCCTCGCCGCCATCCTTGCTGAAGCAGAGATGAATATTGTCATCGCTCTCTTTCACCAGCCGCAAAGCCGGGCGTGGCGTCGGTAAACCAATCGCCATTTCAGGACATACAGGTTCGAAGCGCACAAATGGCACGAGCTCGTCCGTCGCGAAAGCAAAACGTTTGTGGCCGCCATCGAATCGGACGTTATCCCCGAGCAGGCAAGCGCTGATACCAACAGGAATTTTCTCGCTCATACTTGTACAACCTCATAAAACTTGTAGAGGTTTTAAGTGTAGCTGAAATGGCACGGGATAACAGCGGGGAAGCGGGTTTGAGGGGAAAATTTGCCATAAAAAACCCGGCAAGCGCCGGGTGGATGATGCGTAGAATTCGTTTACCAGTAGATGCCAGCAGCCGCTTCCGACTGCGCCAGCCATACCGGTTTGGTGCTGGTTTTGCACCAGATGCGATGCAAGTAGCTATAAAAACGCGCGCGATCCTGACGGAATAACATCACTGGCAGCGCCAGCAAACCGATTGATAGCACCAGCACACGGCGCAGTACGATTTTATACAGTGGATATGCTCGATCCATCTTGGCCCCCTTGTGGTGAACATTGCGTTGAAATGTGATCTGGTTCAGATATTACCCGGAATTGTGTAATTTACTACTCATCCGACCACTTTATTTGCTGTTTTTTTGCACCATTTTGCTGGAGATGAAATTTAGTTACAGAATTGTGATCGATAAGATCGCAGCAAGTTAAAAACTATATGACGGACGCGGAGCTGCTTTATTGCTAAAGTGATGCGTTAACTTTTTGCCGCTGGAGGCAGCGTGACGACCATCTTGATTGTGGAAGATGAAAAAGAGATTCGCCGTTTCGTGCGCCTGGCGCTGGAGAGCGAAGGTTTAAAGATTGTGGAAGCGGAACAGCTACAGCGGGGTCTGATTGAGGCGGCAACGCGTAAGCCCGATCTGGTGATCCTCGATCTTGGCTTGCCCGATGGCGATGGTAATGACTTTATTCGTGAAGTGCGCCAGTGGAGCAGTATGCCGGTGATTGTGCTGTCGGCGCGCAGCGACGAGCAGGATAAGATCGATGCGCTGGATGCAGGTGCAGATGATTATCTCACTAAGCCCTTTGGCATCGGTGAGTTGCTGGCGCGCGTACGCGTGGCGCTGCGGCGGCATCAAAGCAGCCAGCCAGAACCGATTGTGAAATTTGGTGAAGTGAGTGTCGATTTGGCGGCACGCCGTGTGCTGCGCAGTGAACAGGAAGTGCATCTGACGCCAACCGAGTTCCGTCTGCTCAGCTTGCTATTGAATAATGCCGGAAAGGTGCTGACGCAACGTCAGTTGCTCAACCAGGTTTGGGGACCGAATGCGGTGGAGCACAGCCACTATTTGCGCATCTACATGGGCCATTTACGGCAAAAGCTGGAAGCGAATCCCACCCAGCCCAGCCATTTGCTGACCGAAACCGGTATCGGCTACCGTTTTATGCCATAAAAAAAGGCCGCTTAGCGGCCTTTTCTCTTCACTGCCAATCAGGCGTTTTTCAGTACTTCGCTAACAATCTCAACCGCTTCTTTCTCGATCTGCTGACGGTGTTCAGCGCCGAGGAAGCTTTCACAGTAGATTTTGTAGGCGTCTTCCGTGCCCGATGGACGAGCGGCAAACCAGCCGTTTTCCGTCATCACTTTCAGACCACCGATTGATGCACCGTTACCCGGTGCAGCAGTCAAGCGTGCGGTGATTGGATCACCCGCCAGCGTATCCGCGCTCACCATTTCTGGAGACAGTTTAGACAGTGCCGCTTTCTGTGCTGAAGTTGCCGGTGCCTGCAGACGATTGTAGCTAGGCGCTCCAAAGCGCGCGGCCAGCTCGTCATAATGCTGCTGCGGGTTCTTGCCGGTTACCGCGGTGATTTCTGCGGCCAGCAGGCACAGAATGATACCGTCTTTATCGGTTGACCAGGCTGAGCCATCGAAACGCAGGAACGATGCGCCCGCGCTCTCTTCGCCGCCGAAACCGAAGCTGCCATCGAACAGGCCATCAACGAACCATTTGAAACCAACCGGCACTTCCACCAGCTTACGGCCAATGTCGTTAACTACGCGGTCGATCATCGCGCTGGAAACCAGCGTTTTACCGACAGCCACCTCTTTGCCCCACTGCGGACGATGCTGGAACAGGTAGTTGATTGCCACCGCCAGATAGTGGTTCGGATTCATCAGACCGGCTGGCGTGACGATGCCATGGCGATCGTAATCAGGATCGTTACCAAAGGCCAAATCGAATTTGTCTTTGTACGCCAGCAAACCCGCCATCGCGCATTCGGACGAGCAGTCCATACGCACCACGCCATCTTTATCCAGATGCATGAAGCGGAAAGTCTGATCGATAGCATCGTTAACGATGGTCAGATCAAGCTTGTAGTGCTCAGCAATGCGCTGCCAGTAAGCAATACCCGAGCCGCCTAATGGATCGACGCCAATTTTCAGGCCCGCTTTCTGGATGGCCGAGAAATCGATTACCTGCGCCAAACCTTCAACGTACGGCTGGATCAGGTCCTGCTCAACGATATGGCCGCTTGCCCAAGCCTGATCCAGCGGCAGACGCTTAACGTCCTTCAGCTCGCCTTTGATCAGCTGGTTAGCACGATCTTCCACCACTTTGGTGACGTTGGTATCCGCCGGTCCACCGTTTGGCGGATTGTATTTGATACCGCCATCTTCCGGTGGGTTGTGCGAAGGCGTGATAACGATACCGTCCGCCTGCGCGCCGCCGCGTTTGTTGTGCTCAAGAATGGCATTAGAGATGGCAGGCGTCGGCGTGTAACCATTGTCCTGCTGTACAATCACGTCCACGCCGTTAGCGGCCAGCACTTCCAGCACCGACAAGATCGCCGGCTCAGACAGTGCGTGCGTGTCTTTACCCACGTAGCACGGTCCGGTGATGCCGTTCTTTTTGCGCTCTTCAGCAATCGCCTGCGCGATCGCTAAAATGTGCTGTTCGTTGAAGCTTTGGCGTCCCGCGCTACCGCGATGGCCTGAAGTGCCAAATTTCACCGCATGATCCGGATTCGCCACATCGGGCTTCAGGACGTAATACTGCGAGGTTAATTGTGCAACGTTAATCAAATCGCTCTGCTGGGCAGGCTGCCCGGCACGGGGGTGATTGGCCATTGGCGCTTCTCCCTGACGCTTCAGTTAAATGGTGCCGCGAACTTTCTCTGTCAGTTCCTGAGGGAACTGCATAGCCAGCATGATGTGTTCCACCATGCTGCATTTGCGACCTGTATTGGTATTCGTGATCACCCAGTACGGCGTGCCGGGAACATGCTTCGGCTTAGTATGGGTGCCATTTTGCAGCAGCGTGTGCTCGTCGCCCGCAAAGTAGACGCGGGTACGGCCCTGCAGCGAAGCCGTAGCTTCAGCAAACGCAGCCGGATCAAGACGATAGAGCGTTGACAGTACCAGCATGAAGCGGTTTACCGCCTTATTCTGCTCGGCATATTCGTCGGAAAGCAGCAGCTCACGTACCGCGCGCACACGATCCTGAGGACGCGCTTCGCGACTCGCTGAAGGTGCTTCTTTCACTGACGCACCCGCGGCGGGCGCAGCAGCTGCGCTCTGGCCGGCGGTGAACTTCAACATGCGGCGCAAAATATCTGAGGCGCTTTCACCAATGTGCTGCGTGTGGCTGGCAATATAACGGTAGAGTTCTTCGTCAACTTCAATCGTTTTCATCTTTTTCCGTACGATTCTGGCAAATGACAGAACCACGCATTATTGCAACGGCCTTAGCAAAATCCAGTCGTGCAAAACGTGAGCGGGTTCTAACATAAGGATTATAAAGTTAAATCCGTGGCAGCCGATAGCGTTGGCAACGTTTCCGGGCAAAAGTCGGAATATGCCCTAATGCCCGCCGGCCTGACTGCTGGACAGGTGAATCCATGATAACCTAAGCCAAGGTCACAACCGTAAGAACTTTAGCCATGATTTTGAACGCCCGTCTGCAAACTGAACAATCAGCCTCTGATGCCACACCCATTCTGTTAATCCATGGTCTTTTTGGCAGCCTTGATAACCTCGGCGTATTAGCGCGCGGGGTGCGTGATGCACGCCCAACATTGCAGGTTGATGTGCGTAACCACGGCCTGTCTGCACGCAGTGAGGTGATGAATTATCACGCCATGGCGCAGGACATGGTCGAAACGTTGGATGCGCACAACATTGAACGCGCTAGCGTAATCGGCCACTCAATGGGCGGCAAAATCGCTATGGCGCTCAGTGCCATAGCGCCAGAACGCATAGAAAAAATGGTGATGATCGATATCGCGCCGGTTGATTATCAAACTCGCCGCCATGACGAAATCTTTGCCGCTATCCGTGCCGTTAGCGCTGCTGGCGTGACGCGCCGCAGTGAAGCGGCTGAGGTGATGCGTCAGCACATTAATGAGGATGGCGTGATTCAGTTCATCCTCAAGTCGTTTGCCGAAGGTGAATGGCGCTTTAATGTGCCGGTGCTGTGGGAGAATTACACCACCATTTCCGGCTGGGAAGAGGTGCCTGCATGGCCGCACCCTGCGCTGTTTATTCGTGGTGGCGACTCGCCCTATCTGGATAATCAGCATCGCGATGCGCTATTGCGTCAATTCCCACAGGCACACGCGCATGTGATTAGCGGGGCCGGACATTGGGTGCATGCAGAGAAACCTGAGGCGGTGCTACGCGCGGTGCGTCGATTTTTTAACCTGTAAAAGCAAAAGCTTGCCGCGTGCGCTTTAGGGTTGGCGTCAAGGAAGGCGCTGGAGTATCATGTCGCGCTAAAAATTTGCCACGGATGATTTTTTCACCGTGGTCGGGCCGATAATGTTTTAATCGCGCAGCGCCTTTCCGCCGTTCGCGCCCACTCAGTTTTACAAACCATGGCAAAAGAACAGACAGACCGCACTACGCTTGATCTCTTTGCAGACGAGCGGCGTCCTGGTCGCCCGAAAACCAGCCCGCTGACGCGTGATGAACAATTACGCATCAACAAACGTAATCAGCTCAAGCGCGATAAAGTGCGTGGGCTGCGTCGTGTCGAGCTGAAGATGTCCAGCGAGGCGGTTGACGCGCTCAGCACGCTGGCCGACCAGCAAAACATCAGTCGCAGCGAATTGATTGAACAAATGCTGCTGGCACAGCTCAAACTGTCGTAACGCGCGAAGACCGCACGCTGGAACACAAAGTCACGGCTTTACAAGTTCCGCACTTTTTACCGGTCTGCTATTATTCGCATTACTGTGCAGTCAACTGACTTACTTTCACAATCAGGATCTAAGAGGTTACCTAACCCATGGCAATCGTAGGCATTTTCTTCGGCAGCGATACCGGCAACACTGAAAACATTGCAAAAATGATCCAGAAACAACTGGGTAAAGATGTCGCCGAAGTGCATGACATTGCTAAGAGCACCAAAGAAGATCTCGATGCGTTCGATATCCTGCTGCTGGGCATTCCAACCTGGTATTATGGTGAAGCGCAGTGTGACTGGGATGATTTCTTCCCGACGCTGGAAGAGATTGATTTCAATGGCAAGCTGGTAGCGCTGTTTGGTTGTGGCGATCAGGAAGATTACGCCGAATACTTCTGCGACGCGATGGGCACCATCCGCGACATCATTGAGCCGAATGGTGCAGTCATCGTCGGCCACTGGCCAACCGAAGGCTACCATTTTGAAGCATCTAAAGGTTTGGCCGATGATAAACACTTCCTCGGTCTGGCGATTGACGAAGACCGTCAACCCGAACTGACCAATGAGCGCGTTGAAACCTGGGTGAAGCAGATCTTCGATGAACTGCAGCTGAAAGAGATTATTGAAGCGTAATCCCCTGCTCTGCCCGATGTGCGCGCAAGTTCACATCGGGCAACGGAATTTCCTATAAAAATAATAGCTACGGTTTTTTAACTTTTCCCCGCAAATCTGTAGAATACCCGCAATGGTCATCCGCTTATTCCTCTGGCATTAGAATGAGGCTGAGTGAAATGGAATCCAAAACCCAAGCGTCTTGAAGGCGTTAGTGACATTATCCTTACTGCTTTTGGTGATTAAGGACGTTGCCTTGGTTTTCATTTCACTGCTTGAGTTCTATAATGAGACGCAAATGAGAATGCGCGTTGACCTAAACATTCAAGGCCCCTGCGCCGCAAGTGACTAGCAAAGTAACAGGACAATATCCGCATGACTGACAACAACTCCGCATTGAAGAAGGCTGGCCTGAAAGTCACGCTCCCCAGACTGAAAATTCTGGAAGTGCTTCAGGGACCCGGACCCGAGTCCCATCACGTCAGTGCGGAGGATTTGTATAAGCGCCTGATCGATATGGGCGAAGAGATTGGTCTGGCAACGGTATATCGCGTTCTTAACCAGTTTGACGACGCGGGCATCGTTACCCGTCATAATTTTGAAGGCGGTAAATCTGTCTTTGAACTGACCCAGCAACATCACCACGATCACCTGATTTGCCTCGATTGCGGCAAGGTTATCGAATTTAGCGATGAATCAATTGAAACGCGTCAGCGTGAAATTGCCACTCGCCATGGTATCAAACTCAGTAACCACAGCCTGTACTTGTACGGTCACTGTGCTCTGGGAGACTGCCGCGAAGACGACACGCTCCACGATAAGTAATTGAGTGTGCTATGCAGTATAAAAAAACCGGCGCTTGAGCCGGTTTTTTTATACCTGAAATCAGGCAACGATGGTTTCTTGCAGGTAACGCCAGCGCGGAATGCTGGTGCTGCAATCGAGAACCGCCAGTGAAATGCGGCTCTGATTGATGCCATTCATCATTTGTAATTCACGATATTGAATCGTCACCTCTTCGCTTTGCTGCGAGATAATGGCGTGCTCACTGGTCGCAATACGCATGCCTTCGCGTTGCCCATTCAATTGGCGAAACAGCGTTTCCATCTCATTAAGATCCAACTGTTTACCTTGCGGTGTCACCATTTTAAATTCGGGATGAAAGTGCGATAAAAACAGATCAATGCTGTCATCACTGCCTTCAACCTGATTGAAAATACGTTCGATAAGCTGATGTAATACAACCACACTGTGCTTGGCTTCCAGGGCAAGACTTGTCATTTTTTATCCTTTGATAACCCGCGGAGCAACGTTTGAGTGCGCATAGCCTACCTGAAAAAAAGTTTTTCACACTGGCAAATGGTTTAATTTTGCTAAAGTCAGAATAGTCGTAAATGAGGAATTAATCGCATCAACAGGAAGGCAGCATAAAAGATTGCAGGTGGCCAAATAGAGGCAATAAAAAAGGGCGATTGCTCGCCCTTTCATGATCTTATCGTGTTAGCGACAAAATAATTAATCGCCGATTTTCGCCCAGGTATCGCGCAATCCAACGGTGCGGTTAAACACCAATTTTGACGGCTGCGAATAAACGCTATCAGCACAGAAGTAGCCTTCACGTTCGAACTGATACGGTGCCATTGAATCGGCCTCGCGCAGACCAGGCTCAACGAAGCCCTGTTTAGTTTCGAGTGAGTTCGGGTTAATGGTGGTGAGGAAATCCTCAGCCGCGCCCGGATTTGGCACACTAAACAGACGATCATACAGGCGGAATTCCGCCGGCAACGCGTGAATTGCAGAAACCCAATGGATAACGCCTTTCACTTTACGCCCATCAGCAGGATCTTTGCTCAGCGTATCAACATCGCAAGTACAGTAGATACAGGTGATATTGCCTTCATCATCCTTCGCTACACGTTCAGCACGGATCACGTAAGCATTACGCAGACGCACTTCTTTACCCAGCACCAGACGCTTGTATTGTTTATTGGCTTCTTCGCGGAAGTCAGCGCGATCGATCCACACTTCACGGCTGAATGGCACTTCACGCGTACCCATCTCCGGTTTGTTAGGATGATTTGGCATGGTGATGATCTCTTCGTGACCCGCTGGCAGATTTTCAATCACCACCTTCAGGGGATCCATCACGGCCATCGCACGCGGCGCGTTTTCATTGAGATCGTCACGAATGCACGACTCCAGTGAAGCCATTTCTACGATATTGTCCTGCTTAGTAACGCCAATGCGGCGGCAGAACTCACGAATCGAAGCCGAGCTGTAACCACGACGACGCAAACCGGAAACGGTCAGCATGCGCGGATCGTCCCAGCCTTCCACAACTTTTTCGCTCACCAGCTGAGTCAGTTTACGCTTGGACATCACTGCGTATTCCAGATTCAGACGTGAAAACTCATACTGACGCGGGTGCACCGGAATGGTGATGTTATCCAGCACCCAATCGTACAGACGACGGTTATCCTGGAACTCCAGCGTGCAGAGAGAATGCGTAATACCTTCAATCGCATCAGAAATGCAGTGAGTGAAGTCGTACATTGGATAGATGCACCACTTGCTGCCAGTCTGATGGTGATCGGCAAACTTGATGCGATACAGCACGGGATCGCGCATCACGATAAAGCTGGATGCCATATCGATTTTGGCACGTAAACAGGCTTTGCCCTCTTCGAAGCCACCATCGCGCATTTTCTGGAACAGCGCTAAGTTCTCTTCCACGCTGCGATCGCGATACGGGCTGTTTTTGCCTGGTGCTGTGAGAGAACCGCGATACTCGCGGATCTCATCTGCCGACAATTCATCAACATACGCCAAGCCTTTATTAATCAGCTCAACGGCATAGTTGAAGAGTTGGTCGAAGTAGTCTGAGGAGTAACGAATGTTGCCGCTCCACTCAAAGCCCAGCCATTGCACGTCACGCTTTATGGATTCGACAAACTCCAGATCTTCTTTCACTGGGTTGGTGTCGTCGAAACGCAGGTTG
This sequence comes from Pantoea nemavictus, assembly GCF_037479095.1. Classification (NCBI taxonomy): domain Bacteria; kingdom Pseudomonadati; phylum Pseudomonadota; class Gammaproteobacteria; order Enterobacterales; family Erwiniaceae; genus Pantoea; species Pantoea nemavictus. Next base: position 3,360,248 of record NZ_JBBGZW010000001.1, on the reverse strand, counting down.
CACTGCCCCTGGTAATCTTGTGCGATACCAAAGTTCAGGCAGATAGATTTCGCATGGCCAATATGCAGATAACCATTGGGCTCAGGCGGGAAACGGGTATGCACAGTGTTGTGCTTACCGCTCGCCAAATCTTCGTCGATGATCTGACGAATAAAGTTCGTTGGGCGGGCTTCAGCCTCACTCATCTCAAAATCCTCAAAAGCTATAACGGGTGATTTGTACCACGAAGTAACGGAGTATGATCCACAAAGCGCAGGAGGGAAACAACCGTTTGTTGGTCGTTTTAAAACAAAAAAGGCAGGAATCGCTTCCTGCCTTCTGGCTCAATCACAAGGACTTAGCCTTTAACCTCGTACAGCGGAGTTTGACCTGCAACCACTGAACCGGTTGCCAGTAAATTCAGACCCGCGAAATCATCGCTATTACTGACGACGACTGGACTGATCATCGAGCGCGCGTTGGCGTTGAGATAATCCAGATCCATTTCGAGGATTGGCTGACCTGCTGTTACCGTTGCGCCCTCTTCCACCAGACGCGTGAAACCTTTACCTTCCAGCGCAACCGTATCCAGACCCATGTGCACCACAATCTCAACGCCATTTTCCGCTTCGAGGCAGAACGCATGGTTAGTGTTGAAGATCTTCACCACGGTGCCAGCAGTTGGCGCGACAACGGTTTTTCCGGTTGGCTTGATTGCCAGACCATCACCCACTGCTTTACTGGCGAACGCTTCATCAGGAACATTTTCCAGCGCAACAATTTCACCGGTAACCGGAGCCAGTAACGTAGCGATTACCGCTTTTTCACTGTTCAGTACCGCCTGCGGTTTTGCCGCTGGAGCCGGTGCTACAGGTGACGCCGCTGCAGATGCCGCAACCGGGCCTTTGCTCAGTACCGTTTTCATCGCTGTAGCAATGCTTTCAGCCTGGGTGCCGACGATAACCTGTACGCTCTGTTTGTTCAGGCGAATCACACCTGAAGCACCCAGACGCTTAGCGACGCCTTCATTTACCTGTGCAGAGTCTTTGACGTTCAGACGCAGTCGGGTAATACAGGCATCGATGGTCGTGAGGTTTTCAGAACCACCCACGGCTGCAATGTAACGGCGCGCCAAAGATTCGGTTTGGCTTTCACCATTACCGCTATGGTCGACATTCACATCATAACCATCGGTTTCATCGCCCGCAGAGAGTTCACGACCCGGTGTCATCAGGTTAAATTTCTGAATGGTGAAGCGGAACACCGCATAGTAGATAACGAAGAACACCAGACCTTGTGGGATCAGCATCCACCAGTGCACGGCCAGCGGGTTGCGCGTCGATAGCACCATATCCACCAGACCCGCACTGAAGCCGAAACCGGCAATCCACTGCATGCTCGCGGCGATGAACACGGAGAGACCGGTCAGTGCAGCGTGAATCACATACAGTACCGGCGCCACGAACATGAAGGAGAACTCCAGCGGTTCGGTAATACCGGTAAAGAAGGCCGCAAATGCTGCCGCCAGCATGATACCGCCGACTTTGGCGCGGTTTTCTGGACGGGCGCAGTGATAAATTGCCAGCGCTGCCCCCGGAAGACCAAACATCATGATTGGGAAGAAGCCCGCCTGATAACGACCGGTGATACCTGGGATACCCGTACCTTCCGCGATAGACTGTGCGCCGCCCAGGAATTTAGGAATATCGTTGATACCCGCGACGTCGAACCAGAACACTGAGTTCAGCGCATGATGCAGGCCAACAGGAATCAGCAAGCGGTTAAAGAAGGCATAGACACCCGCACCCACTGAGCCCATCTTCTGAATGTGCTCACCGAAGCTCACCAGCCCACCAAAAATGAGCGGCCAGACATACATCAGCACGAAGGCCACGGCAATCATCAGGAAGGAGACAAGAATAGGCACCAGACGGCGGCCGCTAAAGAATGACAGCGCTTTTGGCAGTTCAACATGGCTAAAGCGATTGTAAACCTCAGCAGAGAGGATACCGACGAGGATACCGACAAACTGGTTGTTAATTTTGCCGAAGGCGGCAGGAACTTGCTCCACCGGCATTTTCTGAATCATCGCTACCGCTGCCGGTGAACAGAGTGTGGTTACCACCAGGAAGCCCACGAAACCGGTCAATGCTGCTGCACCGTCTTTATCTTTTGACATACCGTATGCCACACCAATGGCAAACAGCACGGACATATTGTCGATGATTGCCGAACCGGATTTGATCAGCAGTGCCGCCAGTGCATTACCTGCACCCCAGCTATCTGGATCGATCCAATATCCAACACCCATCAAGATTGCCGCTGCCGGCAAAGTCGCTACCGGCACCATAAGCGCGCGGCCGACCTTTTGCAGATATCCTAGAATACTCACCTTATTCTCCCCCTATGAGACTGGCGTTTTGCCGTAGCGCGAGTTGATTTTATTATCCCGTCGCCCGGTACCTTGATGACACTTTTGACCACGAGGCGCAGTGTAAAGATAAATTAATTCGCCTCGCAAATTAAAACCACTCCAACTGTGACTTTAATCACCAAAATGATGGTTTGATAATGCGAAATGCTAGCCAGCACCACAAACTTATTTTATGATGAAAAATATCGAGTCGCACTTTTCCCTAATGGCTACGCTTAAACGCATTACGCTTAAGGGCAGAATACTGTCAGAGAAACGGCAACTCCACATTTCCAATCTTAATTGAGGTGAAGACATGAGACTGATCCCTTTGGCCACACCGACCCAAGTGGGTAAATGGGCTGCACGCCACATTGTTAACCGCATTAATGCGTTTAAGCCTAGCGCAGAACGTCCTTTTGTGTTGGGTTTACCAACCGGTGGAACACCGCTGGAAGCCTACAAGCACCTGATCGACATGCACAAAGCGGGCCAGGTTAGTTTTAAGCACGTGGTCACCTTTAATATGGATGAGTATGTAGGTCTGCCAAAAGAGCATCCAGAAAGTTACCACAGCTTCATGTATCGTAATTTTTTCGATCATGTTGATATTCAAGAGCAAAACATCAATCTTCTCAATGGTAATGCCGAAGATATTGACGCAGAATGCCGCCAATACGAAGAGAAGATCCGCGCTTACGGCAAAATTAACCTGTTTATGGGCGGCGTAGGCAACGATGGTCATATTGCTTTCAATGAACCGGCTTCATCCCTCTCATCTCGTACCCGCATTAAAACCCTGACGCACGATACCCGCATCGCAAACTCTCGCTTCTTTAACGGTGATGTGGATCAGGTACCAAAATACGCGCTGACCGTTGGCGTTGGTACGCTGCTGGATGCAGAAGAGGTAATGATTCTGGTAACAGGTCATTTGAAAGCGCAAGCGCTGCAGGCCGCGGTTGAAGGTAACGTCAACCATATGTGGACCATTAGCTGCCTCCAGCTGCATGCAAAATCCGTCGTGGTATGTGATGAACCAGCAACGATGGAACTGAAAGTGAAAACCGTGAAATATTTCCGCGAAATGGAAGCGGAAAATATGAAAGGTGTGTGAAAACACGTTGTAAAAAAACCTGCTGCTGGTTGGCGGCAGGCTTAGCCGGGAGAGATAAACGATGTACGCATTAGTGAACGGCCGGATTTTTACCGGTCATGAAATTCTGGACAATCATGCAGTTGTGATTACGGATGGCCTGATTGAGCGTGTGTGTCCGCGTGATGCCCTGGACGCGGCAATGGCACAGCAGGATGTGGCTGGTGCGTTTATCGCTCCTGGTTTTATTGATTTGCAGCTGAATGGCTGCGGCGGCGTGCAGTTCAATGACGATATCAATGCGTTAAGCGTGGATACATTGGAGATTATGCAGCGTGCCAATGAAAAATCAGGCTGTACCAGCTATTTGCCAACGCTGATTACCAGCACCGATGCGCTAATGAAACGCGCAATCGAAACCATGCGCGCCTATTTGGCTAAGCATCAGAATCAGGCGCTGGGCTTGCACCTGGAAGGTCCGTGGTTGAACAAAGCCAAAAAAGGCACGCACAATCCTGAATTGATTCGTCTGCCGGATGCCGAGTTGGTGGATTTTCTCTGTGCAAACGCGGATGTCATCACTAAAGTCACGCTGGCCCCTGAAAACGCCGGCAGTGACGTGATTCGTCAATTACGTGATGCGGGAATTATCGTCTCAGCGGGTCACTCTAATGCGACCTATGAAGAGGCAAAAATCGGCTTTAGCGCCGGTGTGAGCTTTGCCACGCACCTCTATAATGCAATGCCAACGTTTGCCGGACGTGAGCCAGGTCTGATCGGTGCGCTGTTTGATTCGCCTGATGTATACTGCGGCATCATTGCAGATGGTTTACATGTCCATTACGCTAATGTGCGCAATGCAAAATGCATCAAGGGCGACAAACTGGTGTTAGTGACGGATGCCACAGCACCAGCTGGCGCTTCGATTGATCAATTCATTTTTGCAGGCAAAACAATATACTATCGCGATGGCCTTTGCGTTGATGAGAACGGTACGCTCAGCGGTTCTGCATTAACCATGATTGAAGCGGTGCAGAATAGCGTTGAACACTGTGGCATCGCTCTTGATGAAGCGCTGCGTATGGCAACACTTTATCCGGCGCAGGCAATGGGTGTGGAGAAACAGTTAGGTACGGTTGAAGCAGGAAAAGTCGCCAACCTGACTGTCTTTACCCGCGATTATCAAATCACTAAGACGTTAGTCAACGGAGACAACGTCCTCAGCGAGTAAGTATTGAATGACCACTGGCGGCCAGTCTCAAATAGGAAATGTCGATCTTGTTAAACAACTTAATAGTGCAGCCGTTTATCGGCTAATAGATCAACAAGGGCCCATTTCGCGCATACAGATAGCCGAACACAGTCAGCTTGCGCCCGCCAGTGTCACCAAAATCACCCGCCAGCTCATTGAGCGCGGCCTCATTAAAGAGGTGGAGCAACAAGCCTCCACCGGTGGGCGCCGCGCCATCTCGATTATTACCGAAACCCGTCATTTTCATACTATCGGCGTACGCTTAGGGCGTAATGACGCCACGCTGACGCTGTTCGATCTGAGCGGAAAATCACTGGCGCAGGAAGATTATCCGCTGCCGGAGCGCACCCAGGAAACGTTGGAGAATGCGCTGTTCAATGCCATCAGCGCTTTTATGGCATCACATCAGCGTAAGATTCATGAGCTGATCGCTATCGCGGTGATTCTGCCAGGTTTAGTCGATCCGATTAATGGCATCATTCGCTATATGCCGCATATCGCGGTAAGTCACTGGCCACTGGTTTCCAGTCTGAAAAAACGCTTTAACGTCACCAGTTTTGTTGGTCATGACATTCGCAGTTTGGCACTGGCAGAGCACTACTTCGGTGCAAGCCGCGACTGTGCTGACTCCATTCTGGTGCGTTTACACCGTGGTACCGGCGCTGGGATTATTGCCAATGGCCATATTTTCCTCGGCAGCAACGGTAACGTTGGCGAGATCGGCCATATTCAGGTCGATCCGTTAGGTGAACGCTGCCATTGCGGAAACTTCGGTTGTCTGGAAACCATCGCTGCCAATGGTGCGATTGAAAATCGCGTGCGGCACCTGCTTAATCAGGGCTATCCCAGCTCACTAACACTTAATGATTGCCTGATGCCGCAGATCTGTCGCGCAGCTAATCAAGGTGACGCGCTGGCGTGCGAAGTTATCGAATACGTCGGCCGCTATTTGGGTAAAGCGATTGCCATCGCCATCAACCTGTTCAATCCGCAAAAAGTGGTGCTGGCCGGTGAAATCACTGAAGCCGACAAAGTGCTGTTTCCTGCCATTGAAGGTTGCATCAATACGCAGACACTTCCGGCATTTCGTAAGAATCTGCCGGTGATGCGTTCCGAGCTCGATCATCGCTCGGCAATTGGCGCCTTTGCCTTAGCAAAACGCGCTATGCTGAATGGCATTTTGTTGCAACATCTGCTGGAAGAGTAATCACCAGCCTGCTATCTGGCAGGCCCGACCGGATGCAATCTATGACGATTAAAAGCGTAATCTGTGACATTGACGGCGTGTTGATGCACGACAACACCGCCGTTCCCGGCGCGAACGAATTTCTGCAGCGCATTCTGGCGAAAGATATGCCATTGGTGGTATTGACCAACTACCCATCACAAACGGCTCTTGATCTGGCCAACCGCTTTGCCAACGCGGGAGTTGAGGTGCCAGATTCGGTGTTTTATACCTCGGCGATGGCCACGGCTGACTTCCTCAAGCGTCAGGAGGGGAAAAAAGCCTATGTGATTGGCGAAGGTGCATTAATCCATGAGCTGTACAAAGCGGGCTTTACTATCACCGACGTCAATCCAGATTTCGTTATCGTGGGTGAAACGCGCTCATTTAATTGGGACATGATGCATAAAGCGGCGTTCTTCGTTGCTAACGGCGCACGCTTTATCGCAACCAATCCCGATACGCATGCGCGTGGCTTTGTTCCCGCCTGCGGGGCGCTCTGTGCCGGGATTGAGACCATTTCTGGCCGCAAACCGTTTTATGTTGGTAAGCCAAGCCCGTACATCATGCGCGCGGCATTAAACAAAATGCATGCGCATTCTGAAGAGACGGTGATTGTCGGGGATAACCTTCGTACCGATATTTTGGCAGGCTTCCAGGCCGGCCTGGAAACCATTCTGGTGCTGTCGGGCGTTTCAACGCTCAGTGATATTGATGCGATGCCATTCCGACCGGACTGGATTTACCCATCGGTCGCCGATATCGATCTCTTTTGATATCAGCCATAATCTCTTCTTATAGCCCTGCTCAAGTAGGGCTTTTGTTTTTGATGAGGTAAATCCCTCCTCCAGCGATCATCACCTGAACACAAATCGAGCAACAATCCAGATTTATTAGATACCATCTAAATTAAATCTGTATTTATTGAATAAAATACAAAGTTACGCGCCTATCAACATTCTTTTTATCAAAGGATCGTGATTTCACTTGCACTACCACCATCACTTAGCGCATTTTCTTATACATCACGCAGTCATTGCTGCCGGACAAACGTAGAAATAACTTCGCCACAAGGTGAGATCAGGAGTCAGTTATGTGTTCAATTTTTGGTGTGCTGGATCTGAAGAGCGATCCTATTGAGCTGCGCAAGAAAGCGCTGGAATCTTCTCGTCTGATGCGTCACCGCGGCCCAGATTGGTCAGGTGTTTATGCGGATGATAAAGCCATTCTGGTGCATGAGCGCTTGTCGATTGTTGACGTTAACAACGGCGCACAGCCGCTGTATAACGCTGACCACACCCACGTACTGGCTGTTAACGGTGAAATTTATAACCATCAAGCGCTGCGTGCCGAGCTGAGCGATCGTTACGCCTTCCAGACCGGTTCCGACTGCGAAGTTATTCTGGCGCTGTATCAGGAAAAAGGCGTTGATTTTCTCGACGAACTGCAGGGCATGTTCGCCTTTATTCTGTGGGACAGCGTTAAGCAGCAATACCTGATTGGCCGCGACCATATCGGCATTATCCCGCTGTATATGGGCAACGATGAGCACGGCAACCTGTATGTTGCTTCCGAAATGAAAGCACTGGTGCCAGTATGTCGCAGCATTAAAGAGTTCCCGCCGGGAAGCTACATGTCGAGCGCCGATGGTGAAATTCGTCGTTACTGGCAGCGTGACTGGATGGAATTTTCCGCCGTCGAGCACAACACCACCGACGCAGCAGAGCTGAAACATGCGCTGGAAGAGTCAGTGAAAAGTCACCTGATGTCCGACGTACCTTACGGCGTGCTGCTGTCTGGTGGACTCGACTCTTCCATTATCTCTGCCGTCACCAAGCGTTTCGCCGCAAAACGTGTAGAAGATGCCGATAAGAGCGATGCCTGGTGGCCGCAGCTGCACTCCTTTGCGGTGGGCCTGGAAGGTTCTCCAGACCTGAAAGCAGCGAAATCGGTGGCAGAGCATCTTGGCACCGTGCACCACGAAATCCATTTCACCGTGCAGGAAGGTCTGGATGCGATTCGTGATGTGATTTATCACATTGAAACCTACGATGTGACCACCATTCGCGCATCTACGCCGATGTATTTGATGTCGCGTAAGATCAAAGCGATGGGCATCAAAATGGTGCTGTCAGGCGAAGGTGCGGATGAAGTCTTTGGCGGCTATCTCTATTTCCATAAAGCGCCAAACGCTAAAGAATTCCATGAAGAGAACGTGCGTAAATTGCTGGCTCTGCATATGTTTGACTGCGCTCGCGCCAACAAAGCGATGTCCGCCTGGGGCGTGGAAGCGCGCGTACCGTTCCTCGATAAGAAATTCCTCGACGTGGCGATGCGTATCAACCCGGAAGATAAACTGTGCGGCAGCAACGGCAAGATGGAGAAACACATTCTGCGTGAATGCTTCTCTTCATATCTGCCAGAAAGCGTGGCGTGGCGCCAGAAAGAGCAGTTCTCTGACGGTGTTGGCTACAGCTGGATCGATACGCTGAAAGAAGTGGCGGCGAAGCAGATCACTGACCAACAGTTGTCGACTGCGCATTTCCGCTTCCCGTACAACACACCGAACTCGAAAGAAGCGTATCTGTATCGCGAAATCTTTGAGGAGTTGTTCCCAATTGCCAGCGCTGCAGAGTGTGTACCGGGCGGTCCATCGGTGGCCTGTTCTTCAGCTAAAGCCATCGAGTGGGATGAAGCCTTTAAATCAATGGATGACCCTTCAGGCCGTGCCGTAGGTGTGCATCAGTCCGCTTATAAATAAGGTTTTTACTCAACAAGATAAGGGGCTCAAATGAGCCCCTTTTTTGTGCAATCGATGATGTCATGAGTGAAAATTGCCGAATAAACCACCAGCCTGGTTACAAGCCAGACAAACAGGCGTTTTAAGGCGAAAAACGGCAAAAAAATTGTTGACGCTACAAGACTCAATACGCATAATGCGCCCCGCAACGCCGATGAAGGTTACGCGAAAAAGATGGCTACGTAGCTCAGCTGGTTAGAGCACATCACTCATAATGATGGGGTCACAGGTTCAAATCCCGTCGTAGCCACCATCTTTTTGCGGGAGTGGCGAAATTGGTAGACGCACTAGATTTAGGTTCTAGCGCCGCAAGGTGTGCGAGTTCAAGTCTCGCCTCCCGCACCATTTCAGTCTTCGGCAGCCGGATGGGGTATCGCCAAGCGGTAAGGCACTGGTTTTTGATACCAGCATTCCCAGGTTCGAATCCTGGTACCCCAGCCAATCCGGAATATGTTGTGGATACAAAATCGACGAATGGGATATCGCCAAGCGGTAAGGCACCGGTTTTTGATACCGGCATTCCCTGGTTCGAATCCAGGTATCCCAGCCATCGTCGGATGCAGTAAGCAGTACCAAGGCTACGTAGCTCAGCTGGTTAGAGCACATCACTCATAATGATGGGGTCACAGGTTCAAATCCCGTCGTAGCCACCAAATTATTGGGGTGTCGCCAAGCGGTAAGGCTCTGGTTTCTGATACCAGCATTCCGGGGTTCGAATCCCTGCACCCCAGCCATAAAAAGACAATTTGATTAAACACCTATTGGGGTGTCGCCAAGCGGTAAGGCACTGGTTTCTGATACCAGCATTCCGGGGTTCGAATCCCTGCACCCCAGCCAAATTGCACAATAAAGCCCGCTTTTGCGGGCTTTATTGTTTTCTGCGTTCGGGCATAAACCCGGAGCGCATTGATGCGCCCCCTACGATTTATAAACCTAGCGCGTAGCGCAGCACCTTGCGTTTTAACGCTCCGGCATTCTCCGCGGCAATCAGCGCCAGATTGCGCGCAAAGCGTAATGGCGGCAGCTTATTACTAAATGCGAAATAGAACAGATCCATCCCGCCCTGCATCAGTAAGTTGTCTTTATAACGCTGACGATGATAACGCTGCAGCACGGCATCCGATGCCCAAAGCTCCGCCTGGCTGCGCGCCTCAACCAGCGTAGTGATCAAAGCATCCACATCCCGATAGCCCAGATTAACACCCTGCCCGGCCAACGGGTTGATGGTATGCGCCGCATCCCCCACCAGCGCTAATCCGGGCATCACATAACGCGTAGCATGACGTCGCACCAGCGGGAACGATGCTGCGGTTTTGACTTTAAAGTTTCCCACACGGGCCGGAAAGTTCGCATGAATCTCTTTCTCCAGCTGTGACAACGGCAAACTTTGCAGCTGACGAATACGCGCCGGCGCGTCATACCACACCAGCGAAGCACGACGATCAAACAGCGGCAGGAAAGCACGTGGCCCTTGCGGCGTAAACTGCTGCCAGGTGGAGTCGCCAACATCCTGCTCGCACTCCACGCTGATAAGCATACAGGATTGCGCATAGTGCCAGCCTCGCACGCCAATGCCCGCTAATTGACGCACCCGAGAGTTGGCACCATCTGCGCCGACCACTAAACGCGTATCCAGCGTTTGGCCGGTATCCAGTTGCACATGCCAGCCAGCGCTGTGCGGCTGCAAACCCTGTAAACTCGCCGGGCAAATTAGCGTGATGCCCTCTTCCTGCATCTTTTCCCACAGCGCCCGCTGCAGCACGCTGTTCTCCACCATGAAGCCCAGCTCAGGTAAGCCAAGCGACGCTGCATCAAATGATACATGCGCGTTTTGCCACTCCCAGGTTTCCAACTGCCGATAAGGTGCACAGCGCATATCCAGAACGCGCTGCCAAACCTCCAGCTGCTGCAGTAGCGCGACTGAGGAGGCACCAATCGCGGAAATTCTCACATCCGGCTCGCTGCTAGCATCAAAGGCCGCTGGCTCCGCTCGTTCAATCACTGCCACGCGGAACTGTTGCTGCGCCAGACCACACGCCAGCGCCGCGCCAACCATGCCACCGCCCACGATCACCACATCAAAATGTGAATCCTGCATCGACTCTAATCCTTCTTTTTGCCGTGAGACCTTACAGCATCACGTTGATAGCTAAAGTGTACCGGAAATTCGTCATTCGATGCGACGTGCATGCGTGAAGTATGCAGGGTTAGCTGGTCACAGCTGCAGCGAGGCATTACAATACGCGCCCTGCACTTCGCGTTAACCAATGGCTAGTTCGATGACCAAAAAACTGCATATCAAAACCTGGGGCTGTCAGATGAATGAATATGATTCATCGAAGATGGCCGATCTGTTGAACAGTACGCACGGCTATACCCTCACTGAGGCAGCTGAAGAAGCGGACGTTCTGCTGCTCAACACCTGCTCAATTCGTGAAAAAGCGCAGGAGAAGGTTTTTGCACTGTTAGGCCGTTGGAAAAAGCTGAAAGCCGATAATCCTGAGGTGATCATCGGGGTGGGTGGTTGTGTAGCCTCGCAGGAAGGTGAACGTCTGCGTCAACGCGCCAGTTACGTTGATATCGTGTTTGGTCCACAAACGTTGCATCGCCTGCCGGAGATGATCAACACCGTACGCGGCAGTAAAAGCCCAATCGTAGACATCAGCTTTCCGGAAATCGAAAAATTTGACCGCCTGCCCGAACCGCGCGCAGATGGCCCAACCGCGTTTGTTTCCATCATGGAAGGCTGCAACAAATACTGCACTTTCTGCGTGGTGCCTTACACCCGCGGTGAGGAAGTAAGCCGTCCAAGCGACGATATTCTGCTTGAGGTCGCCCAGTTGGCCGCTCAGGGCGTACGAGAAGTTAACCTGCTGGGCCAGAACGTCAATGCCTATCGCGGTGCCACCTTTGATGGCGATATCTGTACCTTTGCTGAATTGCTGCGCTTAGTGGCGGCAATCGACGGCATTGACCGTATTCGCTTTACCACCAGCCATCCGATTGAATTTACCGATGACATTATCGAGGTTTATCGTGATACCCCCGAATTGGCAAGTTTCCTGCACCTGCCCGTCCAGAGCGGCTCGGATCGTATCCTGACCCTGATGAAGCGTGCTCACACCGCACTGGAGTACAAAGCGATTATTCGCAAGCTGAAAGCGGCGCGTCCGGATATCCAGCTGAGCTCTGATTTCATCATCGGCTTCCCGGGTGAGACACAGCAGGACTTCGAGCAGACCATGAAGCTGGTGGGCGAAGTGAATTTCGATGTGAGCTTCAGCTTTATTTACTCGATGCGCCCAGGCACGCCAGCGGCCGATCTGCCAGATGATGTGTCGGAAGAGGAGAAAAAGCAGCGTCTCTACATCCTGCAAGACCGCATCAATCAACAGGTAATGGCGTGGAGCCGCCGCATGTTGGGCACTACGCAGCGCGTACTGGTCGAAGGAATTTCACGCAAGAATGTGATGGAGCTGACCGGTCGTACCGATAACAACCGCGTAGTGAATTTCGAAGCGCCGGTTGAAATGATCGGTAAGTTTGTTGATGTTGAAATTGTTGATGTCTACGCCAGCTCACTGCGTGGCGTGCTGGTGCGCACCGAAGAGCAAATGGCGCTGCGTGTAGCAGAGAGTCCAGCGTCGGTGATTGCCCGTACCCGCAAAGAGAACGAAATCGGCGTTGGTCTGTTCCAGCCTTGAAACCTCAAACGTTGAGCGATAGCGCACAAAGCGCTGTCGCCTGTTTCATCCTGTCGCCCTTGCTTTCCGCAGACGCTGCCCAAATATCGTTTCTGAAGCTTGCGCCTATGCGCAGCGCCATAAATAATTCCATAAAGATGCTGAACGCTTTGATGCCAGCATCCGGCACACCTTTTCAACTGGCCCTGAGTGACCTTAAGGATTCATTTGAATATCGAAACGCGTGAAATAGCCCTTGAACCGGCAGATAACCAACGACTGATGAGCTTGTGCGGTCCGATGGATGACAATGTGAAGCAGCTAGAGCGCCGTTTGGGCCTTGAAATCAAACGTCGCGATAACCTGTTCACGCTGACTGGACGCTCGCTGTGCGTGGACGCTGCCGTGAATATCCTGCGGACCCTGTACGTTGATACCACCCCGATGCGTGGTCAGATTAAAGATATCGAACCGGACCAGATTCACCTGGCGATCAAAGAGAGCCGCGTATTGGAACAAAGTGCTGAGAGCGTGCCGGAATTCGGCAAAGCGGTGAATATCAAAACCAAGCGCGGCGTGATCAAACCGCGCACGCCTAACCAGGCGCAATACATCGCTAACATTTTCGCGCACGACATCACTTTTGGTATTGGCCCGGCCGGTACTGGTAAAACCTATCTGGCGGTGGCTGCCGCGGTGGATGCGTTGGAACGTCAGGAGATTCGGCGTATTTTGCTGACGCGTCCGGCGGTGGAAGCCGGTGAAAAACTCGGCTTCCTGCCCGGCGACCTCAGCCAGAAAGTGGACCCCTATTTGCGTCCACTCTACGACGCGCTGTTCGAAATGCTCGGCTTTGAGCGTGTAGAGAAACTGATTGAGCGTAACGTCATCGAAGTCGCTCCGCTGGCCTACATGCGCGGACGCACGCTGAACGATGCCTTCGTCATTCTTGATGAGAGCCAGAACACCACCATCGAGCAGATGAAAATGTTCCTGACGCGTATCGGCTTCAATTCCAAAGCGGTGATTACCGGTGATATAACGCAGATTGACTTGCCGCGTAGCACCAAATCCGGCTTGCGCCACGCCATTGAAGTGCTGGCAGAAGTCGATGAGATCAGCTTTAACTTTTTCCACAGCGAAGACGTGGTGCGTCATCCGGTTGTCGCACGCATCGTGAATGCTTATGAAGCCTGGGAAACCGCCGATCAGAAACGCCGTGATCAACAGGCAGAAGAGCGCAAACGCGAAGCTATCGCGGCTCAGCTTGCCACTCAAACCAGCCCGCAGGAGCGTTCATGAGCGCGGTGATTTTAGACTTACAGCTGGCCTGTGCCGATGAAAACCATCTGCCTGCGGAGAGCGATTTTCAACGCTGGCTGGAAGCGGCGGTAACACCCTTTCAGCCGGAAAGCGAAGTCACTGTTCGCCTGGTGGATGAGGCGGAGAGTAATGAGCTTAATCTGACTTATCGCGGCAAAGATAAGCCGACTAACGTGCTCTCTTTCCCGTTTGAAGCCCCACCGGGAATTGAGTTACCGCTACTGGGCGATCTGATCATTTGCCGCCAGGTTGTCGAGCAAGAGGCTGCTGAACAAGGCAAAACCGTTGAAGCGCATTGGGCGCATATGGTTGTGCACGGTACGCTGCATCTGCTGGGGTACGACCATATCGAAGATGAAGAAGCCGAAGAGATGGAGGCGCTGGAGACCGAGATAATGCTTGCTCTTGGTTATCCTGATCCGTACATTTCGGAGAAAGAAGACGCCTGAGCCGTTGGTTCAGGTTATTGCGCTGCTGGCGCGGATGCCAGCAGCCCCAATCCCTCATTAGAGAGAACGAAATAAAAACGCCATGAGCGACGACCATTCTCAAAACAGCGACGCACCCAGTAGTAAAAAGGGATTTTTCTCCCTGCTAATCAACCAACTGTTTCACGGTGAGCCAAAAAACCGTGATGAACTGCTGGGGTTAATCCGCGATTCTGAGCAGAAAGAGCTGATCGACCAGGATACCCGCGACATGCTCGAAGGGGTGCTGGATATTGCCGAACAGCGCGTGCGGGACATCATGATCCCACGCTCACAAATGATCACACTGAAACGCAACCAAACTTTGGAAGAGTGCCTGGCGGTGATTATTGAATCTGCGCATTCACGTTTCCCGGTGATCAGCGAAGACAAAGATCATGTTGAAGGCATATTGATGGCCAAAGACCTGCTGCCGTTTATGGCGAGCGCGTCTGAGCCGTTCAGCATGGAAAAGGTGCTGCGCACCGCCGTGGTGGTGCCTGAAAGCAAGCGCGTTGACCGCATGCTAAAAGAGTTCCGCTCGCAGCGTTATCACATGGCAATTGTCATTGATGAATTTGGTGGCGTCTCTGGTCTGGTGACCATCGAGGATATTCTTGAGCTGATTGTTGGCGAAATTGAAGATGAGTATGACGATGAAGAAGGTCGTGATATTCGCCAGCTCAATCGTTACACCTACACCATGCGTGCTTTAACGCAAATTGAAGATTTTAACGAAGTCTTTGGCACCGATTTCAGCGATGACGAAGTCGATACCATTGGCGGATTGGTCATGCAGGGATTCGGCCACCTTCCCGCTCGCGGCGAAAGTATTGTCATTGATGGTTATCAGTTCAAAGTCGCAATGGCTGACAGCCGCCGTATTATCCAGGTGCATGTAAAAATTCCGGAAGACTCACCCCAACCGCAACTGGAAGACGAATAATTTTATGGCTTTAGCCTCTCTATACTCGCAGCAGCGGGTACGCCTGCTGCTGGCGTTAATTATGGGTGCCATTGGCACCCTTTCCTTTTCTCCCTACGATTTCTGGCCCGCTGCGTTAATTTCGCTGTTTGGTCTGCAACTGTTGCTGCTGGAACGCCGCACTGCACAGGCGGCGGCCATTGGCTTCATCTGGGGATTTGGACTGTTTGGTAGCGGCATCAATTGGGTCTACGTCAGCATTGCCACATTCGGTGGCATGCCCGGCCCGGTTAACATCTTCCTGGTGATTCTGCTGGCGGCCTATCTGTCGCTTTATCCGCTGCTGTTCGCCAGCTTACTTAACCGTTTCTGGCCACGCGCAACGCTATGGCGTTTGGCGTTGGCAGCACCGGCTTTATGGCAAGTTAGCGAATTTCTGCGCGGCTGGGTTCTCACCGGCTTTCCGTGGCTGCAGTTTGGCTACAGCCAGATTGACGGCCCGCTGAAGGGGTTAGCGCCGTTAGCCGGGGTAGAAACCATTACCTTCCTGCTGATGGTTATCGCCGGCCTGCTGGTTCACGCGTTACATCACCGCACGGTAAAAAGTTTAATAGCCGCCGCGTTACTGCTGTTGCTGCCGTGGCCACTGCGCATGCTGCAGTGGTATCAGCCGCTGCCGGAACGTAGCGTTGATGTCGCCATGGTGCAAGGCAACATTCCACAGTCGATGAAGTGGGATCCCCAGCAGTTACTGAATACGCTGCGCGTCTACACCTCATACAGCCAGCCGTTTATCGGTAAAGCACCGATCATCATCTGGCCGGAATCAGCGATTACCGATCTGGAAAGCAACCAGCAGCCGTTTCTGCGTGCGCTGGATGCTGAACTGCGCGCACGCGGCAGTTCACTGATTACCGGTATCGTGGATTCGCGCGTGGAAGGTGATAATCGCTATCACGACTATAACTCAGTCATTGTATTGGGTGGCGAACAGCCTTACAGCTATCAAAACCAGAACCGTTATCAGAAAAACCATCTGGTACCCTTTGGTGAATTTGTACCGCTGGAGGAGCTGCTGCGGCCATTAGCTCCATTCTTCGATCTCCCGATGTCATCCTTTAGCCGTGGCGCCTATGTTCAGCCGCAGCTGAAAGTGTCGGGTTATAACCTAACCAGCGCTATCTGCTATGAAATCGTGCTGGGGGAACAGGTTCGAGCCAACTTCCGTCCGGATACCAATTTCTTGTTGACGGTCTCTAACGATGCCTGGTTCGGCCATTCGATCGGGCCATGGCAGCATTTCCAGATGGCGCGCATGCGTGCGCTGGAGCTGGGACGTCCGCTGCTGCGTTCCACCAACAATGGCGTTACCGCGGTAGTAAACGCCAACGGCGAGGTGGAGAAGGAGCTGCCACAGTTCACGCGCGACGTTCTGGAAGCCAAAGTGACACCAACCAGCGGTGTAACACCGTATGCCAAAGCGGGTATCTGGCCAGTATGGATTCTGACGTTGATTGGCATCGTGGTAGCGATTTTGCGCCGTCGTCACTAATCCGATTGCTATCACGACAGGCGAAGTAAACACTTCGCCTGTTTTATCCGCTGTTTTCTCTCTCTTCCGCCCCGCTTTCCCCGATTCTCTGCTGTCTTTTTACAGATATTCATCGTGCTGGCACGATCATTGCTATTTATTTCAGTGATTTTCGCAAACATTGGCTTTTGTCAGCGTATTGCAACCTTCACGCACTAATTTGTGGCATTGATGTGCACTCTGTTAGCGCATCAGGAAATTTTTGCCTTTTATTGGTGCGGAGCGGCTCGCAAAAAAGAAACTTTTTTGTTTCATTGCGTTAACAATTCGCTATGTTAATCACTATCCTGCGTGCAGTTGCGCTATGGGATAACTAAAAAAGCAGCACGAAATACACACAACATCACAATCTGCGCAGTTTATGTTCTGCGCGACATCCATACGAAGGAGTTGGAACATGCAGATACGCAAAGTGGCATTATCTCTTTTGCTGTTGGGAGCAGCAGCGGGAGCGGCCCAGGCGGAAGATCTCACCGGTACCCTGAAAAAAATCAATGATAGCGGCGTGATCGTCGTTGGGCATCGTGAGTCGTCAGTTCCCTTTTCTTACTATGACAACCAGCAAAAAGTGGTTGGCTATTCACAGGATTACTCAAACGCCATTATTGCCGCCATTAAGGCCAAGCTGAATAAGCCGGATCTGCAGATTAAAATGCTGCCTATTACCTCACAGAACCGTATTCCGCTGTTGCAGAACGGCACTTATGATTTTGAGTGTGGTTCTACCACCAACAACCTTGAGCGTCAGAAACAAGCGGCTTTCTCTGACACCGTGTTCATCATCGGTACGCGTCTGCTGGTGAAAAAAGGCGGCGACATCAAAGATTTCGATGATCTGAAAGGCAAAACCGTTGTGGTGACTTCAGGTACCACCTCTGAAGTGCTGCTGCACAAGCTGAACGATGAGAAGAAAATGGATATGCGCATCATCAGCGCAAAAGATCATGGTGATTCTTTCCGTACGCTGGAGACCGGTCGTGCTGTGGCCTTCATGATGGATGATGCGCTGCTGGCGGGTGAACGCGCGAAGGCCAAGAAGCCTGACAACTGGGATATCGTTGGCACGCCGCAGTCGAAAGAAGCTTACGGCTGCATGCTGCGCAATCAGGATCCCCAGTTCAAACAGCTGATGGATGAAACTATTGCCAAAGCACAAACCTCGGGCGAAGCGTCAAAATGGTTTGAAACCTGGTTCAAACAGCCAATTCCACCGAAAAATCTGAACCTGAACTTCGAACTTTCAAGTGACATGCAGGCCCTGTTCAAAGCACCGAACGATAAAGCCCTCTGAATTAACAACGACAACAAGGGCAGCCCCGCTGCCCTCTCGATTGCTGAACATGCGGTGCGGACAGACAGACTGTAACAGGCCGTTCCCCTGAAGCAGGACGTAAGACACCGCTCAACAATCTTATGGGTAGCCTCGCTACCCTTTTTTTACCGGAGCTCGTTATGGGTATCGATTGGAACTGGGGCATTTTTCTTGAACAGGCCCCGTTCGGCAATACGACTTACCTTGGCTGGCTGTGGTCCGGATTTCAGGTCACCATTGCGGTGTCCTGCTGCGCCTGGATTATCGCCTTCCTGGTAGGTTCCTTCTTTGGCATTCTGCGTACCGTGCCCAACCGCCTGCTGGCGACGATTGGCACCTGCTACGTGGAACTGTTCCGTAACATCCCGCTGATTGTGCAGTTCTTCTTCTGGTATCTGGTGGCGCCAGAGCTGGTCGGGGAAAACCTTGGCATGTGGTTTAAAGCGGAGCTAGACCCCAATATTCAATTCTTCGTTTCATCCACGATTTGCCTTGGCTTGTTCACCGCAGCACGTGTCTGTGAGCAGGTGCGCGCGGCGATTCAGTCGCTGCCAAGTGGTCAGAAAAATGCGGGCTTAGCGATGGGGCTGACACTGCCGCAAACCTATCGTTATGTGCTGCTGCCGAATGCATATCGCGTGATTGTACCGCCGATGACTTCGGAAATGCTCAACCTGGTGAAGAACTCGGCCATCGCCTCAACCATCGGTCTGGTGGATATGGCGGCGCAGGCGGGCAAGCTGTTGGATTACTCCGCCCATGCCTATGAATCCTTTACCGCCATCACCCTGGCGTACGTCGGCATTAACCTGGTGATCATGCTGATTATGAGTGTGGTAGAACGCAAAATCCGCCTGCCTGGCAATATGGGAGGCAAATAATGTACGAGTTTGATTGGAGTTCGATTGTTCCCAGCCTGCCTTACTTATGGAATGGGTTGATCATTACCTTCAAGATCACCGCGATTGCCGTGGTATTTGGCATTATCTGGGGCACAATTTTGGCGGTGATGCGCTTGTCGCCGATTGCGCCGGTGCGCTGGTTTGCCAAGCTTTACGTCAACCTGTTCCGCTCCGTGCCGTTGGTGATGGTGCTGTTATGGTTCTATTTGGTCGTGCCCGCGTTCCTGCAACAGGTGCTGGGCTTATCGCCTAAATCGGATATCCGCCTGATCTCCGCCATGGTGGCATTTGCGTTATTTGAGGCTGCGTACTATTCGGAAATTATCCGCGCGGGCATCCAGAGCATCTCGCGCGGTCAATCCAACGCCGCACTGGCGCTGGGCATGACGCATTGGCAATCGATGAAATTGATCGTGCTGCCGCAGGCGTTCCGCGCCATGGTGCCGCTGTTGCTGACGCAAGGTATTGTCCTGTTCCAGGATACCTCGCTGGTATATGTATTGAGCCTGGCTGACTTCTTCCGCACCGCCTCTACCATTGGTGAGCGCGACGGAACCCAGGTTGAGATGATTTTGTTTGCCGGTCTGGTCTACTTCGTGATCAGCCTGAGTGCTTCGCTGTTGGTTACCTATCTGAAAAGAAAAAGGACGGTTTAAATGATTAGCCTGAAAAATGTTTCGAAGTGGTATGGGCACTTTCAGGTGCTGACCGACTGCTCCACCGAAGTAAAAAAAGGTGAAGTGGTGGTGGTCTGCGGTCCGTCTGGCTCAGGTAAATCAACGCTGATTAAAACCGTCAACGGTCTGGAGCCGATTCAAAAAGGCAGCATTCAGGTGACCGGCACCGAAGTGAATAACAAAAAAACCAACCTCGCCCAGTTGCGTAGCAAAGTGGGCATGGTGTTTCAGCACTTCGAACTGTTCCCACATCTCAGCATCATTGAGAATCTGACGCTGGCGCAGGTCAAGGTGCTGAAGCGGGATAAAGCAGCATCGCGCGAGAAAGCGCAGAACCTGCTAAAACGCGTAGGGCTGGCAGCGCACGCCGATAAATTCCCGGGGCAGCTTTCCGGTGGTCAGCAGCAGCGTGTAGCGATCGCCCGTGCATTGTGCATGGATCCGGTAGCAATGCTGTTTGATGAGCCGACGTCTGCGCTTGATCCAGAAATGATCAACGAAGTGTTAGACGTAATGGTTGAGTTAGCGAATGAAGGTATGACCATGATGGTGGTGACGCATGAAATGGGCTTTGCGCGTAAAGTCGCTAACCGCGTGATCTTTATGGATGAAGGGAAAATTATTGAAGACACCAATAAGGATGACTTCTTTAACAATCCGCAATCCGATCGTGCGAAAGACTTCCTGGCGAAGATCCTGCACTGATTAGCGCAATAAATTGCGCCGCTGCGTTATCTGCTTGCATAGCGGCGCGATTTTTTATGCAATTTTAAGGTTCAAATGGCTGACGCTGGAACTGATCGTGGCCACACTCCGGGCAGCGCGTTAAGCTCTCTGGCGTATAAATCGCCCGCGTGAAGCCGCACTTCTCGCAGACTAAATTCCCCAAGCCGACCACTTCACCGCTCTGGTAAACGCCGTGATGACGGAGATCCTGAAACACTTCGCGCCACTCTAACTGGCTTTTATCAGTGATATCCGCCAATTCTTTCCACAGGCTCTCACGAATCACCCGTAAAAACACCGAATCGCCGACCACATCAGAAGACTCCTGATAGCTCAGCGCAAACTCATGCAAATCGCGCCGTACGGCACGCATCACTTCATTTACCTCGGCGGGCGACAGCGTCTTCTTCGCCAGCAAACTTTGCCGTGCCTCCGCGACCAGTGCATCAACATCACGCTCGCCATGATCCAAACGTTGGGATAATGCTTCAATCGTTGCACGGTATTCCTGCGCCACGTTATTCATTTTGTTCTCCTTTCCGCTACGGGTGCTGCAGTTAAGTTTAGCTGCTTTGGCACATTTGCAGCGCTGACAACGGGAGAAATCACAAAAGGGTGAAAGCGGCGGCGCATTCAGCAGAAATCCGGTTTGCAGGGGCGTGAAAAGTTGTTGAGGCGCAGCCTTATGGGTATGCTATGCGGATCTATGCTTAGCGATTTTCGATTTTCACAAAGGACCACAGGCAGCCATGCAAGAGCAATACCGCCCGGAAGAGATAGAAACCCGCGTCCAACAACACTGGGACGAAAACGAAACCTTTAAAGTGACCGAGCAGGAAGGCAAAGAGAAGTATTACTGCCTGTCCATGCTGCCCTATCCTTCTGGTCGCCTACACATGGGCCACGTGCGTAACTACACCATTGGCGATGTAATTGCGCGTTACCAGCGCATGCTTGGCAAAAACGTGTTGCAACCCATCGGTTGGGATGCATTTGGTCTGCCGGCGGAAGGCGCCGCGGTGAAAAATAACACTGCCCCTGCACCGTGGACTTACGACAACATCGCCTATATGAAGAACCAGCTGAAACTGCTGGGCTTTGGCTACGACTGGAGCCGTGAACTGGCGACCTGCCAGCCAGAATACTACCGCTGGGAGCAGTGGTTCTTCACTAAGCTGTATGAAAAAGGCATGGTCTATAAGAAGACCTCTGCGGTGAACTGGTGCCCGAACGATCAGACGGTGCTGGCCAACGAGCAGGTTATTGATGGCTGCTGCTGGCGTTGCGACACCAAAGTTGAGCGCAAAGAGATCCCGCAGTGGTTTGTGAAAATCACCGCTTATGCGGAAGAGCTGCTCAACGATCTTGATACGCTTGAAGATTGGCCGGAACAGGTCAAAACCATGCAGCGTAACTGGATTGGCCGTTCAGAAGGCGTGGAAATCACCTTTGATGTGGTTAATAGCGCTGAGAAGCTGACCGTTTACACCACGCGTCCAGACACCTTCATGGGTGCAACTTATTTGGCTGTTGCCGCAGGTCACCCGCTGGCACAGCAAGCTGCCGCCACGAATCCCGCTTTGGCTGAATTCATTGATGAATGCCGTACCACCAAAGTCGCCGAAGCAGACATGGCAACGATGGAGAAGAAAGGCGTGGCCACCGGCCTGTCTGCAATCCATCCGTTGACCGGTGAAGAGATCCCGGTGTGGGTCGCTAACTTCGTGCTGATGGAATACGGCACCGGTGCGGTAATGGCCGTTCCAGGTCACGATCAGCGTGACTGGGAGTTCGCCACCAAATACAACCTGAACATTAAGCCTGTCGTGCTGAACCTCGACGGTTCCGAGCCGGATCTGAGTGCCGCAGCGATGACCGAGAAAGGCTCGCTGTTCAACTCTGGCGAGTACAACGGTTTGGATCATCAGGCGGGCTTTAATGCTATCGCCGACGCGCTGGCTGCCAAAGGCGTCGGTGTGCGTAAAGTTAATTACCGTCTGCGCGACTGGGGCGTTTCCCGTCAGCGTTACTGGGGCGCACCGATTCCAATGGTGACGCTGGAAGATGGCACCGTCATGCCTACGCCAGAAGATCAGCTGCCGGTTATCCTTCCTGAAGACGTTGTCATGGATGGTATTACCAGCCCAATCAAAGCCGATCCTGAGTGGGCCAAAACTACCGTAAACGGCCAGCCAGCGCTGCGTGAAACCGACACCTTTGACACCTTCATGGAGTCATCGTGGTATTACGCACGCTACACCTGCACCAATTACAACGAAGGCATGCTGGATCCGGCGGCAGCGAACTACTGGCTGCCGGTCGATCAGTATGTTGGCGGTATCGAACACGCCATCATGCATCTGCTGTACTTCCGCTTCTATCACAAGCTGCTGCGTGATGCGGGCTTGGTGAACTCGAATGAGCCGGCTAAACGCCTGCTGTGTCAGGGCATGGTTCTGGCCGATGCGTTCTACTATATCGGCGTGAACGGCGAGCGTAACTGGGTGTCTCCGGTAGACGTGACCGTTGAGCGTGATGAAAAAGGCCGCATTGTTAAAGCCACCGATACTGAAGGCCGTGAAGTGGTATACGCAGGCATGAGCAAAATGTCGAAGTCGAAAAATAACGGCATCGATCCACAGCTGATGGTTGAACGCTACGGTGCGGATACTGTACGCCTGTTCATGATGTTCGCTTCCCCGGCAGAGATGACGCTGGAGTGGCAGGAATCGGGCGTTGAAGGCGCCAACCGCTTCCTGAAGCGCGTGTGGAAGCTGGCTTACGAACATGTTGCCAAAGGCGCGACCGTTGCCCTGGACGTAAATGGCCTGAATGACGAGCAGAAAGCGCTGCGTCGCGATCTGCACAAAACTATCGCCAAAGTGGCCGATGATGTGGGTCGTCGTCAGACGTTTAACACCGCTATCGCGGCTATCATGGAGCTGATGAACAAGCTGATCCGTGCGCCACAGGAAAGCGAACAAGATCGTGCACTGCTGCAGGAAGCACTGGTGGCGGTGACTCGTCTGCTTTATCCGTTTACCCCGCACGCCAGCTACGTGCTGTGGCAGGCGCTGGGCGGCGAAGGCAGCATTGACGAAGCGAGCTGGCCGGTTGCCGATGAAGCCGCTATGGTGGAAGACTCGCTGCTGGTGGTGGTTCAGGTCAATGGCAAAGTGCGCGGCAGAATTACCGTTGCGCCGGATGCAACGCAGGAGCAGGTGCAGGCGCGTGCTGCACAGGAGCATTTGGTGGCAAAATATCTGGAAGGCGTCACCATTCGTAAAGTGATTTATGTCCCTGGCAAACTGCTTAACCTGGTTGTGGGTTAAGTTCAGGAGGAACTGTGCGACAACTGATTATCAGGCTGTTTGTCCTGCTTGCGGTAATGATTACCGCAGGCTGTGGTTTTCACCCGCGCGGCACCACGGCGGTGCCGAGTGAAATGAAAACGCTCATCGTCCAGACCGGCGATCCCTATGGTCCACTGGCGCGCGCCGTGCGCCAGCAGCTGCGTATCAACAATGTGAATATTGTTGAAGACAGTGATGAGGCTAGTGCTAAGTATCCAACGCTACGTCTTGGTTCAGCAAGGCAAGGACGAGATACTGCATCAGTGTTTATTAGCGGTACCACCGCGGAATATTCTCTGGTGATGACAGTGACGGCGCAGGTTCTGCTGCCGGGTAAAGGCATCTACCCGATTAGCACTACCGTGTATCGCTCTTTCTTCGACAACCCGAACGCCGCACTGGCGAAGGATGCCGAGCAAGATATGATTGTGCAAGAGATGCGTCAGCGTGCCGCCGAACAGTTAGTACGTAAACTGCTGACTGTGCATGCCGCACAGATAAATAACAAACAAACGTTGCCAGAGCCTGACGTGATTTTGCCGGGAGAAAACTCACCGGAAGTGTCATCTTCGTCAGCTACCAGTCTGCAATGATCAGGATTTATCCTGAACAACTGAGCGCGCAGCTTCGTGAGGGGCTGCGCGCCTGTTATTTTCTTACCGGCAACGAACCGCTGCTGATACAGGAAAGCGCTGATGCAATTCGTGTCGCTGCAACAGCGCAAGGATTTGAAGAGCATTTCAGCGTCACTCTTGATGCACAAACTGACTGGGATGCGATCTTCGTCAGTTGCCAATCGCTTAGCCTGTTTACCCAACGCCAAACGCTAACCCTGCAGCTGCCGGAAAACGGCCCTAACGCCGCCATCGCCGAGCAGTTGGTGAAGCTGGCGACGTTGTTGCACAGCGATATTTTGCTGGTGTTGCGGATGGCTAAGTTAACCAAAGCGCAGGAGAACAGCGCCTGGTTCAAAGCCCTGAGTGCGCATGCCGTGCTGGTGCCATGCCAAACGCCTGAGCAAGCACAGCTGCCGCGTTGGGTTGCCAGCCGTGCCAAAACGATGAAGCTCAGCGTCGATGATGCCGCAATCCAGCTGCTCTGCTACTGCTACGAAGGCAACCTGCTGGCATTGGCCCAAGCGCTGGAACGTTTATCGCTACTGTGGCCAGATGGCAAATTGACCTTGCCGCGCGTGGAAGCCGCCGTTAACGATGCCGCGCACTTTACCCCGTTTCACTGGGTTGATGCGCTACTGGCAGGGAAAAGTAAACGTGCCCTGCATATTCTGCATCAGTTGGAGAAAGAGGACAGCGAAGTCGTTATTCTGCTGCGTACGTTACAGCGCGATTTGCTGACCTTATTGCACCTGCAGCGTAATCAGGCGAAACAAGCACTGCGTACGTTGATGGATCAGCAACGAATCTGGCAAAACCGCCGCGCACTGTTTACCGAAGCACTACAGCGTCTTGATGCACGTCGTTTGCAGCGTGCGGTGCAGCTGCTGGCAGAGCTGGAGCTCAGCATGAAGCAGGATTACGGGCAAAATCTATGGCCACAGCTGGAAACGCTGTCGCTGCTGCTGTGCCACCGCGATTTCCCCTTGAGCTTTACCGATGTCTAAACTCTATGCCCTGTTTGGCGGCACCTTCGATCCGATTCATTATGGTCATCTGCGCCCGGTAGAAGCTCTGGCACAGCAGGTCGGTTTGAAGAAGGTGACGCTTTTACCGAACAATGTGCCGCCGCATCGTCCGCAGCCTGAGGCCAGTGCGCAGCAGCGTGTTGAGATGTTGCGCTGTGCTATCGCTGACCGCCCCTTGTTTGACATCGATACACGCGAGCTGGAGCGTGAAACACCCTCATGGACCGTCGCCACGCTGGAAGCACTGCGTGCCGAGCGTGGAGCAAAACAGCCCCTGGGGTTTATCATTGGTCAGGATTCTCTGCTAACGTTAGGCAAATGGCATCGCTGGCAGGAGTTGCTGTCGCTGTGTCATTTACTGGTTTGCCAACGTCCGGGTTACGCCACGCAGATGGACACGCCACAAATGCAGCAGTGGCTTGATGATCATCTTGCCGATGATGCGCAGCAGCTGCATCACTCACCCGCAGGAAAGATTTGGCTGGCTGATACGCCGCTCCTTAACATCTCAGCGACTGAGATTCGTCAACGTCGCCATGCGGGCGCTTCCTGCGCGGATTTACTGCCTGAGGCGGTCATCGGCTATATCAATAGCGTTGGCTTATATCGCAGCTAAAGGTGGCATGCTATACTACGCCGCTTCATTTTCGGCTACCTTTCTCGAATCGCTAGCCCGTCCGTAATCACCTGTTTTTAAGGGGAACCTTTTGCAAGGTAAAGCACTCCAAGAGTTCGTTATTGATAAGATTGATGATCTCAAAGGCCAGAACATTATTGCTATCGATGTTCAGGGCAAATCCAGCATCACCGATTGCATGATTATTTGCACCGGTACTTCAACGCGTCACGTCGCCTCAATCGCCGATCACGTGGTGCAGGAATCACGCGCTGCGGGTCTTAAGCCGCTCGGTGTTGACAGTAAAACTGCCTCTGATTGGGTGGTGGTTGACCTCGGTGACGTGATTGTACACGTGATGGAAGCAGAGAGCCGCCAGCTGTACGAGCTGGAAAAACTCTGGAGCTAAGCCTTGAAACTGCAGCTTGTGGCCGTCGGCACCAAAATGCCCGACTGGGTTCAGACCGGTTTCATGGAATATCTGCGCCGCTTCCCAAAGGATATGCCGTTTGAACTGACCGAAGTGACTGCCGGTAAACGCGGTAAGAACGCTGACATCAAACGCATTCTGGAAAAAGAAGGTGAAGCGATGCTGGCCGCGGTGGGCAAAGGCAATCGCATTGTTACGCTGGATATTCCAGGACAGCCGTGGGAAACCCCACAGCTGGCGCAGCAGCTGGAACGCTGGAAGCAGGATGGCCGAGATGTCAGTCTGTTGATCGGTGGTCCGGAAGGACTGGCGCCGGCATGTAAAGCGGCTGCCGAGCAAAGCTGGTCACTGTCAGCATTAACGTTGCCACATCCGCTGGTGCGTGTGCTGGTAGCGGAAAGCCTGTATCGTGCCTGGAGCATCACCACGAATCATCCTTATCA
This sequence comes from Pantoea nemavictus, assembly GCF_037479095.1. Classification (NCBI taxonomy): domain Bacteria; kingdom Pseudomonadati; phylum Pseudomonadota; class Gammaproteobacteria; order Enterobacterales; family Erwiniaceae; genus Pantoea; species Pantoea nemavictus. The sequence goes on along the minus strand of NZ_JBBGZW010000001.1, from coordinate 3,333,393 downwards.
TCGTGAATAAACGCCTGACAACCCCCAGACAATAGATGTAGCGGATGAAATTACAGAGCAACGCCTTTCGCGATTACACTGCCGAACAGAAACTCTTTGTCCGCCGAGCGTTGGTGGCGTTTTTTGGCATTCTGCTGCTCTCCAGCGTACTGGTGGTCAATATGTACCACCTGCAAATCCTGCGATTTGATGATTACAGCACCCGATCGAATGAAAACCGTATCAAGCTGGTGCCTGTGGCGCCGAGCCGCGGCATTATCTTCGATCGCAACGGCGTGCCGCTGGCGCTGAACCGCACCATCTATCAGGCTGAGCTAATGCCGGAAAAGGTCGAAGATCTTAAGCAGACGTTACAGAACCTGCGCCCGGTGTTAGATCTGACCGATGACGATATCGATGCCTTCGAAAAGGAGCGCAAACGTTCGCGACGCTTCACCTCTATTCCGGTAAAAATTGGTTTGAATGAGGTACAGGTGGCGCGTTTCGCGGTCAATCAGTACCGTTTTCCCGGCGTGGAAGTGAAAGGCTATCAGCGCCGCTACTATCCTTACGGGCAAACGCTAACGCACGTCGTTGGCTACGTATCGAAGATCAACGATCGCGACGTCACGCGCCTCGATCAGGAAGGCAAATGGCCAAACTACGCTGCAACGCATGATATCGGCAAGTTGGGCATTGAAAACTATTACGAAGATGTACTGCACGGCAAAACCGGTTACGAAGAGGTTGAAGTCAATAACCGCGGCCGCGTGATACGTCAGTTGCATGAACAGTCACCACAGGCCGGCCGAGATATCTACCTGACGGTTGATCTCAAACTGCAGCAGTATATCGAAACCTTACTGACCGGCAGCCGCGCGGCGGTCGTGGTCAGCGATCCGCGTACCGGTGAAATTCTCGCCCTGGTTTCGACTCCCAGCTACGACCCGAACCTGTTCGTCGACGGGATCACCAGCAAAGATTACAAAGCGCTGTTAAGCGACGAAAACCGTCCCCTGTATAACCGCGCGCTGCAAGCCTCCTATCCGCCCGCTTCCACCGTTAAACCTTACGTCGCGGTATCTGCTTTAAGCGCTGGCGTAATCAACCGCAATACCAGCCTATTCGATCCCGGCTGGTGGCAACTGCCAGGTTCAGAAAAGCGCTACCGTGACTGGAAAAAATGGGGCCACGGCCGCCTGAACGTCACGAAATCACTGGAAGAATCAGCGGATACGTTCTTTTACCAAGTCGCTTACGACATGGGCATCGATCGTCTGTCAGAATGGATGACCAAGTTCGGCTATGGGCACCGCACCGGTATCGACCTGCCGCAAGAGAGCGCGGGCAACATGCCAACGCGTGAATGGAAACTGAAGCGCTTTAAGAAACCGTGGTATCAGGGTGACACTATTCCCGTAGGGATTGGCCAGGGTTACTGGACCGCGACGCCGATACAAATGAACAAAGCGATGATGATTCTGATTAACGATGGCGTGATTAAAGTGCCACATCTGCTGCGCGCGACCCGTGAAGGTCAGACCATGGTGCCGTATCGCCAGGTACCTGATGCGCCGATTGGCGACATTCATTCCGGCTACTGGGAAATTGCCAAAGATGGCATGTATGGCGTGGCCAACCGCGCCAACGGTACCGCGCATAAAAGCTTTGCCGATGCGCCCTACAAAATCGCGGCGAAATCGGGTACTGCGCAGGTCTTCGGCCTTAAAGAGAATGAGACCTACAACGCGCACAAGATTGCTGAGCGTCTGCGCGACCATAAATTAATGACCGCTTACGCCCCGTACGATAAGCCGCGCGTAGCAGTCACCATGATTCTGGAAAATGGCGGTGCGGGTCCGGCAGTGGGCACCGTGATGCGCCAGATTCTCGACCACATTATGTTAGGCGACAATAATACCGTGCTGCCAGAAGCGGCGCCGACGCCGCCCGGCTACGAAGGTGAATAAAGATGTCCATGAACGATAATCCGCAGAAAAGATCGATCTGGACGCGCATCCATATCGACCCGCTATTTATGCTGATCATTCTCAGCCTGCTGACGTACAGCGCTATCGTTATCTGGAGCGCCAGCGGACAGGATCCAGGCATGACCGAACGTAAATTCGGCCAGATTGCCATGGGCATTGTCATTATGCTGGTGCTGGCGCAGGTGCCGCCGCGCGTTTATGAAAGTTGGGCGCCCTACCTCTACATTGTCTGCGTGATATTGCTGATTGCGGTGGATGCCTTTGGCCATATCAGTAAAGGGGCGCAGCGCTGGCTCGACCTCGGCTTCGTGCGTTTTCAGCCCTCGGAAATCGCTAAGATTGCCGTGCCGCTGATGGTGGCGCGCTTTATCAACCGCGATGTTTGTCCGCCGACGCTAAAAAATACCGGTATCGCGTTAGTGCTGATTTTCATGCCCACGCTGTTAGTGGCGGCGCAGCCTGACCTGGGTACTTCTATTCTGATCGCCGCTTCAGGCCTGTTTGTGCTGTTCTTATCCGGCATGAGCTGGAAACTGATTGGCATTGCGGTGCTGCTGGTGGCGGCCTTTATCCCGATTCTGTGGTTCTTCCTGATGCACGATTATCAGCGCGACCGCGTCATGATGCTGCTGGACCCGGAAAGCGATCCGCTCGGTGCCGGATATCACATCATTCAATCAAAAATTGCCATCGGCTCAGGGGGCTTGCGCGGTAAGGGTTGGCTGCACGGCACCCAATCGCAGCTGGAGTTTTTGCCTGAACGTCACACCGACTTTATCTTTGCCGTACTGGCGGAAGAGCTCGGCCTGGTTGGCGTGTTGTTATTGCTGGTACTCTATTTGCTGCTGATCATGCGCGGCTTGATCATCGCCGCGCGCGCGCAAACCACCTTTGGCCGCGTGATGGCCGGCGGTTTGATGCTGATTTTATTCGTTTATGTTTTCGTTAACATTGGCATGGTAAGTGGTATCTTACCGGTGGTTGGCGTACCGCTACCGCTGGTCAGTTACGGCGGATCGGCATTGATTGTGTTAATGGCTGGATTTGGCATCGTGATGTCGATCCATACTCATCGAAAAATGTTATCTAAAAGCGTTTAAGAGGCTGCACATGCGTAAGGACTGGCTTGGGGTTGCACTGGCATCATTGGTACTGGCTGCCTGTTCCACACCGGAACCGCAAAATAATACTGCGCCCCCGCAACCGGCCTACAACGGCCCGGTAGTGGAAATTCCTGGCGTGGAACCGCGTTATGAACCGATCAATCCCTCTACCAGCCAGGATTACAGCGTCAACGGTAAAAATTACCGCGTGATTAAAGATCCGTCGAACTACAGCGAAGTCGGCTTAGCAACCTGGTATGGCGATGAAGCGCAAGGTAACCGTACCGCGATCGGAGAAACCTACGATCCGGAAGCCATGACGGCTGCGCACCCTACTTTGCCGCTGCCAAGCTATGTGCGCGTCACTAACCTCGCTAATGGCCGCCAAATTGTGGTGCGTGTCAACGATCGCGGTCCTTACACGCCGGGCAGAATTATTGATCTGTCGCGCGCAGCGGGCGACCGCCTGAATATCTCCAACAATACCCGCGTACGAGTGGACTACATTAAAGTCGCGCCGGATGGTTCCGTTTCGGGTCCTGGCTCCATCGGTACTACCGTCGCTAAGCAGAGCTACGCCCTGCCCGCGCGTCCAGACCTCGGCGGTGGCATGGTGATGATGGGCGGTAGCGCCAATACTACGCCAGCGCCTGCCCCGCAAGATGTGCGCGCCGTTGATAACAGCACGCTGCAGAATAATGGCGACATGGGTGCGCCAGTCCAGAGCAGTGGTTTTCTCGGTGCGCCGCAGCCGTTAGCAAATGGCGTGCTGGAAGGCAACGAGCCTGCAGCGTCGCCAGCATCGACAACGCCTGTCGCCCCAACAGCGAGCGCCGCGCCGGCTACCCGCCAGAATGCTCATGCGGGCAGCGGTTATGTGGTACAGGTGGGTGCGATTAACGATCCGGTCCGCGCGCGTCAACTGGCGGAAAGCCTTGGTAAGCGCTTTGGCGTGCCGGGTGCGGTTGAAGCGAATGGCAGCGTCTATCGCATTCAGCTAGGTGGTTTTAACAGCCGCGCTGAAGCGGCGGCACTGCAGCAGCGCCTGAACACCGAAGCGCAAATGAGTTCATTTATCACCACTGCCCGCCCGTCAATGTAACGGTCAGTGACATTTCCTGCTGAAACTGATTTGCAAAGCAAGATGTCGCCCGATCGGGCGTTTGCTATAGTTAGGCACTTTTTTCACTCTAAACCCACGGATGTTGTAGTCCTGAACATGAATACGCTGAAACCTTCTCGTTTTCTGAAACGCCTGACAGTGGGATCACTGATCGCCCTTTCTCTCAGCCATGTCGCTTTTGCGGACGATGTTAATCTTAAGACTATGATTCCGGGCGTACCGGACATTGATGCTGAAGCTTATGTGCTGATCGACTATAACTCCGGTAAAGTGCTGGCCGAAAAGAACGCCGATGCGCGTCGCGATCCGGCAAGTCTGACCAAAATGATGACCAGTTACGTGATTGGTCAGGCGGTCAAAGCCGGCAAAATCCATAACGATGATATCGTTACCGTCGGCAAAGATGCCTGGGCAACCGGTAATCCCGTATTTAAAGGTTCATCACTGATGTTCCTGAAGCCAGGCGATCGTGTACCGGTTTCACAGCTGACGCGCGGTATCGTGCTGCAATCGGGCAATGATGCCTGCGTTGCCATGGCTGACTATGTTGCGGGTAGCCAGGACGCGTTCGTTAACCTGATGAACAACTACGTTGGCGCGCTGGGCTTGAAAAATACCCACTTCCAAACCGTGCACGGTTTAGATGCTGAAGGCCAATATAGCTCCCCGCGCGATATGGCGTTGATCGGCCAGGCGCTGATCCGTGATGTGCCGGATGAGTACGCGGTTTACCGCGAAAAAGACTTCACCTTCAACAATATCCGCCAGACCAACCGTAACGGTTTACTGTGGGATACCAGCCTGAACGTCGACGGCATTAAAACCGGTCACACGGATGCAGCAGGCTACAACCTGGTGGCTTCTGCGACTGAAGGTCAGATGCGTTTGATCTCAGCGGTAATGGGTGGGCGTACCTATAAAGGCCGCGAAACCGAGAGTAAAAAGCTGCTGACGTGGGGCTTCCGCTTCTTTGAAACCGTAGCGCCACTGAAAGCGGGTAAAGAGTTTGCCTCTGAGCCGGTGTGGTTCGGTAACAGCGATCGCGTGCAGCTGGGCGTGGAGAAAGATGCCTATCTGACCATCCCGCGTGGCCGCATGAAAGATCTGAAAGCCAGCTATGTGCTGAACAACACTGAACTGCACGCGCCGCTGCAGAAAAATCAGGTAGTTGGCAGCATCAACTTCCAGCTTGATGGCAAAACGGTTGAACAGCGTCCGCTGGTGGTGCTGAACGAAGTACAGGAAGGCGGTTTCTTCGGTCGCATTATTGATTACATCAAACTGATGTTCCACCACTGGTTCGGCTAAGGCGCGCTTGAAAAAACGCCAATTTGCCCCCAAATAAGCTACTATCTTTGCTCCCGCCTCGGCGGGAGCCTGTTTTTTAAGCACCGGAGTCAATGTATGAAAACCAAATTGAATGAACTGCTCGAATTCCCTACGCCATTTACTTACAAAGTGATGGGTTTGGCGCAACCGGAGCTGGTTGATCAAGTGGTTGAAGTGGTGCAGCGCCACGCGCCAGGCGACTACAAGCCAGATATTAAGCCAAGCAGCAAAGGCAACTATCACTCAGTTTCAATTACCATCATCGCGACGCATATTGAGCAAGTTGAAACGCTCTATGAAGAGTTAGGCAACATCGAAATCGTACGTATGGTGCTGTAATTCTGGCGCTGGCAAAGTCCGCTTTGCCAGCGTTATACTCTGCGTTCCACTCTTTACCGGATCTTCGCTTTGTCAGCTAATACGCTTCTTGTTCGTCAACTCGGCCAGCGCGATTGGCAACCCATCTCCGATGCGATGCATCAATTCACCGATCAGCGTGACAGCCACTCTGCCGATGAAATCTGGTTGGTTGAACACCATCCGGTATTTACTCAAGGTCAGGCAGGCAAAGCCGAGCATTTGCTGATGCCGGGCGATATTCCGGTAGTGCAAAGCGATCGTGGCGGCCAGGTGACATATCATGGCCCAGGCCAACAAGTAATGTATGTGCTGATCGACGTAAAGCGCCGCAAAATGGGCGTACGTGAGCTGGTAACCGCCTTAGAAGAGACGGTGATTGCCACGCTGGCCGATTACGACATCAGCGCCCGAGCACGTCCTGATGCGCCAGGCGTTTATGTTGGTGATGAGAAGATTTGCTCGCTGGGGCTGCGCATCCGTAAAGGCTGTTCGTTTCACGGTCTGGCGCTTAATGTGTCGATGGATTTAGCCCCTTTTCTGCGTATCAATCCCTGCGGTTATGCCGGGATGCAGATGACGCAGTTAAGCCAGTTTCAGCCGGGCGTTACCCCCGCAGATGTACAACCACGTCTGGTACAACATTTCGCGCGCTTGACCGGATTTAACCAACTGGCATGGCAAAATGATGCCGCCGTTTGACCTTGTCTGTACGTGCGTATTTACAAAATTGTAACTTTTGCCTCGGCTTATCGGCTGCTTATGGGCAGATGAGATGATATAATTTTTGCCATATTTTCAAAAAAAGTTGAAAGCCTGGTTCTCAGTTTGAGTGAGGAAGCTTTCAAATCGCAATCCCGACCGGAACCTGCAGATTTATGAGTAAACCAATTCAGATGGAACGTGGCGTCAAATATCGCGATGCCGACAAGATGGCGCTAATCCCGGTGAAAACCGTGGTGGTAGAGCGTGAACAAATTCTGCGTAAGCCGGAATGGATGAAGATCAAACTGCCTGCGGATTCAAGCCGCATTCAGGGCATCAAAGCCGCGATGCGTAAAAATGGTCTGCACTCGGTGTGCGAAGAAGCCTCCTGCCCTAACCTCGCGGAATGTTTTAACCACGGCACGGCAACCTTTATGATCCTCGGTGCAATCTGTACTCGTCGCTGCCCATTCTGCGATGTGGCACATGGTCGTCCAAACATGCCCGATGCTAACGAGCCGCTGAAGCTGGCGCAAACCATCGCCGATATGGCGTTGCGTTATGTGGTCATCACCTCAGTGGATCGTGACGATCTACGTGACGGCGGCGCTCAGCATTTTGCCGATTGTATCAGCGCGATTCGCGAAAAAAGCCCAACAATCAAAATTGAAACGCTGGTGCCAGACTTCCGTGGTCGTATGGATCGTGCGCTGGAAATCCTCAATGCCACGCCGCCGGATGTGTTTAACCACAACCTGGAGAACGTGCCGCGCGTTTACCGTCAGGTGCGTCCGGGCGCGAACTACGATTGGTCACTGAAACTGCTGGAGCGGTTCAAAGAAGCGCATCCGGAAATACCCACCAAATCGGGTTTGATGGTTGGCCTGGGTGAAACCAATGCCGAAATCATTGAAGTGATGCGCGATCTGCGTCGTCATGGCGTCACCATGCTGACGCTGGGCCAATATCTGCAGCCGAGTCGTCACCACTTGCCCGTACAGCGCTACGTAAGCCCGGCAGAGTTTGATGAAATGAAAGAAGAAGCGATGGCGATGGGCTTCACCCATGCAGCCTGCGGCCCGTTTGTGCGCTCTTCTTATCATGCCGACATGCAGGCTAAAGGTATGGAAGTTAAGTAATTTCCTTTCACGATTGCGCCCTGCCCGGGCGCAATCGCTAAAAATCACCGCCACGCTATTAATCCTCGTCTTAACTCTGTCGCTTTAACCGCTGAGGCCATAAGAGCCTATTCTTTTTCTCAGTGTGATTTTTTTGAAGGTCAGATAATGCAAACATCCTTTCATACAGAGGGGCTCGATTTTTCCCGAGCACCGGATGTGTCAGGTCCACCCTCAGATGTGCGGCGTTACAGCGCATCAGGTGAGAGCCTGGAAGCGCTAAAAGCGCGAACTACACCGATAGACAACACGAATCCCTATACTTCTTCTCACGCCTCTTGTGCCAATGCGTTTATCGCTACCGCTATCAGCATTGAACATCGCTACGATGAGATGCAGCTGCCATTGAGGGTTAAAACAGCCGATGCCGCTCCTGCCGAAACACTTCATCAGACGGCAGCAATGGTGGCAGAAATGACCCATCCTGACGTTCTGCCCGCTACGCTGGCGTTGTTACCTTATGAGGCTGACTATCGCTGGAACGATAATCCAGAGGAAGGCGAGTTTAGCCTCCCTCTGCTGACGCTTTCGCCGCTGTATGTCAACCCGCCGATTGTCAGCGTAGAAGCCATCGATCTGATTGAGCCCAGCGTGCGTGAGCCTGAACAACAGCCGAGAGTTGACGCAACGACTAGCGAGGTAAGTGAAGTCATCCTGAATAGCGAGTATCAGCAACAGGACGATGAGATCACATTCAGCGGTGTCGCGCCTGCTGGCACATTACTCAACTTTTACATTGATGATGTGCTGGTAGGCAGCACGGAGATCGATAACGAAGGCCAGTGGCAATTTGCCGTGCCGGCCGAACTTCCTGCCGCTCAGCATATCTTCAGTGCAGTACCCATTGGTCCGCAAGGCATCCCTGGTGACAAAATCGATGTGCCATTTGTCATTCGCTCTAAAATCGGGGCGATTCTCATGCCGATCGATGAGAGTGAGCTGGAGATGATCGATAACGCCTTAATCGAGTTGGTGACACAACAAGATGAAATGCCGGTGACCTTAGCGCCGCTGGTATTAACTGAAGGGTTGCTCGACAACTGGCAAATGCAGAATGGATTAGATCTCTTTGAACCGTTGCATCATGCGGATATCTTCGATTTAGATGCATTGGGGAATGCCAGCGTCATCTGGCATTAAGCCGTAAAAACAAAAAACCAGACTGATAGCAGTCTGGTTTTTTTAACGTAATAAATATTTACATTTATTGACGTTCGGCGCAGAGATTACTCTTTGTGACTGACACGTTCAACAGGCACTTCTTCAACGCTGCTTTTAGGTGCGCCGGATTCATCATCTTTCATGGCTTTCTTGAAGCCTTTGATTGCGGAACCCAGATCGCCACCCAGTGAACGTAACTTATTGGTGCCAAAAAGCAGTACGATGAGAGCACCGATGATCAGCAGTTTGGCAATACTGATACCTTCCATAATTTACCTTTCAACCATTGTGAAAAACGGACCCGACTATTAACGCGCAGTTTATAGCCGGCCTCAACTGCAATCTGTAACAGAGTGAGACCGCTGGCTCAGATAAAGCGGCTAAGAAACGCCTGCGTACGAGGATGCTGCGGGTTACCAATCACCTGTTCCGGACTGCCCTGCTCCACCACCACGCCACCATCCATAAACACCACCCGATCGGCCGCTTCGCGCGCAAAACCAATTTCATGTGTCACCACAATCATCGTCAATCCCTGGTCGGCCAGCGTGCGCATGGTGGCCAGCACTTCGCCAACTAATTCAGGGTCGAGCGCCGAAGTCGGTTCATCAAACAACATCAGGGCGGGTTTTATCGCCAGCGCACGCGCAATGGCCACACGCTGCTGCTGGCCACCCGAAAGGTGACGCGGCCAGGCATCGGCTTTATCACTGAGTCCGACGGTCGCCAGCAGTTCATGCGCATGCCTGAGCGCATCCTGACGCGGAAATTTGTGTACGCCAATCGGCGCTTCGATGATGTTTTGCAACACCGTCATGTGCGGATAGAGGTTGAACTGTTGGAACACCATGCCGATTTTCTGGCGCTGATGCGCAATTTTACGCGCCGACAGACGATGTAAAATTCCGCGTTTAAGTTCGTAACCGATCTGCTCCTTGCCGACCATTATCGAACCGGCATTCATATCTTCCAGATGATTGATGCAACGCAGAAAGGTCGATTTTCCTGAACCGGAGGGTCCCAAAATCACCACCACTTCACCGGGAAACACATCGAGATCGATACCTTTTAGTACTTCATTGTCGCCGTAACTCTTCTGCACATTGCGCGCGCGTACCAGCGGCTGAACCTCACTCATACATCCTCCTTCAGACGGTGCGCAACGGCAGGTGCTTGATCGTTGGCAGCTACGCGACGTTTATTCACCACCGTGCGCGTCGTACCGCGCGCGTAGTAGCGCTCAATCGCGGACTGGCCAACGTTGAGGATCGAGGTGATAAACAGGTACCAAATCACCGCGACCATCAGCATCGGGATAATTTCAAAGGTACGGTTATAGACCGCCTGCACTGAGTACAACAGATCGCCCATGGCAATCACGCTCACCAGCGAAGTGGCCTTGATCATGCTGATCAACTGATTGCCGGTTGGCGGGATGATCGAACGCATCGCCTGCGGAATAATCACCCGACGCAGCGCGCGGCTTCGGCTCATGCCAAACGCCTGGGTGGTTTCCACCTGGCCGTTATCCACTGACAGCAATCCAGCACGAATAATCTCTGCCATGTAGGCGGCTTCATTGAGCGCTAATCCGGCAATTGCAGCGGTGAGCGGTGTAATCAGATCGTTGGTATTCCAGCTGGCAAAGGTGATATCCGTCCACGGAAGGGTGATCGACAGCGTTGGAAACAGCGTCGAGAGGTTGTACCAAAAGATCAGCTGCACCAGCAGCGGTGTGCCACGGAAAAACCAGATGTAGAGCGACGATAAACCGCTCAACAATCTGTTTTCAGACAGCCGCCACACGCCAAGCAGAAGCCCCAACAGCGTACCGAGGATCATCGATACCACCGTCAAGCCGAGCGTGACCTGCAGGCCCTTCATCACCGAACCTTCAGTGAACCACTGCAGCACCACATGCCACTCAAAATTGGGATTGGTCGCCACCAACCAAAGAAAGTTAGCGGCGATAACCAGCACCACAATCCATGAGATCCAGCGTCCATAAGTGGGCGCACTGCGGGCAAAAGCCACATCGCGCTGCTGCACGTCGGCCTTATCCCTGGCTCGCGAATTGTTGGTGACTGAACTCATTTTGCTGCCCCTTGCGCCAGGTTACGTCCCGGTTGCTGCAGTACGTTGCCGTCCAGTTTCCACTTCTTCATGATCGCCGTATAAGTGCCGTTGCTGAACAGCTCTTTATAGGCATCAAGCACCACATTGCCCAGCTCGGATCCTTTCGGCACCACGGTGCCCTGGAAAATATCACCAAAGCCGTTTTTCTTGCCTTTGCCTGACAGCTCCAGTTGTCCATTGGCCTGTTCGATAAAGTACGTCAGCGGCGCCTGTGAGGAGAAGAAGGCATCGGACCGTTTAGAGCGCACGGCTAAAATCGATGACGGCTGATCGGTAAAAGATTGCACCACCACCGCCGGTTTGCCCGCGGCGACACAGACATCCGACTGCTTGCGAATCACCTGTTCGGCCGATCCCGCCGCCATCACCGCAATACGCTTGCCGCAGGTATCTTCCAGCCCGTTAATCTTTGACGGATTGCCTTTTTGCACGCCAAACACCACGAACTCCTGCACGAAATCGATAAAATCGACCTTCTGCTGACGATCCGGGTAATCACCAATCGGCCCAATCGCCATCTGATAACGGCCAGAATTGATACCAGTCAACACGCCCGATAGGCCGCTGACGGTGGCATGTTCAATCTTCACGCCCAGCAGCTGAGCCAGCGCTTCGGTCAGATCGGCAGAGGCGCCATCCATGGAATGCGGTCCATTGACGATCTCATATGGCGGAAAGGATCCGTTGTTTACCGAAATCATCTTTCCACTACTTTTGATCTCCGCAGGCAGACGATCGTGCAGAGCCTGGTCTACTTTCTGCGTGGGAATCGCATCAGCTGCCTGAGCGAAACAGGCCGTCAGGCCCAATGACAGCGCGATGGCGGTAGCAATAGTTTTCATCAGTTAGATTCCCCAGCAATCAACGTGTTTTAAGTTCAGGACGAGCAAAACAGCGATTTTCCAGCACCGGCAGCACGCTGCGCGCATAGGCAATGCGCTGCGGATCGAGATCGGCAAACACCAGCGCGGCCGATTCAGGCGCTTTGGCAATCGCTACGCCCAGCGGATCGATCACCAAGCTGTTACCAATATTGCGCGGGCCGCACTCGCCAACCGCCACCATATAGCAGGTATTTTCCAGCGCGCGCGCCGTGGTCAGCAGCTCCCAATGCATCTCTTTTAGCGGGCCTTTCACCCACGCCGCGGGCAGCACCAGCACATCCGCGCCATCCAGCACTAAACGACGCGCCAGCTCCGGGAAGCGCACGTCATAGCAGGTCATCAGGCCCACTTTCATGCCTGCCACCTCGACCAGCGGCGGAATCTCATGCCCGGGATTGACGCGCTGCGACTCTTGCATGGCGAAGGCATCGTAAAGGTGCAGTTTCACGTACTCCGCGATGATTTCACCGTTGCGAATGGCGATCAGTACATTGAGCGCTTTCTCGCCTGCAGTTGGCACGTGCACGCTCATCATGGTGGTCAGGTTGTTACCTTTGCTGACGGCCAGCAGCTGCGTGACGAACGGGCCGTCAAGCGGCTGCGCGGCTTTCAGTACTAAATCGGGATCGGCGATATCACGCGCCAGCACGCCTTCCGGCAAAACCAGCAGATCTGCGCCGCCCAACAGCGCCTGCTGCATCAGTCCGATGCAAATATCGGTGTTTTCCTGCCATTCACGGCTGACGGCAAATTGCCCTATTGCTACTTTCATCTTTTACTCTCCTTGCGCCGCTGCCGGGAAAATTGCTTCCGGCGTCAGCAATGTTTGGGTTAAACCTTGCTGGAACAGCTCATTAGCAAAGTCGGCAATCATCTTTTTGTTAGCGGTAAAGCCGTTATGATTCCAGTTGGCGGGTAATTCCTGCGCGGTGCGTCGCAAATCATCCAGCAGCCACGGCGTCGTGTCGGCATATTTCTCGCGCTTCTTCATCCACATCTGGTAGGAACGGTCGATGATTTCGCTTAGCGCCTGCGGCAGCCACGGATGCGCTTCTGCCAGCGCAGGCTTGATCGCCAGGATATGAATGCCCGGCACATAACCGACGCGATTGAAGTAGTCGCGTTCAGCGCCAGCGAAATCGACCTGCAGCTGGCGCAATCCAGAATCGGCGAGGAAAAAGCCTTCCGGCATAAATGGCGTAAACACCGCATCCAGCTCACCGGCTTTCAGCAGTTCGATCAGTGGACGTTCACCTGGCGCCGGTTCAATACGGCCCGGACGACCAAAACCGGCCAAACGATCAACAATCGGATGATCCGCGGTTAAACGACCGGCAAACCAGTACGCATCATCGATCTCCACGCCCGCTTCACGCAGCACGGTGCGCGTCCAGGTATTGCCCGAATCCTGCCAGCCGGTCACGCCAATCTTTTTGCCTTTCAGCTGTGCCGGTGAAGTGATTGGGCTATCGGCGCGGGTGATGATGCAGCGCTGACGGAAACCGCGCATCAGAAAGTGTGGCAGGCCCAACAGCGAGGTGTCACCTTTCGCCCGCGCCTGAGCAAATCGACTAAACGATACTTCGCCCGCATCGTATTGCTCGCTAGTCGCCAGGTTATCCACCAGAGTGCCGACGCGATCGATCTCCAGCGCAAAACCTTCCGGCTTGATATCGCCAAGCGCCAGCGGGGTGAAGTAATCCCAGTCACGCACCGCCAGTCTGATGGTAATCATAGTTATGCCTTCCTCGTCTGTTCTGCCAGCCCTGTGGCTGTGATTATTTATGCAGCAAATAGTGCTTGAATTTGAGTCTAAAACGCGAATACTAATCTGAACAATCTATTATTTGTTACTGAACAAAGGATTTTCTTATGACGCAAAGTGTGGATTTGGACTGGCTCAGTCAGCAAATTACTGACGCTTCGGTGAAAGGCATCACGCATGCGGCATCAACCCTGATTCGCGACGGACAGATTGCTGTTGGCATGCAAATGCCTGCGGTGCGCGAGCTGGCGGAGCGATTGGGCGTGAGTCCGGCCACCGTTTCCGCCGCCTGGTCACAGCTGAAAAAGCAGAAAGTGCTGGCGGGAAAAGGTCGCAGCGGCGTATGGGTTAGCGGTAACAGCGTGATGCCGCGGCCGATTCGTTTCGAGAAAATTGGGAATTACGGTGAGAATGTTCAGGCATCACTGGCGATGGCCTCGCCCGATCCGTCATTGCTACCCGATTTGCGCCAGGCGATGCTGGCAGGCATTGCTTCTCCACAATTGAATAGCTATCAGCGCGAGGCCATTTCACCTCAATTGCAGGATGCGGTGACACCGCGCTGGCCCTATCCTGCCGAAGCCTGGCTAGCCACCGACGGCGGGTTTGATGCGATGAATCTCATCGTGCAAACCCTGCTTTCGCCAGGCGATCGTGTCGTCATCGAAGATCCGACGGCCACGCGTCTGCTGGATATTCTGGACAATATTGGTGCCGAGATTTTGCCACTTCCGTGCGATGAGCAAGGCCCGATCCCCTCCGCACTGGCCACGCTGATGCAGAAATCACCGGCGATGTTTATCTATCAGCCGCGAACGCATTCAGCCACCGGCCACAGCGTTAGCCAACGACGCAGCGCGGAATTAGCCCGCGTGCTGGCCAACAGCAACACCATCATCGTCGAGGATGATGGCATTGGCGATTTGTCGCGCTGGCCAGTATGGAGCCTTGGCTTCCACTATCCGCAACGTGTGCTGCATGTGCATTCGTTCTCCAAAGCCTATGGCCCGGATTTGCGCCTGGCAGTGTTATCCGCCACCTCAGAAATGGTGCAACGCCTGCAAGCCTGGCGTAACTTCGGCGTGAGCTGGACCAGTCGTATTTTGCAGGATGCCGTGGCGTGGATGCTTAACGATGAAGATACTCAGCAACGTATTCAGCACGCCAAAGCGACTTATGCGCAGCGTCGCCAGCTGTTGCTGGCCGCCCTGGCGAAACGCGGTCTGCAGTTAGATGAGCGTGATGGATTGAGCGTGTGGATTCCAGTGGAATCCGAGCAATACGCCATGATCACGCTAGCCGCGCGCGGTATCGCCGTGCTGCCAGGAGAACGCTGTAGCATTAACAGCCGGCAATTCATTCGCGTCAGCGCGGCGCTGCTGCCTTTTGCCCAGCTCGACAGCATCGCCGATGCCATTGTGATTGCTAGCGGACGTGAGCTTAACCTTAGCTCAGAGCTTTGATGTGATAGCGCGGTGATTCCACATAGCCTTCCCGCGCATAAAACTGGTTGGCTTTAAGACGCGATGAGTGGCAGTGCACTTCCATACGATCACACCCGCGTGAACGCGCCAGCTGTTCAGCATGATTCAACAATTGCTGCCCACTGCCCTTGCTGCGCTCGCCTTCGGCAATGCAGAAATAGCTGATACGGGCAAAATCGCCCGCCAATGCCAGTTGCGGAATAAAGTGTAATGACAGAAAACCCAGCACCTGGCTGCCGTGTTCCGCCACCAGCAGTATTTCATCTGGATGGTTACAAAGCTGAGCCAAACGCGTATCGATAAATCCTTCCGTTGCGCTGTATCCCAATTCGGTTAACAGCGCACTCAAGGCAAAACTGTCTTTTGCCTGTGCCTGACGTATATTCATCCTGCCTCCTCACTTTTCCCTGAGCAGTTATATAGCGTTGCCGGACAAAAATCTGCAAGTAAGGATTGTTGTAGGGATGTTACGCAAGCTATCTGTGAGATATGCCGCAGAATCTGCCTTGTCACGAGAATGTCATGGCGGCTTAAGGCGGGCTTAATCTGTCGTTGTCATGCTGAGGAAAATGAATTTCTGAGGCCGATAAAATGAAAGATTTGATACCGCGTACATTCGATGAGTTGATGGCGATGAGCTTAACCACGTTTGCTGTTATCGCCTGGATACTTGTTTGGTGGCATGCTTAAAAAAAGAATAAAAAAAACCCGCCAGAAGGCGGGTTTTCAGAATTCGAACTGTTAAATTACAGTGCGATAACGTTAGCAGCTGATGGGCCTTTAGCGCCGTCAGTGATTTCGAACTCAACGCGTTGACCTTCAGCCAGAGTTTTGAAACCGTTGCTGTTGATTGCAGAGAAATGTACGAATACATCTTTGCTGCCATCTTCTGGAGTAATGAAACCGAAGCCTTTCGACTCATTAAACCACTTTACGTTACCTTTGATCTTAGACATCTATATTACCTTTACATGAAAAAAGGACACTAAACTGTGTCGACGTCTAGTACAGCAATTGCGGTGACATTTGTCCAGTGCGATTTGATGAAAAAGTGATAAATATTGATTTTTTGCATACTGATCACACTTTCTGCACGGCGCTAACGCTTAAAACTCAAATCTCAGCCAGGCAAAATAGACATTACCATTATTGTAAGTACCGGGAATGTAAGTCATTTGGAAAGTAGCTGGACCATATCCAATTGATGCTAAAGGTAAAATCAAGGGAACAGGAATATATCGCCAGTTGTCCCTTGCCGTCACGCCCGCTGTATAACCTGCACCTACGTGAAAATTCTGATCGTTTAACGGTCGCCAGGTCGCTTCCCAGCCGTAACCGCCTATCGGCTCCCATTTGTTAAACGAGTCCTTAAACGCCATCAGATACAGGCCGTTCCAGTTACCTTTCTCGTCCCAGCGCGATACGCCCGCACCTGCACCCCACGGTCGCTCGTTGTACTTGTCGATGTGCTCATCGTCATAAGTCCAGCGGTTATGCCAGGTTATGGCCGGCAGATAAAAATCGTAGTTCTGTGGTTGCGACCAGGTTTTAGAAACGTTGTCGCTAAAGGTATTCCAGCCAGATTTGATGGCTTGTGATGCTGTTACCGCTGATGCTGAAAAAGTGACCGAAGAGGTCAAAATGCAGCTCAATAACGCTGCAGAAAAGTGCCGATTCACAACAATATTTCCCATTAAGTCATACAGAAAACGACAGTGAGCAGTAAGCAATCATTACACGCTTATCAACTCCCGCGTTTTAAGGTTATTAGCGAAAAGTGTATTAAAAAAACGGCGCAATCACTCCAGGCCGATTCTTGGTTGTTTACTGATTGAGTGGTCAATTTTACCTCAATCAGCAGACAGGATTCGAAATGGCGGGTAAACAGGTAGGTCACGCAGGGATATATACAAAAAATGCAAACATGCAGTGATGATAACTTTTGGCAATAAGATAGCATTCAGTGACTTAGCGCTAATCATTCACTCAGGGAATAAGTTAATAAAATTTATCAATTGAACTCGCCGCACGAATAAGATAAATCTCGCTACTCCAGGACGGAGAGGAAGGAATTGAGATGACTATTTGCTGTAGCCGCTGCGGTTGCGCTAAATTTTTCTACACGTTGTCTGCTAGCGAAAAGGTCGATTTACCACACCATCATGGTGCCTGCTGCGCGAAGTGTTATAAGCCGCTTGATCTGCGCGATATTGTCCGTAAAAAGACAATTCCTGATGAGGCGGTCAAATCCTATGCCGAATAAAAAATTCAGGCACCCGCAGGTGCCTGTACTTGTCAGAAAATCAGTTTAAACACACCCGTAAGCGTCAGTAACCCAACGATGAAGATGATGGCGATAACCCACAGAATTATTTTCATTGTTCGCTCCTTCAAGTATGAAAAATAACGTGTCTGCAAACCAGTATAGATGATTATTCTGCTTTCGCCGCCCACTGCGAATATGGTCACGTGCATTTGCTGCGTTTCGCTTGCCACAAATTAATTTCTGCGAGAC
The DNA here is from genome assembly GCF_037479095.1 of Pantoea nemavictus. Classification (NCBI taxonomy): domain Bacteria; kingdom Pseudomonadati; phylum Pseudomonadota; class Gammaproteobacteria; order Enterobacterales; family Erwiniaceae; genus Pantoea; species Pantoea nemavictus. Next base: position 3,315,683 of record NZ_JBBGZW010000001.1, on the reverse strand, counting down.
GGGTCGCAGCCTTCGATTTTCCTCCCCTGTGTTAACGCACTCAGCGCCTGTACGCAGTCTAAACTTACAGCGCCTGAAGAGGCCTCAATTGTTATCAATGCCTACGTAACAAGGAGATTCTTATGAGTACGATTAATACCAGCATGGGGCGTTATAGCCTTAAGGCAAAGGATTACGGCAACCACATCAGTGGCAGCATTGCCATCAACGATGAAGGGGGTACGCAACTCACCATGCAGGAGTTTGAAGAGCACTATCTTGACGATGTCGTCAACAATGTCATTTATCCCATCACGGGCGGGAACCGTGAAATCACGCGTGCGTTGCGCGATCAGATGGTGAAAGCGGGCTTCGAACAGCCGCACTGAGTTTTTGGGCCACAGCTTGTGGCCCTTTGCTCAAGCATTGCTGACTTGCGGTTATCACTGTTTTCGTCGCAGGATGCGCTATTGACCATGATAAGGAGATTGACCGCGTGAGTAGCCAGCATCGTATTCCCCCTTCCCACCTTCATCAGTTTGTCCAGGCCATTTGGCTCCATGCAGGCAGCAGCGCGGAAGAAGCGCAATTGGTTGCTGATCACTTAGTTGCCGCAAACCTGGCTGGCCATGATTCACACGGCGTCGGCATGATTCCCAGCTATATGAATTCACTGGCACAAGGTTTTCTGCAGCTTAATCAACATGCCACCCTCGAAAAAGATGCCGGCGCCGTATTAACGCTGCACGGTCATAACGGTTTTGGCCAGGTTGCGGCCTTTGAGGCGATGCAGCTCGGCATCGAACGAGCCGCTAAGTTAGGTATTGCAGCGGTGGGGTTACACCATTCCCACCATATTGGCCGCATCGGTCATTGGGCGGAACAGTGTGCCGCAGCCGGTTTTGTCTCTTTTCACTTCGTCAACGTTATGGGCGATCCGATGGTGGCACCGTTTAACGGCAGCGATCGCCGTTTTGGCACCAATCCTTTCTGTGCCATTTTCCCACGTCGTAATGCCACACCGCTGCTGCTGGATTTCGCCACCAGCGGTATCGCCTTCGGTAAAACGCGGGTGGCGTGGAACAAACAACAGCAGGTTGCGCCAGGTTATCTCATCGATCATCAGGGCCAACCCACTACCGAACCCGGCGTGATGCATCAGGAACCGTACGGTTCGCTGATGCCATTTGGGCTGCACAAAGGCTATGCGCTGGCAACTCTATGCGAAATTCTTGGCGGAGCGCTGTCTGGCGGCCGCACCACGCACGATGCAACGCGGGTTACCAGCCACGATGCCATTTTTAACTGCATGACCACCATCATTGTTAATCCGGATGCTTTTGACGCGCCGGCGATGCAGGAAGAAGCGGAATCATTCCTTGATTGGGTGAAACAGTCACCGCAAAGCGGCGCTGCTCCCATTCAGGTACCGGGCGAGTGGGAAGAGCAAAACAGAGTGACGCGCGGCCGCGACGGCATTCCACTGGATAGCAACAGCTGGGAGCAAATTTGCCAGGCAGCGCGGCAAGCAGGCATGCCGCCCGAAGAACTTGCGGCGTTCCGCGCGCTAACGCAGTAAACCGCAAACGGCTGAGGCAGAGCGCCTCAGCCTTAAGATTTAGATAACGCTGGCGAGCAGCAAACACCCCACCAGCCCGCACACTGAAATGATGGTTTCCAGTGCGGACCACGAGCGGAAGGTTTCGCCGATAGTCAGGTTGAAATACTCCTTAAACAACCAGAAGCCCGGGTCGTTAACGTGAGAGAAAATCACGCTGCCGGAACCCACCGCAATCACCATCAACTCGGGGCTGGCACCGCTGGTAACGATCAACGGTGCAACGATCCCGCCTGCGGTAATCGCTGCCACGGTGGCCGAACCCAACGCAATACGCAGCACGGCAGCAATCGACCACGCCATGAAGATCGGTGAAAGGTTGGTTTCATGCATCATATTAGCGATATATTTGTCGACGCCGCTGTCCACCAGCACCTGCTTAAACGCCCCGCCGCCGCCAATGATCAGCAGCATCATCGCGATGATTTTAATCGAATCGGTAATGGTGCCCATCACCTCATCCATGCTGCGTCCACGGTTCAACCCGAACGTGAAGATAGCAATCAGCACCGCAATCAGGGTGGCCATGATCGGATCACCAAAGAACTCCGCGTATGGCAGCAGCACGTGACCTTTCGGCAGCAGCATCTCTGCCACCGCGCGTAACGCCATCAGCACTACCGGCACTAATGCGGTCCAGACGCTAACGCCAAAGCCCGGCATCTCTGCTTCAGTAAAGGTTTTTGGATTCCACAAGCCTTCCGGGATCGGCTTATCGATGCTCTTCAGGAAACGCGCATAAACCGGACCAGCGAGAATAACCGTGGGAATGCCCAGCAGCGTACCGTACAGCAGCGTTTTACCCATATCAGCGTTGAACAAGGTGGCAATCGCCGTTGGGCCCGGATGCGGTGGCAGAAAACCGTGCGTTACCGAAAGCGCGGCGGCCATGGGCACACCAACGTACAGCAGTGGCACCCGTGCGGAAGCGGCGATACTGAATACCAGCGGCAGCATCAGGACAAAGCCCACTTCATAGAACAGCGCAAAGCCCACGGTGAAACCGGTCAATACCAGCGCCCACTGAATATGCTTCTCGCCAAATTTCGCGATCAGCGTGGTAGCAATACGCTGCGCCCCGCCACAATCCGCCAGCAATTTACCCAGCATCGCGCCGAAACCCATGATCAGCGCGAGGCTGCCCAGCGTGCCGCCAACACCGGTTTTAATCGAGATGATAACTTTATTGACCGGCATGCCCTGCATCACGCCCACGGCCAGCGCTACCAGAATCAGCGCAATAAATCCGTTCAGTTTGAAACGGATCATCAGCAGCAGCAGTAACGCTACGCCAATCGCCACATAGAGTAATGGCATAATTTTTCTCCACTTTTGCGCGCGGTGAGATACCGGCAGCGGTTTGTTATGGTTATCCCAGAGGACATAAGATTCAGCAGCATGCGGAACAGGAACCTCCCCTTTCCGACGATGTTACGGGTATCATGTTAAGGGTAACATTGGGCATAAAGCACCTGGGGCAGCGGCGGAATTTCTGTTTTGCGAAGGTGATCAACTTTTTGCCTGCGGGTTATCAGAATGTTTGCAGCGGGAGTGTCACGGCTTTTGGTTACACTAAGGTCTTTACGCCAAACAAGAAGGATGTGCAGGTGAGTGAGAATCTGATCGAGTTGTACAGTAATCAACAAACCCTGTTTGGTCGCGGCAGTATTGACCAGTTAATTCCGCTGCTGGCGGCCAATACCCAGCCGACGCTACTGTTTTGTGGCCGCTCATTTCTAAATGGTCCTGCCTGGGCGCGTTTAGGGAACGCGCTCAACGATCAGATCATCGGTTATGAGATCGTCAGCCATGAAGCCTCGCCGGATGAGATCGATGGCTGGGTGCGGCGCTGGCGCGGCCATGTTGATCGTGTGGTAGCGATTGGCGGCGGCAGCGTATTGGATGCCGCCAAAGCTTTCAGCGCCATGATGCAGCATCCACTCAGCACCGCCCGCTATCTGGAGAAAGTGGGCGATACGCCGGTACAAGCCGTGACCCTGCCGCTGATTGCCATCCCCACCACGGCAGGCACCGGTAGCGAAGCCACGCAAAACGCGGTGGTGACCGATCAGCAACACATTCAGGTCAAAGCTTCGCTGCGCCATCCGGTATTTGTGCCGCAGGTGGCGATTCTCGATCCCGACCTGCTGAAAGGCGCGCCGGACAGCGTGCTGGCAACCTGCGCGATCGATGCCTTCACCCACTTATTCGAAGCTTACCTGTCGCGCAAAGGCAACCTGTTCACTCAGCAAACCGCCCTCAACGGTCTGCAGCTGTTCTTCAAAGCGTGGCCGGATTTAAATCGTGAAGATGGGCGTGGTGATGCCGCGCGCGAAGCGATGATGATGGCATCCTGGTTAGGCGGTGTATGTCTAAGCAGCGCCGGATTAGGCGTGATCCACGGAATTGCCGGCGAGCTGGGGGCTATCAAACCGTTCCATCACGGTGAAGTGTGTGGCCGTTTGCTGTTCCCGTTCCTCGATGTGCTGGCAGAAACCGAACATGCCGAGCAGCAACGTTTGATGGCGCAACTTGGTCAACAGCTGCTGCCGGACGATCCCGCCCCGCCAGCCTTAGCGCTGAAAGCGTGGATCCAGCAGCACGCAATTACGCCCTTCTGGCTGGACGGTCCCACGCTGTCAGCCACCGACGTTGACTGGATTGTCGCACGCGCCAACAGCAAAAACGGTTGGGTTAGCTACGACGCACCAACGTTAACGGAGATGATCACCGCCGCCTGGCGCATCGTCTAAGTGTGAGCGGGAAGCCTAAGCCGCCCGCTGCGCGATAAGCCGCTACGCTGAGATATTAAACGGCGGTTTACCGGCCAGCATCTGCTCAATCACCTGTAACACGCCCTCTTCATTGTTGCTGGGCGCTGCAAAGCGCGCGGCGTCTTTCACCTTTTGCGGCGCGTTGGCCATGGCAAAACTAAAGCCGGACTGCTGCAGCATTTCGAGATCGTTTCCGCCGTCGCCAAACACCAAAATTTCACTGCGATCGATGCCCCAGCGTTGGCCCAGCAGGTCGAGGCCGTGACCTTTATGGTTGCCCGGCACAATCAAATCCACTGAACCGTGACCGCTGGAGGTTGCCGCTGCGGCGCCGTGATGCAGCCGTTCGATGTCCGCCATCAGCGGTTCAACATAATCATCCGACAGATTCAGCGCGAACTTAAACAGCTTATCGTCTGCCACCTCATCCAGGCTGCGGATAGCCTTCAGGCGATGGCAATAGTGACGCATCTTCACCAGCCATTTTTCATCGAGGCCTTCGAAGTAGTAGGCACTTTCGCGTCCGCACAGAATGTAGCGCAACTCGGGATAATTGCCGTTGTGTAACGTATCCAGCACCGCATCAATGTCCTGGCGTGAGAACGAACCACAGAACAACTCTTCATCGCGATCAATAATCCATGCGCCATTTTCCGCCACGAAGGCAATCTCACTGGCGATATCGGGGAAGAAGGATTTGAGTTGGTAATATTGGTTACCACTGGCTACCACAAATTTGATGCCACGCTGTTTCATTTGCTGATAGCAGGCGTGAAAACGCGCGCGATTGAACTGTTTTTTGTCGTCGAGGAAGGTGCCGTCTTTATCCACCGCCACCATTTTTACCACGGTCATCATCACTCCTTAACGTATTGAAAGGAAAAACGGGTCGTAGAGAGGATAACCTGGTGAGCGGATAAAGCGGAGAGAAACACGGATGGCCGCTGCCATCCGTGAGGGGAAATTAGTTAAAGCCGCCGTTGAGCAGAATCGCCGTGACGATACCGGTTGCTGCGGCCACCAGCACATAATTACCGTCAATGTTGGCCCAATGCTCACCACGTGGTGGTTCATATAAACCGCGATCGCGCCAGTCATCTACGCGATAGTGCGAGCCACGAAACTCCGGCGGTGCCGGATAGCCGCGGCGGAAATCATGGCCGCCCCAGGCGAAACGATCGCCGCCGTGATGCCCTTCCGGCATACGGTGGTCGGCATAACGGTCGTGACGATCCGGGCCAGGTCCGCGATCGTGACGGTCGCCGCGGTCGTGATTATTGCCGCGATCCGGTCCACGGTCACCGCCATGATCCGGGCCGCGTCCATGATTCTGATGCTGATCGCCGCCGTGCGACTGCCAGCGCTGATCCCCCGGGCCATCCGCCCACGAGGTGCTTGAAAACAGTGTGCTGCATGCAATAAGTGACGCAATAAGAGTGAGCGTTGTTTTTTTCATGATGTTGCCTCCAATGATAACGGCGGTTGCGCTGCCGTTGAGCATTACTATTGATTAAATGGAGACAGAAAAGCATTTCCAAAACTCTTAAAAACCCGATACTTACAGGAAATTACGCCAAATTATCACTTTCTTAACGATTGTGTATTTTCTGACATTAACGGGATCGAAGGCACGTGACAGCGTTTATTGGTGGCAGGCCAGGAAATAAAAGAAAAACCCGATCGCCAGGATCGGGAGGATAATTCAATTTCCATAAATAACATCAAGAGGGTAAACCCTACAACGTTGAGGGTAAAACTGAAGCACACAACGCCACATCACTAGCATTGCCGATAAACAATACCATTTAAATGTGAAAATTTCTTTGGAAAAGCGCTGTTTTTCAGAAAAATACGCAAAAATTAATCGTCAGGAAAAAATAAAATTTTTCGCAACGTTGTTTCAATATAAATAAGGTCTGTGCTCTGACCAGAACGCAATGCAGATAAAAAATCGGGCTATAAAGATGACACCGAAACCATCACCCCAATCAATAAAAATCATAATTATCAATAAAATGAACAGAATACTCATATTAAAAACGTTGATTTACCGATCAGAGTTCAGCGTTATTCACCATTCCCCCCGCTATTAATACGATAACATCACCTGCGCGCCCCATTAATACATGACAGTGATTAATACTGCGCTCAATATTACGTTTGTTACGTAACGCTTTAATACCACGGTTTTGCCAGCGCCGTTATTTAAGGAAAACGTTTACATGGAAAAAATATTAGTTAGCGCCTGTCTTATGGGGTATGCAGTGCGCTATAACGCCAGCGATAAAGCGCTGGTATCAGCAACGTTAGCGCGCTGGCGCAGCGAACAGCGGCTGGTAATTCACTGTCCGGAGTTGGCGGCCGGTTTACACACGCCACGTTTACCGGCCGAGATTGCCGGTGGCAGCGCAGAACAGGTGCTTACCGGCGCGGCGCGCATCATTGAATCCGATGGCCGGGATGTCACGCAGCATTACGTATTAGCCGCATGGTTAGCGCTGCGCGCGGCGCAAGAGGCACACTGCCGTTTTGCTCTGCTCACCGATGGCAGCCCAACCTGCGGCAGTCAGCAGGTTTATAACGGCAGTTTTAGCGGCCAACGGCAATCCGGTCGAGGCGTTGCTGCCGCATTGCTCCTGCAGCACGGCATCGAAGTGTTTGCCGAATCACAGCTGACCGCGTTGATTCAACGTGTGGCGGAAGCGGATAAATGTCGCGTGGTTGATGCGGGATGACGCGCTAACGCCGCCACCGGTCGAATCGGTCGTCGCACCAGTTCACCGCTGCAGTTCGGACAGCGCTGCGCCAGCGAGCCTTCCGCACAGGTGACACAGAAGGTGCATTCGAATGAGCAAATGCGCGCATCGGGCGACTCCGGCGGCAAATCTTTGTCGCAGCATTCGCAGTTGGGACGTAGTTCCAGCATGATTTTCCTCCTGAGATTTACAGCCACCATCATTACCGTAATCGTGACGCTGCACCAGCCAATGATCAGACATCAAGCGGACAAATTGGGACAGAGTGTGTTTGAGGCCATGTAAAGTAAAAAGACGGCAAGTGTATGAATCGCGAGCGTTTGACTTGCGAACCCACACCCCTACAGATTGATTGATGACGGCTATAAGCGAACCATCTTTGCTAAAAACATTACAATCCCTGTCAGGCGTTCTATAGTTCAGTCGCGATATCTACTGACGAGACTATGTAATGCGTATTAAAGGACTTAATTTAGGCTTTTTTATCGTTATTTTGGCGATCGTTACCTTCGCCTTTTTTGATGTGCTGACACCTTATTTCTCTGCCATTTTCTGGGCCGCGATTCTGGCGGTGATCTTCCATCCCTTAAAGTCGCTGCTGCGCCGCAAAATGGGCGATCGTAACGGCCTGGCGTCGTTTGCGACTTTATTGATTATCTGCCTGATTGTATTCACCCCGCTGGCGCTGATCACCTCTTCGATGGTGGTTGAAGTCAACACGGTGTACACCAAGCTGCAAAACAACTCCGCACAGTTCCCGGCGGTGTTTGCTGATTTGCTGCAGCATCTGCCTTCCTGGGCGCGCAACTATCTCGCCGAAAACAACCTGAACAACGCACAAGAGATTCAGCAAAAGCTTTCTGGCTTTGCGCTGAAAGGCGGCCAGTACATGGCCGGCAGCGTGTTCCTGATCGGGAAAGGCACCTTCACCTTTACCGTTGGTTTTGGCGTGATGCTTTACCTGCTGTTCTTCCTGTTGAAAGACGGTGCCTGGCTGGTCAATCTGATGCTGGAAGCGCTGCCGCTTTCAACCTACGTTAAACATCATTTGATGATGAAGTTTGCGGCGGTATCGCGTGCCACAGTAAAAGGCACGGTGGTGGTTGCAGTGGTGCAAGGGGTGCTTGGCGGCATCGCCTTCTGGATCACCGGCATTGATGGCAGCTTGTTATGGGGCACCTTGATGGCGTTCCTGTCGCTGATTCCAGCGGTGGGCTCGGCGATTGTTTGGGTGCCAGCGACCATCTTCTTCTTCGCCACCAGCGCCATCTGGAAAGCCCTGTTCCTGATTGGTTTCTTCGTGGTGGTGGTGGGTCTGGTGGATAACATCCTGCGTCCGCTGCTGGTGGGTAAAGACACCAAAATGCCTGACTACCTGATTTTGATCTCAACGCTGGGCGGCATGGAAGTGTACGGCATCAACGGTTTTGTGATTGGACCGCTCATTGCCGCGCTGTTTATTGCCTGCTGGAATCTGCTCTCCGGTCGCGATAACCGTGAGAACTCAGAAGAGATCGACGAAGAGTTTATCGAGGAAGGTAAAACCCGCGAGGAAGAGGGAAAGATTCACGAGTAAGCATTTCAAACGGCTACCGTTTATCGGTAGCCGCAATCCTGCATGAGAATATCGTCTCACCATTTGCTATCATCGTTGCATTCATTACGGCTTGCACGAAAAGAGAACAACATGTCCATGGAATCCTCCTTAGCGCGTGAAAATCAGGTGCTGTCAGTGTTTGATTTTGACGGCACGTTGACTATTCACGATAGCTTCATCCCGTTTCTGCGCTTCAGTTTTGGCAAACGCGCTTTTGCGCGCAAAATTGCCAGGTTAGCGCTGCCCACGCTGCACTGCATGCGGAAAAAGCTGACGCGTGATGAGCTGAAAGAAGTGCTGATTAAAACGTTTTTGACCGGCGTCGAGGAGAAGTGGATTCGTCAGCAGGCGCAGCTATTCTGCGCGGCAAACTGGAACAAGTTGATGCGCCCGGCAGGCCTGTTGGCGGTGGCTGCTGAGGTGAACTCCAGCGCGCAAGTGACCATCTGTTCCGCCTCGCCTGCGATGGTGTTAGAGCCGTTTGCTGAGCGTTTGGGCATCAATCTGATCGGCACCCAATTAGAGGTGGTGGACGGCATTCTCACTGGCAAGATTACCGGTCACAACTGCCGCTGCGGGCAAAAGGTCAAGCGACTGGAAAGCGTCTACGGCCCGCTGCATAACTATCACCTGCGCGCCTGGGGCGATACGCGCGGTGATTTTGAATTACTGGCCGCCGCGCAGGACCCGCACTGGCGTCATTTCCATCCAACGTGGAAAAAACGCCGCGTGCCGATGGAAAAACTGCGCATGTTGCGTCTTGATCCTTAGCAGCGCTATATCGGCTGATCAGTAAATCCGGTCAGCCTTTGCCGCATCCAGCCAGGGTTTAAACTCCTCCAACAGCAAATCATACAAACGATCCTCAGCCAGACTGGCGAAGTTATCGATGGCAAAGAAATGGGTATTGTCGATGCGGCGATCGTTGAAGTTATCCAGATCCTGCAGAATACCGTAGTTACTGCCGCCAAGCCCGACGAACTTCCAGAAGATCGGATAGTTTGCCGAGCGGCGAATCGCCTCTTTAATGGCGCGCGTTTTGCTGATGCCGCCATCGGTAATAAACACTACGTATACCGGTAAATCACTGTGGCGGAAGGTATCAATCAACTCTTCCATTACCGGCGGCTCGTTATTGGTGCCGCCCAGTCCGGGTAAAATCTCCCACGCTGACTGCTTGCCACCACGCTGAATCATAGCGATATAGCCATCAAGATTGTCCAGCGTGACATCGGGATATTTTGCGTGTTGCTGACCAAAGCCCCAGACATCCATCGAACCGTCATCATCAAACTGCGCCGCCAGCACTGCAATGCGATCCAGTACCGCCTGCACGTTGCCCTTACTAAACTGCCCTTTCATCGATCCTGAAGCATCCAGCACAAACGCCACTCTCGCTTTTACCGTCTGCAGCTGATATTTGCTCAGACTAACGGTGGCTTTTTTTGCCAGGCTCACTAACCGCGGCGCTTTCTCCTGCAGTTTTTTCTCCAGGCTAACCACCGTTGGCGCGGCGGGTTGCGCCGTGGGTTGCGCGATATCGACGCCATAATTGCGTGCCAGAGGTTCAAGTCCACCGTTGAATCCCTGCCCTAATGCTCGCAGTTTCCAGCCGCCGTTGTGACGATAAACTTCTGCCAGGATCAGCGCTTTCTCGCTGCGCCCCTGCGTTTCCGGGCTGAAGTGAGCAATATTTTCTGCTGTCAGAGTCAACGTGTTGAGCGCGGTCAGCGTCTCATTGCCGTCAATCACTAAGGTGATGGCAATCTTGCTTACGTCTGCAGCGATTTTATTCAGATCCAACGTGAGGCTGCTGCCCTGCGGCGTGTTTTGCATCACCACGCTGCGATTGGCTGTCGCGGGCTGATTGAAGAAGATGAAGTCGTCATCACCCCGCACTTTTCCGTTGGCATTAAGCAGGAAAACGCTGCAATCCACATCACCGCTGAAGGTGGATGTGGCGGCATAGTGCAGGCGAAGCGTCAGCTGCATGCTTTGCAGCGGGAGATTCTGGCCCGGTTGTAACATCATACTTTTAACCTCCTGTTAAGGATGCATCCTTTAGATAGTAAAAAGCCCCGGACCAGCCGGGGCTTTAATAACACTATTTTAAATCAGACGCTCACGCCGTGCTGCGAAGCCAGCGCTGCCAGGCCGCCTGCGAAGCCTTGACCAACGGCTTTGAATTTCCATTCAGTGCCGTTGCGATACAGCTCGCCAAACACCATCGCGGTTTCGGTCGAAGCATCTTCAGACAGGTCAAAACGGGCGATTTCGGCGCCGTTATCATTGTTGAAGATACGCATAAAGCTGTTGCTCACCATGCCGAAGTTCTGCTTACGCGCTTCTGCATCATAAATGGTGACCGCAAACACCAGCTTCTTCACATCAGCCGGCACTTGAGACAGGGTAATTTTCACCTGCTCGTCATCGCCATCGCCGGCACCGGTGCGGTTATCGCCCTGATGCTCAACGGAACCACAAGCGCTCAGCTTATTGTTGAAGAAGATAAAGCCGCTGTCGCTCAGCACTTTACCGTCGTCGCCAACCATAAACACTGAAGCATCAAGGTCAAAGTCCTGACCATCGGTTACACGTGCATCCCAACCCAGACCCGCCATGGCAACATTCATGGTTGGTGCTTCTTTAGTCAGGGAAACGTTACCGCCTTTTACCAGAGAAACTGCCATTTTAAAGCTCCTGCTTTTAATTGGATGATGCGGGCAGCGCGCGGCTGCCCGTGAGAGTTAAGTCAGCGATTAAGACGCGTTGATACCGTACTGAGCACATACCGAGGCCAAACCACCGGCATAACCCTGGCCAACCGCGCGGAATTTCCACTCGGCACCGTTACGGTACAGCTCGCCAAACAGCATAGCGGTTTCGGTTGACGCATCTTCGGTCAAATCGTAACGCGCCACTTCACTGCGGTCATCATCGTTAACCAGGCGGATAAACGCGCCTGAAACCTGGCCAAAGCTCTGACGACGGGTCTGTGCATCGTGGATGGTGACCACAAATACAATTTTGTCGACGTCAGCGGGAATTAGGTCCAGTTTGATTTTCAGCGATTCATCATCGCCATCGCCTTCACCGGTACGGTTGTCACCGGTGTGCGAAACGGAACCGTCAGAAGAGACCAGGTTGTTATAGAAAATAAAGTCAGCATCGCCGCGCACTTTGCCGCTGGCGGACAGCAAGAACGCTGACGCATCAAGGTCAAAGTCCTGACCATCGGTGGAACGTGCATCCCAGCCAAGGCCAACGAGGACGTTTTTCATGGTTGGTGCCGCTTTGCTTAGCGAAACGTTACCGCCTTTAGAAAGAGAAACGCTCATTGTAATTACCTCTTGGTTAATGATTTTTCAGACTCATCACTGGTTGAAGATCAGCTCTCTTCTTTTTCCTCGGGTTTCCCGGGGAACATCACGCTGAGCACAATACCGACCGCTAACACGCCGAGTACCACAAACAGGCTGGCGCTAGCAGAGATGCTGTAGCCGTGATGCCAGATATGATCGGTAGCATTCAGACCCAGTTTCACCGCGATGAAGAACAGCAGCACGATAACGGCTTTCTCCAGGTGAACCAGATACTGCTTCAATGCTTCAAGGACGAAATACAGAGTACGCAAGCCGAGGATGGCGAACATCATGGCGCTATAGACGATCAGCGGTTCACGGCTCACCGCGATAATCGCCGGCACCGAGTCAAAGGCGAACATCACGTCAGAGAGTTCAACCACCGCCACACACAGCATCAACGGCGTGGCATACAGCGCCGCTTTCTTGCCGCGACCGACCATCACATCTTTGTTTTCTGGCTTCTGCAGCTCTTCATCGACTTCCTTCTGATTAAGCAGGAAGGCGTTACCACGCATTTTTGGCCAGATCGGGAAGAAGCGTTTCACGCCGCGATAGGCAAGGTGCTGCGAGTAATCTTCGATCTCGTCGCTGTCGTCGCCGCTTTTCAGCATCATCACCGCCGTCCACGCTACGATCAGCGCAAACACGATTTCGACGTACGGACCGAGGCTCAGCAAGCCAGTACCGATCGCCACGAAGATGCCCCTGAAGACGATAGCACCGATGATGCCCCAGTAGAGCACGCGGTGACGATAGCGGTCCGGAACGGCAAACCACGAGAAGATCGCCATCATCACGAACAGGTTATCGACGGAAAGAACTTTCTCCAGCGCGTAACCGGTCACGAACAGGCTGGCAACTTCAGCGCCGTGATGGATATAGAGGAAGCCGGCGAAACCCATCGCCACTGCAACCCAGAACACCGACCATAACGCCGCGCTTTTCAGCGAAATTGGCTTGTCGCCACGGTGCATAAACAGGTCGATAAAAATAGCCCCTACTGACAGCGCGATGAACACCGCGACGGTTTCAGCTGGAAAGCCAATGTGTGTAGATACCATGATTAACCCTTAAAAGACGAAACTTAAAGCCCAAAAATTGCTGGATCGAAGCCCAAAGCCACGGCGATTTCGCGCACCGCTTTTTGCTCGTCAGCATCAAAATCACCATCACTTTTACCGACAGCAATACCTACACGGATCGCCAACTGCGCGGCTTCCGGCTGATCCTTTAATGCCAGGATGTACTTCATGGTTTCGCCCTTGCCGATTTCCAGATCGAAATCGAAGCTGCTTACCAGCTTGTTGAAGAACTCAATCACTTCCGTGGTATCAAAAACTTTCAATTCTTCAGACGCACGCAGAAAACCGATCATCTTCTGTTTTTCTTCTGCGCTCACGCCGCCATCTGCAACCGCAATGCGCGCGCAGACTGCGACTGTACCCTGCATAAATTTCTTATTTTTAAAGCGGCTAACCTGTTTGGTCAGCTCATCGCGGCCGGAGTTAAATGCCCCTTTGACCTTGTTGAAAAAGCTCATAGTAGATCCTCTGTCTGTAATTATTTGGAACCGGCTCGCCAGTTGAATCCCCAACCGAAAGCTTTATCCATATCGGAATGCCCGTTAAAGAACTGATTGATACGCTCGACGCGGATACTGCCGTTCTCATTGACGAGGCGAGCAATCGCACACATGTTGCGGCGGTTCTCCCCTTCCGTCATACGCGTTTCAATCGGTGGCTGGTCTGGGATGTGCAGCGTCACTACGCCATCCGTTTTGTCCCAGCTGGCCGCGCCTTGGTAGATGAAGGCAAAAATCAGCACTTCACGAATCTGGCTCCACTCGCGACCGTTAATGTGCAGCCATTCACCATCGGTAACCTCGCCGGTACGATCGTCACCCTGCAAGTGTACGAAAGGTTTGGCATGCATGGCGCCAAAGTTGCCGCCGAGTGCCTGAATCACGCCGCGCGAGCCGTCTTGCAGCTCAACGAAGGCGCCGAGATCGAGATCCACGCCTTTGTTGCCGCCGAAGAAGGAGCGCAATCCGCCGCCACCGCTGTTCGTCTCACGATGCCAGTTGAGGTTAATGCGGATTTCACCGAAGTTATCGCGCTTGGTCAGGCTGATGGCTGGTTTCTCTTTGGTGAGAGAAACTTTGCTCAGATTGATTTTTGCCGGTGCAGGCGTTGGTGCTGGTGCTGGTGCTGGAGCCGCCTGCGGCGCTGGAGCAGGCGTTGGTGCCGGCTCAGCCACATCGACACCAAAATGTTCCGCCAGCGGCTGCAGGCCGCCGTTGAAACCCTGTGCAATAAAGCGGAATTTCCAGTCATTATTGCGACGGTAAAGTTCGCCGAGGATCAACGCCGCTTCCTGACGTCCCACCAGCTCCACGCTGCCGTTCAGCAGCACTTCGCCGCCCTGCTCCACCTGAATTGCCAGGCGTTGCAAACCCGACACGTTGGGGCCGCCGTCACAGGTGACGGTGAAGGCAACTTTCTGGACCTCAGGACGCAAGCGGTTGAGATCGACAGCAAAGGCAGAATTGTGCCCTTCGCTTTTCAGGCTGATGGTACGGTCATCGTTATCCGGCTGACCGTAGAACACCATGTCGGCATCGCCATTCACTTTGCCGCTGGCGAACAGACGAAATGCCGAAGCATCAACGGCGCCGCCAGACAGCACGCGCACCGTCAGCAGATTTGCGGGAACGGGAGCATTGCTCCCCGGCGTCATATTCATTAGCGCACCACTGCGGCAACGATGTCGTTTTGCATCGCGTCGATGGTACGACCTGCGCTCGCGCGGCCATGCGCCGTGAAGTCCCACAGTCCGCCGTTGCGGTGCAGGGAAGCAATCACGATGCCGGTATGGCTGCCTTGCTCGGTCAGTTCATAGCGCGCCAGCTCTTTGCCGTTTTGATCGACGACGCGGCAGAAAGCATTTTCCACTTCGTTGAAGGTCTGGCCCTGGAAGCTGTTCACCGTAAACGCCAGATACTCAACGTTGGCCGGCAGACGTGATAATTCGACGTTGATCACTTCATCGTCGCCGTCACCTTCGCCGGTCCGGTTATCGCCGCTGTGCTTAACGGCACCGCATTTCGAGGTTAATGCGCGGAACCAGATGGTATCAATGGCATTACCGGCTTGATCCAGTAATACGCAGCTGGCATCGAGATCAATTGAATCACTGCCGCCACCGAAAAGCTTGCCCATGAAGCCTTTCTTTTTAATTGGATCCCAGCCTAAGCCGAAATGGAGTTTATTCAGCGAAGCGGTTTGTTTGCTGAGTGAGACCGTCTGATTCTTGCTTAATGAAACCATGTCATAATTCCTTCAAACAGGTTTGAAAAGGGTTTTATATTTGCTTCAAATTCCATGAGGCCAAAATCATATCATGATGATATTGATGAGCGGCATTAATTTTCACAGCAATTTCATGAAACAAAATAAATCGTTTTATAATAACAACTTAAGCAAATCACCGCGGTTCAACTCACGCACTAAACATGACAATTCTTTACATTAAAATTCATAAGGTTACGTTAGGGTAAAAAATCATATTATGATTGACTAGTTACGGCGTGATAAATACACTCGCAATCCATAACCCACCGGCAAGCCTCCTGCGGAAATAATTAGAAATGTCTCACAAAATTTGGCTAATGGAAGGTTTATCCTCCCAGCGCGATATAATTACTGGCATTACGTCTACAGCTAAAAAACATAACTACAATGTGTCGATTTATGCATCGCATCGCCAACAGCGTAATGAAATACTTTCTTTGGCGGATTATGCATTAATAGAACCCAACGATGTTAATCAGCGCCTCGAATTTATTCTTTCTACCGTAGAAAAATACGCCATTCAGGCGATTCATACTGGCCGCCATGCCCATTGGTTTGAGGCACATCGCGCTGCCATTGAAGCCAGCGGCGCACGCTTAACCACGGGCGCGCGCGATCTCGCCATGCTGGATCTGGCTGACGATAAAGTCGCGTTTGCCCAGCGCATGGAGAGCCTCAACCTGCCGGTGGTGCCTTCGCTGCGTGTCGACTCACCGGCTCAGTTACGTGAGCTGATCGCCAGCCAGCCGTTTGGCGATCTGCCGCTGTGCGTAAAACCGGTTAAAGGCATTTATGGCATGGGATTCTGGCAGTTTGATGAAAGCGTCTCGCCAATGGCGGCGTTTACTCATCCGGATGCACGCCGGGTTAATGCAAAATATTACCTCCAGGCGCTGGAAGCCGCCGACAGCATGGAACCGCTGGTATTAATGCCGTGGCTGCCGGGGCCGGAATATTCCGTCGATATGCTGGCGGAAAACGGCAAAGTGCTGGCCGCCGTGGCGCGTCGCAAAGAGGGTGCGTTGCAGTATCTCGAGCACAGCGGCGAAGCCTTTGAGCTGGCACAAGCTTGTGCTGCAGCCATGATCGCCGATGGATTGATCAACGTGCAGACGCGCAATGATGCCAGCGGCAAACCGTTATTACTGGAGATCAATATGCGTCCTTCCGGCGGCATTGGTTACACGCGCTTCAGCGGCGTAAATCTTCCCGGCTTGTTTGCGCTACGCCAGCTAGGCTTGATCAGTCAGCAGCAGGCAATCGACGAATCCCGCAGCGCCTTCGCGCCAGCCACCGTCCGCGCGCTGAGCGACGTGGTCGCTTACAACTCCGTCCTGTCCAACCAGGTTCAATGAGGAACATTCCATGACCACACTTTGGAGCAGGACGCTTTCATGCGGCACGCTGACCGTCACGCCAACCGGCGGCATTAGCGCCATCGACGACCTGTTTGAGATCGCCGAACGTCGCAATCCCAAGCGCGCTTTCCTGTTCGTCAGTAAAGTGCTCGGCCGCCATATTCCAGTTGAGCCGGAAAAAATGCGTGCCGTTTATCGCCAACTTGCCGAGCAGTTTCCGCCTTTCGCTGAGGGCCCGGTGCTGTTTATCGGCATGGCCGAAACCGCAGTTGGCCTCGGCGCAGGCGTATTTGATGAAGTGCGCCAGCGCGCAGGCGAAGCGGTGTATCTCACCTCGACGCGCCATGCGCAGCAGGCCGATTTGCTGTGCGAGTTTAAAGAGAATCATAGCCACGCCACCGATCATCTGATCTATCTGCCCGATGACGCGCAGCTGCGCCATCGGGTGCTGAATGCGCGCACGCTGGTAATGATTGATGACGAAGCCACCACCGGCAACACCTTTATTAATCTGCTTGAAGCGCTGCGCAACGACGGCGGCTTAAAGCAGATCGAGCAGGTTATCGCCGTCACCCTCACCGACTGGAGCGGCGAGGCGCTAGCCGCGCGCTGTCCGGTTGCGCTGCGCAGCATATCGCTGGTGCAAGGTGACTGGCACTGGCAGCAGGACCCGGATGCCGCGCTGCCGCCGATGCCCGCCGTCGCACTCAACGATGCTGCCACCGTGCCAATTACCGGTAAACAGAGCTGGGGCCGACTCGGCATGGCAGCCCCCGCCGCCGATCTCGGTGCAGCCATTCAGGCGCAGCCGGGAGAGAAAATTCTCGTGCTCGGCAGCAGTGAATTTGTCTGGGAACCTTTCCTGCTGGCCGAACGGCTGGCGGCGCAGGGCGCGCAGGTGAAATACAGCTCCACCACGCGTTCACCGATCGCCACCGGTTTTGCCATCGAATCGGCGATTGCCTTCGGCGATAACTACGGCCTCGGCATCGCCAACTTTGTTTATAACGTGGCGCATCAACAGTTTGACCGCATTTTGTTGTGCATCGAAACGCCCGTCGACAGCGTGGACCCGCTGTTAACCGCGGCACTGGCCAAGGTTGCGCCCCAAGTTGAGGTGATTAGCTATGAATAAGCCGGTGATTTTTTCCGACCTTGACGACACGCTATTTCAAACGCGCCGCAAAATGGTGGACGAGCTGGATCTTGAGCCGTTCCGCACCGGCGCGCTCGATCTCAGCCTGCAGCCACGCAGCTTTATGACTGAGGAGCAGTCGATGCTCGTCGACTGGATGATTGAGCAAGCCGATTTGATCCCGGTCACCGCACGCGGCACCGAAGAGATTGCCCGCGTGCAAGTCCCTTTCCGTTCCTGGGCGGTGACCACGCACGGCGCAGTGATCCTCAATCCGCAAGGTGAGGAAGATGCCGAATGGCGCGCGCACATGCTGGAACAACTCACGCCTTACGGTCCGGCGCTGCTCTCCATGCAGCAGGCGATTACCGACCTGATGGCAGAACGCGACATCAATGGCTGGGCGCGCATCAACTATGAATATGGCGTGACGCCGATCTATCTGGTGATGAAGCATCGCGACAGCACGCGGCTCGCAGAGCTTTACGCCATCGCCGATGAAATCGAGCAACGCTTCCCGACTGCCGGCTACTACATCCATCGCAACAGCAACAATGTGGCCTGGCTGCCGAACGTGGTGGAAAAAGGCTTAGCCGTCAGCTTTCTGCTGGAAAAACTGCGTAAAGAACGCGGCGTGTTCCCGGTGATTGGCCTCGGCGACAGCCTCAGCGATCACCGCTTTATGAAGCTGTGCAGCTGGTACGGCATTCCACGTCAAAGCCAGTTTGCCGAGCGCATCAACCAATCCCTATTCGGAGAACAATGAGATGGTGAATAACCTGCCTTTCTCTGGATCCTACCAACCCGGCGACGTCGAATTTTTGCTGAAACCGGTTGAAATCGACATGACGCCGGTCGAGCAAAAAGAGCAGCTGATCCAATCCGGCGCGCGTCACTACTCCGAGATGCTGAGCCAGGAACCGGAACCGACGCGCTGGCACCTCGAGCTGTTTTCCCGCGCGCTGGATCAGGGCGCGGGCCGGCTGGCGAAAGAGGTCACCATGCTGGCGCGGACGCTGGCACAGCAGTTTGGCGACACGCCGATTGTGCTGGTAAGCCTGGTGCGCGCGGGCGTGCCGCTCGGCGTGATGCTGCAACAGGCGCTGCGCGCGATGGGCCGCGAATCGTATCATTACGGCATCAGCATCATCCGCGATCGCGGCATTGATAGCGCGGCGCTGGACATCATTGAAGCGCGCCACGGCAGCGACGGCATTGTGTTCGTCGATGGCTGGACCGGCAAAGGCGCCATCACTGGCGAGCTGATCCGCAGCCTGGAACAGCGTCCCGGCTATCCGCTGCAACCACGTTTAGTGGTGCTGGCCGATCCTTGTGGCCGGGCGTGGCTTTCGGCCAGCGATGATGACTGGCTGATCCCGTTTGGCATTATGGGCGCGCCGGTGTCGGGCTTGATCTCGCGCTCGTTGTGGTCTGAAGAGGGCTTGCACGGCTGCGTGCAGTGCGACCACTTAGCGCAATATGATTGCAGTCAGCAGTTGGTGAACACCGTGGCGGAATACGCGCGCGCGCTGGATATCAGCACCCTGCCCGCTTGCCAGCAGGATCCACAACATCAGCAACGGCTAGTCGCGCAAAGTGAAGCGGTGATCGCCATGCTGGCGGAGCGTTATCAGGTGAACAGCATTAACCGCATCAAGCCGGGCATCGCCGAAGCCACGCGCGCCGTGCTGCGTCGTGTGCCGGATCAGGTGCTGGTGCGTTCGGTGGACGATCCCGACGTGGCGCTGCTGGTCTATCTGGCCCAACAAAAAGGGCTAACCATCACAGAAGCGGGAGCCGATCTTGGGCAATACCGCGCCGTGACGATAATCAAAAAGGTGCTGTGATGAACGACCGTCTCTCTCCGTGGCGTTTGGGCGCAACGCTATATATGCCGGCGGTGCGCTGCGATATCGTCGATGCCATTCTGCACAATAAAATCAGCGGCCTGCGCTCGCTGGTGATCTGCCTGGAAGATGCGGTGAGTGATGCCGATCTGCCGCAGGCACTGCACAATCTGCAGCAAATTTTGCAGGTGTTGAATGCCGAACAGCGCGCCAATGGCAACGCGCAGTGGCCGCTGGTTTTTGTCCGTCCACGCAACAGCGAGATGGGCGCATGGCTGGTGAAAAACCTCAACCTCAGCGCGATCGATGGTTTTGTGCTGCCGAAATTCACCGCCGATTCGTTGCCGGTATGGTGGCAGATTCTCGAACCGAGCCATCTGTGCATGATGCCGACGCTGGAAACCGAAGAGGTGTTTGACGTGGTGGCGATGCGCGAGCTGGCTCTCACGCTGCAGAACCATCCCTGCCGCCAGCGGGTGATTGCCCTGCGTATTGGCGGTAACGACTTGATGAATGTGCTCTCTTTGCGCCGCTCGCGTCAATTCACGCTGTATGACAGCCCGATGGGTTACACCATTAAAATGCTGGTGGCGGTGTTTGCTTCGCGTGATTTTGCGCTGACCGCACCGGTGTGCGAGCACATCGACGATCAGCAGATTATGGATCAGGAATTGGCACTGGATATCGCGCACGGTTTGGTCGGCAAAACCGCCATCCATCCCAGCCAGATCGGCAAGATTCAGGAGATGCTGATGGTTTCGGCCAGCGATCAGGCTGACGCGTTCCGCATCCTCAACTCCAGCCAGGCGGTTTTCAAATCGCAGGGCGCGATGTGCGAACCGGCGACGCATCGCCGCTGGGCCGCCGCGATCCTGGCGCGCGCGCAGGAATATGGCATTGCACCGGATACACGATCTGAGGATACGCCGGTTTTTCGGAACCTATTTACCTGATATTTAAACACCCTCTGATACTGTCGAAAACCGTTTGCCAGGAGGGCGATACAGACCATTGAATTTTAACGCAGGCCTCAATCGACCATGCAACTCAGTACCCGACAGACACGCGTATTTATGCTGGCCTCACTGCTCAGCAGCGGCAAACCGATAGCGTCCAGCCGCATTTTAGCCTCGCTCGACTGCTCCGAACCCACGCTAACGCGCGCGCTAAAAGAACTGCGTGAATCCTGGTCTGCGGAGATTAAATATAGCCGCCTCACCCACTGCTATCAGTTGACTGACGCTGGCAAACTCGACAAAAAAAGCCTGCGTCATATTAATGAAGCACTCAAGCTCAACGCTGAACTGCAACAGAGCGAAACCGTCAGCCGGGTATTTCTCGACAAAGAGAAAAAGAAAGCAGTGTCGCTGTCATTACGCATGTCTGTTTTAAGGAAAATCGACCAGGTGGTGCGGTTGAGTGAAACTACACGGAGCGATGCGGTGGAGATGCTGGTGGAGAGCGGGCTGGATGAGTTGATTGCGCGGTTGCGGCAGGTAAAAAAGTAAAAGTTAATAATATCTAAAAACGACCTTAAAATAGGCTGATAAATATATGCATTAACGTTAGTTAAAAACTTCCATGAGAACATAAAACTGCAAAACTCATTAAAGCCAAAACAATATAATTTTTTTACTCTCATTATTAACGCCACCGTAACTTCATTCATTTTCGCGCATACACATCCTCGCCGGATAAATATAGCCTTACTATCTCCATCAGGCTGTAGCGCTGCGGTTTAATGACATCGTATGCTGCAAACCAAGCAAAAAATTAAAATCCAATTAAATCAACGATGATAACCTATTAGCACCTGTTAATAGATAACGTTAAAATTACTTTTAACAGCATCGTTAAAATCAGTTCGTAAATAGAGCCGCATTCCAAAATTTGAATTTCCAGCTTGATAAACTATCACTCAATGTAATACCTTCATCGCCACTGAAGTTTAAACATTGCGCGAAAAGCACAGAGTCCAGCTTTTTAACTGCACTCGTAATAAGCATTGGCAATGCACTCGATTTAATTTGTTATCGGGTTAAGGGATTAACATTACTCAGTAGTTACCAGGATGGTGCTCATGACCTCTGCAGATCACAACATCTCAATTAATACCCTCGACACTCTGATGCAGGAAACCTGGCTGCTGTCTCTCGCCATACGAAACGGACAAACCATCACCATTGATGATGCGCTCTACCAGCGCTGTTTCACCCTGATCGAGCAGGTCCAGGATAAACTCCTCGCCGCTGGTGCACCCCCTATTTTCTGCGAGGAGATCACGTTCGCGCATAGCGTATTTCTTGATGAACTGATCATGACGATCCCGGATACAGACATCTCTGTCTGGTGGAAACGCTCGCCGTTACAAGGATATTTTCTCGCTCATCTTAATGGGGGTGAAATCTTCTACGAACGCATCAGAACGTTGCTGCATGAACCCGCGCCTGCGGAAACTCTTGTGGCCTGCTATTACCGCATGTTGCGCTTCGGCTATATCGGAAAGTGTCTGACGGAAGATAACGAAGAGCGTATTTCGCTGATGCAGAAGCTAAAAGCACTATTACCTGAGCAGTCTGAATCACCCGACAAACCGATTTTTATTCAGCGTTCACCCTATAAATCATCGTTCTGGCAGCGCGCTCCCTGGCTTATTCGTAGCGGTATTATCGTTGCCATTGCTATTGCCACATTCATCATGAACGATCATCTGCAATATCTGACTGGCAAAGGATAAACGCCAGACCAATACACATTTCAGGAAGGAATCTGTTAATGGGCAGAAAGGATTTTGTTCTCCAGGGCGGAACTACGCCGGTTTATAACCACTATCAGCTAAACATCTCTGTGCTGAAAAACCAGCATCCGGATATTCAGTTATCGGTGCTGCGTTTTAATGGTGAGGAGGCGTTAAATACGCCCTGGCACTACACCATTGAGATAACCAGTGCTACCCGCAATATTCCGGCTGAGATTTTAATTAACAGCGCAGCTCAGTTGCTGTTTTATCCCGACGGTCAACCCTGGCAATCGGTAGAGCCACGCATTCTGCGCGGCGTGATTACTGCTTTTCAGCAGTGTGAGTCCTCTGCTGATGAAACGCGGTATGTGGTGACGCTGGAGTCTCGCCTGGCACTGCTACGATCCAGCCTCACGTATGCCGTTTATCAACACATGAGCGTGCCGGGTGTCGTAGAAGACATTCTGAAACGCTGGGAATTCTCTTCACTCGATTATCACTTCCAGTTAAGCACGCAGTATCCGGTGCGCGATTTCTATATCTCTTACGCCGAAAGCGATCTTGCATTTATTGAGCGCCACCTCGCACGTATTGGCGTGTTTTATTACTTCAGCTGGGATGAGGAAAATCACCGTGATGTGCTGGTGCTGGGGGATAGCGCGCAGGCATACGCCTCAGAAATGCCTATTGCATTTCGTCATCCGTCAGGCCTGTTTGATGGTGGGCAGGAATCACTGTGGAATATATCCATTAACCATCAGTCGGTTGCAGCAAGCACAAAACTCAATGATGAGTATTACCGCCATGCGCAGGATGACATGCAGGCCGAGGTTGAAACCGATCCCGATAAACCGGCACTGACTGGAACGCTTTACCGCTACGGTGAGAATTATCAGGAGCGAGGTAAAGAATTTCAGGCGCTGCCGGAACAGGGCCAGTGGTTTGCCCGGCGTCGCCAGGAACGTCTGATCACCGAGCAAATCACCTTTGCAGGCAGCACCAATGCCATGGAGATTCGTCCGGGCATGGTCATCTCGCCACAAGGCAAAGCGTGGCCGGATGCGCCTGATGGTCTGCTGGTCATTGCAACCTCTTCAACCCGAATTTCACGTGATACTGCCTACGTTATTCGTTTCACCGCCGTACCGGTACGCTCCCACAGCCCCTATCGCCCACCGCTGAAAACCTGGCCGCACATCGCGGGAACACTGCTGGCACGCGTAACCAGCCCGGTTGACAATGCGCAGTATGCCGAACTTGATGAACATGGACGTTATCGGGTGCGGTTCCAGTTCGATGTGAATGCGTCATGGCAATCCGGTTTTGAAAGCGTGCCGGTGCGGTTAGCGAAGCCCTATGCAGGGAATGTCTACGGCTGGCACTTCCCGCTGATAGCCGGAACGCAGGTAATGATTGCCTTCACCAACGGCGATCCCGACAGGCCGTACATCCTCTGCTCGATGCATGACTCGCGTCATGAGGACCCGGTTAATCTCTATAATTATCAACGCAATGTATTGAGGACGCCGGCAAACAACAAACTCAGGTTTGAGGATCGTCGGGGCTATGAGCATGTCAAACTCTCGACGGAATTTGGCGGTAAGAGCCAGCTATCGCTCGGTCATATCGTTGATAATGCCCGCACTAAGCGGGGTGAAGGTTTTGAACTGCGCACGGACAGCACAGGTACGCTGCGTGCCGGTAAAGGTCTTTTCCTTACTGCAGATGCGCAGATTACCGCAACCGGTAAGGTGCTGGAGATGGCCCCAGCGCTAAGCCTTATCAAAGGTGCGCTCAGCCAGATTAGCGACTGGCAAACCATCACGCAGTCACACCACAATTTCCAGCCCGATGCCGCCCATCTCAAGGCTTATCTGGCAGCTGTCGATCAGCTGAAATCCCCGGCAATGCTGCTGAGCGCACCGGAAGGTATCGGTGCGGTTAGCCCCAAAAGCATCCTGCTTAATTCAGGCACCACTCTGCACCTGCAAAGCCAGACAGAAACCAGTATTGCCAGCGGCAAACGTATTCAGGTCAACGCCCGTCAGGCGATTTCTTTGCTGTCGCAGCAGGAGGGAATCCGCATGGTGTCAGGCAAAGGACCGCTGACGGTGGAATCCCATGCTGACACATTGGGACTGACGGCGATGAAAGATATCAGCGTGCAGACCGTGCAGGGGGAACTGCGGCTGACCGCGAAAAACGGCATCGTACTGGGCTGCGGTGGCGCAACCATCCGGATCACGCCACAAGGCGATATTCAGATCCATTCGCCGGGTAAAACCAGCATCCGTGGCGCGCATGCCTGGGATACTCCCGCCAGCGAAGAAACCCACTTGCCAGAACTGCCTAAATCGGTGTGCAAAGCGTGCCTGAAAAAAGCGCAGGAGGCGGCGCTGGCTTTTGCGCCGCGGGGCTAACGATGACGAATAAAGATAACGGCAAAGCATGGCTGAAGCAGGCTACTGCCCTCTGCACTGCAGCCGGGCAGGATTATATCGATGTGCTGGTAGATCAGGCCGGTAGCGTGCAGCCGCTGCAGCAGGCGCTGAACCAGATAACCCCGCCATTACGCTGGTTCGCGCTATTCGAAGGTACGCCGGAAGCCGCAACGGCAGAATATTCGCCGCTGGTAATGCGACTGCACTGGAGCGCCGGCAGCCACCAGCGCTGGCTGGAACAGCTGGTGGAGCATTTCACCGGCTCGCCACGCCTGACGTTACTGCTTTCACCGCTGGCGTTCGATCTGCTGAGCAGCCATCTGCAGGCACTCTCTCAGGTTCACTGGGAAGAGCAAACCGGCTTACTGCGTTACTACGACAACCGCGTGTTTTCCTCTTTGCTGGAACACGTCCAGCCCCCAGAACAGCAGGCGACGTTCACCGATATCGCGCTGTTCTGGAGCTGGCGAGATCGGGATGGCGAGCTAGTGTGGAAAACCGGCACATGGCACCCGGAGCGACAGCTTACTGATGCTCCGGCGATGAATCGCATTAGTGATGCACAGGTTGAGCTGATGGGATGTATCAGCGATGCCGAGGCGCTGATGAAAGAGCGGGCGACTACGTTTGGCTCTCGAGAAGCAGACTTTGCACACTGTTTCGCCATCGCTTTAAAGGCAAGCCGGGAAGGTTATGTGGGCGATCTTATGGATTATAAGGAATGACAGCAATGAAAAGGGAATTATCAATCAAGCTAACTCAGGCATTTTTGCTTGTGATTATTGCGTTGATCTCAGGGTGCTCGAATGCAAAGAGCGATGATGGTTATACCGCTGGCGATCTTCGTGCAGTCAATCATGTCGAGGGACAGGGAATAAATGGCTTTTCGGTTAATGGATACCATGTGCCGGGTTTGGGTGGGGGATATTGCTGCATTATGCTTCCTGAAAAATGGACGTCTGAATTAAAAGCACGTGTTGAGTGGGAGGTGGATCCTAATCCTGGTGAAACTATACCAATGAAGAAAAAAGGATTCGGCTATGAAGATGAAGCTTACGCTCGTCATGCCTCTAATTATCAGCAACGCTATACCATCGTAGATATCCCTGCATATGGCAAAGAGCGCTGTGGTTTGACTGTGCACTTCCTGCCCTGCAATCAGGTGAAGGTAACAACGGTTTGTTCCGGGTATGGCACTGAGAACTATCCGATCAAGGAACCGCTGAACATGAAGGAGCCTGCGTCATGTCCCATGAAATGAGCCTCGCGCTGCCATGTTTCGCACCACCACTGTTTCCGGATGGTGGTCGCCTATTACTAAGTGAAAAGCAGGTTAACGCCAATTATAAAAATCAGATTAAACAGGAAGTCGATTATCGAGCCTGCTTAGCTGAGAAAACAGATAAAAAAGGCAATATTCCCTGCTGTCGGAGCTTAAATATTAGTTTATTTTTCGATGGCACGGGAAATAATGAAGAGAACGATACGCGTATTGCTAAACCCTCTCACCCAACGAATATCGCTAAGTTGTATCATGCGACATATCAAAATGCTGACAGTGATGGCTATTTTCGCTATTACATTCCAGGTGTTGGCACCCCCTTCCCTAAAATTGGTGAAATGGATTATAGCAATGATGGGCTTGCTTTCGCCGCTGGGGGAGAGGATCGAATTAACTGGGCGTTATTAAGATTGGTGGATGCATTAACTTATGCCATTTCTAAAGGAGCCAAACGTCTTGGTGATGGTGTAGCTAAAGGAATTCTGTCGAGCATGCAGGCTCGCGGATCTTTTTCAGGGGAAGTGAACCGACGTAATGTGATTAACCCTTTATTGAAAGCGTTGGATAGTCAGAAAGCGGAAATCCAGCAGCCACATATTCTGGGAGTTAAGCTATTTATATACGGTTTTTCTCGCGGAGCCGCCGAAGCGCGGACTTTTGTTAACTGGTTAACTCAGATCCCCGACCCCAAATTAAAAAGCGAACATCTTATACTTGCTGGTTTGCCAATCAGTATTGAGTTTCTGGGATTACTGGATACGGTAGCATCTGTTGGTGCTGCCCACATCCTGCCGGGTGCCGCAGGTCATATGGGGTGGGCGGATAATAGTCAGCAATTACCTGATGAACGTAAATTTCCGGGATTGATTAAGTGTTGTCGTCATTTCGTTGCCGCGCACGAGCAGCGTTTATGCTTCCCCCTTGACTCAGTCCGTCGCCCAGACGGCAGCTATCCGGCTAATACTCAGGAAGTAATTTACCCGGGAATGCATTCAGATGTTGGTGGCGGTTATCCTCCCGGGGATCAAGGGAAATCATGCGCCGGCACAGGCAAAATATTATCGCAAATTGTTCTTCACGATATGTATGCAGCGGCGTTCGATGCAGGAGCCCCCTTAGCGGTGCCTCCCGAAATCATCACACCAAAAATCAAAGATATTTCACCTTCCCGAGTCATGCTTCCTGCAAGTGTCAGGGAGTTTACTATTGATGAGCAATTGATCAAACGCTTCAACATTTGGCGTCAAACCCTGCTGAACACCACCCTACAAGGCACTGAAGAGATTGATAATAAGCAAGAAGGCTATCGTCCTTACCAGCTTTCTCAGGCGCTTGAAACAGCCCTTATAGATCAGATTGGCTGGATCACCGCCTGGCGCATTGGCCGCTATGCTCATGGCAGTATGCTTCCGCAAGGGGAGAAATTTGCCGATAGTTTCTTCAACAAAGCACCGCAGTTAAAACCTGACGAACTTAAAAAAGAAGCGGAAGATCATAAAACAGCGGTAAGTGAACTTAACGCTCGTCGCGCCGAAGCGAAAAAGAATCGCAAACCGCTCGATGAAAGCTTACAGGGCAAACCCGATCTCGATCCAACCAACGCACAGTATCAATTACGCGAAGCTGCCCGGGAATTTCAGCATGATTACAAGCTGTGGCGACGCGATTTTAATGGTGACTGGAAAGATCAAACCACACAAATTGTCCTGGATGTGATCCCCAAGCATGCCGTCTTCCTGATCAATGGTGATGATGAAGACGCTGAATACGAGCAGATGAAAGCCGATGGCAATCGGCGCTATCCCCAACTGTTTATCGACAAGCTAGGCACCGGTATCCGCACGCAACCTCGTGCCGACCTGCTTGCGCTCTATGATGAGCAAATTCACGATTCCCGCGCCTGGTTTATGCAAAGTGCATTGGGTGGACGCGAGCCCTGGGGCGGTTATTTCCGCTACCGCATGATTTACTGTGGTAACCAGACCAATAAAAATCTTCGCCTGATATCTGTCGAAGGCAAAGTAATCAATGCTGCGCCAACATCCAACAACGTCATCTATTTTATCGAACCCAAAACGGCCTATAACAGCGCCACCTATAAAGTGAAGGATATGGCAACCGGCGCGATTCAGAAGCTGAATCCGCCGGCAGCCACCACGCAACCAGGGGCCGCTGTAGCCCTTGCCCGCTCCGATGTTGTGGCCTCACAACACCAAGCCATGATGATCTCTGCCATCGACATGCTGAAATCATCAGGAGCGAAAGTGGTATGACGCTCAAAAAATTGGTGCGCGTTGGCGATACGCTCAAACCTTACGGCGGCGAAGTGCTCAGCGGCAGTTTCGATGCTTTCGGCAAGTCAGTGGCCTGTGTTAACGATAAAGCGAAATGCAATGAGCACGGCATGACCACCATCATGCAGGGAGCGCCTAACAGCACCGTAAACGGTAAGCCCGTGGCGCTGGATGGCCACCGGTGCGCCTGCGGTTGCACGTTGGTCAGCTCACTGCCGGATATGGATATCTGCGGATGAATCAACCTCCGATCTATGCTGACTATGCCGCCGTTCAACCTGTCCGCTGGCGGCGCTGGTGGGTAACGCTGCCCGGGCTGTTGTTTATCACAGCAATCACTACCATCCTGCTGTGGCCAGAAGGGAAACCGACCCGCTCGCCGCTATTCTGGTTCTGGGCGCTGGTGCTGCCATTGCTGTGCTGGTTGCTGGCGGTGGCATTGCGCTGGCTTATATGGCTGCAAAACACTGATAACAGCCGGACGCACCATGCCGAAACATCGCTGGCGCTGGATGCCTGGTGGCACAAGCGTAGCCAGGCATTACCGGTTGAAACCGTACTGCTGGTGACGCCCGCCGGGGATGACAATGCCGAACATCTGGCGCTGTTGTCGCAACCGCCGGACGCCCCGCAGCCGGGTATCAATGCTGAAGGTTACGCCGTGCTGCGCTGTCCGCTGGTGCTGAACGGCACACGCGATCGCTCTGCGATGCTGGCGGCTTATCTCGCTAACCGCTTAGCAACCCATTTTCGTCAGGCAGCTGAAACACGCCTTATCACCCACTTCTGCTGGCTCGGTGATGATGTAAGCCTGGCAGCCTTTCATGAAACGCTGCTGGCCGAGGGCATGATTTTGCCGGAAGAAATTCTCCGGCTTACGTCACGGACTGGTACTGACACCGTTATCGATCTTATCGCTGAAACTCACCCTGCCCTGCTGCTGTGCGCAGGGAGTGGCGAAGGCGAGCCTGCTGACAAGCAAATCACCGGAGAAGCCGCCTTTGCGTGGCTCTGCTCACCGCGCGGCTCGGCGCTGCTGCACCGTTCAGAGTGTTGGCAGCCAGTGCCCGGTGAAACGGCTGCGCAGGCCGTGTCGCAGCTATCCCGCTACGCCGGGCTGGCTGATGTGCCGGATCGGGTCCTTGCGGCGGATGTCCCAGAGATGGAAGCACTGCTGGATGGCGGCTGGTCTGCTCTGGAGCATGTGCTTGCTCCGTGGCTTGGTAACGCCGGGCAAATCACACCTTTTACGTTACGGTCGCTGGCGCTGCTCTCTGCGCTCAACGGTCAGTCCTGCGGCTGGATCGCCGCAGATCGGGAATCTCGATACATTACAGGAGTTTGTGTTCCCCGTGGAAACTTCACGCACTAACCGGCGGTATTCGCTGTTCAGGCTGATTTGTGGCTATCTGATCGCCATTACCCTGCTGGTACTGATCGGCGCCGGACTGTATTACTTTGCTGGCAGCAGCCTTGATCTGCCTGAAGCTCTGCCGCGTCAGATTGCCTTCTGGTCGCTGATCGTCTGGCTGACGCTGGTGTGGTTCTGCCCGCTGTTTATGCTCGTCTGGCGTTGGCTGGTGCGGCTGCAGGCATGTGAGGTAACAGGTGCAACGGGAACGCAGAAGCCGCGGCCAGCAGACAATCAGAGGGTGCAGGATATTATCAGCCAGATGCGTTTTCAGTATCGATGGCGCTGGCGCAGTCGGGTGCGCATTCTGCTGGTAGTCGGGGATGAGCATCTGGTCGAACAGAGTATTCCAGGGCTGACAACCCAGCACTGGCTGGAGGGACACAATACCTTGCTGCTGTGGCACGGTAGCGCACAGGCGGATCCGCAGCCCGCGCAGCTTCGGGCGTTGCGTAAAATCCGCCGCCAGCTGGCTGATGCGGTGGTCTGGGTGGTCAATGCAGAAGCAGAAATGACGCAGGATCTGCTGGATACCACGGCCCGCCAGATGCAAAAACGCTACAGCCTGTTGGGCCAGGATATCCCGCTGTGGCTGTGGGAACGCCATGCGCCGTCGCTATCAGCATCTCCCGAGCAAGGCATAGGATTTATTATTGCCCCCGATGAGAGTGCAGACGATTATCGCCAGTCGCTTGATGAGCTTGAGCACCAGCTGGTCCAGCGTGGTATGCAACAAACCGACCTTAATCGCCAGCACAGTTTTCCGCTGGAGCTGGCGCGCACATTGCGCAACGGCGGCATCGCGCGCCTGACAAAGACACTGTCGCAACTCTCTGAAGGCGCACGGGCGCTGCCGCTGGCGGGCCTAATACTCAGCCCATCGCTCACATCCGGCAGGGCTTCCCTGCTTCATGCCTGGCAGCCGGGAAAAGCATGGCGGGATTTGCTGGCGCTGCGCTGGCGTAAACCGGTGACTAACGGCGCTTCATGGCAAAAAACGTTGCTGATGCTCTGCTCCTGCCTGCTGGCAGTGTGGATGGCATGCCTGGTGTTTTCATATATTGCTAACCTTCGTCTGCTGCTGGCGGATCAGCATTTTGCAGCTGCGGCAGCGGATACCCGCCAGCCGTTGCATCAGCAGCTGTTCGCGCTGCGGGAATTGCAGAAAGAGATGGAGCGTCTGTAGCACCGTCAGCTGTACGGTGCGCCCTGGTACCTGCGTTTTGGCCTTAGCCAGAACGATGCGTTGCTGCATTTTCTGTGGCAACAGTGGCAGCAGTCAGCCAGGCCGCTGTTGCGTGACGCCTCCGCTCAGCGCCTTACCACGCTAATGAGCGGCTGGCGTAACCTGCCGCCGGACAGTCCGCGACGGGCAGATGATGCCAAACAGATGTATGACCTGCTGAAGGCTTACCTGATGCTGGCGCATCCCGACCAAGCCGATCCGGCATTTTTCAGCACCACGTTGATGGCAATCTGGCAGCAGCGCGATGGCATTATGGACGCCAGCTGGCAAAACAGTGGCGGCGACATGCTGGCCTTTATGATGACCAATCTGCCTGCGCATCCAGAGTGGCGGCTTGAGCCAGATATGCGACTGGTCAGCAGTATGCGTTCGGCGCTGCTGCGCCAGATGGGTGCCAGCAATGCCGAAGCCAATCGCTACCAGAAGCTGCTTGAACACGTGGCACGCGATTATGCCGACATGACGCTCAGCGAGATGGTCAGCGGCACCGACAGCCGCATGCTGTTCAGCACCAATGAAACCGTGCCCGGCATCTTCACCCGTAAAGCGTGGGAGGAGGACATTCAGCCAGCAATTGAGAAAGCGGCGAAGGTGCGCCGGGACGAGATCGATTGGGTACTGAGCGACGGTAAACCGGCCAGCAACAATGATGTCTCTGCGGAAACGCTTAAGACGCGACTGACCGAGCGCTACTTCTCCGATTTCGCCAGCGCCTGGCTGAAATTTCTTAACAGCCTGCAATGGCAGCGGGCAGAGAGCCTATCCGAATCGATTGAACAGCTCACCCTGCTGGCGGATATACGTCAATCACCGTTGATTGCGCTGATGAACACGCTAAATATTCAGGGCCGCACCGGACAAACCGGCGGCGATCTCACCGATTCGCTGGTGAGCTCAGCAAAGCACCTACTCAGTAGCGATAACGAAAAAGGGAATGCTCAGCCACAGGGCGCGCGTGGTCCGCTGGATGCCACTTTTGGACCGCTACTGTCGCTAACCGAGAGTGGCGCGGCGGCAACAGAGAGCCTCAGTCTGCAAACGTTTCTGACCCGCATCACCCGCGTGAGTCTGCGTCTGCAGCAGGTGACCAACGCCCCGGATCCGCAGGCCATGATGCAGTCGCTGGCGCTAACGGTTTTTCAGGGCAAAGCGGTCGATCTTACCGATACCCGCGATTACGGCAACCTGATTGCTGCCAGTCTCGGTCAGGAGTGGAGCGGATTGGGTCAGGCGGTGTTTGTGGAGCCGATGGTACAGGCCTGGGAGCAGGTGCTTAGCCCAACCGCAGAGAGCATTAACCATCAGTGGCAGAACGACATTGTTACTCCCTGGGATGAAGCGTTCGCCGACCGCTATCCGTTTGCTCATCGAGAAAGCGACGTCTCCTTGCCACATCTGGCGCAGTTTTTGCGCACCGATACCGGACGCATTGCGCAGTTTGTTAACCGCCGTTTAGGTGGCCTGCTGCGTCTGGAGGGTGATCGCTGGGTGCCGGATGCCATGCACAGTCAGGGACTGACATTTGATCCCGCTTTTCTCAACGCGCTAAACAAGCTGACGCGCATCGCCAACGTCGCCTTTGTCCGGGGAGACGTGGCGCTGCATTTCCAGATGATGGCAAAACCTTCCCGTGAGGTGGTGGAGTCTGCGCTGACGGTGGATCGCCAGAAGCTGGAATATTTTAACCAGCAAGAGAGCTGGCAAACGCTGAACTGGCCTGACAACCGCTGGCAGCCACAAACGACGCTCACCTGGCGCAGCGCCAAAGCGGGAACCCGCATTTATGCCGATCATCCGGGAAGCTGGGGACTGATCCGCCTGCTGGATAAAGCACGGATTACCGGGTTGGGCGGCAATATTTACCGGGTGGTGTGGCCAACGCCGGATGGACTGGCACTTAACTATCAAATTCGCACGGAGCTGGGTAACGGCCCGCTGGCGCTGCTCGATCTGCGCGGGTTCAGGTTGCCGACGCGCATCTTTGTTTCTGCCACGCCAGATGACGCCGCTTATCAGGGAGATGAACCATGACCTGCCGTTTCTCAAACATGCTGCCGCTCTGCTTTGCGACCATCCTGCTGAGCAGTTGCGGTGCCTGGCAAAAAACTAAACAGGGAACGGCGAGTGTGGCAAAAGCGGTGTTTTATCGACAGGTGGACAGGTTGCATCTGACTTTCAACGCCCGCGCCGCGATCAATCAGGATGATGCTCACCACGCCATGCCACTGCGTTTAGGTATTTTCCAGCTCAGCGAACGTCAGATTTTCGATAACACCGAATACCACGATCTGCTCACGCAGCCAGACATTGTGCTGAAAGAGAGCCTGGTCGCGCAGCGACAACTCAGCGTAATGCCAGGGCAAAGCATCACTCTGGCTATGCCGATGGAGCAACAGGCGCAGTTTGTGGCGATAGTTGGCCTGTTCCGCCAGCCTGACAGAGAGCGTGGTACATGGAAGCGGGTACTAAGCCGCGATGATCTTGATGCGGATACACCGCGCACGATTGAAGTAAGGGATAACACCCTGAATTTGGATTCATTGAAGTAACACTTCAATTTCACAAGGCAGGAGCCATAACGTGACGCTATACGATATAAAACCTAAATTTCAGAATCTGTTAAGACCCACAGTGGTGAAGTTACACGCCCAAGGCATTACTGCCAACCAGGTGACGCTATTTGCCATGCTTACCTCGGTGGCGTTAGGTGCATTACTGATCTGTTTCCCCGATCCGCGCTGGTTTATCACTCTGCCGATATTCCTGTTGGTCCGCATGGCGTTAAACGCCATTGATGGCATGTTAGCCAGGGAGTTCCACCAGCAATCCACTGCAGGCGCAATCCTCAATGAAGTGGGTGACGTTATCTCTGACGCCGCACTCTATCTGGCATTTGCCTTTATTCCCGGCATCTCACCCGGGTTAGTGGTGCTGGTGGTACTGTTCGCCTGGCTCACAGAATTCTGTGGAGTGATTGGCCAGACGCTGAACGGCACCCGCAGCTACCGGGGACCGCTGGGCAAAAGCGATCGTGCGTTTATCTTCGGTGCAGTTGCCTTGGTTATTGCGCTGTGGCCGCAGTATCTCGAATGGGTAAACGCGGTCTTTGCCCTCTCAGCCCTGCTGCTATGCTGGACTTGCCTCAATCGCTGCCGCAGTGCGATGGAGGCAAAAAATGTCTGAATCTACACGCCTTCTCTACTACTGCCTGGGCGGCATTTTCGCCGTGCTCATGCTGGCAACATGCGTGACTTATGTGCTGAAAAAATATCGTCCACAACGCAACTGGCTGGAATTGCAGCAGCGCGTCCACAGCTGGTGGGTGATTATTTGCCTGTTTGCACTGGCGATGCTGTCAACGAAATGGCTGGCGCTGGTTTTCTTTGGCTTTATCAGCTTCCTCGCGTTGAAAGAGTATCTGACGCTGGCGCCAACGCGGCGTTCGGACAGCATGCCCCTGCTCTGGATGTTCGCTGCCATCCCGCTGCAATATCTCTGGGTCGACATGGCCTGGTACGGCATGTTCATTATCTTTATTCCGGTCTACGTCTTTCTGTTCCTGCCGGCGCGTATGGTGATCGCCGGAGATACAAACGGTTTTCTGCACTCCGCATCGGTAATGCACTGGGGCATGATGACCACGGTGTTTGCTCTGAGCCACGTTGCCTACCTGATGACCTTACCCGGCGCGGATGCCAGCGCCGGTGCTCTGCTGGTTATTTTCCTCGTGGCCCTGACTGAGCTGAATGATATTGCGCAGTACCTGTGGGGGAAATCGCTGGGCAGGATCAAGGTGACACCCAACGTCAGCCCGAACAAAACCCTCGCCGGACTGCTCGGTGGCCTATTCACCACCACGTTACTGGCTGTCATTTTCGGTCCGCTCATGACGCAGATGGATCACCTGCATTCCCTGGCGGCTGGGCTGATTTTGGCTATGAGCGGATTCTGCGGTGATGTAGTGATGTCGGCCATCAAGCGCGATTTTGGGGTCAAAGACTCCGGTAAGTTATTGCCCGGACACGGCGGCATTCTGGATCGGCTAGATTCCCTCATCTACACCGCGCCGCTGTTCTTCCACTTCTATTACTACTTCTACCTGTAAGGGGCGCGCATGAACCCTATGTTGCGTTGGATTTTTACACTTTGCATTGCCTATCCGCTGGTGTTGATTTGGCTGGGTGTGGCGGTGGCCAATCGCAGAAAATTACCTAAAACAGGCCCGGCGATCATCGTGGCAAACCACAATAGCCACCTCGATGTACTGACGCTATTCACCCTTTTCCCCCTCTCAACGTTGGTGAACGTGCAGCCCGTGGCAGCGGCCGATTACTTCCTGAAAAACAAAGTGATTGGCTGGTTTGCCCTTAAGGTGATTGGCATCATCCCGGTTTATCGCGGGTCGCATCAGGCCAATCCGCTGCAGGCCTGCATTGATGCCCTGGCTGAAAAGAAAATTGTCATTATTTTCCCGGAAGGCACGCGCGGAGAGCCGGGCAAATTCTCTGAAATCAAATCCGGTATCTGGCATCTCAGCCAGCAATGTCCGGATGTACCGATTATTCCGGTCTATATGCACGGGCTAGATCGCTCAATGGGTAAAGGCCAAAAAATCCCGGTGCCGTTCTTTATCGATATCTATATCGATGATCCGCTTCGTTTTCAGGACAACAAAGCTGCGTTTAAAGCCGCGTTATTAAACCGTTTCGTCGAATTACAACTGCAAGCAACAAGGAAATGATCATGAGCCAGGAAGCACGCTTATTTGTAGAGAGTTCGTTTTTAACCAGCGATGGTGCATCACTCTTTTTTCGACACTGGCCTGCGCAAGATAGCCAGAGCAAAAAAGTGATTGTGCTATTTCATCGCGGACACGAGCACTCAGGGCGCTTACAGCATGTTGTCGATGAGTTAGACATGCCTGACACCCATTTTTACGCCTGGGATGCGCGCGGTCACGGCCAGTCGCCAGGCGCGCGCGGTTATAGCCCAAGCCTTGCCCGTTCAGTGCAGGATGTCGATGAGTTCGTGCGCTTTGTGGCGGAGTCGGCGCAGGTCAGCATGGAGGACATCGTCGTCATCGCGCAAAGCGTCGGTGCCGTGCTGGTCGCCACCTGGGTACATGATTACGCGCCGAAAATTCGCGGCATGGTGCTGGCTTCACCCGCGTTTAAGGTGAAGCTGTACGTTCCTTTTGCCCGCCCTGGTTTACGTCTGCAGCAACGCATGCGCGGCCTGTTCTACGTTAACTCCTACGTCAAAGGTAAATTCCTCAGTCACGATGCTGAACGCATCGCCAGCTTTGAGCAGGATAAGCTTATTACCCGCCAGATCGCGGTGAATTTCCTGCTGGATCTGTATAGAACGGCTGAGCGTATCGTGTCTGACTCTGCCGCGATCACCGTACCCACGCAACTGCTGATCTCCGGCGATGACTTTGTGGTGCATGCCGAGCCGCAGAAAAAATTCTTCCGGGGTTTGCGCAGCGCGGTTAAAGAGCAACATATTTTGCCGGGCTTTTATCACGACACGCTGGGTGAAAAAGATCGCCAACTTGCCTTCGATAAAATGAAGTCGTTTATCGAAACGCTCTACAGCACCGCACCTTACGCGTTCGATTACAGTCATGAAGACCAATGGAGTCCGGGCGCTGATGCCTATCGTGAACTACAGGCACCGCCTCATCGCCGCTCGCTGCAAGGCCTGTTTTACGCCTCGTTGAGCTCCGGCATGAAAACCTTCGGCAGGTTATCTAAAGGCATGCGGCTGGGATATGAAACCGGCTTTGATTCCGGCAGCACGCTTGACTATGTCTACCGTAATTCCGCCGAAGGAACGGGTGTTCTCGGTCGCATCATCGATCGCCATTATCTCAATAGCATCGGCTGGCGTGGCATCCGAGCGCGTAAGGAAAATATCCAGCAGGTAATTGCCCTGGCGGTGGCGAAACTGCATGAGAGCAACATGCCGGTTCACGTGGTAGATATTGCCGCTGGGCATGGCCGCTACGTGCTTGATGCGCTGGAGAAGCAGCCTGATATTGAAAGCATTTTGCTGCGCGACTACAGCGAACTGAATGTGGAAAAAGGACAGGCGCTGATCGATGAGCGCAACTTAGGCCATCTCGCGCAGTTCAAAAAAGGCAATGCTTTTGATTACGACTCGCTCGCCACTCTCGCCCCGGCTCCAACGTTGGGTATTGTTTCCGGGCTTTATGAACTGTTCCCGAGCAATGCGTTAATTAAAACGTCGTTAGCGGGGCTTGCGGCAGCCATTCCTCCTGGCGGCGTGCTGGTTTATACCGGGCAGCCGTGGCACCCGCAGCTCAAAACGATTGCCTGGACCTTAACCAGCCATCAGAACGGCATTCCCTGGCTGATGCGCGTGCGTAGCCAGCTAGAGATGGACACGCTGGTTGAACAAGCCGGATTCGAGAAGTGCCACCAGATTATTGATGAGTTTGGCATCTTCACCGTGTCGCTGGCGGTAAGAGAGCAGCATGACTGAATCGTCGCTGACTCAGCGCCCACATAGCCTCTGGAAACAGGGGCTTGGCTGGCTACTGCTGCTGGGCCCGCTGTTTTTTCTCAGTTACGGCCAGGTCAATACCTTCACCGCCACCCGGGAGGATATCGGCAGCGTGGTATTGAGCTGGGAGCGGGCGATACCGTTTGTTCCCTGGACCATCGTGCCCTACTGGAGCATTGACCTGCTGTACGGCATTTCACTGTTTATCTGCACCTCAAAACAGGAGCTGATGCGCCACGGCTATCGACTGCTTACGGCATCGCTGGTGGCGTGCGCGGCGTTCTTACTGTTTCCGCTGAAATTCACCTTTACGCGCCCGGAAACACAGGGCGCCTTTGGCTGGTTGTTCCACCAGCTGGAGCAGTTTGACCTGCCCTATAACCAGGCGCCATCGCTGCACATCATTCTGACCTGGCTACTCTGGTTACGCTTCCGCCAGCACCTGAATCGCAAGGCGAGAGTTGTCGCAGGCAGCTGGTTTGTGCTGATTGCCATCTCGGTGCTCACGACCTGGCAGCACCATTTCATTGATGTGATCAGTGGATATGGGGTTGCGGTCATCATCAGCTACGCCATCCCGATTGAAGGGCGATGGCGCTGGCAGCCTCCTTCACCGCACGCTCAGCGTCTCGCCGTTAAATACTGCCTCGGCGGATTACTGTTTTTACTGGCGGGAATGAACATTCCCTATGGCTATCTGCTGTTGTGGCCCGGCATCGCACTACTGATAGTAGCGGCGGGTTATGCCGGATTGGGCGTGACGATATTCCAAAAAAACAGCAGCGGCAGCCTGTCTCTTTCCGCGCGCTTACTGATGTTGCCTTATCTGACAGGCGCAGCGATCTCCCGCTGCTGGTTCTCCCGCCACATGGCTAAAAGCAGTGTCATTTTTACCGGCGTAGCGCTGGGTAGATTTCCCGGTAAGGCGGAACGGCATATCGCAGTTTTCGACCTGACAGCCGAATTCCACCAAGGCAACCGAAGGGCACAGCGCTGGCAAGCTTACCCGCTGATGGATCTGCTGGTGCCAGAGATTGAGGATATGCGCCATGCGGTAAGGCAACTCCGCCAGCTGTGCCAAACGTATGACAAGGTGCTGGTTTGCTGTGCCCTGGGTTTATCGCGCAGTGCGACGGTAGTTGCAGCCTGGCTGCTGGCTGAGGGGCACGTTGCGTCAGTTGCTGAGGCTGTTGAAATGATTCAAGCCAGACGCCCACAGATTGTCCTCACGCCCGCCCACCTCAAGGCTCTGGAAGCTTTTAGCAAGGAGCAGTTATGTCAGACAACAGCATGACGAACCGGATTGTGCAAATCCATCTCGCCAGCTGGCGCTACGTCGCCGCCTTAACGCTACCACCGCTGGCGCTGATGTTTCACCTCATCACCTTCGCGCTAAGCGTACCGTTAATGGTGCTGTTTTTAATTACGCACTATTACTGCTGGCGCTTATGGCTGGATGAGCGGCTTTTCTCACTACTCAACGACGACAAGGATCTTGCCGAATTTGATCAAGGCATGGCGCATCTGTGGCGGCAAAAAACTTCCAGCACCCGCTCTCTGCCGGATCGCTGGCGGGGAACGCGCACCTTTTTTTATCGAACCCTGCTCTCTCTGTTGCTGCTGTGGCTGATTTCACTCTGCTCACTGCTTTATCTGACATTGATGCCGGTTGATTAGGTGAGCCATGAACGATCACGACTTTCTCAACTATTTCGACAGCGAAATGCGCTATCTGAAATCAGCGGCGCAAGAGTTTGCTGAACAGCATCCGCAGGCGGCTCGTCGTCTCGGCATTGACGGAACGTCGCTGAAGATGGATGAGTCTGTAGAGCAGCTCTTCCAGGGATTTTCGTTGCTGATGGCGCAGATGCGCCGCAAGATTGATGATGATATCCCTGAACTGACGGAGCCACTGCTTGGGCATCTGCTGCCCGTGGTAAACCGCACGCTACCATCGATGGCGATCGTTGAACTCACGCCAGATACCATCGCCCAGGTACGTGATGCCGTGCTGCCGGAAGGCACTACGCTGTTGACCCGCCCGATGGATATAACCGGCCTGCGCTGCCCCTATCGCACCACCGATGCGCTCAAGCTGCATCCGCTGACGCTGGGCGAGATAAC
This sequence comes from Pantoea nemavictus, assembly GCF_037479095.1. Lineage (NCBI taxonomy): Bacteria > Pseudomonadati > Pseudomonadota > Gammaproteobacteria > Enterobacterales > Erwiniaceae > Pantoea > Pantoea nemavictus. The sequence goes on along the minus strand of NZ_JBBGZW010000001.1, from coordinate 3,275,838 downwards.
GGCGCCCTTCCATCCCGATGGGCACCAGATGATCTGCCTGCGGTTTGCTCTCAGTTCACAGGCAGATCCGAGCCAGATCGATCTCAGCGATATCCCGCTTTATATCCACGGAGATCGCCCGGTGCAGTCGCTGATGTATCAGGCTCTGAGCAACCAGATTGAACGGATCACGGTTCGCCTGCCGCAGAGTGATAACTGCGATCCACAACCCTTTACTGGCGACATCCGCGCCCGCTGGCAGCAGCACTGGCACTCAGTGTGGCCGGAAAGCGACAGCCCAGCCTTGTGCGGCGAAGTGCGTCCGCTGCTGGAATATTTCAGTTTTCCCGCGCGCTATGCGTTCTTTACCCTTTCCGGGCTTAACACGCTGCCCTTTAGTGAAAGCTGCAGGGAGGCGATACTCGAAATCCATTTGAGACAGCCACTTCCGCGCGACATCCCGGTGCCGCAAGATGTGCTGCGCATTCACTGCGTTCCGGTTATCAACCTGTTTTCTCTCAACGCAGAGCCGCTGAAAGTGCAGCCTGCGGTGCTGGATTATCGCCTACGACCACACCGGCTGGGCGATCAGCATACGGAGATCTACAGCGTGGATGCGGTGGCCGCCAGTGAAAAGCTGGATAAGCGGCGTTATGTGCCGTATCGACACTTCCGGCAAAAAGGCGGCATGCTGCAACACAAAGCGTCGTGGCCGGAGCGTTATTTCCATACGCGCATCTGGCGTGGCGTCAGCGGTCTTTATGAAACCCTGCTGATGCTGGGTGGCGATGCCAGCGAGGCTGACCGAACTCAGGAAGATGCCACGCTGTTTATGAACATCACCTGCACCAACGGCAATTATCCCCGTATGGCGCTGGAGAAAGCGGTATTTGATGGCAGCGCAGTGATCGGCAACCTGGCTGTGCGGTGCAGTACACGACAGCCCCCTTCCATGCCCTATTATCCGCCAACCACGCAACTTTATCAGTGGCACCTGATATCGCTGCTGCATCCCCGCGCCCTGAGCCAGATGATTAGCAATGCCGAAAACCTGCGGGCCGTGATGTCGCTATTTAACTGGAGCGACGAGGAGAACAACCGCCGACGCATCAATGGTATCCGTCACGTTAGCTGGCAGCAGGACTATAACGCCTTATATCACTGGCACGGCGTGCGTATCCGCGTGCTGCTGGATGAGACAATGTTTAGCGGCACCGGCGATGCCCGATTGTTCTGCGAACTGCTGGAGCAGTTCTTCACCCAGTACGCCAGCGTCATCCGCTTTACCCAGCTGACGGTGCTGCTGAACGCCTCGGGCACCGAATGGGCCTGGCCGGAGCGGCGAATTAACAGGGTATTGATGTGACAGACGACAACAAACAAAACCGTTCACCTCTGCCGCCGTTCTGGCTGGACGCCAACGGCGATGATCAGACGGCGCGGTTTAACTTTTACCGCTTCTGCCAACTGCTAGAACAGGCAACCCATAGCCGCCTGGGCACGGGCCGTACGCCGGAATGTGATCCGGTGCGCTTTCGCCCCAACCCGCGTCTGGGCTTTCCCGCCGGCGAGCTAAAGCGCACGGAAATCGACGCCGATAATCCTGATGCGCCGCCCACCGTTAGAACACATTTCCTCGGCTTGTACGGCGTGGATTCGCCGCTGCCCACCACCATCATTGATGATATTAATCAGGCCCGTGACGGCGCCGACGCAATGGCAGCGTTTCTGGATATCTTCAATCACCGGCTAATGACGCAGTTTTATCGCATCTGGCGCAAATACAGTTATCCGACCACTTTTGCGCCCGGCGGTACCGATGCTATTTCAAAGAGCCTGATGGCGTTGACAGGCATTGCCCATAGCCACGAGCTGCCATCTTCACGCTTACTGGCGATACTGCAACCGCTGCTGCATACCACACACACTGCTGAAGGTATTGCGGCGGTGATCAACAGCCAGGCACCCAATACTCACGTTGAAGTGTTCGCGCATCATGCGGTGAGGATGCCGGTAGCAAAGCGCGCCCAGCTCTCGCTGCGTGGCGGTTTGTCACTCGACCAGAACCCGGTGCTGGGGGATGAGATCTGTGTGGCTGGTTATTGTTCGCGGGTTGAGCTTTTGACCGACGATCTTGATGAAGTGAAGGGCTGGATGCCTAATGGGCAACTCAGGCAGGATGTGATGACGCTACTGCGGACGTATCTGGGGTGCGATTATGATCTGCGGTTTTGGCTGACGATGCCTACTAAACTGCTGCCGCTGCCAAGGTTGGGGGCTGATGGATTATTTAATGGGTACAACATGATGCTGGGGTTGAGGGAGGATAATCTGCATGAGATGCCGGAAATAGTGCGCATCATGATAGGACGGTTACGTGAGGAAAATGGGGTGATTGGATGAATGGGATAAGGATAGCCTCAAATCAAATTTTCGCGCTGAAAGTAATCTTGATGATAGGCCAGATGTGATGAGGCAAATAGAGAATGTGTAGGGGAAAATTTCCGCCAGTGTGATTCCAAACTATGTTCATCATTATTTTTTAAGACAGTAAATCATTTTAGTTTTACTCAATGATGCCGATAAAATTTTCAATACATAAAACCATAATTACTGATGAGGCACTATGAAAAAGATAATCCTGACAGCATCGATTCTAATGGCAACAGGTTCAGCTCTTGCTGCTGAAGATAGAGGCCCCGGAACGTATGTTTGTGACATTAGAATTACTAGCTCTCATACCGAAACCGTGCTTATGCAGAAAGCAGCCGAGGTGCTTGATGAAGGTGATAAGTTTACTGCGCACATGCTGGATAATACCGTCACTTCGCCACAACTTGAAACCGTTATGGATGGAGTAAAGCAGCAAGCGACATCAAATGGAGTAACTTTTTTCAGACGTGCTAATTATGATGACAGGTTTATCATCGAGAACACTAAATCTGGATTTTTTTACAAATTACGAAACTGTGAGAAGTCATAATAAAGTAATTAAGATTTAAATGCTTAGTGAAACAAAAATTTAGCCTAGCTCTCAAAAAACCATATTATATCACAGGGATGAATATATTCATTCTAAGAATTCGCATCTAAAGAAATAACTTTACATTTGAATCAATAAGAAATTTATTTACAACCAAATTAGCATCAATAATCAACTCTAACCGACAACAGAGCGAAACCGTCAGCCGGGTATTTCTGGATAAAAAGAAGAAGAAAGCGGTGTCGCTGTCATTACCCATGTTTGTTTTGAGGGAAATCGACTAGGTTGTACGGTTAAGTGAAATTACACGGAGTGATGCGGTCGAGATGATTGTGGAGAGCGGGCTGGATGAGTTGAATAGGCACTTGAAAAAATCAATGACCACTTTTATATTCAATCTTTAATCACACATATAAAATAGCACCCTAAAAAAATTAAACACTAAGTGAATTAAGTTCTCAAATGAAAATATTTACCCCCGTCATTTCAAAGCGATAAAAATCCACATGATGGAAAAATAAATACTCACTATAATTATCAACAATTCTCATCAAGTTTTTATATAACAGTTTCAATCTTTTTTCATTACCTTTTATTAGTTCTTCTTTATGTTCTCTAGTTAAAACTTTGATGTATTTTTCTACTTTTCTGGCTAAAATGCCATTAGCTATATCAGAAACAAAAAAAACCAACTCAGCTGGCTGTCTAAATTTAGTATGCTTAGCACACATTTCATCACAAGTCTGGTGTGACAACATCCTGCGCTCAAGGTCAGAAGTCATACCTGTATAATAAGAACCATCATTGCACTTTAAAATATATACAGAATATTTTTTGTATCACACACTCAACACCTCCAAAGCCAAAATCAGGAACCATTTACATTCATGCTTAAAGATATAAATTTACATCTTAGTATATCTTTAAAATAAAAGTCACAAATTTTCATTGATGCTGCAATCATCCCCCCAGTAATTACCAGGATTTATAACGAAAGAATTTGACTTTAATCTAACCATTCTTCTTCCATTAGAATTATCAAACCAACTATTCAACCCTGTAATTTGAGAAGGAGTCAAGGCAAGTTTCCTGTGAAGATAGCTTCTGCATCCATCAACAAATGTTAAATCTCTATTGCATTCATTTTTAATGAATTGATTAATCCAGAAATCACAAGCATAAATAGCCTGTAAATTTTTTAACGAATATTCTGGAAAGTCTTTTGCATCGACTAATCGATTTAAAAAAGCATAATCACTATCAGTTAAACCTGAGTTCTTGTAGCGTTCATATACAACATCTAATTTTCGGTATTTTATTTTTTTAAAATGCTTCAACTTTTCAACACGCAATAACAAATAAGCAATTGCATTGTGCTTAATTTTATCACTCATTAATGCTGGTTTTTTGGTGGCACCTCCTGTTTCTACGGATGGAACAGTAATTTTAGGGCCAGAATCCTCACCGTCTGGTTCCAGGCAACCTTTAGTTAAATCTGGAACATTTTCATCAGGATTAACAACAAAATCAGGGTTACGTGCGCAGTTTGGTCCAGAAAATCTTTCGTTGCCATCAACATCAACAACGACATAACCTTTTCCTGAAGTAATGTAATGTGTTTTGGTTCCAAAAACACAGGCACAACGTTCAGTAAAATCAATCCGTACGACTTTCCATTGCATAGTTAAGCTTCCTATTACTACAGTATGACTTGCTCATTTAAGGGTCAGATAATTCATTTCCTATATAATATATTACTTATAAGGTATGTACTAGGACCTCTAAAATGTTGCCCTTTGGTGAATCTACATAAACGGTTTGACTCAATGAAATAAACCATGAGGTTAATTTAGCCCCCTGGATAAGTATAAGGACCACTAGCTATCCTTATACTTGATTTATAGCGATCAAGTTATTTAAAACATCAATAGTGCTCTTCAATATACTCATATGCTTTTTGGAAAAGCTCATTATCCTTCCCTAAACCAAACTGAGCAAGAGTCAGTAGCAGCGCTTTTTGTATTTCACGTGGGCCACTATTTGAATTTTGCCAACCATCAAAACGAGTGACTCTTACGATTTTATCAATCTGCTCAACAACATCACCAATTAGCTTTGGGGTAGACTCTGGGCGAGTTTCAATGAAAAGCTTGGTTAAGGCTTGCTTATTATCAGCTTCGGTTACTATTTGTTCACCCGTTTCACGTTCGGCTTGCACCGTATCTTTCGCAGCAACTAATAAGCCTTTCAACCAGTCGATGGCCTTGATAACACCAGCTTCATAGTCCTGACGCAGTTTTTCCAAACGCTCGCCCAATGCCACAAATTTAGGGTCATGACTGCCGCGCAAACGCCCCATAAGATCAATCTCCAGGCGTTTTGCGCGTTGTTCCTGTTCTTTAGCGGTCAGGGTAAAAATTGCGTGCTCATCCATGATCAACTCGTCAATATCATCGCGAATACGATTGATATCAGTATGCTCATGGATCATTTTGATGGTTTCAGGACCAAGCGCAGCCCAAACAAGCGCACCTGTCTGCCCCACCGGACGCACCGATTCATAAATTTGCGCCAGCCATTTATAGTCCTGACGATAAGGGGTCAAAAAAGGATCTGGATTGATAGCTGACCATAACTTAGATAACACTCCAAAGCTGGCAGCGAATTCATCACGCTTCTCGTTGGTCGGCAGGCATTCCTGCGCAGCCATAATACCTTCAAAACCTTCTATGGAACGATCCACACCAGGGAAGAAGGCCAGACATTTATTCAGTTGTAACGGCAAGAGCTCTTTAAATGCCTCGATTCCCTCTACAACCCCTTCAATTTCTTCAGGGTTGTAGGCCAGAGCGGTACGCAGATTTTCGAAAACGCCGAGGTAGTCGATAATTAATCCCATGTCCTTGCGTACATCATCGGTTTCGTACAACCGGTTGGTTCGGCACATGGCCTGCAGAAGCGTATGATCGCGTAAAGGCTTATCGAGATACATGCAGTAGCAAATTGGTGCATCAAAGCCCGTAAGCAGCTTGGCGGTAACGATGATAAGCTGCAACGGATGCACAGGATCTTTAAAGCATTCAATCAGATCCTTCTGTACCTGCTCTTCCGCATCAATGTGCTGCCAGCGTTCGAAATCGGCTTGTTTAACAGGTAGCTCCAGTTCGTCATGCCATTTGAGCCAGTCCTTGTTTAGCTTATCTTTTTTACCACCCTTTTCAGCTTTAACCGGAGCCTGGTCAACATTCATAACCACTTCAATTACATCAAAACCGAGCTTTTCACCGAGCAAATAATACATCTGCACACAGGCTTCGCGATCGTATACCACAACCATGCCTTTCATCTTTTTCGGCATAACATGGCTGGTAAAATGCTCAACAATGTCATTACTCACCGCAGCCATACGTCTGGGAGATTTCAGCATAATAGCCAGCTTGCCGGCGCGTCTGGACAATGCTGCTTTTTCTTCTTCATCCAGGTTATTCTCGGTAGCCAGTTGCTCGAACTCTTCGTTGATAGCATCACGATCCACTCGGAGTTCAGCCAACCGAGGTTCGAACTTCACGGGGTTAGTTGCACCATCCCGGATTGACTGTTTATAGCTATAGCGGCTCATATAGCGACCCGGATCTTCTTCGGCACCGAACAATTTGAATGTATTACGATCAATGCCAGAAATCGGTGTGCCAGTCAGGCCATAGAAGTGAGCATTGGGCAACGCCCAGCGCATTTTCTCGCCTAACCCACCTTCTTGGGTACGGTGAGCTTCGTCAACCAACACAATGATGTTGTCACGGTTGTTTAAGCCATTGGGGTTGCTATCGTCAATTTCGATATCTTTAAATTTAAAGATGGTGGTGATTAAAATGCCACGGCTGTCTTGCTCAATATATTGGCCCAACTTTTTGCAGCTTTGCACTTTAATCAGATTCTTTACGTCGGCTCCACCAAAAGTCTCGCTAATTTGACTGTCCAGATCTCGCCGGTCCACAACGATAAGTACCGTCGGGTTTTTTAACGCATTATCGGCACGCAGCATTTTAGCAGCATAAAGCATCAGCAAGGATTTGCCCGATCCCTGGAAATGCCAAATCAGACCTTTCTTTGGATAGCCTCTGCGAACACGCTCAACGATTTGTTTTGCTGCTTCAAATTGCGGATAACGCGGCAGGATTTTAACGCGTTTAGGCAACGTATTTTTGCCCGTTTTGACGGTTGAAAATAATGCGAAAGATTCCAGTAGCTGCAATAAGGTCTGCGGATTTAACAAACTCTCGCAGCTGTTGAGTACCGATGCCAAGCCCGGCAGAATCTCATCACGAAGCTCAGTATTATGCCAGGGCCCCCAGTCTTTGACTCGGGCATTAATTGCGCCATAGGCAAAGGTTTTACCTTCGCTGGCAAAGCACAGTAAGTTAGGTACAAAGAAAGATCCAACGTTTTTCCAGTAGTACTTTTTACCGCCCATAAAGTCGGCGGCACCGTCTTGCCAGGTCACACTTGGGCGCGTTGCGGTTTTAACTTCGCCCACTACCAACGGTATGCCGTTCACATACAGGACAATATCAAAATAGACTTCAGTGGCCGCGATATAGTGAACCTGCTGCGCCACCACAAAGTGGTTGTTCTCTATATTGTCAAAATCAATCAGATTGATGGTGATATGGTCGCCATTCTCGCCAAAGGGCAAGGTTTTTTCAGCCATCAACCATTCCTGGAAGTTTTCATTGGCCTTTACCAAACCGGTATGGCGGGCTTCTAAAACCACTCCCCGCAGTTTATAGATGACCTCATCGGCATAGTGAGGCTGTCTGCCGATATCAGGGTTTAACGAACAAAGCGCGTCTTTTAGCCACTCATCAACAAAGATATCCTGCGCTTGTTTAGGCAGATTTTCTCCGTGGTGGTATGTCCACTTGACACCGCTTAAACCTTTTAAACGGTCGATAATTCCATTCTCTGTGACGGTTTGTTCGTTAAACATTTATATCACCTCAAATATTTTTTGCATATAAGACTTCTTCACTCTAATAATACTTTCTAATTTTGACAGGACGGCCAAATGTAATTTCTCCGCATCTGACAAACAACTTTCAATTTTTTTTATTTCGTTTCTTGGCGGAATAGGCAACATAATGCTTTCAAAAACTTGTGCAGGTATTCTTTGTCTCCCAGTAGAACCTTCCATATTGTTTATGGAAAATTGTCGCACACGGTTTGTTCTGCAAAGATGATAAAGATATTCAGAAGATATATTTTTCGGGGACAGCACTATAAATTCAGTAGAGCCTTGTCCCACGGAATTATCCTCTAAAAAATCGACTATGGCCATTTTTCCATTTTCGGCGCAAGGCGTAATACGTGCAAACAATATGTCATCATTCTTAAATCTCGAACCACCGCTCCCTATCTTCTTAATACTTAACTCACCATTAACTTTCATGGAGTCTGTATCCAGAGTAGCCATTTCGCAAAAAGTGACTTCCGACTGTTCGCCATACCTATAAGTTGGGTTTATCGTTGCCAAATAAGAAAATGGTTTAATTTCCCATCCATCAGGAATATTCCCCCAATGAGTTGAAATTAGGTTCTTTGAGCTTCCACCTTTATATAAAAGTTCAGCTCTTGTTGCAGAACGAAGTTTAATTGAACTATTAATTAAACTCCAGCACTGCCATATAGTCTCTTCAATTGATTGAAAGACTTTGAGCATTTTCTTTTGTAGGTTAACATCGGGAAATAGGAAGGTTTGCGTTGCTAGCGTTTTCCATTTTATTGTAGGAGATAATGAACCTTCAGAAATCGCTACTGCACGATTCATAAATACATCAGACTGCAGAAAAAATGGCAAAAACTCAGGAATGACCTTTGCTGAATTGGCTTCCAGTACCATAGCATGAGCCGAACAGATACAATCCCAATCCGCTACCGCGACTTTACGTTGATAAGCACGACGCTTGCCAAAAATTATCTGGCCTTTTTTCACTAAAAGCTTCTGTCCTTCAACATCGCTGGGTGTACCATGACGTTTGATCTTCAGGCTATCAGGATCTAAATGCTCCAAACCGACATAAACTTTAAGATCTGTCTCGCTCGGTTCTACACGTTTGGATATATGTTTCGCGATATCTCCAAACTTCACCATCTGCCAGCCTTCAGGTAATTTATGTTCAACCATTTACTGCTCCACCTTGCTTTCAACGTTATATCCAAGCGCTGCAAGGCTTTGGAATAATTTATTAGTTTGTTTTTTTAGCTGAGTGCGACTTATTTTCCACGCCTCAATTACATGTTCAATGTTATGTGCTTCTGCGTTACTTTGTGCTTGCACATATAGTGGAATTGACAGGTTATAGAGATTCTCTTTTATAACGTCGATATCCATCAAAGCGGTGATATCGCTCTGCTTTTCAGGTGTAAAGTAAGCCTCACATAACACTGTTAGATTATCATAGGATAAACGGCTATGGGCACGTTCACGGGTGACATGCTCAACCCCGTTGATAAACAACACTTTGTTTTTGCGCTCAGCTGGCTTATTGCTGTTAAGCACTACCACGCAAGACTCCATCGGCGAGTTATAAAACAGGTTCGGCCCCAAACCAATCACCGCTTCAATAATGTCCGATTCAATCACCTGTTTACGAATGCTCTGCTCAGAATCGCGGAACAGCACGCCATGGGGCCAAAGCATGGCGGCACGACCAGTCTCTGGCTTCAGACTTTTAATGATATGAGTGTAAAATGCATAATCAGCGCAGCCCTGCGGTGGCACGCCATAGAGATTACGCCCATATGGATCGGCGGCAAACTTGTCACGATTCCACTTCTTGATGGAATATGGCGGGTTGGCAAAAATTACATCAAACTGCTTGAGCCGATCGTTTTCAATAAACTTAGGCTCAGCCAGAGTGTCACCACGTAGTACATCAAATTCTTCAATATCGTGCAGGAACATATTCATACGAGCAATAGCTGAAGTCAGCAAGTTCACTTCCTGGCCATAAAGGTGCACAGAGCGCCACTCTTCCCCTCTTGCACGAAGATCCATCACTGCATTTAGCAACATCCCTCCAGTGCCGCACGTCGGATCATAGGCAGTTTCACCCGGTTTTAAGCCCATAATGCGCGTCATTAAATGCACGACTGTTCGATTGGTATAAAACTCTGCTGCCGTATGGCCGGAATCATCAGCGAACTTTTTAATCAGGTATTCGTAGGCTTCACCAAGATCATCCTGGGCGACAGATTTAATGCCAAGCGGAATTTTACTAAAATGTTCAATCAGATCAGCCAGCAGATGATCGGGCAGGCGTTCTTTATTAGTCCACTGCGCATCACCGAAGACGCCATGTAAACGCGGGTTATTGGCTTCAATCAGTCGAAGCGCATTCTGAATCGCTTCACCAATGTTTTTACTGGTATTACGGACCTTTTCCCAAGCTGCCTCAGAGGGAATGTTGAAACGGTGAAACATCGGCATAGCGGCATATTCGGCATCACCTTCATGGAGCTCCATCGCCTCGTTATATTCTTCCAGATAGACATCTGACAGGCGTTTATAAAACAGCAAGGGGAAGACATACTGCTTGTAGTCTGATGCGTCGATTTGGCCACGAAGAAACTCAGCAGCTCCCCAGAGCAGCTCTTCCAGCTTTTTATTACTCATAGTACTCATACCTCGAACCCTTCTTTGATAAGCAGGGCTTCCAGCTCCTCTTCGGCTTCTTCCAGCTCAGCCAGCTTCCGTTGAAAATCTTTGAGCGCCTCTTCCACAGTGATGGTTTCTTCTTCGAGTGGCTTTTGCACATAACGAGCAATATTTAGATTGAAGTCATTTTCTTCAATCTCCTTTAGAGGAACCCAGCGCGCTACACCTTCGATTTCTTTTGCATCTGGTCCCTGTTGCGCCTGGTCATGATAGATTTGGTATATGTCATCGGCCTGCTTGTTGGACAGCGTATTCTGCGCACGCCCCTTGTTATAGATTTCTTCAGCATTGATGATCAATACATGATCTTTATGCGTTGCTGGGCGTGATTTGCGCAGTACCAAAATACACGCAGGAATACCAGTGCCGTAGAACAGATTGGAAGCGACACCAATAATCGCCACAATGCAATTTTCTTGCAGCAATTTGGTTCGAATTCCCCCCTCAGCTCCGCCACGAAACAGCACACCATGAGGTAACACGACCGCCATACGTCCATTGTCGTTAAGTGAAGCAAACATATGCTGCACCCAAGCAAAATCACCATTTGTTTTAGGCGCCAGACCATATTGCTTACGGCCATAGGGATCGCTCGACCACAGATCGTATCCCCATTCCTTCAAGCTAAATGGTGGATTAGCAACAACGCAATCGAAGGTTTCTAAACGATCGCTTTGTAAAAACTTAGGTTCACGCAGCGTATCACCGCGAACAATATCGAAATCTTCCTGACCGTGCAGGAACAGGTTCATTCGCGCGATGGCTTCGGTGGTCAGGTTTTTTTCCTGACCTTTAATTTTTAGCAAGCGCGGATCACCGCCGTTTTCTTTAACATGGTGAATAGTCTCGAGCAACATACCGCCAGTACCACAAGCAGGGTCGTAAACGCTCTCACCGGCTTTTGGATCAAGAATATTAACCATCAAGCGAACAATAGTCCTTGGGGTGTAGAATTCACCAGCTTTCTTGTTAGCTTTATCAGCAAAACGTTTGATCAGGTACTCGTATGCACGCCCCATGTCATCGTCACGGACACTGGCAACGCCGAGATTCACCTTGTTGAAATGATTAAGTAACGTAGCCAGTAACTCATCAGAAAGGCGTTCTTTATTGGTCCAGCTGGCATCGCCAAAAATGCCATGCAGTTTAGAGTTTGCCAGTTCTATACCACGGAAGGAGTCTTTTAATGCCTGACCGATGTCTTTGGTCTCAGCGAAAACATCGCGCCAGTGACAATTCTCTGGTATCTGAATGCGGTGAAACATCTTACCCTTGGCAAGCTCTGCATCCCCAACTCTCTCCATCGCATCGGCAAATTCTTCGTCATATACGTCACAAATGCGCTTGAAGAACAGGACTGGGAAAATGTACGTTTTGTAATCTGATGCATCGATAGGCCCGGTGATAATATGGGCAGCATGCCAGAGGTGGGCTTCAAGATCTTTTAAATTAATCAGTGTCATAGTTTTCCCTAATCGATTCTGCAACTTCAGAATTTTTTTGCAGCATATAAGATTTTAACGCTCAAAAAGCAAACAATACCTGCCAGAGTTTTACAATTTTAAAGTATGAAAAATGACCACCACAATGCCTAGTGAAGTACCTAAAGTTGCAAATCATAAACTCGAACTCTTCTTCAAACCAAACCTCTTATAAATTATCGATGAGATTAGGCATCGATAATAATGTAATCAATAAATGTGCATTTCATACGTTTTGAGTAGAGCTACCTATACTTAAAATTATTTTCGCTAGAGAAATCTAAAATTGACATGCTCAAACCATAACTATTTTAAACAGGATTGTGATATTGGCGTCATTCTATCGCATTTAATTATCTGATTTCATTAAGTAAAGCTAATGCCAGTATTTTTAAATCGCATAGGATTCACTGAGTATCAATAGCTCTCAGCTTATGTTCCTGATTAAGATAATATGGTGTTTACGAAATAGAGATAAATTAGAGAAGATATTACAGAGGGAGATGGTACGCCCTACAGGATTCGAACCTGTGACCTACGGCTTAGAAGGCCGGTGCTCTATCCAACTGAGCTAAGGGCGCATAGTGATTGGGTCGGATTATACGTCCAGCGGCTCGCGCGTCAACGTTTTTGCCCTTCCACAGCAGCGGAGTGCTGCCAGATTAACCAAAACCCCTTAATGCCGCTTGCGCCAGTCGCTTAACGACACCAGATTGCCGCTCTGCTCCGTTTCACCTTCCAGCTCAATCCCTTGCTGGGTGAAGTGCGCATTGTACTGGTCGCGCAGCGCATGCAGTTCCTGGCTGTCCGGCTCCAGCTGACGCAGGAACCCCAACGCCAGCAACAACTGCTGCCTCGATATCAACGCTGGGAAACCCGCCCGGATCAAAATGCCATGCCAGCGCTGCATGTTCTCGTCGCTGCCATCGACAATTAGCACCTGCCAAATCAGCAGCACCGCCGCGCCGTTGTGCAGATGCGTGTCGTTATCGCCCGCAATGTAGTCGGTGAACTCTTTTGCCGCCTCTTTGCCCATCAGCGACAGCATCGATTCGATATGTACCGGCGGCAACTGCAACCGTTTATTGAGCGCCTGCACCGCATGGCGCGAGCTGGCTGTCAGCAGCTGAAAACCGACCACGAACACCACCGCCAGCGTGGCGAGAATTAACCAAATCATCACGTCATCCATCTCATTCACTGCCGGGCATCATAAGCGCTAATGCGGGCTGGCGCCACGGCGAAAAATCGGGAAAGCAGCGTAGAGGGCGAATCTCTACCTGACAGCCGCACGCGCTTCTGACAGAATAGGCGCCATCCCCGATTTAACCCTCTACAGATGGATTTCCTCTCTGATGGCAGCAAAAATTATTGACGGTAAAACGATTGCGCAGCAGGTGCGCCTTGAGGTTGCCGAAAAAGTACAGCAGCGTCTGGCGGCTGGTAAACGTGCGCCCGGTTTGGCAGTGGTGCTGGTGGGTGAAAACCCGGCTTCGCAGATCTATGTTGCCAGCAAACGTCGTGCTTGTGATGAAGTGGGCTTCATCTCCCGTTCCTATGATCTGCCGGCCACCACCAGCGAAGCAGAGCTGCTGGAGCTGATTGATAAGCTGAATAATGACAACGAGATCGATGGCATTCTGGTGCAGCTGCCGCTGCCAGCCGGCATCGATAACGTCAAAGTGCTGGAGCGCATCGTGCCCGACAAAGACGTGGATGGTTTCCATCCGTACAACGTCGGTCGTCTGTGCCAGCGCGCGCCAAAGCTGCGTCCATGTACGCCGCGCGGCATCGTCACCTTACTGGAGCGCTACAATATCGATACTTACGGCCTGAACGCCGTGGTGGTTGGCGCATCGAATATTGTTGGCCGTCCGATGAGCATGGAGCTGCTGCTTGCCGGTTGCACCACCACCGTCACGCACCGTTTCACCAAAGATTTGCGTCATCACGTTGAGCACGCCGATCTGCTGGTGGTGGCGGTCGGTAAGCCGGGCTTTATTCCGGGCGACTGGATCAAGCCGGGCGCGGTGGTGATTGATGTCGGTATCAACCGTCTCGACAGCGGTAAAGTGGTCGGTGATGTGGAGTTCGATGCGGCATCTAAGCGTGCCTCGTACATCACGCCCGTTCCAGGCGGCGTCGGTCCGATGACGGTCGCTACATTGATCCAAAACACGCTGACCGCGTGCGAAGAATTTCACGACATTGAGGAGGCATAATGGCCAGTTTTTCTCTCGGTAAACATGCCCACGTTGATTTGTGCGACCTGCTGAAACTCGAAGGTTGGGTGCAGAGCGGTGCGCAGGCGAAAGCGGTGATTGCGGAAGGCGAAGTGCGCGTAGATGGCGCAGTGGAAACGCGTAAGCGCTGCAAGATTGTAGAAGGCCAGAAAGTTGAGTTTGCTGGCTTTAAGATCACGGTTGTCGCGTAATGAGGTGATGGTCGCCGTGAATGGCGTCATCACGTAAGGTGCAGTAATTGATACGGTCGCCATGAATGGCGACCCTTATATCTCGATCATTCTCCTCCGGGTGCTATGATCCCCGACTGATCATCGGGAAGTTGCTGGTGAGATGGGGGCGACCCCTGGGCACAAAGCCTGCTTAGTAGATTCATCCCCGGCAACTTAACTCCCGCCTTCAAGACCGGACGGTATCCTGTGCTTCGAGCACGCATCCATAAGGATGGTCATGGCGGTTTCCCTGATGCTGTTAAGGAGAATCTATGCAAACACGTATGCCCGTCGGTATTGATATTGCTTCGAAAAAGTTTGATGTGGCCGTCTGGAAAGGCGAGACGTCTTACAAAACCAAAGTCTTCCCCAACACGCCTAAAGGCTTCAGCGCCCTGAAGAAATGGCTGGGGCCGTTCGGCTGCTGCCATATCTGCATGGAGGCCACCGGCGCGTACAGCGAGCCGCTGGCCACCTTCCTGCACGATGAGGGCTATGACGTCAGCGTGGAAAATCCGGCGCGCATTAAGCGCTTTGGCCAGGCCGAACTGAACCGTAATAAGACGGATAAGGACGACGCGCGCATGATAGCGCGCTACTGCAAAATGCACGGCCCCTCGCTGTGGCAGCCGGCACCACTCAATGAGCGCAGGCTGAAAGCGCTGGTGAAGCGCCTGACGAACCTTCAGGAAATGCGGCAGATGGAAGAGAACCGTCTGGAGATATCGGATGCGGTAGTGCAGCCCTCAATCCGCGTGGTCATTGCGGCGCTGGATGCGCAGATAGACGAAACAAAGCGGGCAATAAACGACCATATCAATAATGACCCGGACCTTAAAAAGAACAAAGAGCTGCTTGAATCTATCCCGGGTATCGCGGGCGTGCTGAGCAGCACGATGCTGGCGTATATGGGCGATATGTCGAGGTTCAGAAGCAGCAAGGCGCTTGTGGCGTGGGTGGGTCTGAACCCGATGCGGCAGGAGTCCGGCGAGTGGAAAGGCAAAAGCCGGATATCGAAGATGGGGAACAGCGCGATGCGTAAGGCGTTGTACATGCCAGCGATAGTGGCAATGAGGTGGAATCCGGCGGTCATCTCGCTGAAGAACCGTCTGGATGCGGGCAGGAAAACGGGAAAAGTCGTGGTATGCGCGGCGATGAAGAAGCTGCTCCAGCTGGCTTATGGTGTGCTGAAATCAGGCCGTCCGTTCGATACCAAAATATGTCTTGCCAGGTAACTGGCAAGACGGTATCTACAAAAGACGCTCTTCCCCCACCACGCGCGTTTCCCCTTCTATCTGCTCCAGCTCGATATGATTCACCGCCGTATGTTCGGCAATCAGCGTCGCCAGTTTTGGTGAATGGCTGGTGATCCACAGTTGGCTGAACTGGCTGGCTTCGGCGATCAGGCGCGCCAAGGCGGGCAGCAGATCTTCATGCAGGCTGTTTTCCGGTTCATTCAGCGCCATAAACGCTGGCGGACGCGGGCTGAGTAACGCCACCACTAAGCAAAGAAAACGCAGCGTGCCATCAGAGAACTCAGCGCTCTCCAGCGGACGCAAAATCCCGCGCCGCGACATCAGCATCTGAAAGCGCCCGTTCTGCACATCCACGTGAAATTCGGTATCCGGGAAAGCATCATCCATCACCTGAAACAACAGCTCGTGATGGCCGCGCTCGACGATAGTGGCCCACGCCGCCGCCAGATTGCTGCCATCGTGGCTCAGCACCGGCGCACGCACGCCAATCTGCGGCGCACG
Source organism: Pantoea nemavictus (assembly GCF_037479095.1). Classification (NCBI taxonomy): domain Bacteria; kingdom Pseudomonadati; phylum Pseudomonadota; class Gammaproteobacteria; order Enterobacterales; family Erwiniaceae; genus Pantoea; species Pantoea nemavictus. The sequence goes on along the minus strand of NZ_JBBGZW010000001.1, from coordinate 3,259,469 downwards.
AATCGGCGAACCGGGCCAGACGGCAAACTCATGATAAAAACGCCACTGGCGCAGCCGTTCGCGCACCTGCGAAAGCTCGGGATAGAGATGCGGTTCGCCCAGTTGCCCAAACAGCGACTCTTCCGGATGCAGCACCGCCGGATAACTCACGCGCTCGCCATCAACGTTATGCAGGAAAGCGGTTTGATTAGTGCGCTGCAGGATGCAGGAAGAAGGACGCCGCCGCTGGCCGCTCATCCACAAGCGTTCCTCTTTCACCAGCGGATCGAGGTTGAACATGCTGGTGGCTAAAGGCTCAGGAAAACCGACATCGATCTGGTAATCCATGTCGTCCATTACCACCGCCAATGAAAGACGTTTAGGATCGTGGCGCCGATCGCCGCGCCGTAAGCCGCCCGCCCACATCGCTTTCTGAATGCCGCCCTCTTCTGCCAGCGCCAGCGCTAAGCGCCCGCTGGCCGCTTCGTGCAGCAGCCGCACCGCTTTATACAAATTGGATTTGCCGCAGCCGTTGGGTCCGCTCACCACGTTGAGCTGTTGTAGCGGTAGCGTGAGATCGCGCACCGAGCGGAAGCCGTGAATCTGAATCTGTTCAATCGCCATAATAAAAAAGGGCGATTTCTCGCCCTCTCCGGTTATTTGCGTCGCCAGCTGGAACCTTGTGGCCCATCCTCAACGATCACGCCCAACTCGTTGAGCTTATCGCGCGCCACATCCGCCTGCGCCCAATCTTTGGCTGCACGCGCGTCGGAACGGGCTTTCACCCAATGCTCGATCTCCGCTACTTCGTCGTCATTGACCTGCGCACCGCTCTGCAGGAACTGCTCTGGGTCCTGCTGCAGAATGCCGAGCACGTTGGCAATCTGGCGCAGTTTCGCCGCCAACGCATCGGCCGCCGCTTTATCTTCGCTTTTCAAGCGATTCACTTCACGCGCCATATCGAACAACACCGAATAGGCTTCCGGCGTGTTGAAGTCGTCATCCATCGCGGTACGGAAACGCGCTTCAAACTCTTCGCCACCCGCCGCTGTGGTGTTGGCGTCGGTGTGACGCAGCGCGGTGTACAAGCGCTCAAGCGCCGCACGCGCCTGATTGAGGTTATCTTCGCCGTAGTTGAGCTGGCTGCGATAGTGGCCCGACATCAGAAAGTAACGCACGGTTTCGGCATCGTAATGCTGCAACACATCGCGCACGGTGAAGAAGTTATCCAGCGATTTCGACATCTTCTCGCGATCAACCATCACCATGCCGGAGTGCATCCAGTAATTCACATACGGACCATCGTGCGCGCAGGTGGATTGCGCCACTTCGTTTTCATGGTGCGGGAACATCAGATCCGAGCCGCCGCCGTGAATGTCGAAATGGGTGCCGAGCTGTTTGCAGTTCATCGCCGAACATTCGATGTGCCAGCCTGGACGGCCGTTGCCCCACGGCGAATTCCACGCCGGTTCGTCGGCTTTGGACATTTTCCACAGCACGAAGTCCATTGGATTGCGCTTCACATCCGCCACTTCGACGCGCGCACCGGCCTGCAGCTGTTCCAGATCCTGACGCGACAGCACGCCGTAAGCTTTGTCGCTCAGCACGTCAAACATCACATCGCCATTGTCAGCGACGTAAGCGTGATTACGTTCAATCAGCGTGCCGACCAGCTCGATGATCTCATCGATATGGCGCGTGGCGCGCGGCTCCAGATCCGGCGGCAGGATGCCGAGTGCGGCGAAATCGTTATGCATTTCAGCGATCATGCGGTTGGTCAGCGTTTCAATGCTTTCACCGTTTTGATTGGCACGTTTGATAATTTTGTCATCGATATCGGTGATGTTACGCACATACTTCAGCTGATAGCCCACGTAACGCAGATAACGCGCCACCACGTCGAATGCCACAAAGGTACGCCCATGGCCGATATGACAGAGGTCGTAAACCGTAATACCACACACGTACATACCGATTTCACCGGCATGGATGGGTTTGAATTCCTCTTTCTGTCGACTCAGGGTGTTATAAATCTTTAGCATTGAACGGTTCCGTTTGTTTTACGTGTGCGGGAATAGAACTATCAAAAATCTAGCTGTTTATTGCGTCAGCCGATCGGTTAAACATGGTATTCAATGACCGCACATTCCGTAGCGGCGCGATTTATCGCGCAATAAATTGCGCCGCTACGATGTCTGCGCTCTGTGTGATCTGTTTTCATCGCTTAACTGACCAACGTCAAGCCGGTTATTGTGCCGTATTTTTCTCAGTTGTGCATCGCTCGGTTGCCAACTGCCGTCCGGTTACTGACGCGTTATTGGAAATTGTGATATAAGAAGCGTCTACAAAAATGCCCCGCCGCCTTGCAGGCGCGGCAGACGACACTGACGACAAACCTGACAGGAAGAAAATAATGGTCACTTTCCAGACGAACCATGGCGATATCGTAATTAAAACCTTCGATGACAAAGCGCCGGCTACCGTGAAGAACTTCCTGGAATACTGCGCGGAAGGTTTTTACGATAACACTATCTTCCATCGCGTAATCAACGGTTTCATGGTTCAGGGCGGCGGTTTTGAGCCTGGCATGAAGCAGAAAGACACCAAAGCCGATATCCGCAACGAAGCGAACAACGGCCTGAAAAACACCAAAGGTACGCTGGCGATGGCGCGTACGCAGGCTCCACACTCGGCCACTGCGCAATTCTTTATCAACGTAGCAGACAACGACTTCCTGAATTTCCGTGACGAAAGCCTGCAAGGCTGGGGTTACTGCGTGTTCGCTGAAGTGGTTGAAGGCATGGACGTGGTTGAGAAAATCAAAGCGGTGAAAACTGGCCGCAGCGGCATGCATCAGGACGTTCCGGTTGAAGACGTTGTCATCCAGAAAGTGACTGTTAGCGAGTAATGTCGCGCACGCTGTTTATCGCAGATCTGCATCTGTGCAATGAAGAACCGGCAATTACTGCCGGTTTTCTGCATTTTTTGCAGGGTGAAGCGCGTTCGTGCGATGCGCTTTACATCCTTGGCGATCTGTTTGAAGCCTGGATCGGCGACGACGATCCCAATCCACTGCATCAGCAAATTGCTGCGGCGCTCAAGGCGCTGCCGGTGCCGAAATTCTTCATTCACGGTAATCGCGACTTCCTGCTCGGTCAACGCTTCGCGCGGGCTTCTGGCATGACGCTGCTGCCGGAAGAACAGGTGTTGGAGCTGTACAGACATCGCGTATTAATTATGCACGGCGACACCCTGTGCACCGACGATGAAGGTTATCAGCGTTTTCGCGCCAAAGTGCATCAGCGCTGGTTGCAGCGTCTGTTCCTTGCGCTGCCGCTGCGCCTGCGCATGCGCATTGCCGCGCGCATGCGTAATGGCAGCAAACAGGCCAATCAGCACAAGTCGGTCAGCATTATGGACGTCAATCAGCACGCCGTTGAGGAAGCGATGACACGCCACAAGCTGCAGATACTGATTCACGGCCACACGCATCGCCCGGCGATTCATCAGTTCTCGCTGCACGGCGAAAACGCTCAGCGCGCGGTGCTCGGTGCCTGGCATGAGCATGGCTCGATGATTCAGCTTGATGCCAGCGGCGTAAGCCTGATCGAATTCCCCTTCTGACATCCGGGCGTAAATGCCCGTTTTCCGCCTACGCAACCGTTTTCCTTGCTGCCATCTCATGCTATTCTCTGTGCCCTTCTTCGCCTGCCCGCCCGGCCAGGTTCGTTTGCATATTCACAGGAGTTGACCGCATGTCATCCAACGCCACCCCGGCCCGTATCGCCATTGTCATGGGTTCTAAAAGTGACTGGGCTACCATGCAGTTCGCCGAGGAAATTCTTAACAGCCTGGATGTGCCCTTCCACGTTGAAGTGGTCTCAGCTCACCGTACACCCGACAAACTGTTCAGCTTTGCGGAAAACGCCGCCGACAACGGTTTTCAGGTGATTATCGCCGGTGCCGGCGGTGCCGCCCACTTGCCGGGCATGCTGGCCGCCAAAACGCTGGTGCCGGTGCTGGGCGTGCCGGTGCAAAGCGCCGCGCTGAGCGGCGTCGATAGCCTCTACTCCATCGTGCAGATGCCGCGCGGCATTCCAGTGGGAACGCTGGCAATTGGTAAAGCCGGTGCCGCCAACGCTGCCCTGCTGGCGGCGCAGATTCTGGCGATTCACGACAGCGCGCTGTCCGCGCGCATCGCCAACTGGCGTCAAACGCAGACCGATGAAGTGCTGAACAACCCGGATCCGCGGGAGGACGCATGAAGCCGGTTTGCGTATTAGGAAACGGTCAGTTAGGCCGCATGCTGCGTCAGGCGGGTGAACCGCTCGGCATCGCGGTCTATCCGGTCGGGTTGGATGCAGAACCCTCTGCGCTACCGATCGCCGAAAGCGTGATTACCGCCGAGATCGAACGCTGGCCAGAAACCGCGTTAACCCGCGAACTGGCGAGCCATCCGGCGTTTGTGAATCGCGATATTTTCCCGCGTCTGGCCGATCGCCTGACGCAAAAACAGCTGCTGGATCAGTTAAACCTCGCCACCGCGCCGTGGCAGCTGCTGGCGGATAAAGCCGAGTGGCCGCAGGTGTTCAGCTCGCTGGGCGAGCTGGCGATTGTGAAGCGTCGTACCGGCGGCTATGACGGCCGCGGACAGTGGCGGTTGCGCGCCAATGAAACCGATGCGCTGCCGGATGAGTGTTACGGCGAATGCATCGTTGAGCAAGGCATTAACTTCAGCGGTGAAGTGTCGCTGGTCGGTGCGCGCGGACATGATGGCAGCACGGTGTTTTATCCGCTGACGCACAACCTGCATCAGGACGGCATTCTGCGCACCAGCGTCGCCTTCCCGCAGGCTGATGCCGCGCAGCAACAGCAGGCGGAAGCGATGCTCAGCGCCATCATGCATGAGCTGAACTACGTCGGCGTGATGGCGATGGAGTGTTTCATTACGCCAGCCGGTTTGCTGATCAACGAACTGGCCCCGCGCGTGCACAACAGCGGTCACTGGACGCAAAATGGCGCGTCCATCAGCCAGTTTGAGCTGCATCTGCGCGCCGTGCTCGGCTTGCCGCTGCCGCAACCGGTGATGTTTGCGCCGTCGGTGATGGTGAACCTGATCGGCACCGATGTGAATCTGGCGTGGCTGCAACAACCGCTGGTGCATCTGCATTGGTATGACAAAGAGGTGCGCGCTGGCCGCAAGGTGGGGCATCTGAATCTGACCGATAGCGATCACGCGCGGTTGGCGGAAGCCTTAAATGCGCTGGTGCCGCTGCTGCCGGCAGAGTATGCAAGCGGGATTGCGTGGGCGGTGGAAAAGTTGTAGTTCAGGGATTTTGTCCCCTCACCCTCACCCTCACACTAACCCTCTCCCGCACGCGGGAGAGGGAATTGATCGAGCTAACATTTTCCTTTCCCGCGCGTGGGAAAGCGTCGCAGTGAGGACATCACGCCGCCTCAAACCGCCTGAATAGCGCCTTCCCCTTTAACAACCTTACGCCTAACCAGCCGCCGCACAATGAGAGCAACAATGCGCCACCGATCGGCAACACGATCCACAGGGTCCAGTCTGGCTGCCAGGGGAAATCAAAGATCTTGCGCTGCAATCCCCACAGCGCCGCTTCAGCGCCAAGGGCGGCGGCAATCCCCGACACCACGCCAAGCAGCGCAAACTCGCACCACAGCGTGCCGCGCAGCAGCCGTTTGCTGGCGCCGAGCGTGCGATACACCACCAGCTCCTGGCGGCGCTGACGCATACCGACCTGAATCTGTGCCAGCAATAGCAGCACGCCGCACACCGTGACCAGCACCACCATCACTTCCAGCGCCTGGCTTACCTGCGTCAGCACCTGACCGATTTGGCGCATCATGCTGCCAATATCCAGCAGGCTCAGCGTCGGAAACGCGCGATTAAGCTGCGCCAGTAGCGCCGGATTGCTCTCCATGCGGAAGCTGGTCAGCCAGGTTTGCGGCTGTTGATCGAGCGCACCCGGCGGGAAGATAAAGAAGAAGTTCGGACGCAAACTTTCCCAATCGACCTTACGCAAGCTGGTGATTTTGGCGCTGAACTGCTGGGTATCGCCGCTGAAAGTTAAGCTATCGCCGAGCTTCACGCCGAGACGATCCGCCAGCTCCACTTCCATTGAGACTTCACCGGCTTTTGGCGGCCAGCTGCCGGCAATCAGCGGATTATGATCCGGACGCTCCGCCTGCCACGTTAGATTGAGCTCGCGATTGAGCGCGTTATCCAGCTTCGGATCGGCCTCTTTGCCGTTCAGCTCGGTCAGACGTGCGCGCACGATCGGGTAGAACGTTTCCAGCTTGAGGTGATGCCCGGTTAGAAAATCACTTACCTGTGGCACCTGCTCTTTGGTGATGTTCAGCAGGAAATAGTTCGGGCTATCCGGCGGCAGTTGCTGTTGCCAGCGATCGAGCAGATCGCCGCGCATCACCAGCAGCAGCGCCAGCAGCATGAATGAGAGCGAAAACGCCGCCAGCTGGCTGAGCGTCATCGCCGGTTGGCGCAGCAGACGGTTGATCGCCAGGCGCAGTGCCAGATTGCGCACCACCAGCTTACGCAGCAGCAGCAGCGTGCCCCAACCGAGAAGTGCCAGAAGCAGCGCCAGCATCACCACGCCGGCCAGCAGCGCCCACAGCATTTTGCTGCCGCCCATCAGCAGCGCCAACAATCCCATCACTACCAACGCCATCGCGGGCAGATAAAAGCGCAGCGGCCAAACGTTGGCCACGGCATCCCGACGCAATACGCGCAGCGGTTGCGTCGCCATCAGCAAGCGGTAAGGACGTAAACCGACCAGCAGCGAAATCACAAACATCGCGCCAATCGCCCACAGCCACGGCCAGAAGCTCGCCGCAGGCAGCGCGCCCGGTAGCACCGGTTTCAACATCAGCAGCAGAATCACTTCAATCCCTTGCCCTAATGCGCTCCCGACTATTGCCGCCAGCAGCAGCACAGCCAGCCACTGGCCGATGATCAGCCGTTGTAGCGCCTTGCGCGTTGCGCCGAGGGTTTTCAGCACCGCGACTAAATCGTAGCGGCTGCGACAGTAATGGCTCATCGCCACCGCCACCGCGGCAATCGCCAGCATCAGCGTCAACAGCGCGGAGAGCAGTAAAAATTGCTGTGCACGCTGCATGGATCGGCCTAGCGCATCTTCGGAGTTCTCGACGCTAATCCAGCGCTGATCGGCTTTTAGCTGCGGCTCGATCCAACTGTCGTAGCGCGCCAGCGGTGCCGGTTCGCCGGAGAATTTATAGCGCCAGCTCAGGCGACTGCCCGGCTGCACCGCGCCGGTTTTCTCCACGTCGGCCAGGTTCATCAGCAGACGCGGCGCGGTCTGGAACGGATTGAAACCGCCATCCGGCTCCTGAATCACTTCACCGGCAATACGCAGCGTGGTATCACCAACGTCTACGTTGTCGCCCACTTTCAGGTTCAGCAACGCCAGCAAACGCGGCGCGGCCAGCACCGTTCCCGCTTGCGGGCGTAAGCCGGGCGGATGGGTTTGCAGTGTGCCAAACATCGGATAGGCATCATCCACGGCTTTTACATCCGCCAACTGCGGCGTCTCTTGGGCGAACGTCATGGTCATAAAGCTCAGCTGACGACTCACCGATAGCCCCTCGTCGCGCGCTTTATTCAGCCATGCGTCCGGTGCAGGCGAGGTGGTGCGCAGCGTACGATCGCCGGCCATAAAGTCGCGGCTCTGCTGGCTTAAGCCTTTTTCCATGCGATCGCTGATCGAACCTAGTGCCAGCACGCACGCCACCGCTAAGGTCAGCGCCAGCCAGACAATCAGCAGCGAGGGCGAGCGCCACTCGCGCCAGAACCAGCGCCAAATCATGTCTCCTCCCACAGCTTGCCGTCACGCAGCCGCAAGCGGCGGTCGCAGCGCGCCGCCAGTTGCTCATCGTGCGTCACCAAAATCAGCGTGGTGGCAAAATCGCGGTTGAGTGAGAACAGTAGATCGGCGATGCGATCGCCGGTTTTGCGGTCGAGGTTGCCCGTCGGCTCATCGGCAAACAGCAGGCCGGGACGACCGCTAAAGGCGCGCGCCAACGCCACACGCTGCTGCTCGCCACCGGAGAGTTGCGCAGGCAGATGGTGCAGACGATCTTTCAGGCCCAGCACCGTCAGCAGCTCCACCGCCTGGCTGCGGCTTTCGCGATCGCTGTCGCCGCGCAGCAGCGCGGGCAGCTGCACATTTTCCAGCGCGTTGAGCGTTGGCACCAGCATAAAGGATTGAAAAACAAAGCCGACCTCACGCGCGCGCAGCGCAGCACGTTGCTCCTCATTCATCGTGTGCAGCGGCTGACCGAGCAGATGCACTTCGCCGCTGCTGCCATCGTCCAGGCCCGCCAGAATGCCGAGCAGCGTGGACTTGCCCGAGCCGGACTCGCCAATCAAGGCGATGGTCTCAGCTGGTTTGACAACCAGCTCAACTCCGGTAAGGATGGTCAGCTGATGCTCTCCCTGACCGACGGACTTAGTAAGATGATGAACTGCAACAATGTTTTCCGCTGGCATTATCCCTTCCTGTTGTTATTGCTTCTGCTGGTGTCCCGATTTGCCGCCGCCGACACGTTGCTGGTGTTGGGCGACAGCCTGAGCGCCGGGTATCGCATGTCGGCTACGGCGGCGTGGCCAAGTTTGCTGAATAAAGAGTGGCAACAGCAGCCCAAAGTCGTCAACGCCAGCATCAGCGGTGATACCGCAGGGCAAGGGCTGGCGCGTTTACCGAGCCTATTAAAACAGCATCAGCCCCGCTGGGTGTTAATCGAATTGGGCGGTAACGATGGCCTGCGCGGCTTTCCACCGCAGAACATCGCTGACGATCTGACCAAAGTGATCGACGAAGTGAAAGCCGCTAAAGCGCAGCCGCTGCTGATGCAGATTCGTCTGCCCGCCAATTATGGGCGTCGTTATACGGAGGCGTTTAGCGCTATCTATCCGCGCCTGGCACAGCAGTACGACATTCCTCTGGTGCCCTTCTTTATGGAGCAGGTCTACCTGAAGCCGGAGTGGATGCAGCAGGATGGAATTCACCCCAATCCGGATGCTCAGCCGTTTATCGCCAACCTGATGGCGACCGAACTGGCTCCGCTAGTAAAGCATGATTAATGCAGGCGTGTGATTTTTAACGGGTAAAGAAATGCAAAAAACAATTCTCATCACCGGCTGCTCCAGCGGCATTGGTTTGGTCGCCGCTAACGATCTTTTATCACGCGGCTATCGCGTGCTGGCCGCTTGTCGCCGCGCGGACGATGTGGCGCGCATGGAAGCGCTGGGATTTATTGGCGTGCAGCTGGATCTCGATGATGCCGCCAGCGTCGATGCCGCCGCCGACCGCGTGCTGGAGCTCACCGAGCATCGCCTGCACGCGCTGTTTAATAACGGCGGTTTTGGTCAATATGGGCCGCTCAGCAGCGTGTCGCGTCAGCAGCTGGAAAAGCAGTTTTCCACCAACCTGTTTGGCACCCATCAACTGACGATGCGCCTGCTACCGGCGCTGCAGGCCAGCGGCAATGGCCGCATCGTCAATACCAGTTCGGTGCTGGGATTGATCTCTACGCCAGGCCGTGGCGCGTATGCCGCCAGCAAATGGGCGCTGGAAGCCTGGAGCGATGCGCTACGTCTTGAAGTGCGCGAGTCTGGCGTGCGCGTCAGCTTGCTCGAGCCGGGCCCCATCAGCACGCGTTTCACCGATAACGTGCATCAGGGTGAACAGGATAAACCGGTGCGCAATCCCGGTATCGCCGCGCGTTTTACTCTGCCGCCGGAAGCGATTCTGCCGAAACTGCGTCACGCGTTAGAGAGCAAACATCCGCGTCTGCGTTATCCGGTGACGCTGGTCGCCTGGGCGATGAGCCTGCTGAAACGCCTGCTGCCAGGTTGGATACTGGATCGCATTTTACGCAGCAACTAAGCTGCAAGTCAGAATCGAGCTTGAACCTGGGCAGCTTGCCCCCATATCCTCAACACACTTTCTGCAAAGAGACGTATTCATGTCACACGCTTTGATTATCGACATCAACGAATCCAATCTGCAACAGACCTTAGAGCAGTCGATGCAGCTGCCGGTGCTGTTCTATTTCTGGTCCGAACGCAGTCAGCATTGTCAGGAATTGACGCCGGTGCTGGATCGCCTGGCGCAGGAGTATGCCGGTCAGTTTATTTTGGCGAAGCTGGATTGTGATAAAGAGCAGATGGTGGCCTCGCAGTTTGGTCTGCGTTCCATCCCAACCGTTTATCTTTTCCAGAACGGTCAGCCGGTGGACGGCTTCCAGGGCCCGCAACCTGAAGAGGCGATTCGCGCCCTGCTGCAAAAGGTGTTGCCGCGTGAAGAAGAAGTAAAGGCGCAGCAAGCCATGCAGCTGATGCACGAAGGCAAACCGCTTGACGCCCTGCCGCTGCTGAAAGATGCCTGGCAGCTGAGCAATCAAAACAGCGAAATCGGTTTGCTGCTGGCGGAAGTGCTGATCACCCTTAATCGCAGCGACGAAGCGGAAACGGTGTTGGATAAGGTACCGTTGCAGGATCAGGACACGCGCTATCAAAGCCTGATCTCGCAAATCGAGCTGCTGAAACAGGCCGCCGATACGCCTGAAATTCAGCTGTTGCAGGAGCAACTGGCCGGCGATGCAGCGAATGCCGAGCTGGCGGCAAAACTTGCCTTACAGCTGCATCAGGTTGGCCGCAACGAAGAAGCGTTAGAGCTGTTGTTCGGTTTCCTGAAAAGCGATCTCAGTGCGGGTGATGGCCAGGTGCGCAAGATGTTCCAGGAGATTTTGGCCGCACTCGGCACTGGCGATACCCTCGCCGCCCGCTATCGCCGCCAGCTTTACTCGCTGCTGTACTGATCGGTACCGCGCGTTAAACGGGCCGAACGACTCGGCCCGATAATCAATCTGCGGCAGGTTATCGCAGTGCTTACGCTGTTCGTCCTGTAATTCCCCCTTCCTGGTAACCTTACTTTCCCGTATTCACTCAAGCTGCACGGTCTAACGATGCGCGGCCTGATTCGCCTCACCCTACTAGCATTGCAAATCATTGATATCCTCCCAGCATTTCATCACTCGCTTTCATCATCTCCCCCTTAATGCTCCCAAACCTGAAAACATAAACATCAAACTTCAACGCACAAACAAACCCAACACTTAATAGCACCACAACAAACTACACCAACACTAAAAAAGTTTACATTTAGTTTCATAGAGATAACTCAAAACTTAATGCGCTGCGCAAAATAAGTGTTGCCGCAGTTTTTAGCGAGCGTAATATCCGCACCATTAAGAATTAAGTAAAAACTTAAGACAAAGTTCAATCTAACTTCCAGGAAACTAATCATGGGAAATTTTACTAAAACTCTGGTCGCTGTTGTTGTTACTTCTTCTTCGCTTTCTGCTTTAGCCGATACGGCTGCCATCAGTCGTGGTCAGGAGGCGGTAAGCCATGCCAGCCGCATGCAGTCTGCTGCGGATGCACGCGTTGCCGCAGCTTATGCTGGACGCTTCACTCACCAAGGTAGTGGCCTGAAAGGCGTTGAGGCTATGCAAGTGGATCGTGATGCCATGAGCCAAGCCGCGACCGCCCGGGCCAATGCCAATGCACAAATGGCTGGTGCCAGGAATCAGTTAGCCGGCGCCGTAGCGGGTGGTTATAACCTGCCGCATCAAGTCAACGTCCGCAAAAACTCGGACATGGCGGTAGCCCTGGCTGACGCCCGTCAGGCCGATGCCGATCGTCAGGCTAAACAGCTCAGCGCCACCAGCTACAGGCTCGGTGAGATGCAACGCCAGCAAATGATGATGGGTGTTGCTCCTGCCCAGGCTCCGCAGATCAGCGCCACTAGCTACAAGCTCGGCGAGATGCAGCGCCAGCAAATGATGGTGGGTTCAATCAACGTAAGTGCGGCAAGTCTGCCAGCTAAGACACCGGTTAGCCTGACGGTTAACGGTGTCAGCACCACCACCACAGCGGCGGAGCTGGCTGCGGTGACTCCTTCTTTACAAGTTGCGGTGCCACACATCGCTGCCTTTGAGCGTAATCCGCTGAAAGGTGGGGCAAATGGACGGGCGATGCATGGCCATGCGAACAATGATCATGGCAATGGTGGTAGCAATTCCGAAGGAACACACAGCGCCGAAGCGCATGGCTTCGGTAATGGTGCCCATGCTGCTGCGGGTGGCGGTCATCAAGGCGGTGGTTTCCATTACTAACAGCAAAGTGTTTCACGGGGCTGTCGTCTGATGGCCCTTTTCTCAGCGTATAAAACAAGACCACAACACTCAGTATTAACTTAACTCTCACTTTGAATAAGCTAAAGACTATCGGGGAACTTTAGATGTCAGATCACACACAACGCAATCAGCAAATCTATATGGCACATGTGGCAGGAAATACAGCGGCAGATATCGCGCAGGAATTTGGCCTCTCGCAACCCTATATACGCCAATTGATCCGCGAGGCTAAGCAAGACTCGGCGTTTCACCCGCTTAGGGCGAAAAATGCAGCAGCATTAGCCTATCAGAATGTTGTTTTCGCTAAGTTTCACTGTCAGTAGGGATGTGCGCATTGAGAGAACATATTGTTTCCTGTCTGATAGCGCTCTACAAAATCGATATCTGTGCGGAATCACCCGAGTTAGTCATTTCACATGCGAGATTCATTCGGGAATATAAGCCAACCGATCGCGAGATTGAACAAGCGGCAGCCTTGCTTTATGAGGAAGGGGCTATTTTTGAGGACATAGAACACACTTTGAACAAACTGATACGACGTCGTTAAGATAAGCTTCTAACAATGTGGTAAATTCACCTGCACACTGTTAAAGGGATAGCCAGCCATGAAACGCTTTATTTACTATGGGTATAATTTCAAACGTAAAATCCCTGACTTAAAATCTCTGGTTGAGTGTGTCCAAAATGATAAGCCTCCTCTCACCTACCTTATGTCAAGTGAGGTTGAAGAGTGGGTAAAGCAAGGCGCGGAAGTTGACGTGAATCCGTTATTCGCCGGTTGCCAGTTCCAGTTTGCCGATGGAACAGCGATCGAATATGACAAAAAAAGCGCGAAGATTAAGCGTTACTCCGCAGATAATCGACCTGCCTGGTTCGTTGCGAAAAATGAGTACTGGTCTATCTGGCTACAGAACTTCCAGTACAAGTCAGATGAGGTCGCCCATCTGGTAAAAGAGATTAAGGATATGGATCTGGCACAGCGCCGCGAGCTGGCGGATCTGCTGTTTGATCTCGATCTGAAAAAATTATCTTCATCCACAACAGCTAATTCGCATAAAGAGCACAGCAAACCGCTTGGCAACACACAGAGCCGCACTACCGCGCCGCGCGTCATGGACCTGGGTTCAATTGAGTTCTTTAAGCAGTTTGTTGATCGCCTGCAGAACGCCATCGATGCGCATCAAATTCCGACGCTGCAAATCCTTACCGCTGAAGACGATATGAAAGCCGTTTCAGCCGAAGTGAAAGGTGCAACACGCACCTATTATCAGGCCATTTGTGGCGAGAACGTTCCCAATGTAAACCGCGCATCTTCGCTCAATCCAGACATCTATTGTGATCGTCTTAAACCGATGATCGCCGCGGTGCATGAAATCGGTGTTGAAAACTATTATGCCGAGATGGTGAAAGCGATAGCCGCTGCGAATGGCGCCTTTATTCGTGATTTCTCTTTTGCCTACCCGCTTTAATTTTTCCCTGAGTCGCGCTTGCCATCCGCGTGATGGCAGCATCCCGCCAGGTGATTGATGATTGGGCACTCCGCGCTGTCATCGCCCGGGCAGGCTTCTGCCAGTTCCAGCAAGCGCGCACGCATTACGTGTAACTCTTCGATATGTGCGGCAATCTCATCGGCTTTCTGCAAGGTGCGCGCTTTAACATCCGCGCTGTGCCGTGCAGGATTGTTGAACAGCGTCACCAGTTCCCGACACTCTTCCAGCGTAAACCCCACCTGACGCGCCTGACGCAGCAGATTCAGTTCATCAATATGATGCGCCGCGTAATAGCGATAACCATTATCACTGCGTGATGGCGGCGTCACCACGCCTTTCTCTTCATAGAAACGAATCGCTTTGCTGGTGAGTCCGGTTTTTTTTGCCACATCGCTGATGTTCATATTCACCTCTTGACCTTCCCCTGAATGGAAGGTTTAGGGTACATCTCTAATGCAAATTTTGCATGCAGTCAAAACCTGAGGAGTAAAACATGTCACATACTCAACTGCTGGCGTTGGACGGCTTGTCCTGTGGCCACTGTGTTAAACGCGTAAAAGAAGCGCTGGAGCAGCGCAGCGATGTCGAACAGGCCGACGTCACGCAGGAAGAAGCGCGCGTAACTGGCGCCGCCAGTGCCAGCGATCTGATCGCCACGGTGGAACAAGCCGGTTATCACGCGGTGCTGAAAGACGGCGCAGCCAGCCCAAAGCCTAAACCGTTGACAGCTACAGAGCCGCCGCCGGAGGCGCTGACAACGGAGTCGCAACCGGCAGAATCGCTTACCAAAGATCTTCCCGTGCATCACTTACTGATTGGCGGCATGAGCTGCGCCAGCTGCGTGAGTCGCGTGGAGCAGGCGCTACAAAACGTGCCCGGCGTCAGCCAGGCACGCGTCAATCTCGGCGAGCGCAGCGCGCTGATCCTCGGCGATGCACCAGCCGACGCGCTGGTTAGCGCGGTCGATCAGGCGGGCTATTCCGCCGAAGTGATCGATGATGAACAAACGCGGCGCGAACGCCAGCAGGTCAGCGCACGGCAAGCCATGCGGCGCTTTAGCTGGCAATCAGCGCTGGCCTTGCTGCTCGGCGTGCCGATGATGATTTGGGGCATGCTCGGCGACAACATGATGCTGAGCGCCGATAACCAAACGCTGTGGCGCACGCTGGGCGTGATCACCTTGCTGGTGATGCTGATTGCCGGTGGCCATTTCTATCGCAGCGCGTGGCGCAGTTTGCGTCACGGCACCGCCACCATGGATACGCTGGTGGCGCTGGGAACCGGTGCAGCGTGGCTCTATTCAATGAGTGTGGCACTATGGCCAGAATTCTTTCCGCATCAGGCACGCCATCTCTATTTTGAAGCCAGCGTGATGATCGTGGGCTTAATCAATCTTGGCCACGCGCTGGAGCAGCGCGCACGCCAGCGTGCCTCAAAAGCACTGGAACGTCTGCTGGATTTAACGCCCGCGCAGGCGCGCGTCGTCAGCGATCACGGTGAAACATTGCTGCCGCTGAGCGAGGTTCAGCCGGGCATGACGCTTAAACTGGTGACCGGCGATCGCGTGCCGGTAGATGGTGACGTCGTCAACGGCGAAGCCTGGTTTGATGAAGCCATGCTGACCGGCGAAGCCGTACCGCAGGCCAAACAGTCGGGCGACAAAATCTTTGCCGGTACGCTAGTGCAAGACGGCACGCTGCACTTTGTCGCGCGCGCCACCGGCAGCCATACCACGCTGTCGCGCATCATTAATCTGGTGCGACAGGCGCAAAGCAGCAAGCCTGACATCGGGCGTCTGGCCGATCGCATCTCCGCCGTTTTTGTCCCGGTGGTGGTCGCGATTGCGCTGCTGAGCGGCCTGATTTGGTATCTGGTTGGTCCGCAGCCGCAGCTGGCTTATACCCTAGTGATTGTCACTACGGTGCTGATCATCGCCTGTCCTTGCGCATTGGGTTTAGCCACGCCGATGTCGGTGATTGCTGGCGTGGGACGCGCGGCAGAACTGGGCGTGCTGGTGCGTGACGCCGATGCGCTGCAACGTGCCAGCGAAGTCGATACCATCGTGTTCGATAAAACCGGCACCCTGACGCGCGGCACGCCGCAGGTCAGCGATGTGTTGCTTTACAGCGACTGGAATCGCCAGCAGGTGCTCAGCGCGGCGGCGCAGATGGAGCATGGATCCAGCCATCCGCTGGCTAAAGCAATTCTCGCTGCCGCGCCTGATGTCAGCGGCGAAGCGGTTAAGCAATTTCGTACAATACGTGGCAAAGGCATCAGCGCTAAAGTTGACGACAGAACGCTGCTGCTGGGTAATCAGGCGCTGCTGGATGCACATCAGATTGATTACCGCGCCGCGCAAGCGGATATCGAGCACTTTGCCGCACAAGGCGCTACGCCGGTGCTGCTGGCCGATAGTCATCAGCTACTGGGATTAATCGCGCTGCGTGACAGCCTACGTCCGGAGAGCAAAGAGGCGCTGCAGCGTCTGCATCAGCTGGGTTATCGCTTGATTATGTTGACCGGCGATCACCAGAAAACCGCGCAGGCAATTGCCGCCGAAGCCGGAATTGATGAAGTGATTGCCGGCGTACTGCCGGAGGGCAAAGCGCAGGCCATTATTCAACTGCAGCAGCAAGGTCGCAAAGTGGTGATGGTGGGCGACGGCATTAATGATGCACCGGCGCTGGCGCAGGCAGATGTCGGTATCGCGATGGGCGGCGGCAGCGATGTGGCGGTTGAAACCGCAGCAATTACGCTGATGCGCAACGATCTGCACTGCGTCGCCGATGCGTTGTCGATAGCCAGCGCCACGCTGCGCAATATGCGTCAGAACCTATTAGGCGCCTTCATTTACAACAGCTTGGGCATTCCGATTGCCGCGGGCGTGCTCTATCCGTTTACCGGCCTGCTGCTGAGCCCAATTGTGGCGGGTGCAGCGATGGCGCTATCGTCAATTACCGTGGTGAGTAACGCTAACCGTTTGCTGCGCTTCAAGCCCGCGCAGCGGGAATAGCCACTCCAGCCCTGTTCTTCCGTGGATGAAATCGCTAGCATGGATTTTTGCATTAAAAAGGACAGGACAGGGAATGAGACACGGTCTGTGGCACAGCATCCAACAACGGATCGCGACCCTTTTCCCGGCCAGTTACAGCTGGCCGGCCATGGATATTCAGCTGGGTGACCGACGCCTGCATCTGGCGGGCAGCATTCATATGGGCACGCGCGACATGCAGCCGCTGCCCGCCGGTTTGCTGCGTCAGCTTAATAAAGCCGACGCGCTGATTGTTGAAGCCGATATCACGCAAGGCGCATCGCCGTTTAGCAACGATGATGCGCATCCACCGCTGGCAATGCGCCTTGCAGCTGACGTGCTGCAACGGCTGCAAGCCCTGTGTGATGAGCTGTCACTTTCACTGAGCGTGTTCGACACGCTGCCGTTCTGGCAAATCGCGTTGATGTTACAGGCACAACAGGCGCAGCGACTCGGCTTACGTCCGCAGTTTGGCATCGATTATCAGCTGTTGCAGGCGGCAAAAGCGGCGAATAAACGCATTATTGAACTGGAAGGTCCGGAAACCCAGATCGCCCTGCTGAAATCGCTGCCGCAAGATGGTTTGCCGCTGTTGCTGGATACGCTTGAGCATTGGCATACCAACGCACGTCTGCTGCAAACCATGATTAGCTGGTGGCTGGATGCGCCGCCAACGCCGCAACCGGTGGCGTTGCCCAGCACTTTTAGCAGCGAGCTTAACGACACGCTGATGCGTAATCGTAATCAGCACTGGCGCGAACTGTTGCTGGCATTACCTAAAGGGCGATATGTGGTGGCGGTGGGCGCGCTGCATCTGTATGGCGACGATAATTTGCCGGGGTTGCTGAAGAAATAAATTCTGCACCTATCCGTAGCTACCGTCTTGAACGTCAAGCGGTAGCTACGTAGTTTTCGTTCCACGGCTCTCGTGTTTTAAGCACACCGAAGCAGAGATGGACCAGTTTGCGCATCACCGCTCCCAGCGCCACTTTGGCTGGCTTGCCCTTCGCCATCAGCCTTTCATACAGCGCTCTTACGGGGCGATTCCACCTTGCCGCTACTATCGCGGCCATATACAGCTTCGCTCTCACGTCGGCGGGACCGGTTTTCGACATCCGGGCCAGCCCTCTCACCGAACTGCCTGACGTCTTCTCGACCGGCACCACGCCCAGCCACGCCGCTACCTGACCCGCATTGCGGAACTGGCACGTACGCAGCACCGACAGCATGGTCGTTCCCACTACGCCGCCGATACCTTTTATCGACTCCAGCAGCTTAAGATCATCTTTCAGACCATCATTCTTATCCATGTGGTCGTCAATCAGCGCGTTTATTCGCTTCAGCTCCTTTTCATGCGATTTTTTTGTTCTTTCAAGCGAGTCGGTCACCTCGCCCGCCGTCTGGGTTGAGTTCGCCTTCTCGAGCCTGTTCGTCGCGCGCTGCACATCTTCAACGATGGCGTCACGCAGACGCAGCAGGTCTTTCAGCTTGCGGACTTCCGGTGGCGGCGGAACCCAGGCATCGGGCTGTTTCAGCTCGCCGTAACGGGCCAGCACCCAGGCGTCGACCGCGTCATTTTTGGTCAGGATACCCATTCCGCGGGCAAACTCCCTGACCCGTTGCGGATTGCCGATACAGACCGTCACGGGCGGGTTCCCGTGCAGCCCGTAAGCGACGTTTTCGTGATAGACGCTGGTCGCTTCCATCACCACCATCACCTGCTCTGGCGGGCACTTCTGCTTCTGGAGCCAGTCGCAGATGTCACGTTCTACGCCGACCTGATTTTTGATGGATTTCGTTTTCTTTTTGCCGTTGCCGGGGAACAGGCAGAGGTCGAGTTTGTTTTTGCTGACATCAATACCAAGACAGAACATCGGATATCTCCCTTTCACTTAAACCATCACGCCATCTAGCCTTGTACATACGAAGTCAGAGCTTCTGGTTACCGTTCAGAGTAGTTGCTGGCGTGAAAGGAGAAACGGAGGGCTTAAAGCTACGAAGCAAGATCGGGTCTTAAGCGGCGCAAAAAGCTGCCTCCGTTTCATGTTGCTGGTAGCTAACCAGCAACACATTCAAGATACAAGCGGCGCAATTTATTGCGCTCATTTGAGCTTACGAATGTCGCTGAAAAGCGCGCGATAAATCGCGCCGCTACAAGTATGTGCGAGTGATAACAATGGAAAAATTCAGAAAAAAAGAAGGCCAATAATAATATTGGCCCGTCAAAGAGGAATTTGTTTATGATTTTGGTTATCACCAGCAATCTCTTGCTGGCGCGGGCCAATTCTCGCGCAAAGTTCAGAATTTCGCCACTGTTTTTCCATCAAAACTGAAATAAGAATATTCCTAACAAGGAGCGATCATGACGCCCGCGGTAAAACTTCTGGAAAAACAAAACGTCACCTTTACCCTGCATCCGTATGACCACGACAGCCATGAAACTCATTTTGGTGATGAAGCGGTGCGTAAGCTCAATCTTGATGCGCGCCAGGTGTTCAAAACTTTGCTGGTGTCGCTCAATGGCGATGCCAAAGCGCTGGCCGTGGCGGTGACGCCGGTCTCAACTCAGCTGGACCTAAAAAAGGTCGCCAAAGCGCTGGGCGCCAAGAAAGCCGATATGGCCGATCCGCAGCTGGCACAGCGCGTAACCGGTTATCTGGTGGGCGGCATTAGCCCGCTGGGACAGAAAAAACGTCTGCCAACGGTGATCGATCGGCAGGCGGCGGAGTTCGCCACCATTTTCATCTCTGGCGGCAAACGCGGGCTGGATATCGAACTGGCGGCGCAGGATTTGTCGCGCCTGCTGGATGCGCCGCTGGCCGATGTCGCCAGACGCGATTAATCGGGCTGCTGGGCGCAGAGTTGATCGATCATCCAGCGCCCGGCCGGCCCCGGTGGATTGCGTCGTGACCACACCACATCTACCGCAATACGCTGTGGCCAGCCCGGCACCGGCAGCTCTTTCAGCACCTGATGACCAAACTGCTCCACCAGCCAGCGCGGCAACACGCTCCAGCCGAAACCCTGCTCCGCCATCTCCAGCAGTAACAGATAGGATGGCGCTGACCACACGCGTCCGGCGGGCAGCGGCTCACGATTTTGCACCCACGTGTTGAGCCGTAGATGCCGCAGCTCACCTAACTGCCCTTCACTCACCTGCTGCAACTGCGACAAGGCATGATCCTGATGCAGATAGATCGCCATCTGCGCGCCAACCTGCAGGCGCGCCACCGCCAAATCCGGCGGCAACTGTGGCTGCGCCCGTACCACGCCGAGATGCACACGACCGGCCTGCAACAGATCTAAAGCATCCGCATCCTCCGCGATCATGCACTCGAACTCGATATCCGGATAACGTTGATCAAAACGATTGAGCAAATTTTGATGATGATCGGCCTGCCAGAAATCAGAGATCGCCAGGCTAAGGCGCGGCTCAACTCCCTGCGACAGGCGCACCGCCAGCTCATCCAGCCGCTGGCTGGCGGCCAGAATCTGCTGCACCTGCGCAAACGCACGCTGTCCATGTTCGGTGAGCACCGGCTGGCGTCCGCTGCGATCAAACAGCGTGAAGCCCAGATCATCTTCCAGATTAGCTACCGCGCTGCTGATGGTGGACTGGCTTTTTGCCAACGCGCGCGCTGCCGCTGAAAACGATCCGCTGGCGACGGTTTGCACAAAAGCTTCAAGAGATTCCGGGGAGTACTTCATGGTGAACCATCGCTTTTATCGATAGGTGATCATTTTATCTTAGCATTTTAGGGTGCGAAAATACGCGACATCACTAATCAGGAGGTTTCTATGCGTACCCGTTCGCTGAAAGAACGTTTTTGTCATGCCGCAGGCTTTGAAGGGTTGGCACTTATCACCGTTGCGCCGCTGGCTGCCTGGATCATGGAGAAACCGCTGTTTCAGATGGGCGCGCTGGCGATCATGCTGTCGACCGTCGCCATGCTGTGGAACATGATCTATAACACCGGTTTTGATCGCATCTGGCCGCCGCAGGTTAAACGCGGCTTCGGTCTGCGCGCTATGCACGCGCTGGGCTTTGAAGGTGGTTTTATCCTGATCGGCTTGCCGATTGCCGCCTGGATGCTGAATATTTCGCTGCTGGAAGCCTTCGTGCTGGAAGTGGCGTTCTTTCTGTTCTTCCTGCCCTATACCATGCTCTACAACTGGGTGTGGGATAAATTGCGCCACCGTTGGGTGACGCAGAAATCCTGTCAGGCTTGATGCCTCTCTGAAAACCGGTCGCCATGACGGCCGACCCTACGGCCCAGGTGCGCAATCATGCGCACCTGGCCATCAACGTTCAATGTTGCTGCGCGGCGCGCGGCCAAATCCACGCCAGAATCATCTGCGGATAGCTTGGTTTCCGCTGCTTCTCCTGCGCTTTGTTGCGCTCCTCAATCTGCGCTTCCGTCAGATGCACGATGCCGGTTGGCGCAAAGTCGGCAATCTTCAACGGCGAATGCTGGCTAACAAATTCGCGCAGCACATCGGCATCGCGCAGCCCGCTATTGCTGAAGCCGGCATGGGTTTCGATGTTCGGATAACCGTCGCCGCCGCTGGCGTTAAAGCTGTTGGTCGCCATGCGATAAGTTTTATCCTTTTGCAGCGCCTCGCCGTTAATCTTCACATCGCTCACGCCTTTGCCATCCGCTACCAAACTGATGTTGGTGAACTGCGCGAAGCCACCTGAGTCCACTTTGATATTGGCCACTGTCGCCAGATAGTTCAGCAACTCATTGCCGGTCAGCGTGACCGATACCACCTTATTACCGAACGGCTGCACCTGCAGCAAATCGCGCCAGCTCAGATTGCCCTGCGCAAGCGAAGTGCGAATGCCGCCACCGCTCATCACGGCAAAGTCCGCTTTGGTCGCCGCCATCTGCGCACGCAAAATCAGCTGACCGAGGTTGGTTTGTTCAAATCGCACCTTGTCGCGTTCGCCAACGAATACGCCATCACTGCTGCCGACTTTCACATCCAGCTTCTTGCCGGCACGCAGTTGATAAGGGGTTAACAGCTTCATCATCGCGCTGTTTTTCGGGATCTCCTCCTGCCAGGTGAGCCAGGATTCGCTGCCGTCGAGGTTCTTCACTTTGTGTTTCAGATTCACCGGGATCAGCTGGTAACTCTCCAGCGTCAGCTCGCCATTACGAAAGGTGAAGTCACCACGTCCAACGAATTTGCCCCATTCCTTCGCCTGCATGATCCACACGCCATTCTGGCGATCCGGCTGGCACGGTTGGCCCGGCTGATAATCTTTTACGCTGACGTTCTCTTTCTCCATGCACACCGCATCCTGCGAATGGCCGCCGATGATCACATTGAGGGTGCCGGGCGGCAGGCTGCGTGCCAGCTCAACGTCGCCTGGCGCATTGCTACCGTGCTGACCGTCGTCGTAATGACCCATATGCGTTAGTGCGATAATGACGTCAGGTTTTTCACTGGCGCGCAGTTCCGCCACCGCTTTCTCGGTCTCTTTCACCGGATCGCGGATATCGATAGCGGCGATATTCTCCGGATTGGAGATGCGCAGCGTGTCGGTGGTGGTCAGACCGATCACCGCGATCTTTAGCCCCATGCGATTAAACGTCGCCCACGGCTTAAATAAGCGCGTATCGGTGCCTTTTTGATAGATGTTGGCCGAAAGGAACGGAAACTTGGCCCACTTCTGCTGCTTCTGCAGCACGCTGAGTGGTTTATCAAATTCGTGGTTGCCCAACGCCATGGCGTCATAGCCGACCAGATTCATGCCGCGAATATCCGGCTCCGCATCCAGCATATCTGACTCTGGCACGCCGGTGTTCACATCGCCCGCTGAGAGAATCAGCGCACCACCGCCTTTAGCCTGCACATCATAACGCTGTTGATCCATCAAGGTTTTCTGTGCCGCCAGGCCGTATTCGCCCTGAGCGTTAGTCCAGTAACGACCGTGATGATCGTTGGTGTGCAAAATGCTGAAACGATAACTGCGATCCGTTTGCCACGCCTGCGCCAGCATCGGCAGCAGTAACACTAACAGCGCCAGCCAGCGCCCTTTTCGCGGTGATAAAAACAATGCCGATCTCCTTATTCTGCGTTTTTCCACTGAGCGGTGGACTTAATCTGCGTTTTCGCCCTTCTGTGTCGCACAGATGACTTATTAACTCAAGATGAAAGACGTTTTACGTGGATCAGCTTGCAACGATCTACTGCTCATCACCAGAATCTAATCTGCTATCCACCGTCCAAATCCTGGCCTGGTCACCAGTTATCCCCTTTATGACGGCTTTATCTGTGATAACCACTTTCCTTAAGCCCCTTTCACAGGGCAACTATTTTTCCTCATCGCCCTTCATTCTGCGTATTTGCAGCCGATATAGTGAGATAACTGATGAAAATGAAGCTTCAGCTGCGTTTTTGTCTCATTTTTTCAATTTACTGGTCTTTTACCGCTCAAATGTTTAAACGCGGTGAGCGATTGTGCATTACACTAGGTTGTTACAAGCGGATACATTTGCACACAAGGAGACAGGCATGCATCACACCACACCGTTGATCACTACCATTGTCGGGGGGCTGGTCCTCGCATTTCTCCTTGGTATGCTGGCAAACCGCCTGCGCATCTCACCGCTGGTCGGTTACTTATTGGCTGGCGTGCTGGCCGGCCCTTTCACGCCAGGCTTTGTCGCAGATACCAACCTTGCACCAGAACTGGCTGAACTCGGCGTGATTCTGCTGATGTTCGGCGTCGGTTTGCACTTCTCGCTGAAGGATTTGATGTCGGTAAAGTCCATCGCCATTCCTGGCGCCATCGCGCAAATTGCCGTGGCGACGCTGCTGGGAATGGGACTTTCCTGGACCATGGGCTGGTCGTGGATGACCGGCCTGGTATTCGGCCTGTGTCTTTCTACCGCCAGTACCGTGGTGCTGCTGCGGGCACTTGAAGAACGACAACTGATTGATAGCCAGCGCGGACAAATCGCTATTGGCTGGTTAATCGTAGAAGATTTAGTGATGGTGCTAACGCTGGTACTGCTGCCCGCCATCGCCGGCATGCTGGAACAGGGCAACGCCAGCCCAACTCTGCTGCTGTGGGATCTGCTGCTGACCATCGGCAAAGTCGTCGCCTTTATGGTGCTGATGATGGTGGTAGGCCGCCGCGTCGTGCCATGGATTCTCGCCAAGAGTGCCGCTACCGGTTCGCGTGAGCTATTTACCCTTGCGGTACTGGCGCTGGCGCTCGGTATCGCCTTTGGTGCGGTCGAATTCTTTGATGTCTCCTTCGCGCTTGGCGCCTTCTTTGCCGGCATGGTATTGAATGAATCTGAACTCAGCCATCGCGCCGCCCACGATACCTTGCCGCTGCGCGACGCCTTCGCCGTGCTGTTCTTTGTTTCGGTCGGCATGCTGTTTGATCCGATGATCCTGCTTGAGCAGCCGCTGGCGGTACTTGGCGCGCTGGCGATTATCGTGCTGGGCAAATCCATTGCCGCCTGGCTGCTGGTGACGCTGCTGGGTCATTCACGTCGTACCGCAATGACCATTTCAGTGAGCCTGGCGCAGATTGGTGAATTCGCCTTTATCCTCGCCGGTCTCGGTATCTCGCTGGGTATGCTGAGCGACGAAGGTCGCAATCTGGTGCTGGCGGCGGCGATTCTCTCCATCATGCTTAACCCGATTCTGTTTACCATTCTGGAACGCTATCTCGATAAAACCGAGACTATGGAAGAGCAGACGCTGGAAGAAGCCATTGAAGAGGAGAAGCAAATTCCGGTGGATATCTGTAACCACGCCGTGCTGGTCGGCTATGGCCGCGTTGGCAGCCTGCTGGGACAAAAGCTAATGGAAGCGGATGTGCCGCTGGTAGTGGTGGAAAACTCCCGTCCTCGCGTTGAAGCGCTGCGCGAGCAAGGCATCAAAGCGGTACTGGGCAATGCAGCACGCGTCGATACCATGGAGTTAGCGCGCCTCGACTGCGCTCGCTGGCTGCTGCTGACCATTCCGAATGGCTATGAAGCTGGTGAAGTGGTGACCGCAGCGCGTGAGAAGCGTCCGGACATTGAGATCATCGCACGCGCGCATTATGACGATGAGGTGACCTACATTATGGAGCGCGGCGCCAATCGTGTGGTGATGGGCGAACGTGAAATCGCTAACAGCATGTTGCACGTGCTGGAAGAAGAGATAGCGCAGAACCCGATTGTGCGTGAGTGCCCGATTTAAATTTGTGCGGTCTCAGGCCAGGTCGCCATAAATGGCGACCCTACGGCGTCAGGTGCGCATTAATGCGCACCGATGCCACCATCAACGATCCCAATACGACTCTTCTAAACTGTCTTCCCGCTCCGGCAGACCGCGCGTCAGACGCGGTGAATGCTGGTTCAACACCTGATAACTCACCCGGTTCGCATATTTACACACTTGTGCCAGCGACGAATACGTCAGGTACTCACGGCCATGTTTGCTGGAGTTAGGCACCTTCTGGCGGTGGAAGTTGTTGGCGGTGATGTCATGCAGCAGCGCGGCCAGTGCGCCATCGCCCGCGCCGTTGGTGTTCATGATCTTCTCCGGCCCGCCCATATACGGGGCGATATGCGAGAAGATACGCAGCGGCTGCTGACAATCTTTATGGCGCATCGCGCGACTAAATTCATACTGGTTGAATTCGGCCAGCGCGCCTGGCAGCAGCGGATGATTGGTTTTGCGTTTGAACTCGTCTTCGGTGAATCCGGCCATGTACAAACCGGTCGGCCCAGCGGTGCACAGCACTAAATCCACCCAATCCAGCGCCATGTTCGATGCCAGCAACGGATCTTGCTCACCGGTCAGCGCGAAAGCCTCTTCTTCATTCATCGCGACGATCGAGACGTGATCGCGCAGGAAATCGCGCCAGAACTGCGGGTTATCCTGAATCACATATTTAGTACCGAGCGTCAGCACCACCGGCACATTGTGTTTCTTCGCATATTCGATGGCGCGCAAGGTCGCTTCCGGCATCGGTTCGCCCGGCTGGCAGCGCACCAGATAAGAGGTCAACACCAGCGCCGACGCCCCCGCAATCACCTCTTCCGGGATGTTGTTAGCATGCAGCTGATTCATTAAACCAGGGCTGATGGCGAAGGTGCGTTCGCCCTGCTCACCAATCAGCGTGAAGCAGCGGCCAATGGCGCCATCAACGCCCTGCAGGAAGTTGAGATCCATGCGACTGGAGGTATTGCACAGATAGCGATAGGCATAGCCGCCGATCTGGATGTTGTTACACATTACGCCCAGCAGTACAGAGCGATCATCGGCGAGAACGGAGTAGTTGTGTAAGGTATTGCCGATGGTGCCGCCGGCAAACTGATGGCTGATGAGCTCTTCACGCATAAGTTCGTTGTAGAGCGCCTCAGCGGTGGCATCGTCGATCACCAGCGAGTGACCGGCACTGAGACCGTAACGTTGCAAAAAGTCATCGTCGACTTTGGCTTCGATATCCACCAGCGTCTGGTCGATACCCACCACCCAACTGCCCTCTTCCTGCTCTTGCTGCGTAGCTTGCAGCAGCGGATCGCGCGCGTTGACGGGGAAATAGTGTTTGGATTTGCGTTTGCCGGGAAATTTCATCGAGAGTGCCGTCAGGGAAAATCAGGCAGAGAATGATATCACACTCTCTGCCACACCCTTAACGGCGCGCGTTGACCAGCTGCACCATCATTTCAATATGTTCAGCATCGTCGTTGAGCGCCGGAATATACTCGAACTTTTCGCCGCCGGCATGCAGGAAGATCTCGCAGTTCTCCCCGCTAATCTCCTCCAGCGTTTCGAGGCAATCTGCGGCAAAGCCTGGACTCATCACCTGCACGTGCTTGATGCCTTTCGCCGGCAAACTCTTCATGGTTTCGTCGGTATACGGCGTCAACCACGGCTCGCGGCCAAAGCGCGACTGGAAGGTCATCATGATCTTATGCGGTGCAATGCCTAAGGCCGCCGCCAGCGCAGCCGTGGTGTCTTTGCAGCGCTGCGGATAATCATCGCCTTCATTGGCGAAACGCTGCGGAATGCCGTGATATGACAGCACCAGCAGATCCGGTTCGCCATGCTGCGCGAAGGAGCGCTCCACCGAGGCTTTCAACGCGGCGATGTAGGCCGGATGTTCCGCATAATCGCGAATAAACGCCACTTCCGGCAGTGAACGCAGCGGTTTGAAACTGGTGGCTAATCCATCCCACACCGCCGCAACCGTCGAACAGGAGAACTGTGGATAGAGCGGCAGCACGATGAGTTTATTGACGCCCTGCGCCAGCAGACGCTGCAGGGCGCTATCCAGGCTGGGCTGGCCGTAGCTCATGCCAAGTTCAACCGGCATATCTAAACGCTGCGCTAAGGCTTCACGCTGACGTTTGCTGAACACCATCAGCGGCGAGCCTTCCTCCATCCACACCGAGGCATAGAGTTTCGAAACGCGCGGCGATCGGAATGGCACAATGATGAAATTGAGAATCGGCCACCACAATAAGCGTGGCGTATCGACCACACGTGGATCGCCGAGGAACTGTTTCAGATAGCGCTTAACCGCAGGTGTGGTGGGTGCGTCTGGCGTGCCTAAATTAACCAGCAAAACCCCGGGCTTTTCTTGCCTCATTGTATTTCCTTGATGTCGAAACGAATGGGTCAAATGCAAAATCAGGGGGAAATTGTAGCGGAAATCGTGGGAGGGGAAAGCAATTGCTGCAAAAGGGCCGGACAACCGGCCCCAGAACGCCTTAGCCGAGGATTGTGGCCAATTGCGTGCTCACTTCAGCGACCGGGCGGGTGCCGTCGATTTTGTGATATTCGGTGTTGCCGTCCTGCGCTTCTTTGCCGTAGTAGACAATCAGCGGCGCGGTCAGTTGATGGTACTCCACCAGACGCTTACGCACGGTCTCTTCCTGGTCATCTTTACGCGTGGTCAGCTCTTCGCCGGTCAGGTCATCTTTACCTGCCACTTTCGGTGGATTGTAGGTGACGTGATAAACGCGGCCGGATGGCGTATGGACTCGACGACCGACAATACGATCCACAATCAGCTCGTCCGGAACAGCAAACTCCAGCACGTAGTCAACCTTGATGCCCGCTTCTTTCATGGCATCAGCCTGCGGGATAGTGCGTGGGAAGCCATCGAGCAGGAAACCGTTTTTGCAGTCTTCCTGCGCGATACGCTCTTTAACCAGCGCAATCACTAACTCGTCAGTCACCAGTTTACCGGCATCCATGATCGCTTTAGCCTGTTGGCCCAGTTCGGTGCCTGCTTTCACTGCCGCACGCAGCATGTCACCCGTGGAGATTTGCGGAATACCGTATTTCTCCATGATAAATTGAGCCTGAGTGCCTTTACCTGCGCCCGGAGCTCCGAGCAGAATAATACGCATTGCGTAATTCCCCTTGCGAATTGCATTGTTCAATCTGAGAAGGCGAAGAACATACCATTATGACCCGCGCACCACAAGGAAACGGGCGTGCTTGCCATGAAAGGCCTACTTTGACCTGCTTTGTCAGCGAATACCAGCAGAGTGCCTGTTTTTAAGAATTACGGCTAAGCATCAGCACGTCCTTCAGGCGCTTTTTTAAGGTCGGCGTGACGTTGAGATGTTTGTTTACGCCGCCGCGCACATTGGCCCGCAGCCGCAAACGACCCTGCTGT
This sequence comes from Pantoea nemavictus, assembly GCF_037479095.1. Taxonomy (NCBI): domain Bacteria; kingdom Pseudomonadati; phylum Pseudomonadota; class Gammaproteobacteria; order Enterobacterales; family Erwiniaceae; genus Pantoea; species Pantoea nemavictus. Next base: position 3,231,058 of record NZ_JBBGZW010000001.1, on the reverse strand, counting down.
GGCAGAACCTGAATATCCTGCGGTAATGCATGAGCATTGAGACCGCTCGGTAGCGGAAAAAGCGCAAAGGGTAAACCCGGTTGCTGAATAGAGTGCAATATAAAGGGCGAGTCGAGCGCGATATTCTCCACCATAGCAATGTTGAAGGGCCGCCACTCGCTATCATCCATTAATTCAAGTGCCTGTTCCGGCGCCTCGCCTAGCGCTAATCCCTGCTCAAACAGCCGCAGCTCGCTGCGTACCAGCGTACTGAAATCCGCGGTGCGCAGCGCAATCATCACCAGATCACCACAAAGCGCAGCATGCCTGTCGAGGCGCGCAACAAACAGCCGCGCATCGCTAATTAAGCGCTTATGCAGCTGCGTAGCAAACGACTCCGACGCATCGGTAACGCCCTGGCTTTGACATTCGCTCAGTGCGCGTACCCGGCCCTGCTGCATATCAACGTGCTCCACCAGCGCAATATTGCCCGCCATCATCGGCAAGGTGGGCAACACGCTGAGTTCACTGACCGGATATTGCGAGGCATAGCGAGTTTGATTACGCGCCTGCTCCTGACGAAGAAAGAGTTGGGAAAGCAGCACCCGTGCAATATGCAAAGAGGGGGCGAAGAAGATATCGTAATTTTCAAGCCGGTAATGACGAGACAGCAAGCCGCGAAGCTTATCGCGCGCCGCCGCCGCCCTGGCAGTAGCAAGTTGTGGAGCCATCGCGTGACATTTCTCTGGTTATTGTGCTGTGTGCGGGAAGTGAAGCGTGGCGGTAACTTCGGCGTAAAACACAGAGAGGCTCAGCCGTCAACCCGCCATAATCTGGGGGAAAGGTTAGGCCAATGCGGCTGGACATTAAAATGATATAAACTGACAATCCCTGTTAGGTTTTTACACAAGGGACGAGTATGACCGCGCTTCCATCATTACGTGCTCTGCAATATTTCCACCAGGCGGCACTGTATAGCAGTTTTAGCGTGGCGGCCGAACGTCTACATGTCACCCACAGCGCCATCAGCCATCAGGTGCGGCAGCTGGAAAGCTGGATGGGCAAGCCGCTGTTTGTGCGGGCCAGCGGACGCGTCAAATTAACCTCACACGGTGAGCGTTTGCTGGTGAGTTGTCAGAAAGCGTTCAGCGAACTCTCCACCACCTGCGAAAGCATCCGCACCGGCATGCGTCATCACCTCAGCGTCTCCTGCGCGCCCAGCTTTCTGGCGCAATGGTTGATTCCACGCATCGCCAGCTTCTATCAGCGCTATCCCGATATTGAAGTGCAGTTTCAGCCGCTGGTGGAGATTGACCAGCTGCGCAGTGAGCACACCGATGTGCTGATCCTCAGCGCTGAGCAATCACCCGATGACGATATTGATGCCACCTTGATCAGTGATGATTATATCGGCCCGCTGTGCGCTCCGCTGTTTGCGGCGCGTTTTCAAAGCGAACAGGATCTCGCCTCGCTGCCGCTGCTGCACGCCGATACGCGCCTGCATGCATGGGCGGAATGGGCGAAAACCAGCGGCGCGCGCGGCAATTTCTGGATCGGCAAGCATTTCGATAATTTGACGTTAGGGATTCAGGCGGCAAAAAATGGCTTAGGCGTGATCATGGCACCACGTCTGTTGGTGCGTAAGGAGTTGAGTGACGGCACCTTGATTGCGCCGTTGGGCTTTGTGCGCGTCGATCGCGCCACCCTGATGATGACCAAGATTTCACGCCAGCACGATGCGGAGATTACGCTGTTTCGCGATTGGTTACGCGATCAGGCGCAGATATAAAAAAGGTCGCCAGGAATGGCGACCTTACGAGTTTGGTGCAATTACGCCGTCAGCAGCTGATTCATACGACGGATAAACTGGTTCGGATCGTCGAGCGTACCGCGCTCAGCCAGCAACGCCTGATCCAGCAGCAGCTCAACCCACTCGGCAAAGCGCGTTTCGTCCTGGGTATCCGCCACGCGTTTCACCAGCGTATGCTCCGGATTGATCTCGAAGATGTACTTCACCTCCGGCACGTCCTGACCGGCCGCTGCAAACAGCTTCGCCATCTGCGTGGTCATTTCGTTAGCATCGGTGGTGACGATTGCTGGCGTGTCGGTGAGACGATGCGTCAGACGCACCTCTTTCACGCGCTCGCCCAGCAGAGTTTTCACTCGCTCAACAAACGGCTCCAGCGCTTTTTCCGCTTCTTTCTGCTCTTCGGTCTCTTCATCGGCCAGCTTGCTTAGCGAATCATCCGCTTTGCTGACTGACTGGAAGGTTTTGCCGTCGAATTCGGTGAGGTAGCTCATCATCCATTCGTCGATACGATCGGAGAGCAGCAGCACCTCAATGCCTTTCTTGCGGAACAGTTCCAGATGCGGGCTGCTCTTCGCGGCGGCATAGCTGTCGGCGGTGATGTAGTAAATCTTATCCTGACCTTCCACCATGCGGCTCAGGTAATCGTCGAGCGAAATGGTCTGCTCGGCGCCTTCGCTCTGGCTGGTGGCAAAGCGCAGCAGTTTGGCAATCGCCTGCTGATTGGCGCTGTCTTCGGCTGGACCTTCTTTCAGCACCAGACCGAACTCTTTCCAGAACTGCTGATATTTTTCCGCGTCGTCTTTCGCCAATTTTTCCAGCATCTGCAGGCTACGCTTGGTCAGCGCGGCGCGCAGGCTTTGGGTAACGCGGCTGTCCTGCAGGATTTCACGTGACACATTGAGCGGCAGATCGTTGGAATCTATCAGACCACGGACAAAGCGCAGGTAGTTCGGCATGAACTGCTCGGCGTCGTCCATGATAAACACGCGCTGCACGTAAAGTTTCAGGCCGTGCTTGCTGTCGCGATTCCACATGTCAAACGGCGCGCGCGCCGGGATGTACAGCAGGCTGGTATACTCCTGCTTACCCTCCACGCGGTTGTGGCTCCAGATCGCCGGATCGCTAAAATCATGGGCGATATGTTTGTAGAACTCGTTGTATTCGTCGTCGCTGATCTCTGACTTATTACGCGTCCACAGCGCCTGGGCTTTGTTGATCTTTTCCCAGCTGCTTTCGCCGCTCTCTTCATCTTTAGTCTCGATCTCAACCGGCAGCGCGATGTGATCGGAATATTTACTGATGACGTTACGCACGCGCCATGCATCAAGGAAATCGTCCTCGCCTTCGCGCAAGTGCAGGGTGATCTCGGTACCGCGATCGGCTTTCTCAATCTCCGCCAGCGTGTACTCACCTTCACCGGCTGATTCCCAGAATACCGCTTCATCGGCTTTTGCACCCGCCGCGCGAGTACGCACGGTGACTTTGTCGGCCACGATAAAGGCAGAATAGAAGCCAACGCCAAACTGGCCGATCAACTGGCTATCTTTTGCCTGGTCGGAACCCATGGATTCGAGGAAAGATTTGGTACCGGATTTGGCGATGGTGCCGAGGTTCTCAATCACCTCATCACGACGCATACCGATGCCGTTGTCGCTGAGCGTCAGGGTGCGGTTTTCCGGATTGACCGAGATGCGCACGCGCAGGTCGCCGTCGCCTTCATACAGATCTGGCGTCGACAGCGCGCGGAAGCGCAGCTTATCGGCGGCATCAGAGGCGTTTGAAATCAGCTCGCGCAGGAAAATCTCTTTGTTTGAATAGAGCGAATGGATCATCAGGTGCAGAAGTTGTTTTACCTCTGACTGGAAGCCACGCGTCTCTTGTCCTTTCATGGTCATTGCTACCTCAACTGAATCGGGGTTGATGATACGTTGAGAGAGAAATGGGGATGAAGGGCAGGATTTCAAGCCGATGTCCGCGAAGACATCGGCAAGTGATTAGAATTTAATCTTGTGGCGTCCGGCGAGCGAGTGCGACAGCGTGGTGCCGTCGACCATTTCCAGCTCGCCGCCAACCGGTACACCGTGCGCAATGCGGCTGGCATCAACGCCATATTGTCCGCACAGCTCGGCGATGTAGTTGGCGGTGGCTTCCCCTTCCACCGTGGGATTGGTAGCGAGGATCACTTCGGTTAAGGTTTCACGCTCCAGACGCTGCTCCAGCCGATCTAAGCCGATATCCTGCGGACCAATGCCATCCAGCGGTGACAAGTGGCCCATCAGCACAAAGTAGCGGCCGCCAAACTGGCCGGTCTGCTCAATGGCGTGAATATCCGCCGGGCTCTCCACCACGCAAATCTGACCGTTTTGTTGACGGCGTGGATTGGCGCAGATGGTGCAAATCTCCTGCTCGGTGAAGGTACGGCAATCAGCGCAGTGGCCGATTTCCGACATGGCGCGGGTCAGAGCCTGCGCCAGACGCATGCCACCGCTACGATCGCGTTGCAACAGCTGAAAAGCCATGCGCTGCGCCGACTTCGGGCCAACGCCCGGCAGGCAGCGCAACGACTCCATCAAAGATTCAAGCAGTGGACTGGTTTGCATTAGAACGGCATCTTGAAGCCAGGTGGCAGCTGCATACCGTTAGAAACTGAAGCCATTTTCTCTTTCTGCGTTTCGTCAATGCGACGCGCTGCATCGTTGAACGCCGCCGCAATCAAATCTTCCAGCATGTCTTTGTCATCTTCCAGCAAGCTTGGATCGACTTCGACACGACGGCAGTTGTGCGCACCGTTGATGGTTACTTTGACTAAGCCAGCACCTGATTCACCGGTCACTTCGATCGCGGCAATCTCTTCCTGAACTTTGGCCATTTTGTCTTGCATCTGCTGGGCCTGTTTCATCAGGTTGCCCAATCCGCCTTTACCAAACATAGTTTTCTCTCTCTGCTGGGGCTGCGCGCAATCAACGCGCGGCAGCATGTTCACACCGGTCGAATACTCTCTTCATCCAAATCGGCATCGAAGAAGCGACGCAGTGTCTGAATGTGGGTATCGCTTTCGATCGACTGCCGCGCTTGCGACAGCTTCTCTTCGTAAATGGCCTGACGCCACTCCAGTGGCGTCAATACCGTAGGATTATCGTCTTCAATAATAGTCAATTCAACCGGCTGACCGGCAGACTTACTCAACGCTTCCGTGAGCGCCTGCTTAGCAGCAGCAGAATTGAGATGGCGCTGGCTGCTGCGCAGATGCAGCGTAATGCCATTTTCCGCCACCTCTTTCCACGCGTTGAGCGCCACCTGCTGCACCAGTTTCGGCAGCGTCAGCGCGGCAATCTCAGCCGCCCATGCATCGCGCTGCTGAGCCTCTTCCGCCAGACGTAGCGCCAGCTCAGGGGTTTTCTCATGCTCAAGTGCAGAACGCAAGGCTTTTGGCGTCGCCACGGGTTCAGGCTTCGCCTCAACCGGCAGCTGGGTTTTCCAGCGATAGGCTTCCGGTTTAGCCGGTGCTTTTACCGCAGGTTCAGCCGCACGTTGTTGTACGCGTTCAGTGACGCTAGCGAGACGTTCCAGCGCCGGATTCGCCGGCCGCGCGGAACGCGCTGCCGGCTCACTCTTTTTTGCTTTGCCGGCTCCCTGACGCAGCAGCTGCGTTCGCGCCTGTAACAACTGGCTGGTGGAGTCGGGTAGCGGATCGGGCGCAGATTGCAGGTCAGGATAATCATCTGACATCGGCGGCGCCTCATTATCCGGCGGTGCCATATGCGGTTGTGCAGCCGGAGCCGCTTTCGGCGCAGACGCGACAGGCGCGGACGCTGCTGCGGGGGCCGCAACCTGCGACGCAGCTTGTGGCGCGGCTTGTGGCGCGGCTTGTGGCGTCAAGGTTGGACGCGCTACCGGCTCAGCAATTGCCGCCTGCGGATGGAATGCCAGGGCACGCAGCAGCGTCATTTCAACGCCTAAGCGACGATCCGGTGCCAGCGGCAGATCTTTCCGTCCCATCAACAGCGTTTGGTAGTAGAGCTGCACGTCCGCTGGAGGCAGCACGCGCGCTAACTCGCGCAGGCGATCGGCCTGACTGAGATCGTCCTCGCTGAGCGAACTCGGCAGCAGCTGCACCATCGCCACGCGGTGCAGTAAACGCAGCATCTCTACCAATAGCGCTTCCCACTCAACCCCGCGTGAGGCCGCCTGGTTCAGCAGCGCCATCACCTGCTCGCCCTGCCCGTCCACCAGCGCTTCAATCAACGCCAGCGGCTGTTCATCGTCGAGCGTGCCGAGCATTTGCGCCACGCTATCGCGCGTTACGCTGCCCTGCCCCATCGCAATCGCCTGATCGGTCAGGCTGAGCGCATCGCGCATACTACCGTCAGCGGCGCGGGCCAGCAGATGCAGCGCGCGCGGTTCGGCGGCGATTTGCTCTTGCTGTAATACATGCGCCAGCTGTTGCTGGATTTGCTCAACGTCGAGCGCTTTGAGATGGAATTGCAGGCAACGCGATAGGATTGTTACCGGCAGCTTCTGCGGATCGGTGGTCGCCAGCAGGAATTTAACGTGTGATGGCGGCTCTTCAAGGGTTTTCAGCAGCGCGTTAAAGCTGTGACGCGACAGCATGTGCACTTCATCGATCAGGTAGACCTTGAAGCGCCCACGCGCCGGTGCGTACTGCACGTTATCGAGCAGATCGCGCGTGTCTTCAACTTTGGTGCGCGATGCGGCATCGATCTCAATCAGATCGACAAAACGCCCCTGCTCGATTTCGCGGCAGTTATCGCATTGTCCGCACGGCGTCGAGGTGATACCGGTTTCGCAGTTAAGTCCCTTCGCCAACAGACGCGCGATCGAGGTTTTACCTACGCCGCGGGTGCCGGAAAAAAGATAAGCATGATGGATTCGTCCCAGTGACAACCCGTTGGCCAGCGCAGTCAGCACATGTTCCTGACCGACTACGTCAGCGAAAGCCTGGGGACGCCATTTTCGCGCAAGTACCTGATAGCTCATGTGGATTCAATCACTGGATTTTAGGGAGAAGGGAGAAAATGCGGTTTCGCAAACCCTGTTTATTTTGGCAGTAGTTTAACAGCCACAAGCGGATCAGCAACCGATAACTTTGCGGAGGTTGCGCCCCGCCGCACAGCGGAGCGCACAGGCCTTAGTGGCCGGGGAAATTGACCAGGCTAAAGCACTCAACGCCCATGGCGGTGAGACGGGCTTCGCCGGTCAGGTCAAACAAATTAATCACGAAGGCGGCGTCTTTCACTTCACCACCAGCGCGGCGGATCAATTTTACTGTCGCTTCAAGGGTGCCGCCCGTTGCCAGCAGATCGTCGACAACCAGCACCACATCGCCCGGCTTGATTGCATCTTTATGCAGCTCGAGCGCGTCGGTGCCGTACTCCAGCTCATAACTTTCACTGAAGGTTTCACGCGGCAGTTTGCCAGGCTTACGCACCGGCACAAAACCCACGCCCAAACCCAACGCGACAGGCGCACCAAACAGGAAGCCACGCGCCTCAGTCCCCACCACCTTGGTGATGCCTTTGTCACGATAACGCTCAACCAGAATGGCGATCGACGCGGCATAGGCCTGCGGATCTTCCATCAGACTGGTCACGTCACGGAACAGAATGCCCGGCTTAGGATAGTCAGGAATGCTTTTGATGCTGTTTTTGATGAGTTCAAGCTGCTGCGCAGTTGCGGTCATAAATGTTACGCCTGGAGAAAATATCTAATACGCGCAGCTTCTCTAGCGCCAATAACCGGAAACCGGCTTAAGCGAAGTCGTTTATAAGGGAAGCCACGCACGAAGATGCCCAAATCTATGCAAATACCCGGCTAAATGCAACCCTAACGCGACTGCGGCGGCGGGTCGGCGTTCTCTGCCACAACCGGAATGCGCCACATAAACAGCACTAGCAGAGCGAGCATTACGCCCAGCAGAATGCGCACCCACAGCAAATTCACCAGATAGATTGAGACGGAAAAGGTGGCCACAATCATCAGGATAGCGCGCCCTTTAGCCCCGGGCGGCATGGCGCGATGCTGTTGCCAGTGGCGAATATAGCGACCAAACGGCGATCGCCACAGCAACCAGTGGTGGAAACGTGGCGACGAGCGCGCAAAACACCAGGCCGCCAGCAACACAAATGGCGTGGTGGGTAATAAAGGTAATACAATGCCCAGCGTACCTAGCACAATCGCCAGCCAGCCAAGGCTCAGTAGTAAAATACGCTGCATGCCTGATGCCTGAAAGAGTCAAAACAGCGTTACGTTAACACAGTCGGAAACCGAGTGATGCCCCAACCGCCCGCACAACAGCGTCTTCATGCCATGTTAGATTTACTGCGCCAGCAGATTGCGCAGCAGCCGGATGGTGCCTGTCGTCAGCCACGTTTTGACACTCAGCTATTTCGCACCAGCGGCACGCGCCTGGCGGATTATCTGCGCGAGTTGGAAAGCAATGTTTCACAACTAACCGCAGCCGATAGCGATGTGGCGCGCCGTCAGTGGCTGGCAGAGAAAGTACTGGATCAGATCGCCGCCTTGCAACGCGAATGCGATAGCCAACAGTTGCGCGTCAAGCGTGAGCGTCCGCGCATCGATTCACGTCAAAAAAAACGCGAAGAGTACCAAGGCTTTGAACAGCGACTGCTGGCGATGATTCAGCAACGTGAACAGCATCTGGCGCGGGCTGAAACCCTGAGCGTTCAGCAGCAACTGATCCGTGAAGTTGATCAGTTACAGGAGCGTCTGGCGCGCTGTCGTGCCGCCATCTACAAACTGGAATTACAGTTTACTTCGCGCTAAGCACGGCGCTTTTTCCTCTATACTCGTTGCGATGCGCAGGAGGAGAAAATCATGACGCTGGTTTTTTGGATTGTGATGGGATTAGCCGCGGGTTGGCTCAAGCGGGTTATTTTTCCCGGTCGTCCGGGAGGATTCGTGCCTACGCTGGTGCTGGCGGTGATTGGCGCACTCATTGGTGGTTATATCGCTACTTACTTTACTACCGGCGATCTCGCCACCTTGCATCCGGCCGGTTTCGCCGCAGCGCTGCTCGGCGCACTGTTAATGCTGCTGGTCGCGGCGAAATTACGTATTTAGGAGAAAAAATGTCACTGGACAGCGCACCGGACGAAATCAAGCTTGCCGTCGATTTGATTCAACTGCTTGAAGAGAATAACGTCCCCACCGCTACCGTACTGGCGGCGTTGGCGATCGTTCAACATGATTATGAGCAAAAACAAGCGGCGGAAGTTAAGGCGGACTAAGCAGCGTTGGACTCAGCCTTAGCATATCGAGGAAGGCATCCACCAGCTGTGGTGCATCTTCTGCCAGATCAAAGCTTTGCGGGTTGAACAACCAGCTTTCCATCATGCCATTGATATAGCCCCGCATCAGTAGCGCGGCCTGGCGTGTATTGAGGCCCGCAGGCAACTGACCGGCATCAATACAGAGACGTAGCACGTTTTCAATTCGATCGTAACACTCTTGCAGTAAGCTCTGCTGCATATCCTGTAAGGTCGACATTTCGCCAACAAATTCACATTTATGAAAGATAATCTCCATTAATGCGCGTCTTTGCGGATCCTTTGCTGTGGCGTCAAGGATATAGATCAACATCGAACGGACAACAGAAAGTGGATCGCCAGGGTATTTTGTCTGATACTCAAGTTCCACATCGTCCAGCCCAGCGTCACAACGTAGCCAGATCTCATGTAATAGATCGGCTTTATTTTTGAAATGCCAGTAAATAGCACCGCGCGTGACGCCGGCCGCTGTTGCGATATCCGCCAGAGACGTGGCGGCCACACCGTGTTCGGAAAAGTGTGCTAATGCGGCGTCAAGAATTTGATGCCGTGTTTCAAGAGCTTGCGCTTTGGTTTTTCGTGCCATGCTGGGCTTTTTTTACAAACTTGTAAGTTTACATACATTTGTGAATGTATGTACCATAGCACGACCCGTGTTTTAACGCAGCAATGGGTTTATCGGTTTGTGATCCATTGATCATTTGATATCGGACACTAGAGGTTTATTTATGAATAAAAACAGAGGATTAGCGCCTCTGGCGGCCGTCCTGATGCTTTCAGGCAGCTTTGTGTTAACAGGATGTGATGATAATAAATCCCAGCAAGCCGCCCAGCAGCAGCCCCCAGAAGTGGGTGTTGTGACGTTAAAAAACGAACCCTTGAAAATTACTACTGAGCTGCCGGGCCGTACCTCGGCCTTCCGCGTTGCGGAAGTTCGCCCTCAGGTGTCAGGTATAATTCTCAAGCGTAATTTTGTTGAAGGTAGTGATGTAAAGGCCGGTCAATCGCTGTATCAAATCGATCCCGCCACCTATCAGGCAGCCTATGACAGTGCCAAAGCCGATTTAGCGCAGGCAGAAGCCAATGCCCGCGTCGCGCAGCTAACCATTACGCGTTATAAGCCGCTGCTGGGTACCAAGTACATTAGTCAGCAGGATTATGACACCGCAGCAGGCACTGCAGCGCAGACTGCGGCTGCCGCTCAGGCGGCGCGTGCCAATGTGGAAACCGCACGCATCAATCTGGCCTATACCAAAGTGACCTCGCCAATCAGCGGTCGTATTGGTAAATCGTCAGTGACCGAAGGTGCACTGGTTTCAAATGGGCAAACCACCGCGTTAGCAACCGTGCAGCAGCTCGATCCTATGTATGTTGACGTGACCCAATCCAGCGATGATTTCCTGCGTTTGCGCGCAGAGCTGGAATCCGGTCAGCTGAAACAGAATGACGGTAAGGCCAACGTCACCCTGCTGATGCAAAACGGTAGCGCATATAGCCAGTCAGGCACATTGGAATTCTCTGATGTCAGCGTGGATGAAACCACCGGTTCTATTACGCTGCGCGCCATCTTCCCGAATCCGGACAATCGCCTGCTGCCAGGTATGTTTGTTCGCGCACGTCTGGATGAAGGCACCAACCCAACCGCATTGCTGGTACCGCAACAGGGCGTAACCCGCACTCCAACCGGTCAGGCTACGGCAATGGTCGTTGGCGCAGATAACAAAGTGGAATCACGTAACATCACCGCTAATCAGGCATTTGGCGACAAATGGCTGGTGACGGAAGGTCTGAAAGAAGGCGATCGGGTGATCACCACCGGTATCCAGCGTGCCAAACCGGGTGCGCAGGTGACGCCACAAGAAGTCTCCGACGATGCCAAAGCTGCGCCAGAATCACCGTCTGCTAAATCATCGTCATAAACAGGAGCCACTGATACATGGCTAAGTTCTTTATTGATCGCCCCATTTTTGCGTGGGTGCTCGCCATCATCATTATGCTGGCCGGTGTGCTATCGATTATCAGCCTGCCGATTGAGCAATATCCCAATGTTGCGCCGCCGGCGGTTGAAATCCAGGCGACCTACCCGGGTGCTGATGCGAAAACGCTGCAAGATTCGGTGACCCAGGTCATCGAGCAAAACATGAACGGTATCGATGGACTGATGTATATGTCCTCGAGCAGCGACTCGTCAGGTACGTTGACGCTGACGCTAACCTTCCAGTCTGGTACTGATGCCGATATTGCGCAGGTTCAGGTGCAGAACAAACTGCAGCTGGCCACGCCGTTATTGCCACAAGAGGTGCAGCAACAGGGGATTCAGGTTAAGAAATCTTCCAGTAGCTTCCTGATGGTGGCCGGTTTCGTCAGTGATGACGGCACCATGACGCAGAATGATATTTCTGACTATGTCGCTTCTAACATCAAAGATCCGGTCAGCCGTATGCCGGGCGTGGGTGATACCCAGGTGTTTGGTGCGCAGTATGCGATGCGTATCTGGCTCGATCCCCACAAGCTGAATAACTATCAGCTGACACCGGTGGATGTGATCAGCGCGCTGCAAGTGCAGAACACCCAGATTGCCGCAGGTCAGTTAGGTGGTACGCCACCAGTACCAGGCCAGCAGCTGAATGCCTCGATCATTGCGCAAACCCGTCTGACATCAACAGACGAGTTCGGCAATATCTTGCTGAAAGTGAATCAGGATGGTTCGCAGGTGCGCTTGCGTGATGTAGCGAAGATTGAATTGGGTGGTGAAAACTACGAGATCATCGCGCGTTATAATGGCAAACCGGCTTCAGGTATCGGGATCAAATTGGCAACCGGTGCTAACGCGCTGGATACCGCCGATGCGGTTAAAGGCGAACTGAAGAAGCTGGAGCCGTTCTTCCCGGAAGGCATGAAAACCGTTTATCCGTACGACACCACGCCGTTCGTTAAAATTTCGATTTTCGAAGTGGTGAAAACGCTGTTTGAAGCGATCGTGCTGGTGTTCCTGGTGATGTATCTGTTCCTGCAGAACTTCCGTGCAACGCTGATTCCAACCATCGCCGTTCCGGTCGTCTTACTCGGTACCTTTGCGGTTATCAGCGCCTTTGGCTACTCGATAAACACCCTGACGATGTTCGGGATGGTGCTCGCTATCGGCCTGCTGGTAGATGACGCCATCGTGGTAGTAGAGAACGTTGAACGTGTGATGGCCGAAGAGGGCTTACCGCCTAAAGAGGCCACTAAGCGTTCGATGGAGCAGATCCAGGGCGCGCTGGTGGGTATCGCACTGGTGCTGTCTGCGGTGTTTATTCCAATGGCGTTCTTCGGCGGTTCAACCGGCGTAATCTATCGCCAGTTCTCGATCACCATCGTTTCCGCGATGGCGCTGTCGGTACTAGTGGCGTTGATTCTGACGCCTGCGCTGTGTGCCACCCTGCTGAAGCCAGTGGCAAAAGGCAACCACGGTAAAACCACCGGTTTCTTCGGCTGGTTTAACCGTATGTTCGACAAGAGCACCAACCACTATGTCGATAGTGTCGGTCATATCGTGCGCAGTACCGGTCGCTACCTGCTGATTTATCTCATTATCGTTGTCGGCATGGCCTACATGTTCCTGAAACTGCCTACCTCGTTCCTGCCGGAAGAGGATCAGGGTCTGTTACTGGCGCAGGCGCAGCTGCCGGCCGGTGCAACCCAGGAACGTACCCAGAAGGTATTGGATCAGGTAACCGATTACTTCCTGACCAAAGAGAAAGACAGCGTGAATTCGGTGTTTACCGTTAACGGCTTCGGCTTTGCCGGTCGTGGACAAAATACCGGTATTGCATTCGTCAGCCTCAAGCCGTGGGATGAGCGTGGCGATGCTAACCTGAAAGTACCTGCGATTGCCGGACGTGCCATGCAGGCGCTCGGTCAGATCAAAGATGCAATGGTATTCCCGTTCAACTTGCCAGCGATTATCGAACTGGGTAACGCCACCGGCTTTGACTTCATGCTGACCGATCAGGGTAACCTGGGTCACGAGAAGCTGACCGCCGCGCGTAACCAGCTGTTTGGCATGATTGCCCAGCATCCGGATACGCTGGTTGGCGTACGTCCAAATGGTATGGAAGATACGCCACAGTACAAACTGATTATCGATCAGGAAAAAGCGCAGGCACTGGGTGTGTCGTTGTCTGACATCAATACCACGCTGGGTTCAGCATGGGGTGGTTCTTACGTCAACGACTTCATCGATCGTGGTCGCGTGAAGAAAGTGTACGTCATGGGCGAAGCCGATTCGCGTATGTTGCCGGACGATATCAGTAAGTGGTTCGTGCGCAACAGTGGCGGCACCATGGTTCCGTTCTCCGCCTTCTCCTCGGCGAAGTGGCAGTACGGTTCACCGCGTCTGGAGCGTTATAACGGCTTGCCATCGATGGAGATCCTTGGCCAGGCAGCGCCAGGCAAGAGCTCCGGTGATGCCATGAACCTGATGGAAGAGTTGGCTGGAAAACTGCCTGCAGGTATCGGTTATGACTGGACCGGCATGTCTTATCAGGAACGCTTGTCTGGCAACCAGGCACCGGCGCTGTATGCCATCTCGCTGATTGTGGTGTTCTTGTGTCTGGCGGCGCTGTATGAGAGCTGGTCGATTCCATTCTCGGTCATGTTAGTCGTACCGCTGGGTGTCGTCGGCGCACTGCTGTTTACTACGCTGCGTGGCCTGAGCAACGACGTCTACTTTGTGGTGGGCTTGTTGACCACCATAGGATTGTCGGCGAAGAACGCCATCCTGATTGTCGAATTTGCTAAGGATTTGATGGAGAAGGAAGGCAAAGGGTTGGTTGAATCAACGCTGGAAGCATCCCGTATGCGTCTGCGTCCGATTCTGATGACCTCACTCGCCTTTATCCTGGGCGTAATGCCGCTGGCGATCAGTACTGGTGCGGGTTCTGGCGCGCAGAACGCGGTAGGTACTGGCGTTATGGGCGGGATGGTAACAGCAACTGCGCTGGCTATCTTCTTCGTTCCGGTGTTCTTCGTGGTGGTTCGCCGCCGCTTCAGTAAGAACAAAGGTGATATTGAACAGGGTCATCCTGTCGAGCATAAACACTAAGTTTTACCCTTCCCGAAAAGGCCGCTGATGCGGCCTTTTTTATTACCCCTTCACCACCCTGCAAAAACACCTGTGTTTAACGCGGTTGCATTCATCATGCTTCGGGTTCATACTGTTGTTATAGTATAACATTACATAACGAGGTTACTATGAAACCGGATATTCATCCCCATTATCGCGCTGTGGTGTTTCACGACACGTCAGCTAACGAATACTTCAAAGTTGGCTCCACCATCAAAACCGAGCGCACCATCGAGTATGAAGGTGAAGTGCTGCCGTACGTTACGCTGGATGTTTCCTCAAAATCCCACGTGTTCTACACCGGTAAACAAAAAGATTTCGCCAAAGAGGGCAGCACCGCGCGCTTCAATCAGCGTTTTGGCAGCTTCCTGACGCGTAACAAGTAACACGGGGGATTAGGCATGCAGGTATTGAGTTCATTGCGCTCTGCGAAGTCGCGCCATAAAGATTGCAAAGTGGTGCGTCGCAAAGGTCGCATCTATGTGATTTGCAAAACCAATCCGCGCTTTAAGGCGGTTCAGGGAAGAAAGAAAAAAAGGTAGGAATGTGTCGTGATAATTGGCCGGGATGCTCCCCGGCCTTTTTTTTACTTCATGCTATGCAGAATGGCGTCAACATTGTGTTTGAACGCGGCCACATAGGTCGCCGCGGGACCATCAGCTTCAGACAACGCTTCCGGATAGAGTTCCCCGCCCGGCTTTGCCCCCGTTTCGCTGGCGATCTGTTTTACCAGACGCGGATCGGTTTGATTCTCCATAAAGTAGGTATTAATGTGCTCGGCCTTTAGCTGTTTGATGATCGAGGCCACGTCGCTGGCGCTGGCTTCTGCTTCGGTTGAAAAGCCAACGGGCGCAAGGAAGCTAACACCGTAACGTTGGCCGAAATAGCCAAAGGCATCGTGGCTGGTCAGCACTTTACGTTTGTTTTTCGGCACTTCAGCAAACGCGGTTTCCGCCCAGCTATCCAGCTTCTGCAATTGCTGAATGTAACTTTCACCGCTTTTGCGAATATCCACTGCATCTTCAGGATCTGCTTTTATCAGCGCATTCATCACATTCGTGGCGTAAATCACACCGTTTTGCATACTGTTCCACGCGTGCGGATCGGTGATGCTTTTACCGTCCTCTTCCATCTTGCGCGTGTTCACGCCATTCGATGCCACTACAATCGTGCCTTTGTAGCCTGAAGCGCTGATCAGGCGATCCATCCACCCTTCCATGCCTAAACCACTAACGAACACCACATCAGCCTGCGACAGCGCCTGGCTATCTTGCGGCGTGGGTTCGAAGGTGTGAGGATCGCCATTTGGGCCAACTAACGATTTCACATTAACGTGCTCGCCACCTACCTGCTTCACGATATCTGCCAGCACGGTAAAGCTCGCCACAACATCAACGCTTTTGGCCAGCGCCAGCGGGCTAATCAGCATGGCGCTAATCGCCAAACTCAGCGGTAACTTTTTCATTCATATCCCCTTTATTGGTTTCGTTATCGGCGGCGCAACAGGCCGCCACATGGTCCTGTCAAAACAGAAAGTAGAAAGAGCACCGCAGCACTCAGCACTACCGCAGGTCCAGCCGGCAGCGAGAAATGCCACGATAGAATCAGGCCGATAAACGCAGAGACGATCGCCAGCAGCATGGCGATGCCGAGCATGCAGGCGAGATGGCGGCTCCAGAAGCGCGCGCTGGTTGCAGGTAACATCATCAATCCCACTGACATCAGCGTGCCCAGCACCTGAAAGCCTGCCACCAGATTGAGCACCACCAGCATCAGGAACAACCCGTGCACCAGCGGCGCGCTCCATTTGCCTTGGGCGCGCAGGAAATCGGGATCGAATGCATCTATCACCAGCGGACGGAAGATCACCGCCAGCAGCAGCAAAGTGAAAGCCGCAATGCCGCCGACCAACAGAATCGCCGCGTTATCCACCGCCAGCAGCGATCCAAATAACACGTGCAGAAGATCGACGCTGGAACCCCGTAGCGACACCAGCGTGACACCGAGCGCGAGCGAACCGAGGTAGAAGCCAGAAAAGCTGGCATCCTCTTTCAAGTGCGTATAACGGCTAACCGCGCCGGAGAGCAGCGCCACTGCCAAACCGGCAATCAGGCCGCCAATGCCCATCGCCACCAGCGATAATCCCGATACCAGATAACCCATCGCCGCGCCGGGTAATACGGCATGTGATAGCGCATCGCCGACCAAACTCATGCGGCGCAGTGAAAGGAACACGCCCAGCGGAGTTGCGCTGATCGCCAGTGCCACGCAGGCGACTAGCGCACGGCGCATGAAACCAAATTCGATGAAGGGTTGAATTAATGTCACGACGCCACCTTGCGCAATTGCGGAGCGTGTGCAGAGTCAGTGTCATCCAGTGACAACACATCCTGAAAATAACGCGCCACCAGCGGGCGATCGTGCAGTACCACCAATATTGTGGTTCCCGCTCGCTGCTGCTGCTCAAGAATGGACATCAGCAGCGTGACGGTTTGCGTATCAATACCGTTGAAGGGTTCATCCAGCAGCCAGAGCTGGCTGCGCTGCAGCATCAGACGCGCGAACAGCACTCGCTGCAGTTGTCCACCGGATAAGGTAGAAGGTTGAGCATCAGCAAACTCACGCATCTGGACCGCATCCAGCGCTGCGTCAATTTCTTTGCATAAGGACCGATTGATGCTGCCGAACCAGCCGCAGCGCGGCCAGCACCCCATCGCCACCAGTTCATAAGCCGTAAGAGGAAAACGCGTTTCAAGTTCGCTGCGCTGCGGTAGCCACCCCAGCGCTTTGCGCTGAATCTGCAATTCACAGTGACCGGAAATTGGCGGCAGTAAACCAGCAATGGTTTTCAATAAGGTCGATTTTCCGCTGCCATTAGCACCAATCAGCGCCGTCATGCTGCCCTTTGTCAGCTCGCCGTTAATAACTGGCGTTACCGCCCGCCCCTGATAACCTGCCTGTAAGCGGTTGAAATGCATCATTTCTGCATTCCCCACCATAATGCCAGCGCCAGAAAGGCAATCAACGCCAGCGCGACCAGTAACCGGCCGCCAAGGGATAGAAGTAAACCGCTGTGATTCATACTCAATAACCAATAATGTTATAACATAACAATAATGGTACCCGATTCCGCCTTCATTGCGCCTGAGTAAAAGTGTTTCAAAAGTTGACCGCTGGCGAAGATATTCCCGGTAATTCACCGTTTTTACTTGATTGAGTTATGAAACCCATCACAACGATTACTCTTTCTGTTTATTAGCGACTTGCAATGTCGGGCAAGAAGCTCAATGATAGAAACATCATTCTTTTACTGGATACAAAATGCCGTCTATTATTCATTGTGATATTGCTGTGGATGAGGACGATTGCGAAAAGTTAGTAAGAATTATCCAGGGGAATATTCTCAAAATAGCCGAGGCATTAGCCGGTGATTTACAGTGGTATTCTCAAAACGCGCAATTAGTTCCCGACAGCTTCCAGATTATTTCTATTCAACCAACCGACAATAATCGATTTAAAATGCTTTACGATTTCAACTGGAATTTATTTAATCCTTGCCTGGATTTAAATGAAACGTTTACGCGTCGTGAAGAAGTGATGTTCCAGGTAAACCCCGGCGCACTGGTGTTTGAAGTGATTGACAATACCCGCCCCTCTCCTGCCGACGAATTGTAATATTTGGTAATTGAGGTGAGCAAAGCTAATGATTGTGGATTACATTTAAGGAGTCGCTGAATACGCTTTATTCGTGATCGCTTCCTGGTAGCTTTTCCTAATCTCGCCGCGCTGCGGTAACTGTGCTAGCTATGGAGGGGAAAAAGATGGACGAATACTCACCGAAACGGCATGATATTGCCCAGCTTAAATACCTGTGTGAGAACTTGTTCGATGAAAGTATGGCGACATTGACTGATAGCCATCATGGCTGGGTTAATGATCCTACTTCTGAAAGCAATTTACAGCTCAACGATTTGATTGAGCATATCGCTTCTTTCACGATGAATTACAAAATTAAGCACGTTGAAGATGAAGCCCTGATTACGCAAATCGATGAATATCTTGACGATACCTTTATGCTGTTCAGCAGCTATGGAATCAATACTCAGGATCTACAACGGTGGCAGCGTTCAGCAAAACGCTTATTTAATCTGTTTGCCGAAGAGTGTGCTTATCTCCAACAACCTAGCCATTCCTTTTAGCACCAGACTGAGACCGGTTTATTTATGAGCAACCAAGCCTTAACCAAAACAGATTATTTGATGCGACTGCGCCGCTGTCGCTCAATCGATACCCTTGAACGGGTGATCGAAAAAAACAAGTACGAATTACCTGATAATGAACTCGCGGTATTCTATTCGGCAGCCGATCACCGTCTGGCTGAACTGACCATGAATAAGCTTTACGATAAAGTACCGGTTTCTGTCTGGAAGTTCGTCCGCTAAGATTTTCCTCTAACAGCCATTCTGCAACGTCATCGTTTTATCAAGGAGTGATTCACCGGCAAAGGAGTGCCAGATTTCTCTATGGGTTAAATTCTGTGGGATTTCTGAAGGGAGATAAAATGGGTGGGGGCCCTGCCAGCTACATCCCGGCACACGCGTCGCCTGCTGCGGCTGCTTCCTTCCGGATCTGACCGAGTTCACAAGTTAGCGTTGCGGGAGAACCAACAGGGCCCCCATTGACGAGCCCTCATTTCGAGAGCGCAGGCATTATCAAGTAACCCCCTGGCAATTGCAAGCGTAGGCCAGACAACCGTTGGTTTCTTGCACAAGCACACAGCTAAGCGCTGCTGTCTACCCTTCTGCATGCTAAAGTTTGCCCTTTCTTCAATAAAAATAGGTGCGCACATGAGCGACCAGAACAATTTCTCTCAGCGCGTCTGGCAGATTATTGCGGCCATTCCGCCAGGAAAAGTCATCACTTACGGTGATGTTGCCCAGCTGGCAGGTTCGCCACGTGCAGCTCGTCAGGTGGGTGGCGTATTACGCCGTTTGCCAGAAGGCAGCAAATTGCCCTGGTTTCGCGTCATCAATCGCCATGGTCGTATTTCTCTGCAGGGCGACGATCTGTTTCGTCAGCGTGATGCGTTAGAAGCGGAAGGAATTGAAGTGAGTGATGCTGGGGAGATCGAGTTGGAAAAATATCGCTGGCAAATTTAGCGGTGCTATATGACGCGCTCAGACAGGCGACAAACCGCACTCAACTCAATACGCCGGAAGTCATCGTTGTGGAGTAAAGCGTCACACGCCATGGATGGCGTGTGCCGAGCGATCAGGGACGAGACAGCGGCTTTACGGAACAATGTTGACTTCCGGCGCTCTCTCGCCCCATTGATCGATTTAAAGACTCGTCGGAGCGGGTACCGAAGCCGATGGCGTAACCTGCGTCGGTGATGTCGAAGGCACCGTAGTCGCTGCGCCCGGTTGGGTTTGCATCGCGACGTTAGTCACCGGCACTAGCAGCAGTTCTGCTTTGGTTCCGCCCTGATTAATCACCGGTTTCACCGTATCGGTGATAAACGCCAGCTTGCCATCAATTGAAATGGCCGCACTTAACAGAATGCGCGCGTTGGGTTGAATGTCTGCCGGATTAAACGGCAAGACAAACTGGAACGGCGCCTGTTTCCCTTCAGTACGCACTACGCGCTGCGACAGCACCTTCGATGGCGCATCGGCCAGCGACGCATCAGAGAGCGTGACAGTCAGCACGGAATCCGGCGGCAGCGCAATGCGCTGGCGAATATACACCGAGCCACTGACATTTGGCTGCGCGATGGCGGCCTGCTGCCCTGCTACCGCTGAGCCGAGCGTTGGGGTAGCTACCGGTTTACTGTGGTCGGCACAACCTGTAATCGCTGCGGCCAGGGTCATACCGCTAATAACTTGCCAGAGTTTCATCGATGTCGTCTCCTTATGAACACTATGATTGTCGGCGGTAAATTTAATACCTGGATTTTCTACCGCCGAATGCCCTTAATTCTGGCACAAATATCGGGATTGCGCCTAAAGCATCAGCCAGCTTGCTGAAAGTACGGCAAAATCATTGACGGAAACTGGTCGGATCTTTCACACTGGCGCGATAAGTCACACTGAGGAATCCGCTATGAGTCAGGCACTGCACAACCTGCTTAATTTATTAAATCTGGAAAAACTGGAAGAAGGGCTATTTCGCGGTCAGAGCGAAGACCTTGGCCTGCGCCAGGTGTTTGGTGGTCAGGTAGTGGGACAGGCACTATATGCTGCGAAACAAACGGTGCCGGAAGAACGCATTATTCACTCCTTCCACAGCTACTTTCTGCGTCCAGGCGATAGCCAGAAAGCCATTATTTATGATGTCGAAACGCTGCGAGATGGCAAAAGCTTCAGTGCGCGCCGCGTCAGCGCCGTGCAGAATGGCCAGCCGATTTTCTACATGACGGCATCGTTCCAGGCTCCAGAAAGTGGCTTCGAACATCAAAACAGCATGCCGCAGGTGCCAGGCCCGGATAATCTGCCATCGGAGCAGGATTTGGCGAAAAAGCTGGCCGCACATTTGCCGCTGAAATTAAAAGAGAAATTCCTCGCCGAACGTCCTTTGGATATCCGCCCGGTGCAGATTCATAACCCGTTGAAAGGTCACGTCGACGAACCGCTGCGCCAGGTGTGGATTCGCGCTAACGGCGAGTTGCCGGACGATCGCCGCATTCATCAATATCTGCTCGGTTATGCCTCGGATCTCAACTTCTTGCCAGTTGCGCTACAGCCGCACGGTAAAGGCTTCCTTGAGGCGGATATGCAGGTTGCCACCATCGATCACTCTATGTGGTTCCATCGCCCATTCGACTTGTCACAGTGGCTGCTGTACAGCGTGGTGAGTACATCTGCATCAGGTGCACGCGGATTTGTGCGTGGTGAGTTTTATACGCAAGATGGCCGGCTGGTGGCCACCACCGTGCAGGAAGGTGTAATGCGTCAGCGCGAGGCATAAAAAAAGGGGCGAAATCATCGCCCCTCTGTTTTCTTATAATTTTAGCGCACTGCTCTTCTTTAACCCGACGATTACTGGTTGTAAGCGTTCTCGCCGTGGCTATTCACATCCAGACCTTCACGTTCCTGATCTTCCGGAACACGCAGGCCAACAATCATATCCGCCAGTTTAAAGCCGATGAAGGCAACAACCGCAGTCCAGACGATAGTCACACCCACGCTGAACAGCTGAATCCACACCTGATGGCCCATAGTCACGCCTTCTGCGTAGCCAACGCCGCCCAGTGAAGATGAAGCGAACACACCGGTCAGGATGCAGCCGAGGATGCCACACACGCCGTGCACACCGAATACATCGCATGGGTCATCAACGCGCAGCCATTTCTTCAGCGTTGTCACACCCCACAGACCGGCTAAGCCACCCGCCAGACCGATGATCAGCGCGCCGCCAACACCCACGTAACCACAGGCTGGGGTAATCGCCACCAGACCCGCAATGAAGCCCGAGCAAGCACCCAGCAGAGAAGGTTTACCACGTACCGCCCACTCGCCAAACACCCAGGACAGAACAGCACCCGCCGTTGCTACAACGGTATTCAGGAAGGCCAGCGCAGCGATTTCGTTAGCAGAAGATGCAGAACCGGCGTTGAAGCCGAACCAGCCCACATACAGAATCGCCGTACCAAGGAATACCATTGGCAGGTTGTGCGGTTTGAACGCTTCTTTACCGAAACCAGCACGTTTACCCACCAGGTAAGCACCGACCAGACCGGCAACAGCGGCGTTGATGTGCACTACAGTACCGCCTGCGAAGTCGAGCGCGCCATCTTGCGCCAGCAAGCCGCCCGCCCAAACCATGTGTGCGATTGGCAGATAGGCCAGCGTCAGCCACACCACCACGAAAATCAGTACCGCAGAGAAGCGAATACGCTCAGCTAACGCACCCACAATCAGGCCAACGGTGATACAGGCGAAGGAAGCCTGGAACGCGACATGGATGTACTGATAGAAGCTGCCCATCAAGGCTTTCAGCTCAATATTTTTCAGCATGGCCCACTGGAAGCTACCAAAGAAGGCGTTACCTTCGCTGAACGCCAGCGAGTAGCCATAGATGACCCACAGCACACACACCAGTGAAAACGTCACCGCAACCTGAGTCAGCATTGACAGCACGTTCTTCCCGCGGATCAAACCACCGTAGAACAGCGCAATGCCTGGAATTGACATAAACAGTACCAGCGCGGTACAGATCATCATAAAGGCGTTATCAGCTTTATCTGCCACCGCAGGTGCTGCCGCCATCGCCAGAGAAGGTAACAGCGCGAGGCTGGTGAGGCCCAACTTCGTTATCAGTTTATTCATTTCTTTCCATCCCATCACAATTCAGAGCCCCAGTTACAGTGCTGCTTCGTCGGTCTCGCCGGTACGAATACGAATGACGCGCTGCAGTTCTGCGACGAAAATCTTGCCGTCGCCAATTTTGCCGGTATAAGCGGCCTTGCTGATGACATCGACCACTTCATCAAGCTGGTCGTCCGCAATAGCGATATCAATTTTTACTTTTGGCAGGAAGTTAACGCTGTACTCGGCACCGCGATAAAGCTCTGCGTGACCTTTCTGGCGACCGAAACCTTTCACCTCGGTAACTGTCAGTCCCTGAATGCCAATAGAGGATAAGGCTTCACGCACGTCCTCCAGCTTAAATGGTTTGATTACCACGGTAACCAGCTTCATACGTTCCCCTCCGGATAAGAAATTGAGTGAGTCTTCGCGGACACGTAGGGATATAAGCAAAGGCTGTGCCATAAATAAAAAAAGGGGAATGTCAGTAGCCTGGGCGCGCTGCATGGCGCTTCGTTATGTGAGGTATGGCGCTAATTGGGGAGTGGTGGCAAGAGAGGTGTTGCAATGTTGCACCCCTTTGGTGCTCCAGGCCTCAAAGGGGTGCATCAATACAGAACATTCCGATAAAACTGTGCAAAAAAGGTGCAATTCACCCTTCAGCTTGTACGGGGATGCCCGCCGCGAGTTCATCGCCCGCCTGCTGTAGCTGATACATTTGCCAGTAACGGCCCTGCTCAGCCAGCAGTTCAGCATGCGTTCCGCGCTCAACCACCTGACCGCGATGCAGCACTAAAATCTGATCGGCTTCCGTGATGGTGGAAAGCCGATGCGCGATGACCACAAGTGTACTGTGCTGGCGCAGCGCCCGTAACGCATGCTGAATGGCCTGCTCCGTACCGGAGTCTATATTGGCCGTGGCTTCGTCGAGGATTAAAATCTGCGGCAGTGAAACCAGCACGCGAGCCAGCGCCAGTAGCTGTTTCTGCCCAACCGACAGATTGTTACCCTGCTCGCCCAGCCGCGTGTGAATCCCTTCAGCCATGCTGCGTGCCAGTGGTGCCAGCTGCACCGTTTCCAGCGCCTGCCACACCTCCTCTTCCGGGATATCGCGGCCCAAACGCACGTTGGCCAGCAGCGAATCTGCCAGTACCACCGGGTCCTGCTGCACCATCGCAATACTTTGACGCAAGGCGGCATGCGACAACTGCGGCAGCGGGCGACCATCCAGTTCGATGCTACCGCGTGTTACCGGATAATAGCCCATCAGCAAATTGGCTAAGGTGCTTTTACCGCTGCCGGTATGACCGACCAGCGCAACAAAATTACGCGCCGGCACTTCAAGGTTAATATTGCTCAACACATCGCGATTATCGCGATAGGCAAAGCTCACATCACGCAGCGAAATACTGCCGGAGGCCAGCGGCTGAATATCACCGCCGTAACCTTGCTGTTCGGCATCCATTAGTTCGAAGATACGTTCGCCAGACACTACCGCTTGCTGCAGCATTGACTGCTGCGTGGTCAGCTCAATCAGCGGCTCGTTAAGCCGGCCAAGATAGGTAATAAAGGCATAGAGTACGCCGACTTCAAACACGCCCGGCGTGGCAAAGCTAAACAGCATCAGCAAACCGCAAAGAATCATGGCGGAAAACAGGCTCAGCAGCGGGCGCAATAAAAAGCCATCCAGCCGCAGCGTTTCCATCCGTGCCAGATAGTGTGAACGGCTGGCTTCGCCCATGCGCTCACCAAAGCGCGCCTGCTGGCGGAACTGCTGGATCACACTCATGCCGTTGATGACTTCGTTAAAGCCGTTGTTGATATCCGCCAGATAACTGCGTACGCGACGTGCAATCGGCGTGCTGAAGCGTTGATATATCAGCATTACCGTCAGCACCAACGGGAAAATCACCAGCGCGACCAGCGCCATGCGCCAATCCAGTGAGAACATCGCCACCAGCATCGCACCAATCAGCGCAGCAGCACGCAATACGGTGGCTACCACGGTGACGTAGAGATCTTTGATCACTTCGGTGTCGTTGGTGACGCGGGAGATAATCTGCCCCACCGGCTGCGTGTCGAAGGCGCTCAGCGGCTGGCGTAGCGCCGCGTTCATCACATCAACGCGCAGTTGCTGCACCACGCCAATTGCCGCGCGGTTAAACAGCAACGCTTGAAAATAGTGCAATCCCGCCGCCAGCAATTGCAGCAAAACAAAGCTCACCAGCAAGCCAGCGGCAATGCCCCACGGCATCTGATGCTTCGCTACCAAATTATCGATGAAATAGCTCACCAGAACCGGTCCGGTAACTTCAGCTGCGGCAGCAATCCACAGCATACCGACCGCCAGCCACAGCGATTTACGCCACGGTTTGCCGTACGCCAGCAGACGTTTCAGCGTCGGCCACAGACGTTGTGATTTAGCCACGGCTTGCTCCTTCTGCCACTTCATCGTCATCCAATGCCGCTTCCAGCTGCTGATAACGGTACATGTCGCGATACCAGCCCTCTTTTGCCGCTAAGGTGTCATGATCGCCACGCTGCGCCACTGCGCCCTGCTGCAGCACCAGAATTTCGCTGGCCTCAGTGAGCGCTGACAAACGATGCGCACTGATAATTAACGTGCGCCCTTTGCCCCACTGACGCAGGTTATGCAGAATGTCATGCTCGGTACGGCCATCTACCGCCGACAGCGCATCATCCAGAATCAGGATTTCCGCATTCAGCAGCAGCGCGCGTGCAATGGAAATGCGCTGTTTCTGTCCACCGGACAGCATCACGCCGCGCTCGCCGACTTCGGTTTCATAGCCCTGCGGCAGGCGCAGAATGTCGTCGTGCACGCAGGCCATCTTCGCCACCTGCTCCAGCTCTTGTTGCGTGGCATTCGGACAGCCGAGCGCCAGATTATTAGCGATGGTATCGGAGAACAGGAACGGCGTCTGACTCACTACCGCCAGCCGACTGCGCCAGCTATCGAGCCGCAGCTGCGGCAGCGGCGTGTTGTGATAGCGGATATCGCCCTGATCAACATCGAAATGGCGCTGAATCAGGCTGAGCAATGTGCTCTTACCGCAGCCAGTCGGTCCACATAATCCCAGCATCTGGCCCGGTTTTAACTGAAAATTGAGGTGACTGAGCACCGCGCCGGAACTGGCCGGATAGCGGAATTCACGGATCGCAACCTGCAGCACGCCCGGTTCAGGTGGTAACACTTTCTGTCCATCTTCGACCGCAGGCGCTTCTGTCAGCAGTGAGCGAATACGGCTCCACGCCGCGCTCCCACGCTCGACGATATTGATCATCCATGCCAGCGCCAGCATCGGCCAAATCATCAAACCGAGATACATCACAAAACTGGTGAGTTGACCGAGCGTTAAGCTGCCGTTCCACACCATCCAGCCACCACCGGCAATCGCCAGCAGATTGGAGAAGCCGACGGCGATGTAAATGATGGGATCGAAACGCGCGTCAACGCGTGCCACGTGCAGATTTTTCTTGCCGGTATCTGCGGCGATGCCCGCAAACTGTTGCGACTGGTGATCTTCAAGGCCAAACGCCTTGATCATGCGAATGCTGGTCAGGCTTTCCTGAGTTTGATCGTTAAGACTGGAGAAGGCCGCCTGCGCCACTTTGAAACGCTGATGCAAGCGTGCGCCATCTTTCTGAATAGCGAATGCCATAATCGGCATCGGTATCAGCGCCAGTAACGTCAGCTCCCAGCTGATTTGTGTGCTCATCACGATCAGCACTACCAATCCCATTACCAGCGAATCCACCAGCGTCAGCACGCCTTCACCGGCGGCAAACACCACGCGATCAACATCATTAGTGGCACGGGCGATAAGATCGCCCGTGCGATGACGCAGATAGAAGGCAGGATGTTGGCGACTGAGCTGACGGTAAAAATCTTCTCGCAGCTCAACGGCCAATTGGTAGGAGGCGCCGAACAGCAGCACGCGCCAGACGTAACGCAGCAGATAGACGATCACCGCGGTCAGCAGCATCACGCCAATCCACATGAAGATTTGCCCTGCGCTCAGGTTATGCTGGGTGACGCCGTCGACAATCACGCCGACCACGTGCGGGGGCAGCAACTGCAGCAGCGCAATAACAATCAGCAAGCTGACGGCACCCAAATATCGCCGCCACTCGCGCAAAAAATACCAACTTAACTGGCTGAATAATCGCACAAGCGTGTCTCTTTCTCTGCCCGTTAGGGCGCTACCGGCAATGCGGTGGTGTATTTAATCTCTTCCATGGCAAAACTGGAGGTCACATCCATCAGGCCCGGCACACCATTCACCAGACGCTTATAAAAGTTGTCATAGCTCTTCATGTCCGCCACCTGAATACGCAGCAAATAATCGTACTCACCCGCCATGCGGTAAAACGCCATCACTTCCGGCATTTGCTGCACCACGGCGACAAATTGCTTAAACCACTCGCTACTGTGCTGTTGAGTTTTAACAAACATAAAGGCGGTGAGCGATAGACCGATTTTCTCGCCGTCCACCAGCGCCACACGCGCACGAATAATGCCATCATCTTCCAGTTTTTTCAGGCGTTTCCAGCACGGCGTGGTGGTGAGATTCACGGCTTCGGCCAACGTCTGCAGCGACAGCGTGCAATCCTGCTGCAGCATTGCCAGCAAAGCACGGTCAGTTTTATCTAACATTTGCCACTCCCGGAGAAAAATTTTCTCTAAGCGCACCATTATATCCCGATTAAAGCAACCTCTTTTTCCTGCCAGTGCCTTACAATGTGCGCAATAATGATCACGGAAAAGCAACATGCAAACGCTCTGGGTTCGCCACGCCATCAATGAAATTAACGCCGATTTTCAGCGTTCAGCGGATACGCATCTCATCCGCTTCAAACTGGACGATTTCCCCGGTATTCACTGCTATCTAAAGGATGAAAGTACCCATCCTAGCGGCAGCCTGAAACATCGCCTGGCGCGCTCCCTGTTTCTCTACGGTTTGGTTAATGGCTGGATCGGTGAAAATACGCCGATCATTGAAGCCTCTTCTGGCAGCACCGCCGTATCGGAAGCTTATTTCGCGCAGCTGCTTGGCCTGCCATTTATCGCGGTGATGCCCGCCAGTACCGCCAAACGTAAAATCGAGATGATTCGTTTTTATGGCGGCGAGTGCCATTTCGTCGCCGATCCCTGCCAGCTGTATAGCGAATCCGAGCGTTTAGCGCGTGAATTAAAAGGCCACTTTATGGACCAGTTCACTTACGCTGAGCGCGCGACGGACTGGCGCGGCAACAACAATATCGCCGAAAGCATTTTCCGTCAGATGTCGCATGAACCTTTTCCGGTACCGCATACCGTCATCATGAGCGCCGGCACCGGCGGGACCTCAGCCACATTAGGCCGTTACATCCGCTATCAGGGCCACGATACCCGCCTGCTGGTGGTCGACCCGCAGCATTCTGTGTTCTTTGATTACTGGCACAGCCACGACACTACGCTGCGCAGCGAACGCGGCAGTTTGATTGAGGGCATTGGCCGTCCACGCGTGGAACCGTCGTTTTTACCGGACGTGATTGACGAAATGATGAAGGTGCCGGATGGGGCGACCGTCGCTGCGATGCTGCAGTTGGAGCAGATCCTTGGACGTCGTCCTGGCGCTTCAACCGGCACTAACTTCTGGGGCATGTTGCAGATAGCAAAACGTATGCGGGAAAATGGCGAGCAAGGTTCACTGGTGACGCTGCTATGCGATAGCGGCGAGCGCTATCCCGATACCTATTACAATGCAGAATGGGTGAAGCAGAATATCGGCGACATTACGCCGTGGGTGCATGAGCTGCAATAAAAAACCGGACGTCCTGTCCGGTTCACTGTAAGCCTCAGCATTCGGGGGAATAATCGAGGTGTGGTGTGGTCATCCAGTGATTTAAGTAGTGAGACACCGCCTGTGTCTCGCAATGACCAATAATCGGTAAATGCGGCAATGACGCTTTCAGTTGATTCATTGCATTGCCCATAATAAATCCGTTGCCCACGCGCTCCAGCATTTCACGATCGTTCATCGCATCGCCAAACGCCATGCAGTCGGAGAGCGACAGCGAAAGATGCTGACACAGACGTCCCAACGCCGCGCCTTTATGGCAGTCGACCGGCAATACCTCCAGGCAATCCCACGCGGAAAAACAAATATTTGCCCGCTCGCCTAATGCGGCCTGCAGTTCACTTCTTAACGCCTGCAACATTTCATGCGGCGCAATAAAACAGATCTTAGTCACTTCATGCGCCGACATCTGGCGCAAGTCACGCAGTTGGTAATGGAAGCCGCTCATCGCATGAGCTTCCAGCGCACCAAGCATGGGCTTATCAGTAAACCAGCCTTCATCATTGAAAATATGAATCGACGCCGGCGTTTGCCAATGGGTGTGAATCACCTCTTCAGCCACTGATGAGCTCAAATCACAGCCGTAAAGCTGGTTGCCTTCCAGATCATGAATACGCGTGCCGTTGCCGGTGATCAGCCATGCTGGCAAGGTGATTTGCTCGCGGACTCGCTGCATATCCATCAGATGGCGGCCGGTGGCAAAAGCCAGAGTTACCCCGCGCTGATGCAACGCCTGCAGGCTTGCCAGCGTCTCATTACCTAACCGATGGGTGGGCAGCAGCAGCGTACCGTCCATATCAAATGCCGCGAGACGAGCCATGCGAATTCTCCTGTCTGAATGAGGTGGCTACTATCGCCTGGTAATTACGGAACTAATAGTGAATACTTTTTAAAAACTGTTCCGGGTTTAGCTATGCGCGAACTGCATCGGGTCAACCAATTTCAGCGTCTGTGGCAACTCAGCCACGGTGAAACACAACGTCTTAGCGTCGCTGTGATGGCACAGCACTGTTTTTGCAGTGAACGCCACGCGCGCACGCTGCTACGCCAATGGCAAGATGCGGGTTGGCTACGCTGGCGCGCTGAATCCGGACGCGGCAAACAGGGCGAGCTGACTTTTCTGCTGTCGCCGGAGCAGCTGCGGCAGCAGTTGTTAACACGGCAACTTGATGCCGGTGAAGCGGTACAAGCCTTACAAGTGCTGGATCTGCATCCCGATCGACTGGTGAAAATGCTGCGGCCGCTGATGGGCGGCCAATGGCAAAACCAGTCGCCGGTTTTGCGCATCCCCTATTACCGCGCGATGGAACCGCTGCGTCCGCTGCAGCTGACCGGGCGCGCCGAGCAACATCTGGCGCGCCAGGTTTTCTCCGGGCTAACGCGCTTTCGCGATAATGATGTTGAAGGCGATATCGCTCACCATTGGCAGCACGATGCCAGCGGCCGTGAATGGTACTTCTGGCTGCGCCCGCAGCTCAGCTGGCATAACGATGAGCCGGTGCAAGCGGCGCAACTGGTCGAGCAGCTGCAACAGATCATGCAATCGCCGCGCGGTTCGCGCCTGCTGGCGGCAATTGAGCAAATTGAAGCCCCGCATCCGCTGGCGGTGCATATTAAACTGCGCGAAAGCGATTACTGGCTGCCGCAGCGGCTGGCGCATCAGTTCTGTTTGTTACCTCATCCTGAATTCGCTGATATTGGCAGCGGAGCATGGAAACTGACGCACTTCACCGCTGATCTGGTGCGGCTGGAGAGCCATGCGCGCTGGCATTTGCAGCGCCCGCTGATCCAGCGGATGGAATACTGGATCACGCCACAGCTGTTTGATCGTGATCTCGGCACCAGCTGTAGCCACCCGGTGCAAATCGCGATTGGCGATCCTGATGAACTGGATACGCTGCGGTCAGTAGATCGCAGCATAAGCCTCGGATTTTGCTATCTCGCACCGCGTATCTCTTCGCACTTCAGTGCCGACCAGGCCAAATCGCTGATTGCGCTGATTCAGCGTAGCGGCGTGATTCAGCAGTTGCCGCTGGATGAAGGCTTGATCACCCCAAGTCACGAACTGCTCCCCGGCTGGCCCGTACCGTTTGCAGAGTGCGACAACATTGCACTGCCGCCAGCTCTGACGCTGAATTACCATTTACCGGTCGAGTTGCATGTCATGGCACAAGCGCTGATCCCCCTACTGGCGCAATACGGCTGCACCCTGACCTGCTTTTTTCACGACGTAAAAAGTTGGCGCGACGATATCGATCTCAGTGAAGCTGATGTCGTGATGGGCGATCGGCTGATCGGCGATGCGCCGCTGTTCACGCTAGTGAATTGGCTGGAGAACGATGCGGTATGGCAACCGCTGCGCGAAGACGTGCTGCAACAACCGCTTAGCGCCATCGCCCAGCAACCCAGCGCGACGCTGCGTGGCGAGCAAACCCATCAACTGTTCCAGCATCTGATGCGCGCAGGTCATCTTCTGCCACTGTTTAACTATCGCTATCAGGTTTTTGCTCCGCCTGGCGTTGAGGGCATTCAACTCAACAGTTTGGGCTGGTTTGATTTCACCCGCGCCTGGATTCCGCCGCCAACCACAGCCAGCGCTACACCTTAAAAAATTCGAGTTGCAGAAAGGCGGCAAGTGGGTGAATTCCAGGAGCTTACAGAAGTAAGTGACCGGGGTGAACACGCGCAGCCAACGCACCTACCCAAGAGTAGGCGCCATGAAGGGACTCGAAGTATGACGGGTATACTGTTCAGCCCGCGTCTGAGCCAGTACCATAGGCGCACTGATTTTTGGGGAAGAAAAAATGAAAAGAGCCGTTGTGGTATTTAGTGGCGGACAAGACTCCACCACCTGTTTAATTCAGGCGCTGCAACATTATGATGAAGTGCATTGCGTCACCTTTGATTACGGCCAGCGTCACCGCGAAGAGATTGAGGTTGCGGCTGAGCTGTCACAAAAGCTCGGCGCCCGCGCGCACAAAGTGCTGGATGTGACGCTGCTCAACGAGTTAGCCGTCAGCAGCCTGACGCGCGATAATATTCCCGTACCGACGTACGATCCTAACGCCAGCGGTTTACCGAGTACCTTTGTGCCGGGCCGCAATATTCTGTTCCTGACGCTGGCCTCAATTTATGCCTATCAGGTTGAAGCTGAGGCAGTGATCACCGGCGTATGTGAGACCGATTTCTCCGGTTATCCGGATTGCCGCGATGAGTTTGTTAAAGCCCTGAATAACGCCGTCAGTCTGGGGATGGCGCGCAATATTCGCTTTGAAACGCCGCTAATGTGGCTGAACAAAGCGGAGACTTGGGCGCTGGCAGATTACTGGCAGCAGTTGCCGCTGGTACGCGCCGAAACCCTCACCTGCTATAACGGCATTAAGGGCGATGGATGTGGCGAATGCGCAGCCTGTCATTTACGTGCCCGCGGCTTAGCCGAGTATCAGGAAAACACGTCAGCCGTGATGGCCGCGATGAAACAGAAAAGCGGCCTCAGCTGATTCAGATTGCGCTGTAAGCTGGCGTCATTGATGCCAGCTAATGACTCTCAAGCATCAACGCCGCCATACGATCGCGCAACTCCCCCTCCATCGGCACCGCTTTTTGCGTGCGTAAATCGATACAAACAAAGGTTAGCGCTGCGTCAGCCACCACCGAATTATCTTTCGCCAATAATACGCGCTGCGTGATCACACCACTTTTACCGCTTAGCTGAGATACTTCACTTTCAATATTCAGCACGTCGCCCAGCACTGCCGGACGACGATAGTTAATGTTGATATTCACCACCACAAACGCCAGCTGTTGCGCCATCAGCCAATGAAAGGCATCGACATCCTCCAACCACTGCCAGCGTGCCTCTTCAAGAAACTCCAGATAGCGCGCGTTATTCACGTGCTGATAAACATCCAGATGATACCCGCGCACTTTAATTGTGGTTTGCATTGTTGCTCCTGTTCAGGCTGAGAATGACAACTGGTAAGACCTGTTGAGCATAGCACAGCCTGAATAGGGGCTTTTTCAATCCTTCAAAGTCGCGAGTCGCCTCACAGTTTAAGCCGAGCGCTGTTACGCTCTATCAATGCACTGCCGATGCCCGGCACCTCCTTGAGTTGCTCAATGGCAGTAAAGGGACCGTATTGCTCGCGATAACTCACTATCGCCTGCGCTTTCTTTAGTCCTATGCCATTCATGCCAGCAGCGAGCTGCTCAGCTGTGGCTGAATTAATGCTGACCTGCCCTTCCTGTGGCGTGGAAACTTGCGTTGCCTGCGTTTCGCTGGGGCTCTCGGCGGCCGCGAGCCCAGTGGTATAAACTGCGCCGCCCAGCGCCAGCGCAATACAGAGGGCATGAAACGTTGATTTAACCATGCTGTGTTTCTCCTTGTGTTTGACAGCAACAGCAGGGTGTCACAGCTAAAATCAACGCTCAAAAGGGCAATTCCAGAAATGGAAAAGGCCGCATAAGCGGCCTTTCGGTATTGCAGTGATTTAACTTTTTTTGTGAGGCTTACTGGTTTTGTGCAGCGGCGCCGTACTTAATTTTCGCCTCTTTACGCAGGTTTTCCAGCAGCGCTTCAAAGGCGATCTGCGCATTATTCTGCGTCACACCTTTCACCATCTCATCGGTCTGTGCCTGCGGCATGTTGCCGGCGCTGACTTTATCCAGCGCCACCAGCACCACATTGCCCTGCATATCTTCGCTCACGCCCCACGACGGCTTATTGTCGGCAGGTTGTGGCAGATTGAAGGCTGACTGCGCAACCGGATCCTGTGCATTGCGGTCGAATGATTTGCTGGCGCTGAGCGTCAAGCCCGCAGCTTGCAGCGCATCTGCTTTACCGGCTTTCAGATCGGCCAGCAATTTGTCGGCCTGCGCTTTTGCCTGCTGCGTCGCTTTATCATGCTTCAGGGTATCCACAATCTGCGCTTTAACCTGATCCAGCGGCTTCACCGCTTCCGGTTTATGCTCGCTGATACGCAAGACGAAGGCGCGATCGCCATCCACAGAAATGATGTCGGAGTTGTTACCCGGCGCACCATTCTGCCCGAC
Source organism: Pantoea nemavictus (assembly GCF_037479095.1). Lineage (NCBI taxonomy): Bacteria > Pseudomonadati > Pseudomonadota > Gammaproteobacteria > Enterobacterales > Erwiniaceae > Pantoea > Pantoea nemavictus. The sequence continues at coordinate 3,197,636 of NZ_JBBGZW010000001.1, read as the reverse complement.
TAAACCACCGTTGAAGATCGCCTGCTTAACCGCATCGAAATTCAGCTCATCTGGCAAGTTATCGCGGGTGATCCAATTGGTTTCGACCACTTTCAGACCCGAAGCCTGTGCTGCGCCAGCCAGCGATTCATTATCATTGCTGGCCGCTTCGCTCACTTTCTGCTGAATTTTGTAGAAGGCATCCACCGCTTTCTCTTGCTTCACTTTGTCCGCAACGGCGTCATGCACTTCGGCCAGCGGTTTAACCTGCTCCGGCTGAATATCGTCCAGGCGCACCACGAGGTAGCCAACAGAAGACTTAATAGCACCCGACAGCTGGCCTTTCTGCGTCAGATTGGCATTTTTCAGCTCGTCTGGCGTAGTGCTCGGCTCTAGCCACCCCATATCACCACCTTTACGCGCTGAGATTGGGTCAACTGATTTGCTTTTTGCCAGTGCAGCGAAATCTTCACCTTTCTTCAGGGCATCAACCACGGAGTTGGCATCGGCTTCAGTTTTGGTCTGAATCACGCTATAGCGATTGCGCTGCGGCTGTGAATAATCCGCTTTATGTTGGTCGTACCAGCTCTGAATATCTGCTTCGCTGGCCGTTTCCGTCATGCTAGCGGCATCCATTTTGATGTAGCTCACGCGGAACTGCTCAGGCGCCATAAAGCTGTTTTGATGTTGCTGATAATACTGACTGATTTCATCGTCACTGACGGTCTGTTTAGCCGCCAGCGCGTTGACATCAATCACCGCCTGCCGCACTTCACGCTGCTGTGACACCAGATCTACCAGCTTGCTGGTTTCGCCTTTCAGCATGAAATCGGTATTGGCAATGGCGTTAATCAGCTGCTGCGTCGCCAGCTGCTTGCGCAGCGCTTCCGCATACTGGTCAGCGGTGAAGCCCATGCTGGTGATCAGGCCGCTGTATTTGGCGTTGTCGAACTTACCGTTGGTCTGGAAGGCTTTTTGATTGAAAATTGCCTGTTTCACCTGATCATCGCTGATGCCAATGTGCAGATCTTTGATGTATTGATCGAGCAGTGCCTGATCAATCAGCTGTGACAGCGCCTGCTGACGCATCTGCTGCATATAGCCTTCGTTGCTGGCTAGCTGTGAGAACTGATCGCCCAGCATCTGCTGCTGACGATTGCGCTCATTGTTATAACCCTGCTCCAGCTCAGCACGGCTGATCTCATGGCCGTTAACTTTCGCGGCATAATCGCTGCCGCCGCCAATCAGGTAGTTGCCCACCCCGGTGAGTACAAAAGACAGGATGATCAATCCCAGAATAATCTTGAGCACGACATGATTCGACGCCGCGCGTAAATTGTCCATCATGGTATGACAACACTCCGCTGTAGTGTGAATGTAAAGCTTTAACACGATGTCATCATCGTGCAACTGCTGTTCAGGCTGGCAGTTGGCAACCATGCGGAGACAACAACCAAAGGCCATCGCCGCGCATCAAGAATAAAAAAGGCACATCAAAAATGATGTGCCCGTATGTTACATGAGAACGGCTTTTGCGTCCTCAATCCATGGAAGAAATTGCTTCAATGGATAGATCAGCGGTCATTAATTGACGGAATCTTTCAGTGCTTTACCTGCACGGAAGCCCGGAACTTTACCAGCCGGGATGGTGAGTTCTTTACCCGTTTGTGGGTTACGGCCTGTACGAGCTGCACGCTCACGTACAGAGAAAGTACCGAAACCAACCAGTGCCACTTCATCACCGCCTTTCAGAGCTTCGGTAACGGACTCCATGAATGCATCTAATACACGTCCCGCTGCTGCTTTAGAAATGTCAGCGTCTGCAGCAATTTTGTCGATCAACTGTGACTTATTCACTCTCTTCATCCCCTCTTTTATTATTCACATCGCACCCGCGCTTCCCGCCCGGTGCGAACGCGCAGCAAGTTATATCAAGCCTGTGGAGCCGAAACAACGGTATTCATCTTAATCGTTGATCCAGCAGCCCACTAAGTTAGCGGCACAAAAAAAAGCTGGCAAGCAACAATTTGCCTGCCAGCTTCGCTTTTTAGCGGTTTATGTCGCTAATCACTATTTTGCGGTCGCAACCTGCATACCATAAGGCGCATTTTCCAGTGCCAGGTTCAGCACCTCTTCAATACGCTTCACCGGATGAATCTCCAGATCGGCAATCACGTTCTGTGGAATATCTTCCAGATCGCGCTTGTTTTCATCGGGAATCAGTACCGTTTTAATGCCACCACGATGCGCTGCGAGCAACTTCTCTTTCAGTCCGCCAATCGGCAGAACCAAGCCACGCAGGGTGATTTCGCCCGTCATCGCCACGTCAGAACGTACCGGGTTGCCGGTTAAGCATGAGACCAGCGCGGTGCACATGGCGATACCGGCGCTTGGGCCATCTTTCGGCGTCGCACCTTCTGGCACGTGGACGTGAATGTCACGTTTCTCGTAGAAATCAGCATTGATGCCCAGTTTCTCCGCACGCGCACGCACTACAGTCAGCGCCGCCTGAATCGATTCCTGCATCACTTCGCCCAGCGAACCGGTGTAAGTCAGCTTACCTTTGCCAGGTACGCAGGCAGTTTCGATGGTCAGCAGATCGCCGCCCACTTCCGTCCACGCCAGACCGGTCACCTGACCAACACGGCTTTCGCTCTCTGCACGACCATAATCAAAGCGCTGCACGCCAAGGAAATCCTTGAGATTATCACCGTTGATCACGATGTGTTTTTTCGATTTGTCCATCAGCAGCGTTTTCACCGCTTTACGGCACAGCTTGGAGAGTTCGCGCTCCAGACTACGCACGCCCGCTTCACGGGTGTAATAGCGAATGATACCTACAATGGCGCTGTCGTCGACGGTGATCTCTTTGTCTTTCAGCGCGTTACGTTCAATCTGTTTCGGCAGCAAATGTTGCTTAGCGATATTCAGCTTTTCATCTTCGGTATAACCCGAAAGACGAATCACTTCCATACGGTCAAGCAGCGGCGCTGGGATGTTCATGGAGTTGGAGGTCGCCACGAACATCACGTCAGAAAGATCGTAATCGACTTCCAGATAGTGATCGTTGAACGCGATGTTCTGCTCGGGATCCAGCACCTCAAGCAGCGCTGAAGCCGGATCGCCGCGCATGTCGGACGACATTTTGTCGATCTCATCCAACAGGAACAGCGGGTTCTTCACGCCAACTTTCGCCATTTTTTGGATCAGCTTACCGGGCATAGAACCAATGTAGGTACGACGATGTCCGCGAATTTCCGCTTCATCGCGTACGCCACCCAGCGCCATACGCACATATTTGCGTCCGGTTGCCTTCGCAATCGACTGGCCCAGCGAGGTTTTACCTACGCCTGGCGGTCCAACGAGACACAGAATCGGTCCTTTGATTTTGCTGACGCGACTCTGCACCGCAAGATACTCAAGGATGCGGTCTTTAACACGCTCCAGACCATAATGGTCAATATCCAGCGTCTCTTGCGCTTTACGCAGGTCTTTTTTCACCTTGCTGCGCGCGACCCATGGAACCTGAACCATCCAGTCAATATAGCCACGAACCACGGTCGCTTCTGCTGACATCGGCGACATCATCTTCAGCTTTTGTAACTCAGCTTCAGCTTTTTCACGCGCTTCGGTCGGCATTTTAGCCGCTTCAATCTTACGTTTCAGCGCCTCGTATTCATCGGGCGCGTCATCCATTTCGCCCAGCTCTTTCTGAATGGCTTTCATTTGCTCATTCAGATAGTACTCACGCTGGCTTTTCTCCATCTGCTTTTTAACGCGGTTGCGAATACGCTTCTCAACCTGCAGCAGATCGATTTCTGATTCCATCATCGCCATCAGATATTCCAGACGTTCATTCACGTCGGACATCTCCAGCACCGACTGTTTATCAGCCAGTTTCAGCGGCATATGCGCTGCTACGGTGTCGGCCAATCGGGCCGCATCGTCAATACTGTTGAGGGAAGTTAATACCTCAGGCGGGATTTTTTTATTCAGCTTGATATAGCCTTCAAACTGATTGATGGCCGTGCGCACCAGCACTTCCTGTTCGCGCTCTTCAATTTCCGGCGAGACCAGATATTCAGCCTGGGCAACAAAATGGTCGCCATTATCAGCCAACGTGGTGATGTGTGCGCGCTGTAAACCTTCAACCAGCACTTTTACCGTGCCGTCTGGAAGTTTCAGCATCTGCAATACAGAAGCGACGGTCCCTACTGAGAAGAGATCGTTAATGCCAGGTTCATCCGTTGAAGCCTCTTTCTGTGCAACCAGCATGATCTTTTTATCATGATCCATCGCGGCTTCGAGGCACCGAATCGATTTTTCCCGGCCAACAAACAACGGAATTACCATGTGCGGATAAACCACCACGTCGCGCAACGGCAACACGGGGATTTCAATGCGTTCAGAACGCTCAGGATTCATAGAGCTCTCTCTTAGTTTAATGTCCGCCAGGTGATGGGTACCGCGCAATAGAGGTTTTGCAGTTAAACCCACAGGATATTGAGTATATGGGGATGCTTGTACGACATTCAATGTCACTGGCGAGAGAAAAACAAAAGGGGAAAGATTTTTCCCCTTTTTTAAGATAACAACGCGGTGCGATTGTTTATTTATTCGCCAGAAGCCTGGGCTTCGTGCTTTCCATAAATCAACATCGGCTCGGATTGACCATCAATTACTGACTCATCAATCACCACTTTTTCAACGTCATCCATTGATGGCAAGTCATACATGGTTTCGAGTAACGCACCTTCCACGATGGAACGTAGACCACGTGCACCGGTTTTACGTGACATCGCTTTTTTAGCAATTGCCGTTAAAGCTTCGTCACGGAATTCCAGCTCTACACCTTCGAGATTGAACAACGCCTGATACTGTTTGGTCAGCGCGTTCTTCGGCTCACGCAGAATCTGAATCAGCGCCTCTTCACTCAACTCGCTCAGCGTTGCCACGACGGGCAGACGACCAATGAATTCAGGAATCAGGCCAAACTTGATCAGATCTTCTGGCTCAACCTGCGACAACAATTCGCCTTCGCTCGCCTTCTGAGATTTGCCCTTCACGGTTGCGCCGAAGCCGATACCAGATCCGGTTTCAACACGCTGAGAAATCACTTTGTCGAGACCGGCAAATGCACCACCACAGATGAACAGAATCTTAGAGGTATCAACCTGCAAGAATTCCTGCTGTGGATGTTTGCGTCCGCCCTGCGGCGGTACAGCAGCCACGGTGCCTTCAATCAGTTTCAGCAGCGCTTGCTGCACGCCTTCGCCCGATACGTCACGGGTGATCGATGGGTTGTCCGACTTACGAGAAATCTTATCAATTTCATCAATGTAGACAATACCGCGCTGCGCTTTCTGCACGTCGTAATCACACTTCTGCAGCAGCTTCTGGATGATGTTCTCTACATCCTCACCCACATAACCGGCTTCGGTCAGCGTGGTGGCATCGGCCATGGTAAATGGCACATCCAGTAAACGCGCCAGCGTTTCTGCCAGCAATGTTTTACCGCTACCGGTTGGACCGATCAGCAAAATGTTACTTTTGCCCAGTTCGATGCCATTACTGGTATCGCCATTGCGCAGGCGTTTGTAGTGGTTATACACCGCTACTGCCAACACTTTCTTCGCCCTTTCCTGACCAATTACATAATCATCAAGATGATGGCGGATTTCGTGCGGCGTCGGCAGTGAACTGCGCTCGCGATGCGGCGCTACTTCCTTAATCTCTTCACGAATGATGTCGTTGCAGAGATCAACGCACTCGTCGCAAATGTACACTGACGGCCCGGCAATTAGCTTACGGACTTCATGCTGGCTTTTGCCGCAGAAAGAGCAGTACAGCAACTTACCTGAACCGTCTTTGCGCTTATCTGTCATCAGCTAACCTCTTTTCTTTCTCAGACCAAATTTGTTGTACGGCGCTGGCCGTACATCAACGGCCGATATGCATTCAACCCATCTGCCTGCTTCCCGTTAACTATAGCGCAAGGGGCAGACAGATGTGTCTTATTGGCGATGCGTCAGGATAGAATCGACTAAGCCATACTCTACCGCTTCGCCCGCAGAGAGGAAACGATCGCGCTCGGTGTCGCGTTCGATCTCTTCCAGCGACTTGCCGGTATGCTCAGCCATTAACTCATTCATACGCTGCTTCACTTTCAAAATTTCGCGCGCATGGATTTCGATATCCGTCGCCTGGCCCTGATAACCGCCTAACGGCTGATGAATCATCACACGTGAATTAGGTAGGCAGAAACGTTTGCCTTTGGTGCCCGCAGTCAGCAGGAACGCACCCATTGAACAAGCCTGACCCATACAGATGGTACTAACGTCGGGCTTGATAAATTTCATGGTGTCATAAATCGACATCCCAGCAGTAATCACGCCGCCAGGCGAGTTAATGTAGAGGTAAATGTCTTTTTCAGGATTCTCAGCTTCCAGAAACAGCATCTGCGCCACGATCAGGTTAGCCATATGATCTTCAACCTGACCGGTCAGGAAGATCACACGCTCTTTGAGCAGGCGAGAGTAGATGTCGTAAGAACGCTCGCCGCGCGAGGTTTGTTCGACCACCATTGGCACCAGCGCCATGTGCGGTGCAGTAAATTCACGATCGCCACTGTATGACATTACCGTCTCCTGATAAATTTCATTGGCAACATTCTGTACCGATTTTACGTAAGCCGCGGCAGGAACACTACGTGCCACGGTCTCAAACCGAGATATCGACACGGTTAATCAGTCAGTCTCACTGTTTTCATGCATTCTCCCTGTATCTGGGGATGCTGCCCAGTTGTTTCAAGCATAACAACCTTTTGCCCATTCGCTAACACGGAAAAAGAGCTTAGCGGATAATTTGCCGATTAATTAAGCAAATAGAGGACAAATCTGCGCACATCACGCCAGAAACGAAAAAGCCCGCGACTTTTCAGTCACGGGCTTAGCACTTACGGTTAACTTACGAATCAGGCCGCTGAGGTCTGGTTCATCAGTTCCTGGAAGTTAGTGGCTTTGTCAGTAACTTTGGCTTTGGCCAGAACTGCTTCAACCGCTTGCTCTTCCAGAGCCACGTTGCGCATGTTGTTCATCAGCTCGCTGTTTTTGCTGTAGAACTCAATCACTTCCTGCGGATCTTCATACGCAGAAGCCATCTCTTCGATCAGCGTTTTAACGCGATCTTCATCAGCCTGCAGTTCGTTGATGCGAATCACTTCGCCCAACAGCAGACCAACAACTACGCGACGTTTAGCCTGCTCTTCGAACAGTTCACGTGGCAGTTCCAGCGCTTGCTTCTCGTTGCCACCAAAACGCTGTGCTGCCTGACGGCGCAGAACGTCGATTTCGCTGTCGATCAACGCAACCGGAACATCGATGTCGTTGGCGTTAACCAGACCGTCGATTGCCTGAGTCTTCACGCGATTGCGGATAGCACCTTTCAGCTCGCGATCCATGTTCTTACGCACTTCAGCACGCAGACCGGCAATTGAACCATCTTCCACGCCAAAGCGCTTGATGAACTCTTCTGTCAGCTCTGGCAGCTCACGGGTTTCAACTTTCTTCAGCACGATTTCGAACTTCGCGTCTTTCCCTTTCAGGTTTTCAGCGTGGTAATCGTCTGGGAATTTCACGTCGATAGTGAAGGTTTCGCCGGCTTTATGGCCAACAACGCCCTCTTCGAAGCCTGGAATCATACGACCCTGGCCCATTGCCAGCACGAAGTCAGAGGCTTTGCCGCCTTCAAACTCTTCGCCGTCAACAGAACCGCTGAAGTCGATGGTTGCGCGATCTTCTGCAGTCGCTGCAGCATCGCTCTCTTTCCAGGTCGCCTGCTGCTTCTGCAGGGTTTCCAGCATGGTATCAACGTCAGCGTCAGTCACTTCTACTACTGGCTTCTCGACTTCGATAGCATCCAGGCCTTTCAGCTCAACTTCTGGATACACTTCGAACTCGACCGCGTAGGTGAAATCTTCGCCTTCTTTATATTCGCCCGGCACATAGTTTGGTGCGCCAGCCGGATTGATTTTCTCTTTGATGATGGCGTCAACGAAGTTGCGCGTCATCAGCTCGCCCAGCACGTCCTGGCGAACAGAAGCACCGTAGCGCTGAGAAATGATGTGTGCCGGCACTTTGCCTTTACGGAAACCGTCGATACGGACTTTCTTAGCCACTTCCACCAGTTCTTTCTTCACTGCGCTCTCGATGCTGTCAGCTGCAACAGTAATCGAAATGCGACGGCCCAGACCCTGAGTGGTTTCTACTGAAACTGTCATCTTGTTACCTCAAAAAATCACGTGCTCGGTCAACTTCAGACACCACACATAAATGCGCCGTATCCAACAACCGGGACGGCCTCTGCAGGCAGAACCTAATCCCTGTTACCAGAAGCGTCCCGAAGACATTCCGGAAAAATAGACGCCGCATTATAGCGGCATCGCTGGAATGAGTCGAGGCTGCAAACTCACCACTTTTTGGCGGTTTTGCTGCTTTTTTGCGCCGTAGATCGCGTTTGGAGGGAATAAATGAAAAGAAAACGGCCCGCAGGCCGTTTTGAGGAAGGTGATGAAATGAATTCAGGCAAGGGTTCCTGCACCGCGACAATTGGGTGAGGCCAGAACCGTATCCTGCAATCCATCCCACTCTTTTTGCGTGTAAGTATGCAGTGCCAGCGCGTGTACGCTGCCCGCTAACTCGGCTGCCAGTTCACCATAAATGGCGCGATGGCGTTGCAGAAAGCGCTGACCGGTAAATCGATCGCTGACAATCACCACTTTAAAGTGACTTTCAGAACCGGCGGGCACGTTATGACGGTAGCTTTCATCATGCACTTCAAGATGTGCAGGCTCGAAAGCGTTACGCAACTTTTCTTCTATTTGTTCGCGAATCATGATTAACACTCCTCTCCGGCGAGCGCTGTGCCCATCTGTTTAAATATTAGTAGGTTTTTCACCGCTTCCGCGGGTTAGCCGCAAATAAATCCCTCGACGCTGCGCATAGTAACCCGCTTATGCTTCAGGTCAACCGGGTGGGGTTTCTGCCCGTCTGAAAAAAGCCTTTACAATCAATTTCCATTAGCCCGGGGCTTTTTTCACCGCTGCGCAATGCTATGATGGCCGCAGTTTTGCAAACCAACCTATATGCTAACGAGAATGAGTATGTTGAAAAAACTGTTATTCCCTCTGCTGGCTGCTTTTATTTTGGCCGGCTGTGCCAGCAACAACACCACGTTGGATATTCAACCGAAGATTCAACTGCCGCAGCAAGATCCAAGTCTGATGGGCGTTACCATCAGTGTTAACGGTGCCGATCAACGTTCCGATCAGGCGCTGGCGAAAGTCAACCGCGATGGTCAACTGATTACGCTGACGCCTTCACGCGACCTGCGCTTCCTGCTGCAGGAAGTGTTGGAGAAGCAGATGACGTCACGCGGTTATATGATCGGCCCAAGCGGTGCGGTAGATCTGCAAATTGTGGTGAACGGTCTATATGCTGATGTAACACAGGGCAACGTGCGCTATAGCATTACGACTAAAGCCGATATCTCCATCATCGCTACCGCGAAAAACGGCAACAAGCAGGTGAAAAACTATCGCCAGACTTACAGCGTAGAAGGTGCGTTTACCGCTACCAACGCGAAGATCACCAACGCGGTTAACTCAACGCTGAGTGACGTGATTGCTGATATGGCGCAGGACACCAGCGTTCACAACTTCATTAAGCAGAACGCCCGCTAATTTCCGCAGTAATTTGCCCGGTCACTTCTGGCCGGGCTTCATTCCAGGTTGGCTATGACATCTCATTATCTGCGTATTTTTACCCAACGTAATGCGGCGGTATTGCTGCTGCTCGGTTTTGCCTCTGGCTTACCACTGGCGTTAACCGCCGGGACGTTACAGGCGTGGATGACGGTTGAGAACGTTGACCTGAAAACGATTGGTTTCTTCTCCCTTGTCGGCCAGGCTTACGTATTTAAGTTTCTGTGGTCGCCGATGATGGATCGCTATACGCCGCCGTTTCTTGGCCGGCGTCGCGGCTGGCTGCTGGTCACTCAGCTGGCACTGATTGGCGGCATTATTGCCATGGGCTTTATGCAACCCTCGCGTGACTTAACGCTGCTGGCGGCGTTGGCGGTTTTGGTGGCGTTCTGTTCGGCTTCGCAGGATATCGTGTTTGATGCCTGGAAAACCGACGTGCTACCGCCGGAAGAGCGCGGCAGCGGCGCGGCCATCACCGTGCTAGGTTATCGTCTGGCGATGCTGATTTCGGGCGGACTCGCGCTTTGGTTAGCGGATCGCTATCTCGGCTGGCAAGCCACGTACTGGCTGATGGCGCTGTTGATGGTGCCAGGGCTGATCGCGACATTACTGGCTAAAGAGCCGACAATGCCAGCGCGTGAACCACATTCATTACGTCAGGCAGTAACGTTCCCGCTTAAAGACTTCTTCCAGCGTAACAATGCCTGGCTGCTGATCACCCTGATTATCCTTTATAAGCTCGGCGATGCGTTTGCCGCTTCGCTCACCACCACATTCCTGATTCGCGGCGTGGGTTTCAGCGCCGGCGACGTCGGACTGGTCAACAAAACGCTCGGCTTGCTTGCTACGATTATTGGCGCGCTATATGGCGGCGTGCTGATGCAGCGCTTAAGTCTGTTCCGTGCATTAATGATTTTCGGCGTGCTACAAGCTGTCTCAAACTTTGCTTACTGGCTATTGGCCGTGACGCCTCCGCATCTTGGGAGTATGGCCAGCGCGGTCTTCATTGAAAACCTGTGCGGCGGTATGGGCACAGCGGCTTTTGTCGCCTTGTTAATGACACTGTGTAATAAATCCTTCTCCGCCACCCAGTTCGCGCTGCTCTCGGCCCTTTCGGCGGTAGGACGCGTTTACGTTGGCCCTGCAGCCGGTTGGCTGGTTGAGCTTTGGGGCTGGCCAGCTTTTTATGCCTTTACGGTATTTGCCGGTGTGCCGGGTTTGCTGCTGTTGTGGCTATGTCGCGGCACGTTACATAGCATCCAGCAAAGTGGTGAGTTTGTGATGCGCAGCTTATGGCCGCAAGGCTACCGCTGGACGGTACGTCTATTTAGTGTTGGCTGTGGCCTGCTGGCGTTATGGCTGCTGGCGTTGGCGCTTAATGCCAGCGGAGTTTTGCCAATCAACGCGCTGCTTACGCCGATGTTTGAAGCCGGCATGGCATTTGCCCTGTTGGCCGTTGCACTCGGCGTAATTTTGGACAGTTTGGCATTAAGAAAAATGTCGCCGGGCAATCACCGTTAACTCATCGCTATTTGTGAATGACAAATAAATGGCGCAAAAAATATCAGGAACTGATTTTACCAATAGCATTTTTTTTAACGCGAATTAGAAACATTAAATTAACAACTTCGCGGTAATATTTAAATCCGGTGAGCAATTAGTTTGTATTAAACTCATCGCAAAAATGATACAGAAATGTTAAATAAATGAGCATTAAGAGTACGGTTTATACTTTCCCTGATTTTTCTGCGGTTTCTACCATTGTTTTTTGTTATATTAACGCCAACTGCTTGTCGCAGTTAATAATTTGTCACCCTGCGTAACATCTGTGACACCCTTAGCAAAAGGTGTCAACAGCCTTCTGACACATCCTTATGCTGGTTTACACTGCATAAACCTTCCCGTAAAATGCGCGCACACTTAAACGACAATAGAGCCCTTTGTCATTGAGGTCGTTAAATGAGACTCAGTAAATACAATAAAAGTTTGGGGATTTTGTCATTAATTGCAGGCGCTGTATTACTCAGTGGCTGCGATAGTGCGTTGTTAAATCCCAAAGGACAGATTGCACTGGAGCAACGTTCGTTGATTCTGACAGCTTTTGGCTTGATGATGATCGTCGTTATCCCGGCAGTCTTCATGGCAGTATTTTTTGCCTGGAAATATCGGGCAACCAATACTAATGCAACCTATAGCCCTAACTGGTCACACTCGAACAAAGTGGAAGCCGTGGTCTGGACCATTCCGATCCTGATCATTATCTTCCTCGGCGTTTTGACCTGGAAATCAACCCACGCGCTGGAGCCGAGCAAACCGCTGGTTTCTGACGTTAAACCGGTTGAGATCGATGTAGTGGCGCTGGACTGGAAATGGCTGTTCATTTACCCGGAACAGGGTATTGCCACCGTTAACCAGATTGCCTTCCCGGCAAATACTCCGGTGAACTTCAAGATCACCTCCAACTCCGTGATGAACTCCTTCTTTATTCCTACTCTCGGCAGCCAGATTTATGCAATGGCCGGTATGCAGACCAAACTGCATCTGATCGCCAACGAGCCAGGAACATTTGACGGTATCTCTGCGAACTTCAGTGGTCGTGGTTTCTCTGGTATGAAATTCAAAGCCATTGCAACTAAAGACGATGCGGAATTCCAGCAGTGGGTTGCCAAAGTTAAAGCGGCACCTAACGCGCTGAACACCATGGATGATTTCGAGAAACTGGCTACGCCAAGCGAAAATCACCCGGTGGAATATTTCTCTACGACGAATCCAGAACTGTTCAAGCAAGTTATTGATAAGTTCAAGATGAGCCACGGGAAGATGGACATGCCACAGCATGAAGGTATGGACATGAGTCACGCCGCTTCCGCGGGAGCCGAGGAATAATACGATGTTCGGAAAATTAACACTGGATGCAGTGCCATACCACGAACCCATTATCGTGGTTACGGTCGCCGCTATCATCTTAGGTGGTCTGGCGCTGGTTGCGGCCATCACCTATTTTGGTAAGTGGCAGTACCTGTGGTCTGAATGGTTCACCTCCATTGACCACAAAAAACTGGGTATCATGTACATCATCATGGCATTCGTCATGTTGCTGCGCGGCTTTGCCGATGCGGTAATGATGCGTACCCAACAAGTGATGGCTTCCGCTGGGGAAGCCGGCATTCTACCGCCGCACCACTACGACCAGATCTTCACCGCTCACGGCGTGATCATGATCTTCTTCGTGGCGATGCCATTCGTGGTAGGTCTGATGAACATCGCGGTACCGCTGCAAATCGGTGCACGTGACGTTGCCTTCCCGTTCCTGAACAACCTGAGCTTCTGGTTTACCGCGATCGGTGTGATCCTGGTGAACATCTCTCTGGGTGTGGGCGAGTTCGCACAGACCGGCTGGTTGGCTTATCCGCCGCTTTCCGGGGTGGAGTACAGTCCTGGCGTCGGGGTCGATTACTGGATCTGGAGTCTCCAGCTGTCCGGTATCGGTACCACACTGACCGGTATCAACTTCTTCGTTACCATTCTGAAGATGCGTGCACCGGGCATGGACCTGTTCAAAATGCCGGTATTCACCTGGGCATCACTGTGTACTAACGTCCTGATCATCGCTGCGTTCCCGGTACTGACCGTTACGCTGGCACTGTTGACACTTGACCGTTACCTTGGCTTCCATTTCTTCACCAATGAAATGGGCGGTAACATGATGATGTACGTCAACCTGATTTGGGTCTGGGGTCACCCGGAAGTGTACATCCTGGTTCTGCCGGTGTTTGGTGTCTTCGCTGAAGTCACTGCGACCTTCTCTAAAAAGCGTCTGTTCGGTTACACCTCTCTGGTGTGGGCGACCATCGCGATTACCGTACTGTCGTTCATCGTTTGGCTGCACCACTTCTTCACCATGGGTGCGGGTGCAAACGTAAACGCCTTCTTCGGTATCATGACGATGATCATCGCTATCCCGACCGGCGTGAAAATCTTCAACTGGCTGTTCACCATGTATCAGGGTCGCGTTGAGTTCCACTCAGCGATGCTGTGGACCATCGGCTTCCTGGTTACCTTCTCTATTGGTGGTATGACAGGTGTTCTGCTGGCGGTTCCGGGTGCGGACTTCATTCTGCACAACAGCCTGTTCCTGATCGCGCACTTCCATAACGTTATTATCGGTGGTGTGGTGTTCGGTTGTATGGCTGGCGTGACCTACTGGTTCCCGAAAGCATTCGGCTTCACGCTGAATGAAAAATGGGGTATCCGCGCGTTCTGGTTCTGGATCATCGGCTTCTTCGTGGCATTTATGCCGCTGTATGCGCTGGGCTTCATGGGTATGACGCGTCGTATCAGCCAGGACATCGATCCACAGTTCCACTCACTGCTGGTTGTTGCAGCAGGCGGTGCGGCGCTGATCGCTTGCGGTATTCTGTGCCAGCTGACCCAGTTCTACGTTTCTGTGCGTGACCGCGACCAGAATCGTGACCTGACCGGTGACCCGTGGGGTGGACGTACGCTGGAGTGGGCAACCTCTTCACCGCCGCCGTTCTACAACTTTGCCGTTATCCCACATATCCACGAGCGTGATGCGTTCTGGGAAATGAAAGAGAAAGGCGAAGCGTACAAGCAGCCAGAAAAATATGAAGAAATTCATATGCCGAAAAACAGCGGCGCAGCTGTTGTTATCGCGGCCCTGATGACTGTGTTCGGTTTCGCAATGATCTGGCATATCTGGTGGCTGGCTGGCCTCACATTCGTAGGTACTATCGTGACCTGGATTGTGAAGAGCTTCGATGAAGACGTGGATTACTACGTACCGGTTGCCGAAGTCGAGCAGATCGAGAAGAAGCACTTTGACGAAATCAGCAAAGCAGGTCTGAAATAATGTCAACTGAAACTGCAAAACACCACCACGACGCCCATGCGGAGCATGGGCATCACGATGCAGGAGCCAATAAAGTCTTTGGCTTCTGGATCTACCTGATGAGTGACTGCATTATCTTCGCAACCCTGTTTGCGACCTATGCAGTTATGGTCAATAACACTGCCGGTGGCCCGGCAGGTAAAGACATCTTCGAACTGCCGTTCGTACTGGTCGAAACCGCGCTGCTGCTGCTCAGCTCCATTACCTATGGTATGGCAGTGATCGCGATGAACAACCAGAACAAGGGTTCGGTCATCAGCTGGTTAGCCCTGACCTTCCTGTTCGGTGCGGGCTTCATCGGGATGGAAATCTATGAATTCCATCACCTGATCAAGGAAGGCTTCGGTCCTGACCGCAGCGGCTTCCTGTCAGCGTTCTTTACGCTGGTCGGCACGCACGGTCTGCACGTGACCTCTGGTCTGATCTGGATGGCAGTGATGATGTTCCAGATTTCTAAACGTGGTCTGACTGCAACCAACCGCACCCGTATCATGTGCCTTAGCTTGTTCTGGCACTTCCTGGATGTGGTTTGGATCTGCGTATTCACCGTTGTCTACCTGATGGGAGCCATGTAATGAGTCATTCTGTTAACGAACATGGCGCTTCGCACGGTAGCGTGAAGTCTTACATGATCGGCTTCGTCCTCTCGATCATCCTGACCGGTATTCCGTTCTGGATGGTAATGGATGGCGGCGCTTCACACGGCACTATTCTGGGTGTGGTTCTGGTGTGTGCGGTGGTTCAGGTGCTGGTTCACCTGGTCTACTTCCTGCACTTAGACAGCAAATCAGAAGGTGGCTGGAACATGGTGGCCATTGTCTTCTCAGCACTCATCATCTTGATTGTTGTCGTAGGCTCACTGTGGATTATGTGGAACCTCAACTACAACATGATGGCCCACTAAAGAGTCGTGTAATGATTAAGCAATACCTGCAAGTAACAAAACCAGGAATTATTTTCGGCAATTTAATTTCTGTGATCGGTGGATTCCTGCTGGCTTCGAAAGGCAGCATTGATTACACCCTGTTTCTCGCCTCGCTGGTTGGCGTGTCGCTGGTCGTCGCATCAGGTTGTGTATTCAACAATGTGATTGACCGCGATATCGACATCAAAATGGAGAGAACGCGGAACCGTGTTCTGGTCAAAGGCCTGATCTCGGCGAAAGTAAGCCTGGTTTATGCAACCGCATTGGGTATTGCTGGCTTTGCGTTGCTGTATTTCGGCGCTAACCCGCTGGCCATGTGGCTGGCGGTGATGGGCTTCGTGGTCTACGTAGGCGTTTACAGCCTCTATATGAAGCGTAACTCTGTCTACGGCACGCTGATTGGTAGTCTCTCTGGCGCTGCGCCGCCGGTGATTGGCTACTGCGCAGTGACCAACCAGTTTGACGCTGGCGCGTTGATTTTACTGGCTATCTTTAGCCTGTGGCAGATGCCGCACTCCTATGCGATTGCCATCTTCCGCTTT
The DNA here is from genome assembly GCF_037479095.1 of Pantoea nemavictus. Lineage (NCBI taxonomy): Bacteria > Pseudomonadati > Pseudomonadota > Gammaproteobacteria > Enterobacterales > Erwiniaceae > Pantoea > Pantoea nemavictus. The sequence continues at coordinate 3,181,518 of NZ_JBBGZW010000001.1, read as the reverse complement.
AAAGATTACCAGGCTGCCAACATTCCGGTTCTACCGGTAGTGAAAGGCATCTCGGTGGCGAAAAATCATATTACGCTGTATATCCTGGCGTTCATGATTGCCACGCTGATGCTGACCCTTGGCGGTTACGCGGGCTACAAATATCTGGTGGTGGCCGCGGCCGTTAGCGTGTGGTGGCTCGGGATGGCGCTTTCAGGTTACAAAACCTCAAACGATAAAGTTTGGGCGCGTAAACTGTTTGTGTTCTCGATTATCGCTATCACTGCCCTCAGCGTGATGATGTCAGTTGATTTCATGACGCCGGCGTCGAAAGACTTGCTGACTTACGTCTGGTAATTCAGCTCCGCAAAACCAGAAAGGGCGCGAATTTCGCGCCCTTTCTTTTTGTTACCACTGCTTAAGAACAAATGTTTTACCCGCCCTGCCCTGCTGCCTAAAATGGGCGCAGTATAATTTTGAGGTAAACATGAACGACAATAAAATGACGCCAGTAGAGCTTCGCGCTACATGGGGTTTAGGTACGGTTTTTTCCCTGCGCATGCTGGGAATGTTTATGGTCTTGCCGGTACTCACCACGTACGGCATGGCGTTACAGGGCGCCAGTGAAACGCTGATTGGTCTCGCAATCGGCATCTATGGTTTGGCGCAAGCCATCTTCCAGATTCCTTTCGGTCTGCTCTCCGATCGTGTCGGCCGTAAGCCGTTGATCGTCGGCGGACTGATGCTGTTTGTCTTCGGCAGCATCATTGCCGCAACATCCGACTCCATATGGGGCGTGATCTTGGGCCGTGCATTACAGGGCTCTGGCGCGATCGCTGCAGCGGTGATGGCATTGCTGTCGGACTTAACCCGCGAACAGAACCGTACGAAAGCCATGGCATTTATTGGCATCAGCTTCGGCGTCACCTTTGCCATTGCGATGGTGGTCGGTCCCATCGTGACGCATGCGCTGGGCTTGCACGCGCTGTTCTGGATGATTGCTATCCTCGCGACGCTTGGCATCGTCATCACCCTGTTAGTGGTGCCGAATGCACCAAACCACGTGCTCAATCGTGAATCGGGCATGGTAAAAGGCAGCATCCGCACGGTGCTGGCCAACCCAAGATTATTAAAATTGAATATCGGCATTCTCTGTCTGCATATTCTGCTGATGTCGAGTTTCGTGGCGCTGCCAGGCCAGTTTGAACAGGCTGGATTGCCAGCAGCAGAACATTGGAAAGTCTATCTGGTCACCATGTTAGTCGCGTTTGTTGCCGTGGTGCCCTTCATCATCTATGCCGAAGTTAAACGCCGCATGAAGCGCGTGTTCGTTGGCTGTGTGGCGACGATCATCGTTGCGGAAATCGTGCTGTGGGGCGCGGCAGGTCACTTCTGGACGCTGGTGATTGGCGTGCAGCTGTTCTTCCTCGCCTTCAACCTGATGGAAGCCATTCTGCCTTCCCTGATCAGCAAAGAGTCGCCGCCAGGCTACAAAGGCACCGCGATGGGCATTTACTCCACCAGCCAGTTCATTGGCGTGGCGATTGGCGGCAGCATGGGCGGCTGGATCTTTGGTCATGTTGATGCACAAACCGTATTCCTGGTTGGCGCCATTGTCGCGGCAGCGTGGCTATTTGTGGCGATGTCGATGCAGGAACCGCCTTACGTCAGCAGCCTGCGTATCATGCTCAGCGATGCGGTGCTGGCAGTGCCAAACCTTGAGAAACGTTTGAAAGCACAACCCGGCGTGGCGTCAGTGTTTATCGTGCCGGAAGAGAAAAGTGCTTATATCAAAATAGACAGCAAAGTGACGAGCCGCGTAGAACTCGAAGCGCTGCTCGCCAGCTGCTAAATCATCAGCCCGACCTCCGTGTCGGGCTTTTTCTTACAGCGACAAATCCACCACGATACGCCCTTCAATCTTGCCGGCGTGCATGCGCGCGAAAATATCGTTGATGTTGGTTAGCGGTTCCACCGCCACGGTGGCTTTCACTTTATGACGACCGGCGAAATCCAATGCCTCCTGCAGATCTTTACGCGTCCCGACGATGGAACCGCGCACCGTGATGCCATCCAGCACCATATTGAAGATCGACAAATCAAATTTTCCCGGCGGCAAACCGTTCAGCACCATGGTACCGCCACGACGCAGCGTGCCAATCGCCTGCTCGAAGGCTTTCGGTGAAACCGCCGTCACCAGCACGCCATGCGCGCCACCGAAGCTCTCCTGAAACACTTTGGTCGGATCGACATTTTTCGCATTAGCCACCACGCTGGCACCTAAGCGTTTAGCAAATTCCAGCTTCTCATCATCAATATCTACAGCCGCCACGTTCAATCCCATCGCTACCGCATATTGCACCGCCATGTGACCCAGGCCGCCGATGCCCGAAATCACCACCCAATCACCGGGTTTGGTGTCGGTCATCTTCAGCCCTTTGTAGACGGTGACGCCCGCGCAGAGAATCGGTGCGATTTCATTGTAATCAACGTTATCCGGAATGATGCCGACGTAGTTAGCATCAGCGAGGCAATACTCGGCGAAACTGCCGTTTACCGAGTAGCCGGCGTTTTGCTGCGACAAACACAGCGTTTCCCAGCTATCAAGGCAATGCTCGCAGTGACCGCAGGCCGAATAGAGCCACGGCACGCCCACGCGATCGCCCAGTTTCAAATGTTTAACGCCTGCGCCCAGCGCCACAACCTGGCCGACACCTTCATGACCCGGAATAAACGGCGGATTCGGCTTGATCGGCCAGTCGCCTTCCGCGGCGTGTAAATCGGTGTGACACACGCCGGTGGCGGCGATCTTCACCAAAATCTGCCCCGGTCCCACCTGCGGCACCGGTACCTGCTCAATCACTAACGGTTCACCAAAAGACTTCACCACGGCGGCTTTCATGGTGGTTTTGATTTGCATATTCATCTTTCACTCTCCATTTGATCGGATGCGGACTCAGAACAGGCCTAACGGCGCGGTGCCATAGCTGACCAGCAGATTTTTGGTTTGTTGATAAGCGCTCAGCGCCATTTTGTGCGTCTCACGGCCAACACCCGATTGCTTATAGCCGCCGAATGCCGCATGAGCGGGATAGATGTGATAGCAGTTGGTCCAGACGCGCCCCGCTTTAATGCCGCGTCCCATGCGATACGCCAGATTGGTATCACGCGTCCACACGCCAGCCCCAAGACCAAACTGCGTTTCGTTGGCAATCGCCAGCGCTTCAGCCTCATCCTTAAAGGTGGTAACGCCAATCACCGGCCCAAAAATCTCCTCCTGGAAACAGCGCATCTGGTTAGTTCCTTTGATTAAGGTCGGCTGAATGTAGAATCCATCATTCAGCTCAGCGGCCACGCTCGCGCGTTCGCCACCGGTCAGAATTTGTCCGCCTTCGTCACGTGCGATGTTGATATATGACAGGATTTTGTCGAATTGCTGACGCGAGGCCTGCGCGCCGATCATAGTGTCAGTATCGAGCGGATCGCCACGGCGGATATTTGCCACCTTCGCCATTACGCGATCCATAAAGGCTTGATAGATCGATTCATGGATCAGCGCGCGCGAAGGACAGGTACAAACTTCACCCTGATTGAAGAAGCCGAGTACTAAGCCTTCTACCGCTTTTTCTATAAACTCGTCCTCACCGTCCATCACATCAGCGAAGTAGATGTTCGGCGACTTGCCACCCAGCTCCACGGTGCAGGGAATGATATTTTCAGCGGCACAGGCCATGATGTGACGCCCAACCGGAGTTGAACCGGTGAAGGCGATTTTGGCGATGCGCTTGCTGGTCGCCAGCGCTTCCCCCGCTTCACGGCCAAATCCCTGCACCACATTCAGCACGCCCGCCGGGAACAGATCGCCAATCACTTCCATCAGCAGCGTAATCCCCAGCGGCGTCTGCTCGGCAGGTTTCAACACCACGCAGTTACCTGCCGCTAATGCCGGTGCCAGTTTCCACGCTGCCATCAACAGCGGGAAGTTCCATGGGATGATTTGCCCTACCACGCCGAGCGGTTCATGGAAGTGATAGGCCACGGTAGTTTCATCGATCTCCGCGGTGCTGCCCTCTTGCGCGCGCAGACAACCGGCGAAGTAGCGGAAGTGATCCACCGCCAGCGGTAGATCGGCATTCAGTGTTTCACGGATCGGCTTACCGTTATCCCAACTCTCCGCCACCGCCAGTTTCTCGAGATTCGCCTCGATGCGATCCGCTACCTGCAGCAGGATATTGGCACGCTGCTGCACACTGGTTTTCCCCCAGGCGTCAGCGGCCTGATGAGCAGCGTCCAGTGCTAAATCGATATCCCGCGCGTCTGAACGTGGGAATTGCGCAATATCGCTGCCATTTACCGGTGAAGTATTGGTGAAGTATTGGCCGCTGAGCGGCTCGACGAATTTGCCCGCAATGTAGTTGCCGTAGGTCGCCTGAAATGAAACCAAAGCGCCGGGCGTGCCGGGATGTGCATAACGCATCGCAAACTCCTTAATGTAGGGTCAGATAATCTGAACGGACAGCGGCAACGTTGTATGACTTCATTGAATAACACGCTGCTGGATAAGCTATTGCAGCGCGCGTGCCAGTTTTACCAACCCAACAAAAAATGCATAAATAACCAAATAAATCAGAAAATTAACAAATCACACTTCCACTTTCTGCGCGAGCAGATGGAGAAAAAATCGTCATCTGTGTTGCGTATCGCAACAGTACGGAAACCAAGCCGCTACAATGCCGCAACACTTCCGCTTAGGTACGAGGTCATCAATGCAGGGAAATTCATCCGCGTCTGCCGTTACCGCCAATCCGCTGTTAAGCGACTCCTGGTTCCGTAGCCAGCTGTATGGCCTCGATCGCACCGCCGACGATTTTCCTCGTGTTCGCCAGGGTGAGCTGGCAGACCTGCTCGCCAGCAATGCCGGACTGCAGCAGTTCGCCCAGCCGGTGATTAACCAGCTGGCGCAAAAACTGGCTGAGAAGCAATCGGTGGTCATTCTCTCGGATGCCACCGGTTTGGTACTCAATACCTTTGGCGATATGCCCTCGATGGAAAAAGCTCAGCGTTATGCGCTAGCACCCGGCAATTTGTGGAGTGAATGCGGGCGTGGCACCAATGCGATTGGCACCGCGCTGGCGATTGATGACGGCTGCGAAATTGCCGGCCATCAGCACTTCCTGACGCTTAATCAAGGGCTGTACTGCGCGGCGATGCCGTTGCAAATGCCGAACGGTCAGATTGCTGGCGTGCTGGATATCTCCGGTCCGGCGCACTTCCCACATCCGCAAACCTTTAGCTGGGTCAAAGCCGCAGCGAAACAGATTGAGTATTTGTGGGTGAAGCAGAGCCTGCATCCGCAGCAGTGGTTGATGAGCCTGCACCTTCAGCCACAAGGCATCGATACCAGCGATGAGCTGCTGCTGGTATTTTCAGATAACGTGTTGACCGCCGCGAATCGTCTGGCGATGCGCGAGCTGGCATTGAGTAGCGATCAACTCGGCAGCGTGACTTTCCAGCAGCTGTTTCCGCAGCAGCAGCAACACGCCAATACCCTTCCCATGCCGCTCGATTACGCCACCCAGCGCTACTATTTCCGCCTGCGCGCGCCCCAGCGCAGCCATTTCGCCGCACCGAGCGAACCTACCCGCGATCTGCCCTTCTCGCTGCATCGCGATGGCGAAAAGATGGTGCGGCTGCTTAACGCCGGGGTGTCACTCTGCATTCACGGCGAAACCGGCAGCGGCAAAGAGTTTGTAAGTCGTGCACTGCATCAGCAGAGCCGCTGGCGTGAAGGCAAGTTTGTGGCGATTAACTGCGCGGCAATCCCGGAAGCGCTGATTGAATCCGAGCTGTTTGGCTACCAGCCCGGCGCCTTTACCGGCGCCAACAAGAGTGGCTATATCGGCAAAATACGCGAAGCGGACGGCGGCGTGCTGTTCCTTGATGAGATCGGCGATATGCCGCTGGCGCTGCAAACTCGCTTGCTACGGGTGTTGCAGGAGAAAGAAGTGGCGCCGCTCGGTTCCAGTCGCAGCTGGCCGGTAAATTTTGCCGTGATCTGCGCCACGCACCGGGATTTGGCACAGCGCGTGGCAGAAGGTGAATTCCGCGAAGATTTACTCTATCGCCTGCAGGAATTTTCTATGACCATTCCGCCGCTGCGCGACTGGCCGGATATCGAAGGGTTTATCTGCCGTTTATGGCTCGAGCTGGGCGGCGCAGAACGTGACATTCAGCTTTCGCCTGCGCTGCTGACCGCGCTGGCACAGCTGCCGTGGCCCGGTAATGTGCGGCAATTACGCAGCCTGTTACGCGTGCTGCTGGCGCTGGCGGATGAAGGTGAGGAAGTGACCGAAGTGCATTTACCTGCCGAATATCGCCGCGCAGCACTACCCATGCAGGAAGATCGGCAGAGTCATGATGAACGCTTAATTAGCGAAACGCTGCAGCGCTTCAATGGCAATATCAGTAAAACGGCGCAGGCATTGGGCGTCGCGCGCAGCACGCTATATCGTCGTGCGGCGCGCGACAAACGCGATTAGTCGCGGAAGTTTTTGAACTGGAAAGGCTGGCCGAGGTTACCACCGCGCACCAGCGCCATCGCACCCTGTAGATCGTCGCGTGACTTACCGGTTACGCGCAGTTCTTCACCCTGAATCTGCGTCTGTACTTTCAGCTTGCTGTCTTTGATCAGTTTCACCAGCTTTTTGGCGATATCGCTTTCGATACCCTTTTTCAGCTTGGCTTCAACCGACCAGCTTTTACCGCTGTGCACAATCTCTTCCGGCACTTCAATTGCCGCGCCTTCAATGCCACGCTTCAGCAGCTTTTCGCGCAGAATATCCACCAGCTGTTTTACCTGGAAATCAGATTCGCTGCTGATTTTGATGGTCTCACTCTTTTCGTTGAGCTCAATGGTTGCACTCACGTTACGGAAATCGAAACGGGTTGAGATCTCGCGGCTCGCATTCTCCACGGCATTTCGCACTTCCGACAATTCGACTTCGGAAACGATATCGAAAGATGGCATCTTTTCTTCTCCTGATACTAAAGTGACATGCATAATACGCGTCTTGTGGCGCTAATAAAACACGATACGCGGAAAGCTATACTTACCCATATCGTGAAAACAGGAACCCGCCCACGGGAGGCAAAATGAAAATTACCGTGTTGGGATGTGGCGCCTTAGGTCAAATTTGGCTCGCCGCGCTCGCCCGTCAGGGACATGAGGTTCAGGGTTGGCTGCGTGTGCCACAGCCTTACTGCTCAGCGAATGTCATCGATCCCCAAGGCAAGGTGAGCAATCACAGATTTATTGCTAACGATCCGCTGTTCCTCGCCGAAAGCCAGCTGTTACTGGTGACACTAAAAGCGCCACAGGTTTCGCCTGCGGTGAAAAACCTGCAAAGCGTGCTGCCTGCGCATGCCCCCATTTTGCTACTGCACAATGGCATGGGCACGCTGGATGAGCTAAAAGATGTGCGTCAGCCGCTGCTACGCGGTATCACCACCCACGCCGCGATGCGTGATGGCACGGTGATCAAGCATGTCGCCCAGGGTATGACACATATCGGTCCGGCTAATCGCGAGAGCGCTGCCCTGAGCGATATCGCCGATATTCTGCATCAGGCGCTGCCGGATGTGGCCTGGCATGACAACATCGCCGCCGCCAGCTGGCGCAAGCTGGCGATCAACTGCGTGATCAATCCGCTAACCGTCGAGCACGACTGCCAGAACGGCGCGTTGCGAGCCTGGCCAGAGCAAATCGCCACTTTGTGTGAAGAGATCGCCTGGGTGATGGAGCGCGAAGGCCAGCATATGGCGGTGGATAATCTGCGCGGCATTATTTACGACGTGATTGATAGCACCGCCGCCAACACCTCATCGATGCTGCAGGATGTGCGGGCGCAGCGTCTAACCGAAATTGATTACATCACTGGCTACCTGTTGCGCCGCGCCCGCGCGCAGGGTATTTCGCTGCCGGAGAACACCCGTTTGTACGATCTGATTAAACGTAAGGAGTCCCACTATGAGCGCGAACGCATCGGTTCTGGTTTGCCTGGCACATGGCAGTGAGGAGACCGAAGCGGTCACCACTATCGATTTGCTGGTGCGCGGCGGAATAAGTGTCACCACTGCCAGCGTCGAGAGTGACGGCACGCGCGAGATCGTCTGTTCGCGCGGCGTGCGCCTGCTTGCGGACGCGCCGTTAGTAGAGGTCGCCGACAATGATTACGACGCGATTGTGCTGCCTGGCGGTTTAAAAGGCGCAGAAACCTTCCGCGACAGCCCGCTACTGGTCGAGACCGTGCGCCAGTTCCATGTTTCAGGCAAGATTGTGGCGGCAATCTGTGCCGCGCCGGGCACCGTTTTGGTACCGCACGATCTGTTCCCGGTGGGCAATATGACCGGTTTTCCCGGCTTGCGTGACACCATTCCAGACAGCAAATGGATGGAGCGTCGCGTGGTATGGGACCCGCGCGTAAATCTGCTGACCAGCCAGGGACCAGGCACTGCGATGGACTTTGCTTTGAAGCTGATTGATTTGCTGGTGGATAAAGAGAAGGCGCGCGAAGTCGCTGCGCAGCTGGTGCTGGCGGCGGGGATTTATAACTATCAGGAGTTTGAAGAGCGTTAATTCACTGGGGTCGCCATCAAGACGCCCCAACAAAAACGGTAAGGTGCGCATTCATGCGCACCTGGAGCTTAAGGACGATAAACCTTCACGTTTTTGAAGCCCTGCTCATGCAGATACAGCGCCTGCAGGCGACTCATCACACCGCGATCGCAATACAGCAGCCAGGTTTTACTCTGGTCCAGATCGCCGAATTGGGTGCTGAGTTTGTAGAACGCCAGAGGTTTGACCTCAACGCCTTCAAGTGCCAACGGCTTCGCGTCCTGCTCATCCGCCGAACGAATATCCAGCACCACATCGTTGCTGGTGAAGGAGTCGACGGTTTCCACTTCCACCACTTCTTCTTCGGTCTGTTCAGCGATTTCACGGATATCGACGTTGCTGGCTTCCTGCACGACACGATTCAGAATCTCGAAATCGAAATTCAGCTCTTCCGCTTCGATCTTCGCTTTCACCGCCTTCACGGTCGGGCTTTTCGAAATCACACCGCAATATTCCGGCATGGTGCGGGCAAAATCTTCGGTGCCGATCTTACGCGCCACATCGATGATGTGCTCTTTATCGTGTGAAATCAGCGGACGCAAAATCAGCGTATCAGAGGCATTATCGATCAAACGCAGGTTGGTCAGCGTCTGGCTGGACACCTGACCGAGCGCTTCGCCGGTGACCAGCGCTTGCACGCCGTAACGTTCTGCCACCATTGACGCCGCACGCACCATCATGCGCTTCAGCACCACGCCCATCTGGCCGTCGTCAACCTTCTCCAGAATCTCACCGACTACCGGCTCGAAGTTGATCGCCACAAAACGTACGCGATGCGAACGACCAAAACGCTGCCAGAGATAATGCGCGACCTGACGTACACCAATCTCATGTGCCGCACCGCCAAGGTTAAAGAAGCAGTAATGCACACGGCAACCGCGACGCATCAGCATGTAGCTGGAAACTCCGGAGTCGAAACCACCGGAAATCAGCGACAGTACATCTTCCTGCGTCCCTATCGGGAAACCGCCCAGACCTTCATAACGTGCGGTGATCAGTAACAGGCGATCGTCTTCGATCTCCAGGTTCACCGTTTCATCCGGACGATTAAGCTGCACCCGCGCGCTGGCGATGTGCTGATTAAGACCGCCGCCAACGTAGCGTTCAACATCCTGCGAGCTGAAGCTGTGCGTTCCGCGGCGCTTCACGCGCACACAGAAGCTTTTGCCTTCCAGACGCTCGCGATTAAGCACCAGCGTCTGCTCGAAGATATCGTGCATGTCGGTATAGGCGCGATCTTCCACCGCCAACACGTGGTGAATGCCGGGAATACGCGTCAGTTCGGTGACGATGGTTTCACGCAGCGACTCATTTTTGGAACGCACTTCAACGTGATCCCAATGGCGCACGACCTTGATGTCTTCATCGACGGTACGCAGGATATTACGAATGCTGCTGGTAAGAATTTTGATAAAGCGCAGACGCACCGACTGACTTTTGATGGTGATTTCTGGGAACAGCTTGATGATAAACTTCATGGCGACAGGGGTTCGTTTGGGCAAATAAGTGCTAAAAGCATCGGCACTTAGCTGTTAAAATCATATAATTGCGGGTTGATTCAGGAGCCCCCGCATCCGAGGCGCAAAAGTATATCACCTTTGAGGGGTGACTGCTTCTGCTACCGCAGTCACATTCATTATTTTGCTAATTAATCCTCGTCGGCTACCATGACCGATTGCAACATAATGTCCTAACCTGTGAGTCGACACTGATTATGCCGAAAAAAGCCGAAGCGCCAGCCAGTTTTGAAAGCGCATTACAGCAGCTGGAACAGATTGTTAGCCGTCTGGAAAGTGGTGAGTTGCCGCTGGAACAGGCGCTAAACGAATTTGAACGCGGTGTACAATTGGCACGTACCGGTCAGCAAACCCTGCAACAGGCAGAGCAACGGGTGCAAATCCTGCTCAGCGATGAGAAAGATGCCGCCCTCGCCCCTTTTACGCCGGATAATGAGTAATGGATTTCGCTAAACTGCTGAGCGCGTACCATCAACGCGTCAATCAGGCGTTGACGCGCTTAATAGATCCACTTCCTTTTCAGAGTTCTCCTCTGGTGAATGCCATGGAGTATGGGGCATTATTAGGCGGTAAACGTCTGCGTCCCTTTCTGGTGTACGCCACAGGCGAAATGCTGAAGGCCGACGCGGCCAGCCTGGATGTGCCGGCTGCCGCCGTTGAATGCATCCATGCTTATTCCCTGATTCATGACGATCTGCCGGCGATGGATGACGATGCGTTACGCCGCGGGCAGCCAACCTGCCATATTAAATATGGCGAAGACACGGCGATTCTCGCCGGCGATGCTTTGCAAACTCTGGCCTTTTCGATTCTGGCCGATCAGCCGATGCCTGGCGTCAGCGCCGAAGCGCGCATTGCGATGATTTCCGAACTGGCGCAGGCCAGCGGCGTAGCGGGCATGTGCGGCGGACAGGCGTTGGATTTAGCGGCTGAAGGCAAACGTATCGACCTGGCGCAGCTGGAACAGATTCACCGTCATAAAACCGGCGCGTTAATTCGTGCAGCGGTGCGTCTTGGCGCATTAGCCGCCGGAGAACGTGGCCGTGCCGCCTTGCCGGTACTGGATACCTACGCCAACGCCATCGGACTGGCGTTTCAGGTGCAGGACGACATCCTTGATGTGGTCGGCGATACTGCGGTGTTAGGGAAAACGCAGGGCTCGGATCAGGCGTTAGGAAAAAGCACCTATCCGGCCTTGATGGGGCTGGAAAATGCTCGCAGCAAAGCCTGGGATCTCTATCAAGAGGCGCTTGGCGCGCTCGATATTCTGGCTGCACAGTCTTACAACACAATCGCCTTACAAGCGCTGGCAAGCTTCATAATTGAACGCGATAAATAACTTTCATAATGAGTCTCTGATGAGTTTTGATCTTGCAAAATACCCGACACTGGCGTTAGCAAACACGGTTCAGGAATTACGTTTATTACCGAAAGAAAAACTTCCGGAACTGTGTGACGAGCTGCGTCAGTATCTGCTGGATAGCGTAAGCCGTTCATCCGGCCACTTTGCTTCGGGTCTGGGCGTCGTCGAGCTAACAGTGGCGCTGCATTATGTTTATAACACCCCGTTTGATCATCTGGTGTGGGACGTTGGCCATCAGGCTTATCCACACAAGATTCTGACCGGACGCCGCGATCGCATCGGCACTATCCGGCAGAAAAATGGCCTGCATCCGTTCCCGTGGCGCGGTGAGAGTGAATACGACGTGCTGAGCGTCGGCCACTCGTCCACTTCGATCAGCGCGGGCCTCGGCATGGCGGTTGCCGCCGACCGTGAAGGTAAAGGCCGTCGCACCGCCTGTATTATCGGCGATGGCGCCATTACCGCAGGCATGGCGTTTGAAGCGATGAACCACGCCGGTGATATCAAGCCGGATATGCTGGTGATCCTCAACGATAATGAAATGTCGATCTCCGAAAACGTCGGCGCGCTCAACAATCGCCTGGCACAGATTCTCTCCGGGAAAACCTATTCACGCCTGCGCGAAGGCGGCAAGCGCGTGCTGGGCGGTTTACCGCCGATTAAAGAGCTGGTAAAACGCACCGAAGAGCACCTGAAAGGCATGGTGGTGCCGGGCACGCTGTTTGAGGAGCTGGGCTTTAACTACATTGGCCCGGTCGATGGTCACGACGTGCTGACGCTGGTAAGCACGCTGAAGAACATGCGCGATCTGAAAGGTCCGCAGTTCCTGCACATCATGACCAAAAAGGGCAAAGGTTATGCCCCGGCGGAAGAAGATCCCATCACCTGGCATGCGGTACCGAAATTCGATCCCGCCAGCTTAGCGCTGCCGAAAAGCGTGCCGGGACTGCCAAGCTACTCAAAAATCTTCGGCAACTGGCTGAGCGAAATGGCCGCCGACGATCCGCGCCTGATGGCGGTGACGCCAGCGATGCGCGAAGGTTCCGGCATGGTGAGCTATTCGCGTGATTACCCGCAGCAATATTTTGATGTGGCGATTGCCGAGCAGCATGCCGTCACTTTCGCAGCCGGTATGGCGATCGGCGGCTATAAGCCGATTGTGGCAATCTATTCGACCTTCCTGCAGCGCGCCTACGATCAGCTGATCCATGACGTTGCCATTCAGAAACTGCCGGTGCTGTTTGCTATCGATCGCGGCGGCATTGTCGGCGCCGATGGTCAAACCCACCAGGGCGCGTTTGATATCGCGTTTTTGCGCTGTGTGCCAGAGATGATGATCATGACGCCAAGCGATGAAAACGAATGCCGTCTGATGCTTTACACCGGTTATCACTATCAGGATGGCCCAAGCGCGGTGCGTTATCCGCGTGGTACCGGCACCGGTGCGGTGCTGGAACCGCTGGCCAGTTTGCCGCTGGGTAAAGGTATCGTGAAGCGTCGCGGTGAAAAGCTGGCAATCCTCAACTTCGGCACCTTGCTGCCAGAAGCGGCGGCGGCCGCTGAAGCGCTGAATGCGACGCTGGTGGATATGCGCTTTGTGAAGCCGCTCGACGAAGCACTGATTACCGAGCTGGCGGCCAGTCACGATTCGCTGATCACCCTGGAAGAAGGCGCGATCAAAGGCGGTGCCGGTAGCGGCGTCAACGAGTATGTGATGGCAAAACGCCTGCGCGTGCCGGTGCTTAACCTCGGCCTGCCGGATGAGTTCATCCCGCAAGGCACGCAGGAAGAGGTGCGCCAGGATTACCAGCTGGATGCCGCCGGTATTCAGCAGCAAATCGCTGACTGGCTCGCCCAGTAAACTGCCCGACTCGCTCACCGCCCGGTGAGCGAGCCTGCTGCTATGCTTAGGGAACGATTTCCCTCAAGCATAAGAGCAGGAGCCCAAATGAAAACTATTCCCTTAGGCCAAACCGACTTACAGGTTTCGCGTCTCTGTTTAGGCTGCATGACCTACGGCGATCCTACGCGCGGTAATCACGCGTGGACGTTGCCGGAAGAGAGCAGCCGACCGCTGATCAAACAAGCGCTGGAGGCCGGCATTAACTTCTTCGATACCGCCAACAGCTATTCCGACGGCAGCAGCGAAGAGATCGTGGGCCGCGCGCTGAAAGATTTTGCCCGCCGCGATCAGGTTGTGGTCGCCACCAAGGTCTATTTCCCGCTCAGCAATCTGTCACAAGGCCTATCACGCAAGAATATCCTGCAGTCTATCGATGACAGCCTGACGCGTCTTGGCATGGAATATGTCGATCTGCTGCAGATTCACCGCTGGGATTACGATACGCCAATTGAAGAGACGCTGGAGGCGCTGCATGAGGTGGTGAAATCCGGTAAGGCGCGCCACATCGGCGCATCGTCGATGCACGCATCGCAGTTTGCTCAGGCGCTGGACCTGCAAAAGCAAAACAACTGGGCGCGGTTTGTTAGCATGCAGGATCAGTACAATCTTATTCAGCGCGAAGAAGAGAACGAAATGCATCCACTGTGCCAGCGTGAAGGCATCGCCGTGCTGCCGTGGAGTCCGCTGGCGCGCGGTAAGTTAACGCGTCCATGGGGCGAAACCACCGCGCGTTCGGTCTCGGATAACGTGATGGAGAAGCTCTATACCGGTACCGAAGAGAACGATGCGGCGATTGCCGAGCGTCTGGCCAATGTTGCGGCGGATAAAGGCGTGACGCGTGCCCAGGTGGCTCTGGCGTGGCTGTTACACAAGCCGGCGGTTACAGCGCCGATCATTGGCGCCTCGCGTGAGCAGCAGTTTGCTGAGCTGGTGAAGGCGGTCGATGTGGAGTTGAGTTCGACAGATATTGCAGAGCTGGAGACGGTGTATCAACCGCATCCGGTGGTAGGATTTGAGTAGTTTTTAAAACAGGTCGCCATAAATGGCGACCCTACGCTGATTTTGTCGGGTGGCCATTCATGAAAACCACTTTCACTTGCTGCCGAAGTGATCAAACCCTTTCAGATTTACGCTACGCGGCTTGCCGTTCTCCAGCAGTGTCAGCCCTTCCGATTCCGGAGCAATCTGGCCAATGCAGGTATAAGGCACGCCAAAATTGCCGAGCGCCACGTCCAGCGCGCCACGGTTAACTTCCGGCACGGTAAAGCACAGCTCGTAATCTTCGCCACCGCTTAGCGCCCATTGCAGCACCAGCTCAGGTTCGAAGTGATCGCGCAGCGCCGGTGAAAGCGGTAACGCGTCGAGATTGAGGCGTGCACCGACGCGGCTGGCAGTGAGCACATGGCCAAGATCGGAAATCAGACCATCGGAAATATCAATTGCCGAGGTTGCCAAACCACGCAACGCCTGGCCTTGCAGCACGCGTGGCATCGGACGCAAATGGCGTTTGATCAATGCTTCGTGCACCGCCGGATCATTCAGACGGTGACGATGCTGCAGCAGCGACAAACCGGCGGCGCTGTCACCCAGCGTACCGGTGACAAAAATCCAGTCGCCCGGCTTAGCCCCCGAACGTTTCAGCGCCCTTCCCACCGGCACCAATCCGTGAATGCCGAGCGTCATGCTGAGCGGTCCACGTGTGGTATCGCCGCCAATCAACTGCATATCGTAGTAATCCAGCAGCTCAAACAGGCTATCGCTGAAAGCCGCTACCCAATCTTCATCGATCTCGGGCAGCGTCAATGCCAGCGTCAGCCAGGCAGGATCGGCGCCCATCGCGGCTAAATCACTGAGATTAACGGCAACCGCTTTGTAACCGAGATCGGCAGGATGGATATCACGCAAGAAGTGGACGCCCGCAACCAGCGTATCGGTGCTGATGGCGAGGGTTTGTTTTTCTGGCACGTTGAGCAACGCGCAGTCGTCACCAATTCCTTTCTCCACATCGCGGCGGGAGCTGGTGACGCGGTTAAAGTAACGTGCGATCAGTTCGAATTCACCACAAGACATAAGTCAGGTCTCAATGAGAAAAAGGCCGGTAAACCGGCCTTTAATACTATTTTTTATTGGGTCGAATTTGCGGGGCAGCTTTGTCGAGGACACCGTTGACGAATTTGTGGCTGTCTTCAGCACCAAACACTTTTGCCAACTCAATGCCTTCGTTGATGGCCACTTTATACGGCACATCAGAACGCTTGCTCAGCTCATACAGCGAAATACGCAGGATGGCTTTTTCCACCTGGCCCAGCTCTTCGAGCTGACGCGACAGGTAAGGCTTCATCAGACCGTCCAGGTACGCGCTGTTAGTCGCCACACCGGCCAGCAATTCGCGGAAATAGCTAATATCGACGTCTTTGACGTCTTGTTCCGCCAGAAACTGGTATTCCACATCGGCAATGTCGTTCTTAGACAGCTGCCAGGAGTAAAGCGCCTGAACAGCGCACTCACGGGCGCGACGACGAGCAGCAGGTTTCACAAAATTCCCCTTACAAAAATCAGGCTTTGATGGCTTTCAATACGTTGATCATTTCGAGTGCAGTCAGGGCCGCTTCGGCACCTTTATTACCTGCTTTGGTGCCGGCGCGTTCAATCGCCTGCTCGATATTTTCAGTGGTCAACACGCCGAAGGTCACCGGGATTTCGCTGGTCATGGCGACGTGCGCAATGCCCGAGCTGGCTTCACCGGCCACATATTCGAAGTGTGCGGTGCCGCCACGGATGACAGTGCCCAACGCGACAATGGCGTCGTGCTTACCGGCTTTCGCCAGTGCGCGTGCTGCCAGCGGCAGTTCGTATGCACCTGGAACCCAGACAACGGTGATGTTATCTGCTTTCACCTGGCCGATGCGCTTCAAAGCGTCAATCGCGCCGTCCAGCAGGCTGTCATTAATGAAGTTGTTAAAACGCGCAATTACGATGGCAATGTTTGCATCAGGCGTGGCAACAGGAGCTTCGATAACTTTCATACATATCCTTTGGGTTGTTTTATGGCCCCGCAGAAGGGGGCGGATTCTATCATACTCTTTGGCGACGCGCTCAGGCTTTTCCGCGCGTTTTCAACGCGGAGTCAGCGTCAGGCGCAGGTCTTCGCCGACCAGGCGGACGTCGCTAAAATTCAGGGCGGGCGCATCTGCCAGTTGTTCTAATCCCGGCAGCGCGCACAGGCCGCGCGCGGTGTTTCCCAGCAGCTTCGGCGCCATGTAGACGATCAGCTCATCCACCAGCCCGGCTTGCAGCAGTGCGCCCGCTAAACTGGCGCCCGCTTCCACCCAAACGCTGTTGATCTGTCGCTGGCCGAGCAACATCATCATCGCCACCAGGTCGAGCTGTTCACCACGCTGCGGCACCGCAATTTGTGTGACGCTGGCGGGCCACGCTTGCTGATCGGGTTCACTGCGCATCAACCAGGTTTCGCCTGGCTGGCCGATCAAACTATGCTGCGGCGTGACGCGCTGTTGGCTATCAATCACTACGCGTACCGGCTGACGCAACTGGGCTTCATCAAGTTTTGCACGCACATCGGCGCTCAGTTCACCCCAGCGTACCGTCAGCGACGGATTATCCGCTAATACGGTGGCGCTGGTGCTAAGGATAGCTGAACTCTGGGCGCGCAGACGTTGCACATCGCGCCTTGCGGCTGCCGAGGTGATCCACTGACTTTCGCCGTTCGCCATCGCGGTACGTCCATCAAGCGATGCGCCGAGTTTCAGCTGGATCCACGGGAATCCGGTACGCATGCGTTTCAGAAAACCGCGATTCAACGCCTCCGCTTCGCTCATCATCAGACCGTGACTCACCTCGATACCCGCCTGCTGTAAACGATACAGGCCACGTCCCGCCACCTGCGGATTGGGATCCTGCATTGCGGCAACCACGCGCGTCACGCCGGCAGCAATCAGCGCATCGCAACACGGCGGTGTGCGTCCATGATGACTGCAGGGTTCGAGCGTGACATAAGCGGTTGCGCCTCTGGCGCGTTCACCCGCCATACGCAGCGCGTGCACTTCGGCATGCGGTTCGCCCGCGCGCTGATGCCAGCCTTCGCCGACAATCTCGCCCTCGCGCACAATCACACATCCAACGTTGGGGTTCGGTGTAGTGGTAAAGCGTCCGCGGCGCGCCAGTTCCAGCGCGCGCGCCATGTAGCGTTCGTCAGTCATGGATTAGTCCTGTAAGCGGGCGATCTCTTCACCAAAATCGCGAATATCTTCAAAGCTGCGATAAACCGAAGCAAAGCGAATGTAGGCCACTTTATCGAGCTTTTTCAGCTCATCCATCACCAGATTACCGATCAGCGCGCTCGGCACTTCACGCTCGCCGGTGGCACGCAGCTGGGTTTTTATGTGATTTACCGCACTTTCCACCGCATCAGCGCTCACTGGGCGTTTTTCCAGAGCCTTGATCATGCCGCTGCTGAGCTTATCTTCATTGAAGGGTTCGCGCACATCGTTGCTTTTCACCACGCGCGGCATCACCAGTTCGGCCACTTCAAAGGTGGTAAAACGCTCATGACAGTCCAAACACTGACGACGGCGACGCACCGACGATCCTTCACTAACCAGACGAGAATCAATCACTTTGGTGTCCACAGCGGAGCAGAATGGGCAATGCATGAGGCTTCCTGATGCGAGATAAATAGGCCACACAGTGTAGCGCGATCACGACACAAAATGTATGTGTGTGGCACATAATGTGTGAATCGCAGTTTGTGACGTTAAGCCAAATGCAAGACATCCCCTACATGCCCGCACGTAAAAAACCACTACGCTTAGAGAGCCGTCAGCAAGGCGGTACACCATAATTATCTGGAGGATGTATGGGTCTGTTCGATTTCGTGAAAGAAGCTGGAGAAAAACTGTGGGATGCCGTGAGTGGCGGCGACGATGCCAGTAAGAAATTGCAGGATCACATCAACAAGCTCGGCTTACCTGACAGCGATAAGGTGAAGGTGGATGTTAAAGGCGATACCGTTACGGTTACCGGCGACGGCATTTCTCAGGAGCTGAAGGAGAAAATCCTGGTGGCTGCGGGTAACGTCGCGGGGATCACCAAAGTGGATGACAAGGTCACCACCAGCGATTCCGTCACGCCCGCGAAGTTCTACACCGTAAAAAAAGGCGATACCCTGAGTGCGGTATCGAAAGAGGTCTACGGAAATCCCAATCAATACAACAAGATTTTCGAGGCGAACAAGCCAATGCTGACGCATCCTGATAAGATTTACCCTGGCCAGGTTTTACGTATTCCCGAATAAAGAAAGGACATTGCATGACGATCAGGACGTTTTGGGCACCAGCAGCACTCTCTTTGCTGGTTCTCAGTGGTTGCAGTTCAACGCCGGTTTCACCGCAGGTCAAAGAGTTGCACCAGGAAGTGAGTCAGCTTAATCAGCAGATGCGCAAGCTGACCAATCAGGCAACGGCGCTGGAAATTCAGGGACAGCTGAACAGCCAGTCCACCCAAGGCGCGTGGTTGTTGCCACAAGCCAATACGCCGGTGGAGCTTCAGACGCAGCTGGGTAAAGTGCGTTTGTCGCTCTCGCAGGTGGCGGGTGAAGCGGGCGGCAGTCGCGCCAATCTGAATATCCGTTCCACCGATGATCAGCCGATTCCGGCGCTGAGTGCCACCGTAGTCTGGGGCGAGATGGATCCGGCCAGCGGCAAACCGCTTAATGCGGGAAGCCTGAGCCAGACCATCGAGGTGCCTGCCAGCTTAATGCCACGCAGTATGGTGACCGTGCCGCTGCGACTGAGCGGCTTAGCGCCAGAACAGCTCGGCTACGTGCGCGTGCACGATGTTGAGAGTCCCGCTACCCACAAAACCACGCCCTGATCGACAGGCATAAAAAAACGGGCTGCCATTGGCAGCCCGTTTACTTTCTAACGCAGCATTACGGCAGAATCGAAGGCTGATCTGCGCCCTCTTTTTCCACTTTCTGCACCAGCATATGTTCACGCTTCATGCCGAGTTTCAGCGCCAGCGCTGAAGAGACATAAATTGATGAAATGGTACCGATGGTGACACCGATCAGCATGGTCAGTGAGAAGCCTTTCAGCAACGCACCACCAAACACGAACAGAATCATGATCATCGCCAGCGTAGTGATGGAGGTGATCAACGTACGGCTCAGCGTTTGAGTCAGCGACACGTTAGTGATGTCGTAAGAGGAACCGCGGCGAATCTTGCGGAAGTTCTCACGAATACGGTCGGATACTACGATCTTATCGTTAAGCGAGTAACCAATTACCGACATCAGTGAAGCGACAATGGTCAGATCGATTTCGACATGTGCCAGCGACAGAATGCCGCAGGTGATAATCACATCGTGCGCCAGCGCCAGTACGGTACCGAGCGCCAGACGCCACTCAAAGCGGAAGCCGATGTAGATCAGAATCGCAATCAGCGCCGACAGCAGAGCCATCGCACCCGCCTGCGCCAGATCGCTTCCCACGCTTGGGCCAACGAACTCAATACGCTTCACGGTGGCGTTCTGCTGGGTGGTCTGGCTGATGGATGCCACAACTTTGTTGCCCAGCTCCGTGCCTGCATTGCCGGTGGCCGGTGGCATACGCACCATTACATCGCGGCTGCTACCAAAGTTCTGCACCAGCGGCTCTTCAAAGCCCGCCTTCACTAAACCTTCGCGCAGCGCATCGAGATCCGCCGGTTTTTCCAGGTTAATCTCAATCACCGTTCCGCCGGTAAAGTCGAGGCCCCAGTTGAAGCCTCGCACACCGATAATGGCGATAGATGCCACAATCAGCAGACCGGAGATGATGAAAGCCAGCCGATCCCAGCGCATAAAGTCGACGACTTTACGCCCGTGGTTTAGCTGCTCAATACTATATTCCTGTGCCACAACGCACTCCTCAGATAGACAGCTTGTTGATGCGTTTGCCGCCGTACACCAGGTTAACGATGGCACGGGTGCCGACGATAGCGGTAAACATTGAGGTTGCGATACCGATAGCCGTGGTAATCGCAAAGCCTTTGATTGAACCGGTACCGACCGCATAAAGAATGATGACTTTAATCAGCGTGGTGACGTTGGCGTCGACGATACTGGAGAAGGCGCCTTTATAGCCTTCATGAATCGCCTGCTGTACCGAGCGTCCGTTACGCAACTCTTCTTTAATACGTTCGTTAATCAAAACGTTAGCATCGACCGCAACCGCCAGCGTCAACACAATACCGGCAATACCCGGCATGGTGAGCGTCGCGCCTGGCAGCAGTGACATGATGCCGACAATCAGCACCAGGTTACACAGCAGTGCGCTGGTAGCGATAAGACCAAACTTCTTGTAGAACACCACCATAAAGATGATCGACGCAATCAAACCCCACAGGCAGGCTTCGAGGCCTTGTGTGATGTTCTGCTGACCCATGGTTGGGCCGATGGTGCGCTCTTCAACAATCTGGATTGGCGCAATCAACGCACCCGCGCGCAGCAGCAGCGACAGCTGACGTGCTTCGTTTGGATTGTTGATGCCGGTGATACGGAAGCTGTTACCGAGGCGCGACTGAATGTTCGCCACGTTAATCACTTCTTCCTGTTTCACCAGAATCGAACGGCCGTTGGCATCTTTCTTACCGCTGTCTTTGTACTCCACAAACAGCGTCGCCATCGGCTTACCGATGTTGTCCTTGGTGAAGTTCGACATCATGTTGCCACCGGCGCCATCCAGTGAAATGTTCACCTGCGGCTGGTTGTACTCATCCATGCTGGAGGTGGAATCGGTGATGTGGTCACCGGTCAGAATCACACGCTTGTACAGCACCACGGGCTGCCCTTCGCGCGTTTTCTTCACTTCTGAATCGCCCGGAACACGGCCGCTGGCCGCAGCGGTTGGATCCACGCTGGTGTTAACCAGACGGAACTCCAGCGTTGCGGTTGCGCCCAAAATCTCTTTGGCGCGCGCGGTGTCCTGAATACCCGGCAGCTCTACCACGATGCGGTCAGAACCCTGACGCTGCACCAACGGTTCGGCCACGCCAAGCTGGTTCACACGGTTACGCAGAATGGTGATGTTTTGCTGCACCGCATATTCACGCGCTTCGCTCAGGCGTGCATCGCTCATGACCGCACGCAGCGCATCGCTGCCCTGGCTTGAGATCACCAGATCGCGATGGCGAGTAGACAAGTAGCTAATTGCCGCGTCACGGCTGGCGCCGTCACGGAAACGCACTTCTACGCCATAGTTCGCGATTTTATTAACGGTGGTATACGGAATGCTTTTGTCGCGCAGGTCGCTGCGCAGGCTGTCGGCATTCTGCTCTTGCAGTTTGCCCAGCGCGGTATCCATGTCGACTTCCATCAGGAAGTGAACGCCGCCGCGCAGATCAAGACCGAGTTTCATCGGTTCCGCGGCC
Source organism: Pantoea nemavictus (assembly GCF_037479095.1). NCBI lineage: Bacteria > Pseudomonadati > Pseudomonadota > Gammaproteobacteria > Enterobacterales > Erwiniaceae > Pantoea > Pantoea nemavictus. The sequence continues at coordinate 3,159,652 of NZ_JBBGZW010000001.1, read as the reverse complement.
AGCATGCTCAACCAGCGTGGCGTTGCCGGCGCAAGGTTAAGTGCCACAACGTAATCTTCGCCCAGTGCCGTCGTGATGGCATCACGGGCGCGCAGCTGCACATCCTGCGTCGCAAAGCGGGCCAGGATGGCACCATTTTCCAGAGCGAGGGATTTGCTCTCGATATTGTCTTGTTTTAATACGGTCTGGATCTGATCCAACGTTTGCTCACTGGCGGCGCCACCGCGCGCACCAGTGATCTGAACGGCCGGATCCTCACCATAAAGGTTAGGAAGCGCATAGAGCAGGCCGACGAGAATCACGACGACCAGCATGATGTACTTCCACAAAGGATAACGGTTTAACACGGCAGTTCCCTTCGGGAAGAAAAAATTACAGCGCCTTCAAAGTACCTTTCGGCAGAACGGCGGCCACGAAATCACGTTTAACAACTACTTCAGTGGTGTCGTTCAGGGCAATAGAAACATAGCCAGTTTCTGACACTTTGGTCACACGTCCAACTAAGCCACCGCTGGTCAGCACTTCATCACCTTTAGAGATGGAATCCATCAGCTTCTTGTGATCTTTGGTACGCTTCTGCTGCGGACGCAGAATCATGAAGTAGAAGATCAGACCAAATACCACCAGCATGATCACCAGAGAATACGGACTTCCCTGAGACGGTGCGCCTGCTGCGGCTACGGCGTCAGAAATGAAAAAGCTCATTAAATTTCCCTCATTGATGAATTATCAGACGTTCAGCGGAGGAACCGCCTTCCCCGTCCGTTGGTAGAACTCGCTAACAAAGTGCTCTAATTTACCCTCTTCGATGGCATTGCGTAAACCTGCCATCAAACGCTGGTAATAGCGCAGATTGTGAATTGTATTCAGGCGTGCGCCCAGTATTTCGTTACAGCGATCAAGATGATGCAAGTAGGCGCGGCTATAATTGCGACAGGTGTAACAATCACACTCAGCATCCAGCGTTGCGGTGTCATCTTTATACCGGGCATTACGGATTTTCACCACGCCATCGGTAACAAACAGATGACCGTTACGCGCATTGCGCGTAGGCATAACGCAGTCAAACATATCGATACCGCGGCGAACGCCTTCCACCAGATCTTCTGGCTTGCCGACGCCCATCAAATAACGCGGTTTGTCTTGCGGAATTTGCGGACAGACGTGCTCCAGGATTCGGTGCATGTCCTCTTTAGGTTCACCCACCGCCAGGCCGCCCACAGCGTACCCATCAAAGCCAATCTCTACCAGACCTTTAACGGAGACATCTCGTAAATCTTCGTAAACACCGCCCTGAATAATACCGAACAGCGCATTTTTATTACCCAGCTCATCAAAACGATCGCGGCTGCGTTTTGCCCAGCGCAGAGACATCTCCATTGAACGCTTGGCGTAATCCCAATCGGCGGGATAGGGCGTACATTCGTCGAAAATCATCACCACGTCAGAGCCGAGATCGAACTGAATCTCCATCGATTTTTCCGGATCGAGGAAGATCGGATCGCCGTTGATTGGGTTACGGAAATGCACGCCCGCTTCGGTGATCTTGCGGATGTCGCCAAGGCTGAACACCTGGAAGCCGCCGGAGTCGGTGAGGATCGGCCCCTGCCAGTTCATGAAATCATGCAGATCGCCGTGCAGCTTCATGATCTCTTGCCCCGGGCGCAGCCACAGGTGGAAGGTGTTGCCGAGCAGGATCTGCGCACCGGTCTCTTTCACTTCTTCCGGCGTCATGCCTTTAACGGTGCCGTAGGTGCCTACCGGCATAAACGCCGGGGTTTCCACTACGCCACGATCAAAGACCAGACGGCCACGGCGCGCGCGCCCGTCGGTAGTATCTAATTCAAATTTCACATTAACCTCATCAGAAAGACAGTCTGACTTTTTTATGCACCGACGCTTTCGTCAGGTGCTTGTGGATTACGGGTGATGTACATCGCATCCCCGTAGCTAAAGAAACGGTACTGCTCTGCCACCGCGCTGCGATAAGCCGCCATGGTGTGCTGATAACCGGCAAAAGCCGAGACCAGCATAATCAGGGTCGATTCCGGCAGGTGGAAATTGGTGATCAGCGCATCGATCACCTGATAGTGATAGCCGGGATAGATGAAAATCTGTGTGTCATCGAAGAATGGCGCAATCAGTGCGTCCTGGCTGGCCTTTGCGGCGCTCTCCAGCGAACGCACTGAAGTGGTGCCGACGGCGACCACTTTGTTGCCGCGCGCTTTACACGCCAGCACGGCATCCACCACATCCTGCGGCACTTCGGCGTATTCAGCATGCATGATGTGATCTTCGATGGTTTCCACGCGCACCGGCTGGAAGGTGCCAGCACCGACGTGCAGCGTGACAAAAGCCATCTCAACGCCTTTGGCTTTTAGCGCCTCCAGCAGCGGTTCGTCAAAGTGCAGACCGGCGGTTGGCGCAGCCACCGCGCCAGGACGCACGCCATACACGGTTTGGTACAGCTCACGATCGGCATCTTCATCCGGACGATCGATATACGGCGGCAGCGGCATGTGGCCGACGCTGTTAAGGATATCCAGCACCGCGCGATCGTCTGCGAAGGCAATTTCAAACAGCGTGTCATGACGCGCCACCATGGTGGCTTTAACGCTTTCGTCATCGCCCAGCAGCAGCTCTGCGCCCGGCTTTGGCGCTTTAGAGGCGCGCACGTGCGCCAGCACGCGTTTATCGTCCAGCATGCGCTCAACCAGCATCTCAATTTTCCCGCCGCTGGCTTTACGGCCAAAAACGCGCGCAGGAATGACGCGGGTGTTGTTGAACACCAGCAAATCGCCCGGATTGAGCTTATCCATCACGTCAGTAAATACGCCGTGGCTTAATGCGCCGCTTGGACCATCCAGCGACAGCAAGCGACAACCGCTTCGCTGCGCCTGCGGATAGTGGGCGATTAAGGATTCTGGCAACTCAAAGGTAAAATCGGCTACGCGCATGCTTCACTTCTTCAGGACTTAAAATCAGGCGGCATAGTCTAGCGGAAAAGCGGCAAATTCTGAACAACTGGCTGCGCTTCTGTGATGCTGCTTATACACAAAATAATTCGAGCTATGCCAGGCGGCACACGAGAGAAGCCCGATGAGCTTGCTTTACTCAGTGATACGGGTGAGCGAAAGCAGCCAACGCACCTGTAACTTGAAGGTTGACGTGTATATAATGCGCCATGAACTTTCTCGCTCATCTTCACCTCGCGCAGCTGGCTAACAGCTCTCTGCTGGGCAATCTTATGGCCGACTTCGTGCGCGGCAACGTGCAGTCGCGATGGCCCGCGCCGGTGGTGGAGGGCATTGCGATGCATCGCCGCATCGACGTCCTGACCGATAATCTGCCCGAAGTGCGTATTGCACGTGAACTGTTTCGCCCCGAAACGCGCCGCGTGGCGCCCATCACGCTTGATGTGATTTGGGATCACTTCCTCGCGCTGCACTGGGAAAAATTCCACCCGACGCAATCGCTGGTGGCGTTCACTGCCGCAGCCGAACGCGACATCGTGCCGCAGCTGGCGGGCACGCCGGAAGGCTTTATTGAGCTGAATGCGGTGATGTGGCGCGAGCGCTGGTTTGAGCATTACGCCGAACCCACCCGGCTGGCGCGCGTGCTAAGCGGCATGGCGCATCGCCGTCCACGTCTGGTCGCGCTACGCGATTCCTATCAGGATTTTGTTGATCACTATGATCGGCTGGAACCGCTGTTCTTCCAGTTCTATCCACGTCTGATGGCCGACGCGCGCGCGCAACAACTTTAGTCTCAGAGATTTCAAGACCCGTCTGTTGGACGGGAAATTTCCCATCCCCTACCCTGCGTGACCTTACACTTCGTTCACACCAGGGAAATCTCATGCAGCATTTTATTGCCAACTGGCTCGCAGAAGCCGGTCTTAATTACACGCACATCATGGCTTTGGGCATCGTGATTGCGATCATCTTTGCCATCTCGCTTCTCACCCATGCAATTCTGCATCGCGCCATTTTGCCGCTATTGCGTCGTTACAGCGCAAACGGCAGTCGCCAGTGGCCAAAGGCGCTGATTAATAGCCGCCTGTTTAGCCGTATCGTGTGGTTAATGCAGGGCGTGTTATTTAAATTACAAACCGAATTATTCCTGCATGACAGCAGCCAGCTCTACAGCGCACTGCTGATTTTCGCGCAGCTGTGGATGATGGTGTTTACCCTGCTGATGCTGTTTTCTCTGCTGGATTTGTTACAGCAGCTCAGTGTTAACAGCGTGCTGGCACAGCAATTGCCGTTGCGCGGTATCATTCAAAGCGTGAAATTGATCGCCGCCATTTTAATGGTGATCATGATTATCTCGCTGCTATTAGGCAAATCGCCTGGCGTCCTGATAACCGGACTCGGCGCGATGACTGCGGTGCTGATGCTGGTATTCAAAGATCCGATTCTCGGTCTGGTGGCCGGCATCCAGCTGGCTGCCAATAATATGCTGAAGATGAATGACTGGCTGGAGATGCCGAAATATGGCGCTGACGGTGCGGTGATCGACATTTCGCTGACTACGGTAAAAGTACGCAACTGGGATAACACTATCGTCACCATTCCCGCTTACGCGCTGATTTCAGACTCGTTTAAAAACTGGCGTGGGATGTCAGAATCCGGCGGACGCCGCATCAAACGCAGCATTCATATCGATACCACCAGCATCACCTTCCTCGACGATGCCATGATGCAGCAGTTGAAAAGTGCCCATTTACTGACGCCGTATCTGAACAGCAAAAGCGAGGAAGTTGCCGCATGGAATGCACAGCTGGGCTGTGATTTGGATTCACCACTCAATGGCCGCCGCTTAACCAACGTCGGCACCTTCCGCGTCTGGTTACAAAGCTGGCTGGAGCAACATCCGCGCATTCATAAGGAGATGACGTTGATGGTGCGTCAATTAGCGCCGGGTGAAAACGGCCTGCCGCTGGAAGTGTATGTTTTCACCAGCACCACGGTGTGGAAAGAGTATGAAAATATTCAGTCAGATATCTTCGACCATATTTACGCCGTACTGCCAACCTTTGGTCTGCGCGTCCATCAATCGCCAACCGGCAATGATATGCGCCAAATCGGCGTGAGAACCCGCCGCTAATCCTCCTTGCCGCTTTAGCCGCCAGTGAACATAAAAATTCGCTGGCTGGCCTTCTCCTCCTCTTGTCAGCCGCAGTCATCTGCGGCTTAATGAAGCCTTTCTTAACTTTTGTTAAGTCTGTCACACAGCCAATGCGCCATTTTGGGCGTCTGTTGTTGCTTCTACGGTCGGAAAATCATAAGAGGGAAAGATGTCATCAGCCACGCTAACCGAACTCGACGCACGCTATCACTTCGCCTGCGATGTCGCGAAAACCGCCGCCAGCCGCGCGCTATCCTGGTACCAGCAACGCCATCAGTTAGTCATTGAGCATAAAAAGGATCTGCAGGATGTGGTTAGCGAGGCGGATCGCAACGTTGAGCAGTTAGTCAAACATCTGATCCATGAGCGCTTTCCAGATGATGCGGTGCTGGGCGAAGAGAGCGGCGGCGCGACCAGCGGCGCGCGTTTTATCTGGGTGATCGATCCGATCGATGGCACCAGCAGCTTTATTAACGGCCTGCACACCTGGTGCGTTTCGCTGGCAATTGTCTGTGAAAACGAAGCGGTGATTGGTGTGGTATGCGATCCCAACCACCATGAAACCTTCCACGCTTGCCGCGGCAAAGGTGCGTGGGTCAATGACAAACGCATCCAGGCGCATAGCGCACAGCAGCTCGATCAAGGCGTGCTCGGCCTCAGCAGTTCCAATAGCCAACCGATTGAGCCACTTACCGCCTTTATTGGCGCGTTACTGGCGCAGGGCGGTATGTTTATTCGCAATGGTTCGGGTGCCTTAATGAGCGCCTGGGCGGCCGCCGGTCGACTGATCGGTTATTACGAAGCGCATATGAATCCGTGGGATGGCTTGCCGGGCATTGTACTGATGCGCGAAGCAGGCGGCATCACTAACGATTATCTCACCCATCACGGCCTGCAGAACGGTAATCCAGTGCTGCTGGCGAATGCCGCGATTTATCCACAATTGAAAGCGCTGCTGCCCGCGCATCTGCCGTTATGATTGCTCGCCTGTTTATCGCTAGCCTGCTGTGGCTGCTAAACGCACCGGTTCACGCCGAAGATCGCTATCAGCTGGAAAAAGTGGTGGAGATTAGCCGCCACGGCGTGCGTCCGCCAACGCCGGGTAATCGTAAAGAGATCGAAGCGGCGACGGAACGCGCCTGGCCGCGCTGGAATACCGCCGATGGTGAGTTGACCGGCCACGGTTATGCGGCGGTGGTCAATAAAGGCCGCTGGCAAGGCGAACATTATCGCCAGCTCGGTCTGTTACGCGCCGGTTGCCCCACTGCCGGAGAGATTTACGTGCGCGCCAGCCCGCTACAGCGCACGCGTGCCACCGCCGCAGCGCTGGTGGATGGCGCCTTCCCCGGCTGCGGTGTGCAGGTCCACTCGGTTGAGGGCGATGTCGATCCGTTGTTCCAGAGTGACAAACTGCCGTTTGCGCAGCTCGATCCGGCGCAGGAAAACGCGGCCATTTCTGCCAAAGCGGGCAATCTGGCTGAGCTACAACATGATTTACAGCCGGAAATTCAGCAGTTGAAGCAAGCGGTGTGCACTGCCGACTGCGCCTTTTTCGATCGTCCGTGGCAGCTCAAGCAGACTAAAAGCGGCCATACCTATGTGCAGGGCCTGAGCGTGCTGGCCAGCATGGTAGAAACGCTGCGGCTCGGCTGGAGCGAAAACCTGCCGCTTAGCCAGCTGGCATGGGGGAATATTACCTCCGCACAGCAGATTAGCGCCCTGCTGCCGCTGCTCACCGCCAACTACGATCTCAGTAATGATGTTGCTTATATTGCGCAAAGACGCGGTTCAATACTGCTGGATGCGGTAGTTAAAGGTTTAGACAACAGCGCTGACTCACCCGACGCGCACTGGCTACTGCTAGTAGCACACGACACCAATATCGCCATGCTACGCACGCTGATCAATTTTAGCTGGCAGTTGCCGGGCTATGCCCGCGGCAATATTCCACCCGGCAGCAGTCTGGTGTTTGAACGCTGGCGCGATACCACCAGCAACGCGCGCTTCCTGCGCGTCTATTTCCAGGCACAAAGCCTGGATGATCTGCGCCATCTCACGCCGATCGATCAAACCCATGCGCTATTGCGTGAAGAGTGGCATCAGCAAAATTGTCGCGTAACCGATGTTGGCACGCTGTGTCCTTATCAATCGACGCTACAGCAGTTTAATCAGGCTATCGATCATCACGCGTTAACCTCAATAACGTATCCCCAACTCTAAGAATTGTTGCACCTGAGGTTAAGCTCGATAAGTAATGCGGGCTTAACTTTCAGGCAAAATTACTTACGTCGTTCTTGAGTAATAACCTATTGCAAGCTGAGACTTGTCTCCTTTTTTCAATCAACATCCCGAATCAGTTAGAAATGGGATATGCTGCATCCGTCAAACATCCCTTAGTAATACTCATTTTCTCCTTTTTGCAGTTTTTTTCGGCGACAGGACGCGCCGATTTATTTTTAAACGAACTTCATTCTTCTAAACCTAAATATTAATACTAACGTGGATTCGTATTATGACTGCGACTACCTCTCACCGCTATCGTGCGGATATTGACGGCCTGCGCGCCGTCGCTATTATATTGGTTGTTCTGTTCCACTCTGGCATCACTACGCTGCATGGCGGCTTTATTGGCGTCGATCTGTTTTTTGTTATTTCTGGTTTTTTAATTGGCGGTATCATTAGCAAGGAAATATCTGAAGGACGCTTCTCGTTTTATCAATTCTATTTACGCCGTATTCGCCGCATTGCACCAGCGCTGTTTTTTATGATGGCGATATTACTGCTGCTTGGCTTTATTCTGCTTTCACCGCTGGAGTTCAGCCAGCTGGCGAAATACAGCGTGGCGGTATTTATCTCGGTTCCGAATATGTTATTGCTGAAAAGCGGTGACTATTTTAGCAGTGATGCCGATCTCAACCCGCTGTTGATGACCTGGTCGCTCGGCATCGAAGAACAATTCTATATCGTGCTGCCGTTTATTCTGCTGCTGGCAGCTCGCCTGAAACGCTCCATGGCGGGTGTGGTGCTGGTACTGAGCCTTATTTCGCTGGCGGCCTGCATCTGGCTGACGCCTTTTGCCAGCACGCATGCCTTCTATCTGCTGCCGACACGTGCCTGGGAATTAGGGGCTGGCGTGCTGCTGGCGTTATGGAAACCGCAGCCCCTCGAAGGACGCTGCGCCAATTGGCTCAATGTGATCGGCTGGCTGCTGATCGTTGCCGCCAGCCTACTGCTGAGCAAAGAAGATAGCTTTCCCGGCTGGCTGGCGCTTATTCCAGTCATCGCAGCGTGTTTAATGATTGGCGCACGCGGTGAACTGAACCAGCGGCTGCTGGAAAACGCGCCGATGCGCTTTATCGGCAAGATCTCCTACTCATGGTATCTGTGGCATTGGCCACTGCTCAGCCTGGCACGCATCTGTAGCGATCACCCGCTCACCGCGTGGCAGGGATTGACCATCAGCGGCGTGGCATTGGCGATTGCCTGGCTGTCATGGCGGTTCGTCGAGCAGCCATTCCGTCAGGCTGGCAACCGCACGCGCTGGGTGATTCCGGGTTATTGCGCCTCCTCAATCGTTGCTGCCGGCGCGATGGTGCTGCTATGGCAAACCGGCGGTATGAAATCGCGAGTGAGTGAGATGGTTGTGAATGGCGAATCATGGAAGATTTCGGCACAACGCAATCCGTGTCTGCTGGATTACGGTGCCAATTTCCCGTCGCTGAATGCAGAGTGCCATCCCGTAACCGATCGTCCCGGTATCGCGTTGATTGGCGATAGCCACGCCGCCGCGTTACGTACCTCAGTGGCAGGATACGCGCTGCGACAACACAAGCCGCTGTTTCAACTTACCAAAGCCTCATGCCCATTCCTGATTGGCGCCACGCGCGTGGTGAGCCAAATGCCCAAACATACGCAGCAGTGCATCAACTTTAATCAGCAGGTGCTGAAGATGGTGCTGAGCGACAAGATTGATGAGGTGGTGATCAGCGCCTATTGGGCTTCTGGCATGAGTCTGTTACCCGGCGCCGGCTTTACCGCGCTCGATCATCCAGAGAAAAGCAATCTGGAAGCGCTCAAATTTGGTATGGATCAGGTGCTGGCACAGCTGCGTCAGGCAGGGAAAAAGGTTACGGTGATTGAAGATGCGCCATCGGTAGATGTCGATCCGTTACGCTTCAGCAATAACCGTAATATGCCGATTCGTCGTGAGCTGAGTGCCTGGCTCGGGAAATGGGAGGCGCCGCCGCTATTGAGCGAACGGACCAAACTGTTCCAGTTCCCGGAAGAAGCGGTTGAGACGTTATTGAAAAGCTATCAGCAGCAAGGTGTGCGCGTACTGTCGCTACGCGACAATCTGTGCAATCAACAAGGTTGTATGATCACCAGCGAAGGCCTGCCGCTCTATTACGACAATAATCATCTAAGCCCATTTGGTGGCGAGATTGCGTTAGGGAAGAGTTGGTAACACATGCATGACGTGATGCCAGCCAGCTTCGCCGGGTTGCAGGTGCGCATAAGCGCGCACCTGCATTAGCTGCATCAGCTGTTACGCTTTTTCACCAGCGGCCACGCCAGCAACAGCAGCGCAATCCACGCAAAGCCCACGTACAGCGACACGCGGGTATCCGGGAAGTAACCAATCAATCCGATGATAAACGCCAGGAACAGCACGCCGAACCACGCGGTCGCGCTGCCGCCCGGCATAGCAAACTGCAACTTACCGGCTTCCTGTTTGCCAATCTTGCGGCGGAACGCAATCTGCGACAGCAGAATCATGATCCACACCCAAACGGTGGCAAAGGTGGCCAATGAGGCGATGACCAGGAACACTTTTTCCGGCATCAGGTAGTTGAGATATACCGCGATCAGCATCGCCAGCATCATCACTAAAACCGTCACCCACGGAATGCCGCGATTGGATACCTTCTGGAACACTTTCGGCGCATGGCCCTGCTGCGCCATACCGTGCAACATACGGCCCACACCAAACACATCGCTGTTAATCGCTGACAACGAAGCCGTCAGCACCACGAAGTTAAGGATCGATGCCGCCGCAGCAATGCCTAAATGCTGGAAAGTGAGTACGAACGGGCTGCCGGACGTCCCCACCTGGTTCCACGGATAGATCGACATAATCACGAACAGCGTACCGACGTAGAACACCAGAATACGCATCGGCACTGAGTTGATAGCACGCGGAATGGAGGTCTTCGGATCTTCGGCTTCACCGGCAGTAATACCGATAATCTCAATGCCGCCGTAGGCAAACATCACCATCTGCAGCGAAAGCAGCATGCCGACAATGCCGTGCGCGAAGAAGCCACCGTTGGTCCACAGATTGTGAATGCCCGTCGGTTGTCCACCGTTGCCGATGCCCCAGAAAATCATGCCGAAGCCGGCGATGATCATGATGATGATGGTGGCGACTTTAAAGAAGGAGAACCAAAACTCCACTTCGCCAAACACCTTCACGCTCATCAGGTTGATGGCACCGATTATCAGCACCACGCTCAGCACCCAAATCCAGTGCGGCACCTCAGGGAACCACACGCCCATATAGATACCAAACGCCGTCACGTCGGCAATGGCCACAATCAGGATTTCGAAACAGTAGGTCCAGCCGGTGATGTAACCTGCCAGCGGGCCGAGATAATCCTGCGCATAGCGCGAGAATGAGCTGGCCTGTGGATTGTTAACCGACATCTCACCCAGCGCACGCATGATGATGTATGCCACCGCACCGCCGATGATGTACGCCAGCAGCACGCTGGGGCCTGCCATTCTAATGGCATCGGCTGAGCCATAAAACAGCCCGGTTCCAATCGCCGATCCCAGCGCCATAAAACGGATGTGGCGCGTGCTCAGTCCGCGTTTGAGCTTATTGGTTTCTTGCATAACACTCAGTACCTTGAAAATGAAAAACCACGGGCAAGCCCGTGGTCGGAATTAACAGCAGTATCGCTTACTGATGCACAGCAACCTGTTCACGTCCTTTTGCCCGATCCACCACCGCGGCAATCACCAGCATCGCCAGCGATGGCGGCAACCAGGAGAGTCCCTGATCGGCCAGCGGCAGATGCTGACTGAACAGCGGCAGCACATCTTTAAAGCTGGTGGTTTTGATGGCGTCTACGATACCAAACAGCAGGCTAACCAGCATGGTTGGCGCGATGATACGCGAGCTTTTGTTCCAGAACTTCAGGGTAAAGCTCAGCACCACCAGCACGATGCACGGCGGATAAATCGCCGTCAGCACCGGAATCGAGATCTGAATCAGATGGCTCAGGCCGAGATTCGACACCACCATTGAGAACAGACCCAGAATAAACACCAGCGCTTTATACGACAGCGGCAGGTATTGCGCAAAGAATTCCGCACAGGCGCAGGTCAGGCCAACCGCTGTCACCATGCAGGCCACAAAAATCAGCGCCGCAAGGAAGAAGCTGCCCATGCCGCCGAAGGTCTGCTGCACATAAGCATGCAGAATCTCGGCACCGTTGGCGCTCTGTGCCACCAATGCACCGCTGTCATTGCCCAGTTTGAACAACGTCAGGTAGATCAGCGTCAAGCCCACCCCGGCGATGATACCGGCCAGCATGGTGTAGCGCGTCAGCAATTTCGCATCTTCCACACCGCGTGAACGCGCTGCGTTAACGATGACGATACCGAACACCAGGGCACCCAGCGTATCCATGGTTAAGTAACCATTGACGAAACCGCTAGAGAAGGCCGCACGCTGATACTCATCGGTTGCCGGCGACACGCCGCCAGCCGGCCAGATCAGCACGGCCACGCCGAGCACAATCAGCGCAAAAATTTTCAGCGGTGCGAGGAAATGGCCTACGGTATCCAGCAGTTTGCCCGGATAAAGGGAGATGCCGATCACCAGCGCGAAGTAAATCAGGCTGTAGATAAACAGCGGCAGCGCGCCATCACCGGTCAGCGGGGCAATGCCCACGGCGAAGGAGACGGTTGCGGTACGCGGCGTGGCAAACAGCGGGCCAACAGCCAGGTAGCAGACGGTTGCCAGCAGCAAACCGGCGGCTTTGCCAATCGGTGAGCTCAACGCATCAATACCGCCGCCGACGCGCGCCAGCGCGATAACGGTGATCACCGGCAGACCAACAGCCGTAATCAGGAAGCCGAATGCAGCCACCCAAACGTGTTCGCCAGACTGAATGCCCACCATCGGTGGGAAGATAATGTTTCCTGCGCCAACGAACAGGGCAAACGTCATAAAGCCCAGCGCCAGGATATCCTTCGAGGTTAAACGATGTGTCATAAACTTCTGTACTGCCTGTAGCTGATGTTGCGGTGGAAGTTGGGTTCGTGTTGTCCTCTGGATGCGCTAAAACAAGGGCTTATCAGGCAAGACCAGCGGGTTATGCGGGCCAAATCGCTAAAGCGCAGGTGATTTAAACTACTTTTCTTCTGTTCGCAGAGGGATAAATCGACAACGGCGCAAATTAGAACGTTTATAGCGAAGAAAGGCAATACGGGATCGGAAAACCAGAAGGATATAACAGGATAGCGGGATAAAGCAGTGAATCACGGCGGAATAGCGGGCAAACACCTCAGATGATTTGCTAAAAGTTTCCTCAGCACGAGAGATCTCTTTGCATGATCTGGCCTGAAGATGCACAAAAGGCGCGATTTACGCGCCTGTTTGTTCAGGTTTACAGCATTACCAGACTGTTCTTGCTATCTCGACCACCAGACGAATCTTCTGCCACTGCTGCTCTTCGCTCAGGCTGTTGCCCTCTTCGGTGGAGGCAAAGCCACACTGCGGGCTCAGGCAAATTTGATCGAGACTCACGTACTGCGCAGCTTCCTGCAGACGTGCTTTAACCTGCTCCGCATCTTCCAGCTCACCGGTTTTAGTGGTGATCAGACCCAGCACCACCTGCTGATGACCCGGCTTGAGGAAGCGCAGCGGCTCGAAGCCACCTGAGCGCTCGTTGTCGTACTCAAGGTAGAAGGCGTCGATATTCACGCCGCCAAACAGCACTTCCGCAACCGGCTCATAGCCACCTTCGGAAATCCAGGTAGAACGGAAGTTACCGCGACACACATGCAGACCCACGGTCAGATCGGCAGGTTTCCCCTCCAGCGCCGTATTCAGCACCTCAGCATAGATGCGCGCCAGTTCCTGCGGATCTTCGCCACGCTCGCGGATCTGCTGCTGCTGATCGCTTGAGCACAGGTAGGCCCACACCGTGTCATCCAGTTGCAGATAGCGGCAGCCCGCATCATAAAACGCCTTAATGGCGTCTTTATAGGTTTGCGCCAGATCGGCAAAATACGCTTTCAGATCGGGATAAACCGTCGCATCAATCACCTTACGGCCACCGCGGAAGTGCAGCACGCTTGGGCTTGGAATCGTCATCTTCGCCACCGCATCACCGGCAATGCTTTGCAGGAAGCGGAAGTGATCGAGCATCGGGTGATTCGGGTTGAAGGCCACTTTACCCGTGACTTTCACGCCGTGCGCTTTGGTCTGTACGCCGTTGAACTGAATGCCCTGATCGGCTTCGAACAGCTCTACGCCATGCAGATCGCCGAAGAAATCGAAGTGCCACCAGGCACGACGGAACTCACCATCGGTAACGATCTGCAGACCGTTGGCGCGCTGCTGCTCGACAACGTGACGGATTTCGCGATCTTCAACCTGACGCAGCTGGTCAGCATTGATATCGCCTTTCGCGAACTGCTCGCGCGCCTGTTTAATGGCGGCGGGACGCAGGAAACTGCCAACGGTATCGGCACGGAATGGGGAATGACGTGACATCTTCTCTCCTGGCTGAGCGCATAGTTGCGTCAGGGTATAATTTCGGCTGGTTATTTTTAGCCATCTGGATGGCTATATGTCCGAGAAGAATGCCACGCTGTTACCCCTTCGGCAATAGAAGAAAATTCAGCTCACATGAAGGAATTTCATGATCAGATGCACGTTCTTCAATTTCCCTCAATGGCGGCACGCGCTTGTGCCATCTGGTTATCCGATAACGGAAGATAACCGGCTTCGCTCACCCGTCGCTGTCCCTGAGGCGACAGCACCTGATGCAGGAAAGCACTGACCAGCGGCGGCAACGGTTTGCCGGGCGCTTTATTGACGTAGATATAGAGCGGACGCGACCAGGGATAGCGGCCACTGCGGATCGATTCGGCATCCGGCATCACGCTGTCGCCGTCTGCTGTCACCACCGGCAGCATCTTCACCCCGCTGAGATGAAAGCCAAAACTGGCGTAACCGATGCTGTTAGGCGTGGCGGCAACCGCTTGTACCACCGCAGCAGAACCCGGGAATTCGGCGACGTCGGCACGGAAATCGCCTTTACACAGCGCCTGCTGCTTAAAGAAGCCCCATGTTCCCGAAGCCGAGTTGCGGCCATAGCGCTGAATGCTGCGCGTCGCCCACTGGCTAGCCTTCAGGCCAAGATCGCCCCAATGCTGCGGCACCTGCTGTGCGCCACACAGCCGGGTAATGGAAAACAGAGCATCGAGTTGTTGCGGCGCGATGCGCGGCAACGGATTGTCCTGATTGACCACCACCACCAGCGCATCCATCGCCACCGGCACCGCAAGCGGCGGATAGCCGTAGCGGGCGATAAAGAGTTGACGTTCGTCGATCTGCATCGGGCGGCTCATCGCGCCCAGTTGCGCGGCCCCGGCCGCCAGTGCGGTGGGTGCGGTTGAGGATCCCGCCGCCTGTACCTGAACATTAACGCCCGGTGACTGGCGGCTGAAATCCTCGCCCCACAAGGTCATCAAATAACCCAGCGTATCCGAGCCGACGCTGCTCAAATTGCCGGTCAGCATAGTTTGTTGGCCGTGCGCTAAAGCAGCGCAAAGCAGCAAGCAGGAGAGCAACAGCGATTTCATCAGCGATTCCGCAATTCATTAAGACGTCTATTCTGTCGCGGCACGATTTATCGCGCAATAAATTGCGCCGCTACGTCGTGCAAACCTTAGTTAACTCGCTCTTGAATCACGTTAGCCACAATCAACCGTGGCGGCAGAAGAAAACTGAAACAGGTTTCCTGATGCGGCACGCTGGTGATCTCCAATCGCGCGTTGTGATGGCCAAGCGCATGCTTCACAATCGCCAGCCCCAATCCGCTGCCGCCAGTGGCGCGTGAGCGCGCTTTATCTACCCGATAGAAGCGTTCGGTCAGGCGCGGCAAGTGCTGCTCGCTGATGCCGGGTCCGTCATCACACACTTTAAACTGCGCGCCTTGTTGGGTGCGCAACCAGCTGATGTCGATGCGCGTGCCCTCCGGCGTGTGATTCACCGCGTTGTAAACCAGGTTGGAAATGGCGCTGCGCAGCTGTTCATCATTGCCGAACACTTTGAGATGCGGATCGGTATGGAAATGGATGGTGTGGCGTCCCTGGCTCAGGGTTTCCGCTTCACGCTGCAGCAGCAGCAGCATGCCCGGTACATCCACCGTCTCTTTCAGGTCGATGGCCGGTGCCGCTTCGATACGCGACAAAGTCAGCAGTTGCTTCACCAGGCTGTCCATGCGCCGCGTCTGCTCCTGCATGGTGTGCAACGCTTTACTGCGCGTGCGCTCGTTCATCACCGAATCATCCATCATTTCCAGATAACCCTGCAGCACGGTGAGCGGCGTGCGCAGTTCATGACTGACGTTGGCGAAGAAATTACGTCGCGCGCCCTCAAGCTGGTGCATCTGGGTGACATCACGCGCCACCATCAGCCACTGCCCTTCGCTGTAAGGCATGACGCGGAATTCCATATGATGCTGATTATTGAGGATCTGCGTTAGCGGCGTATCAAATTTACGCTGGCGGATATAGCGGGAGAATTCAGGATAACGCAGTAAGTTCAGGATGTTCTGGCCGTTATCCTCCGGCCAGCGCAAGCCGAGATGCTGCTGCGCCAAACCATTACACCAGAAAATGGTGCCCTCTTCGGTGGTCAGCACCACCGCATCCGGCAGCGATTCAGCGCCGCTGCGGAAACGTTTGATCAGATTGCCCAGCTCCCGGCGACGGCGCCGATTGCGCAGCTGCATCTGATACAAACCGTAAAACAGCGGTTCCCAGCTGCCGCGTCCGGTTGGCGGCGTCATCGAACGATCGACCCACAGCCAGTGCGACAGACGCATCAGGTTTTTGAAGTGCCAAAACATCACACCGGTCACCGCAATCAGCAGCAACCACGGCAGATAGCCGAACAACAGACCGAGCACCAGCGCAGGTAAACAGACCAGCGCCAGCTCGGTCAACAGTCTCTTCCAGGAGAGTCGTTCCAGCACGGTAAAAACTCCGTTTACGATTAGTAGCGGGCAGAGAAACGATACCCTGTTCCGCGAACGGTTTGAACCATGCGATCGTGGCCGGTCAGCTCCAGCGCTTTGCGTAAACGGCGAATATGCACGTCAACGGTGCGATCTTCGACATACACATTGGTGCCCCAGACGTGGTTCAGCAGCTGTTCGCGGCTGTAAACGCGTTCCGGATGCGTCATAAAGAAGTGCAGTAATTTATATTCGGTCGGCCCCATCTCCAGCGGTGTGGTTTCGGACATCACGCGATGCGACGAAGGATCGAGGCTCAAACCCTGCATCTCAATCACCTCTTCCACCGCCATCGGTGAAATACGGCGCATCACCGCTTTAATGCGTGCCATCAGCTCTTTCGGTGAAAACGGCTTGGTAATGTAATCATCCGCGCCCACTTCCAGACCACGTACGCGATCCTCTTCTTCACCGCGCGCGGTCAGCATCATCACCGGGATGTCGCGCGTCATGGCTTCGCGCTTCAAATGCTTGATAAACTGAATCCCGCTGCCACCGGGCAACATCCAGTCCAGCAGAATTAAATCAGGCCAGGGTTCGATCAGCTTACCAATCGCGCTGTCATAATCTTCCGCCTCAATAGGCTGGTAATCATTCTGTTCCAGCACGAAACATAACATTTCACGGATGGGAGCTTCGTCTTCCACAACCAAAATGCGCTTAGCCATTATAACTCCTGCTAGTGTGACACCGTGTCACTGGGATTTGCGGCGCCATTATGCGTCAGTTTTATGACACTTTTATGAAAACACCGCCTTAAGATAGATAGATAAAAAACGGAAATGTCACAATAAAAATCTGCTTTTTTTCTTTGTGATCTTAAGTGGTTATAATTCGCCTTCGCTAAACTCAGCACGGAGCAAACATGCGCATCATTCACACCGCTGACTGGCATCTCGGCCAGTTCTTTTACAGCAAAAGTCGGGCCAGAGAACATCAGGCGTTTCTCGACTGGCTGCTGGATCAGATTGTGCAGCATCAGGTGGATGCGCTGATCATCGCCGGCGATCTGTTTGATACCGGATCGCCGCCGAGCTACGCGCGCGAAATGTTTAACCGTTTTGTGGTGGCGCTGCAGCCCAGCGGCTGTCAACTGGTGGTGCTGGCCGGTAATCACGATTCGGTCGCCACGCTGAATGAATCGCGCGAGCTGCTGGCCTGCCTGAATACCCAGGTGATTACCAGCGCGACGCCCCACGGCGAGCAGCAGGTATTAACCCTGAAGCAGCGCGATGGCGCGCCGGGGGCGCTGCTGTGCGCCATTCCTTATCTGCGTCCGCGCGATATTTTGCGCAGCCAGGCCGGCCAATCCGGGCGCGAGAAGCAGATTTCCCTGCTGGAAGCCATCGCGCAGCACTATCAGCAGTGCTTCGCCGCCGCGCAGGCGCAGCGCGATGCGTTGGAAAGCACGCTACCGATTATTGCCACCGGCCATCTCACCACCGTTGGCGTTACGAAAAGCGATTCCGTACGCGACATCTATATCGGCACGCTGGATGCCTTCCCGGCGCAGGCGTTCCCGCCCGCCGATTACATCGCGCTGGGCCATATTCATCGTCCTCAGCGCATCGCCGATAGCGACCATATTCGCTACAGCGGCTCGCCGATTCCACTCAGCTTTGATGAACTCGGCCGCGAGAAAAGCGTGTTCCTGCTGGAGTTCAGCGCGACGCTCGATGCCGTCACGCCGTTGCCCATTCCCCACTTCCAGCCGATGCAGATGCTCAAAGGCTCCATGGCGGAGATCGAACATCAGCTGGCTCAGTTCAGCGCAAGTGCAGGCGAGCAGCCAACCTGGCTGGACATCGAAATCACCACCCAGGAGTATCTCAGCGACTTGCAGCGCCGCATCGAAGCCTTGACGGAAAATTTGCCGGTTGAAGTGCTGCTGGTGCGCCGCAGCCGTGAACAGCGACAGCGCAGCCTGGAGCGACTGGATAACGAAACCCTGAGTGAACTAAAAGTGGAAGAGGTGTTTGCCCGCCGGCTGGCGCAGGATGATCAGCTGGACGCCGACCAGGCCGAGCAGTTGACGCTGCTGTTCCGCAGCCAGTTGGCCGCGCTGGAGAATCCGTTAGCATGAAAATTTTGACGCTCCGTTTTAAAAACCTCAATGCACTGCGCGGCGAATGGTTTATCGACTTCCGCCGCGAGCCCTTTGCCAGTAACGGATTGTTTGCCATTACCGGCGCCACCGGCGCGGGCAAAACCACCCTGCTTGATGCCATTTGTCTGGCGCTCTATCACCAGACGCCGCGCCTTGGCACGCTGTCGCAAACGCAAAATGAGCTGATCACCCGCGACACCGCCGAATGTCTGGCAGAAGTTGAGTTTCAAATCAAAGGTGAAGCCTGGCGCGCCTTCTGGAGCCAGAATCGCGCCCGCGGTCAGGCCGACGGTAAGCTACAGGCACCGCGCGTCGAGCTGGCGCGCGTCGCCGATAATCAGATCGTCGCGGATAAAGTCGGTGACAAGCTAAAAGCGATCGAAACCCTGTCCGGACTCGATTTCGCGCGCTTTACCCGCTCCATGATGCTGTCGCAGGGCCAGTTTGCCGCCTTCCTCAATGCCAAACCCGGCGAACGCGCCGAGCTGCTGGAAGAGCTGACCGGCACCGAGATCTACGGGCAAATTTCGATTCAGATCTACGAACGCTGGCGCAGCGCCCGCAGCGAGCTGGATACCCTGCGCGCGCGCGCAGGCGGCATGTCGCTGCTGGACGAGGCGCGGCGCGCAGAGCTGACACAACAGCTGGCAGAACTCGGCACGCAGGAGCAAATCCTCAACCAACAGCTGACGCAGGCGCAGCAGCAACAGCACTGGCTGACGCAAGCGCAGCAGCTCACCCAGGAACAGCAGCAGGCAGAACAGACGCTGCTCGCTGCACAACAGGCCTGGCAGCAGGCCGATAGCGATCGTCAACGGCTGGCGCGTGCCGAACCGGCAGAAAAACTGCGCGATAAGTTGCAGCAGCGCGAACAGTTGCAACGCGATCGGCTGTCGCTGGAGCAGCAGTCACAGCAGCTTCACAGCCAACAGCAGCAGGCGAAAACCGCTCTGCAGCAGGGCGAAAGCCACTATCAAGCGGCACAGCAGGCGCGTGAGCAGGCTATCCAGCAACAGCAGCAGTTGGAAACGCTGCTGACCGAACAGGTTATTCCGCTGGATCACCGCATCGCCAATAACGCCCAGCAGCTCAGCGAGCAACAACGGCTACACGTTCAGCAGCAGCAGGCGCTGCACAACAGCCAAGCCGCACTAAGTCAGCAACAGCAGGTAAGTGAACGTTTACAGCAGCAGCTCACCCAGCAGCAGGAATTCCGTACCCGCGAAGCCGCTGTCGCCGATTGGGGCGCAGAACTGACGCGCTGGCAGGCGGAGATCGCGCGGCTCGATGAGCGCGAACAGACGCTGACGCAGCTGAATGCGCAGCAACAGCAGCAGCGCAGCCAGCTTGCGCAGCATCAACAGGCGCAGGCTGAGCGTGAACAGGCGGCGCAGCCGCTGCAGCAGGCCGAAGCTCACGCTGCTCAGCTGCGCCTGCAAGCGGAGCAAGTACTAACTTCGCTCGAGGCCGAAGTCAGCACGACTCAGCTGCGCAGCGCGCTGGCTCAGCATCAAACGCAGCGCGCAGCGCGTCAGCAGCTCAGCCTGTTAGCCGCGCAGTGGCGCTCGCTGCAGCCGCAGCGGTTGCAGCGTCAGCAGAAATTAACGCAGCTGCAGCAACAGCATCAGGACGCTGAACAGGCGTTGCAGGCGCTGCGCGAAGAGTACAAACGCGAACATCAAGCGCTGCTGGATGTGCGCAAAATTTGCGAGCTGGAGCGCACCATCGCGCAGCTGGCTGACGAACGCGCGAAGTTACAGCCGGATCAGCCCTGCCCGCTGTGCGGCTCGTGCCAGCATCCCGCCATTGCGCAATATCAGCAGCTTGAACCCGGCGCAAACCAGCAGCGACTGGCCGCGCTAGAAACCCGTGTGGCGCAGTTAAAAGAGTCCGGCACCGCCAAAGGCGAGCAGCAGAAGCTGTCGCTGCAACAGCAGCAGGCCTTGCAGCAGGAGATTGACGAATTCGACCAGCAGCTGGCGACGGCGCAAACGCAGTGGCAAACGCTGTGCGACCCGCTTGCCCTGTCCTGCTCGCTGGAGCAGCAGGACGCATTCGCGCAGTGGCTGCAGCAGCAGGATGCGCAGGAAAGCAACCAGCAGCAGCAGCTTCAGGCACGGGAAAACGCCGCGCGCGCCGTGCAGCAGGCGAAGGATGCCCATCTGCACCAGCAGCAGTTGTGGCAGCAGCAGCAAAACCAGCAGCAGCTGGCGCAGCAGCAGATCGCCAGCACGCAGCAAACACTGGACGAACTTAGCCAGCGCGAAGCCAGCGAACGCAGCGCCAGGCAGCAACTGGCGCAGCAGCTGGAGCAGCAGTTAGCGCAGCACCAGCTTCATCTGCCGGAACCGGGGGCGCGCGAAAACTGGCTTAGCGTCTTGCAGCAGCGCTGGAGCAAATGGCAGGAAAGTGAGCGGTTACTCGCAGAATTGCAGCCGCAGCTGGCCAAAGCCGAGGGTGAGCGCAACAGCCTGCAACAGAACCAGCTACGCGAGCAGCAGCGTCTCGATGAATTGCAGCACTCGCTCAGCGCCCTGCAGCAACAGCTCCAGCAACAGCAGCAGCAGCGTCAGCAGCTGTTTGGCGAGCAGTCAGTGGCGACAGCGCGCCAGCAGCAGCACGCCGCCCTGCAACAGCGTGAACAGGCGCTGGCGCAGCAGTTGCAACAGTGGCAACAGGCGCAAAGCGCGCTGCACAGCCTGAATGGTCAGTGTGAGCAAATCACCGCGCAGCAGCAGACGTTGCACGATCGCGTAGCCGCGGCGGAAGCCGCCCTGCTTGCCGCACTACAGCAGAGTGATTTTGCTGATGAAGCCGCGCTGCGTGCCGCACTGCTGGAGGAAAGCGAGGTGCAGCAGCTGCGCCAGCGGCTGCAAACGCTTGAGCAGCGGCGTCAGCAGCAGCTCACGCTACACCAGCAGCTCAGCCAGCGACAGGCTGCACATCAGCAGCAGCGTCCGGCGGAGCTCAGTGATGACAGCGCCGCCAACATCCAGCAACAGCTGGAGCAGCTGCGCATGACGCTACGCGACAACGCGCGCCAGCAGGGCGAAGCGCAGCAGCAGCTGCACAGCGATGCCGCGCTGCGTCTGCAGCAGCAGTCGTTGCTGACGCAAATCGCCGCTGATGAAGTGGAGCTGTCCCAGCTGGGCCGTCTGAACGATCTGGTGGGCTCCGCCAAAGGGGATAAATTCCGCCGCTTCGCCCAGGGACTGACGCTCGATCATCTGGTATGGCTGGCGAATCGCCAGCTCGATCGTCTGCACGGCCGCTACCTGCTGCAGCGTCGCGTCAGCGAAGAGCTGGAGCTGGAAGTGGTTGATACCTGGCAGGCAGACGCCACGCGCGATACCCGCACGCTGTCGGGCGGTGAGAGTTTCCTTGTCAGCCTGGCGCTGGCGTTAGCCCTGTCCGATTTGGTGAGCCATAAAACGCGTATCGAATCGCTGTTTCTTGACGAAGGTTTCGGCACGCTGGATGCGGAAACGCTGGATACCGCGCTGGATGCACTGGATGCGCTGAACGCCAGCGGCAAAACCATCGGCGTAATCAGCCACGTGGAAGCGATGAAGGAGCGCATTCCGGTGCAGATTCGGGTGCGGAAGATGAACGGATTGGGTTACAGCAAGCTGGAGTTGCCCGGCGAAGAGTAGCTTGCGGCGGCGGCAAATTCTGGTTCTGCCAACAGTCGGAGTAATGCCATAGCAATGCTGAATGCGGCCTGTAGACTGTGGCTAATAATCGAGAATACTCTAGGCAATTTGATGAACAGAATTATCGCGTTGCTGAGCGGCGCAGTGATTATTTTAGCGCTCAGCGCTTGCCAGCAGGCTCAGCCAAAACAGCAGGATAGCATCGCCAATCTGTGCCAGCCGCAGAGTGCGCCGGGCAGCGCATCCTGCAAATGGGCCGATGGCATGCAGCACCAGCTTAACCAGCATTTCCGCGATGCTAAGCGTTATGCCGGTCAGCAATGTCTGGTGCGACTGGAGTGGCAGCCCAGCGGGCGCTACGCGGTCA
Organism: Pantoea nemavictus; assembly: GCF_037479095.1. Taxonomy (NCBI): domain Bacteria; kingdom Pseudomonadati; phylum Pseudomonadota; class Gammaproteobacteria; order Enterobacterales; family Erwiniaceae; genus Pantoea; species Pantoea nemavictus. The sequence goes on along the minus strand of NZ_JBBGZW010000001.1, from coordinate 3,137,074 downwards.
CGCAGACGCAAGGCGATGAAAGCTTGTGCCTGCGCGCCTGGCAATTGATTGGGCAAACCAAAGATTTACCTCAGCCGCCTAATCCTGGCCAACCCGCATGGTTTGGTTTTGCACCGGGTTCGCCAGTCCATGCTGGCGCCACTGGCGCGGGCTGATGCCAAACCAGCGGCGGAACGCACGTGAGAAGGCGCTGACCTCGGAATAACCGAGCAGCAGCGCCATTTCCGAGATCGGTAGCTGTTTCTGTTGCAGATAATGCGTAGCCATTTCGCAACGCACCTTGTCTACCAGCGCCGTGAAGCTAATGCCCTCTTCGCGCAGTCGCCGCTGCAGTGACCAGCTCGACAACCCCATTTTTTCGGCAATCTCTTCCAGCACCGGTTCGCCCTGCATCAGCGACAGATTGACCTGTGATCGTGCCTGTTCCACCACGCTTTGCAGGCTGGCGGCGCTGTTGAGGCGGCGGATGGCATCCTGCATCACCATCAGCAGCATCGGATCGTGCTCCGGCATGCTGCGCAGCAGATCGCGTTTCGGGATCAGTAACGAGTTAAATGGTTGATCGAACCAGACCGGCGCATCAAACACTTTGCAGTGCTCGTGCCACTGCTCAGGGCGCGGATGCTCAAAATGCACTTCGCGCGGCGCCCAATGCTTGCCGGCAACGTGGCGGATTAAATTGAGGAACATGCCGAGCGTCAGCTCCGCATCCTGGCGACGCGACAGGATGGCACCGTGGCGCACCTGATAATCGAGCCGCCAGCATTCCCCTTTATCCACCAGCCGCGTCAGCGTATCGTGCTGGTGCCACGGAAAGGCATTCACCACGTTGTGCAGCGCCTGCTCCAGCGTCGGCGAACACAGGCCAATGTAGCCAATCAAGCCTAATGACTGCGGTTTGAACTGCTTGCCGTAGTGCAAACCGAAGTTATCAAAATCGGCGTGGCGCGCCGCCTCTTCCATCACGCGACAATAATTCACCAAGCCCAAACTTAAGGTTGGGCTCGCCAGCAATTCCGAGTTGATTCCGCTGATGCCGAAGATGCGATCGACATCGCCGCCCTTGTCAGTAATAAACGCGCTCAGGCCGGTAGCGGCCGCCGCCAGCACGCCACGGTTACTGGCGTTGATGGACAAGGCGCTAAAGGCTTCGGTGGGGGTTATCAGTGATGGCATCGGAACCTCTCAGGATGGCGCGAGTGAAACAGGCAGAGGATTCCAGCAATTTTCGTACCAGGCGGGTAATCGGTGGATTCAGATGTGAGGCCGCCATAAATGGCGACCCTACGGTGATTTGGCGGGGTTTCGTAGGGTGCGCATTCATGCGCACCTTCGTATAAACGCAATTTTTTGCTTAAGTGAGTGACATTACGCCATAAATGGCGGCCTTCCGTGCGCCGCAACGACGCAGCGCTGCTCACTGCTGGTGCATCAGACGCCGACCGGCAGCTGATTGGTTTCCAGATAACGACGACAGAGACGCACGGAATGATCGGCCCACTGCGGCCCCAGACTGAGCGCCATCTCCGTTTCCGCGTGCGATCCCATCCACGCCGTCATCTGAATGCGGCGCTGGATCAACAGCGTCGGCACCAGCGCCATCTCTTCATCGCTGATGTGCGCCACTTTTTCGTAACCGAGGATCCAGTTATCCACCCATTCGGCGGCGCGCGGATGATGCTCCACGAAACTGATCGCTGCCGCCAGATCGTGCAGATACCAGCCGAGCCCGCAGTCATCGAAATCGATCACCCGCGTTTCGCCTTTGTGCAGCAGCAGATTGGTCAGACGCAGATCGGCGTGGATCAAACCATAACGATCCGCGCCTTTGCCAAAGCCTTGCAGCTCCTGTCCCACGCGCGCCACCGCGGCAGCGACGATGCCGTGATCGGCCGGATTGAGGTTCGGCGCATCCTGCCAGCGCCCCCAATGGCTGCGATCGCTGACCATGGTGTGATGATCCCAGATGATGCGCTGGAAACCGGCCGGTTTCTGCCAGCTGCGGCTGTGTTGGTGCAGACGCGCGGTGATGTGACCGAGCTGCTGAAAGGCTTTGGGATCGACATCCGTGGTTGGCATCTCGCCCTCGATCCAGTGGAACAGCACCGCGTAGCGCTCGGCGCCGTTGGCCATCGCTAACGTCAACACGGTTTCGCCATCGCTGGCCGCAATCGCCTGCGGCACCATGATGCCGATGTCGCGCAGTGCATCCAGCCACAGCAGTTCGCTTTGAATGTCTGCTTTGCTGTGATAGTTGGGGCGATGCAAACGCAGCGCATAACGCTTGCCCGCCGCCTGCAACAGAAAGGTGGCATTTTCCGAGCGGCACAGCAGCTTCAGGTCGCCGCGCAGCGCGGCGGGATAAGCGACCAGCGCCTGATGCGCCAGCCGGGTGATTTCAGCATCGGTTAAGCTATCGGATTGTTCGGCAATCATTCATCAGTCTCCAGCATCAAGCAGGTGTTATCAGCATGGGATGACGTCGTCCTGACTGCTTGACCGCAGACCAGTCAAAGTTGACCGCAGCGTGCATCTGGCACTTTTCTTGCTGGCGAGTTGACCGTGGAAGACAAAACTCACTGCGCCCGCGTCAAGTTTTCCCGCGTACGGCAGCGGCATTATCACTTCACTGTAGCGCAAAGATAAAAAAGCGCGGTGAAGCTGCCGCACCAACAACGACGACGGGGAGAAGATGATGACGAATAAGCTCAAACCCACGCTGGGCACCCTGCATTTGTGGGGCATCGCGGTTGGACTGGTGATTTCCGGTGAGTATTTCGGCTGGAGTTACGGCTGGGGCGTGGCGGGCACGCTGGGATTTCTGATTACCACCGCGATGATCGCCACCCTGTATACCTGCTTCATTTTCAGCTTTACCGAACTGACCACGGCGATTCCGCATGCGGGCGGCCCGTTTGCTTATAGCCGCCGCGCGTTCGGCGAAACTGGTGGGTTGATTGCCGGCCTGGCGACGCTGATTGAGTTCGTGTTCGCGCCGCCCGCCATCGCCATGGCGATTGGCGCTTACCTTAACGTGCAATATCCCGACCTCAATCCGAAAACGGCGGCGGTAGGTGCTTATATCGTCTTTATGACCTTGAATATTCTTGGCGTAAAGCTGGCAGCGATGTTTGAACTGGTGGTCACCGTGCTGGCGGTGCTCGAGCTGCTGGTGTTTATGGGCGTGGTGTCGCCGGGCTTCAGCCTTGCCAACTTTGCCGCTAATGGCTGGGCGGGTAGCGATAGCTTCGGTATGCCAGCGATGTCGGGCATTTTTGCCGCCATTCCGTTCGCCATCTGGTTCTTCCTGGCGATTGAAGGCGCTGCGATGGCGGCCGAAGAAGCCAAAGATCCGAAGCGCACCATTCCCAAGGCCTATATCACCGGCATTATCACGCTGGTGGTGCTGGCGATTGGCGTGATGCTGCTGGCCGGTGGCGCAGGTGACTGGCGCAAGCTGTCGGATATCAACGATCCGCTGCCGCAGGCGATGAAGATGATTGTTGGTGAGAACTCCAACTGGATGCACATGCTGGTGTGGATCGGTTTGTTTGGTCTGATTGCCAGCTTCCACGGCATTATTCTTGGCTATTCACGGCAGTTCTTCGCCCTCGCCCGCGCCGGTTATCTGCCACAAAGTCTGGCGAAACTGTCACGCTTCCAGACGCCGCACCGCGCGATTATCGCTGGTGGTTTAATTGGTATCGCCGCGATTTACAGCGATGGCTTCATCAATTTGCAGGGCATGACCTTGACCGCCGCGATGATCACCATGGCGGTGTTCGGCGCGATTGTGATGTATCTGATGAGCATGCTGAGCCTGTTTAAACTGCGCCGCACCGCTCCAGAGATGGAACGCAGCTTCCGCGCGCCGGGCTATCCGATTGTGCCGGGTATTGCGCTGGTGCTGTCGCTGGTGTGTCTGGTGGCAATGCTGTGGTTTAACCCGGTAATTGGCGGATTGTTTGTGGCGATTATGGCGGTGGGGTATGTCTACTTCCTGGCAACTAAATCACAGCGCGACAACGCGCCGCGGGATTCGATGTTAATAGGTGAGTGAGTATGTGCTGGCTGTCCCCCATCCCGGCCTTCCCCCGCAAGCGGGAGAAGGAGACGCTGCCATATGCAGCTTCATAACTCACATATAGCAGCATCTTCCTCCCCCATTTTGTACGGTCCGGGGACATGGTAAACGGGTGTTCAGGGACATGGTGAACACTTTTTAACATTCTTACCCATGGTGATCGACTTATTCTTCAGGTCGATCACCCCCACCTTTGTGCTGTACCACCACACTTCGTAGTAACCGTCTTCCCGCGTCTCCTTCAGCCCAACCCGCTCTCCCCTGAACGCCTTGCCTGCCTTCAGGCTGACGCCTTTTACGCTCAGCTTCCCGCTGATATCCACCTTCCTGACCATCACGCTCTCGTCGTATTCCGGTGACGTTACGCGGGCGCTGTACTGCCGCGATGATGGCTGATAGCGCGACGCCGGCACCGCCATATCCAGCGCCTCATGCGGGCGTTCGAGGTTGTAGACTGCCCGCCAGTGGTCGAAGGCGCGCTGCAGCTCTCCGCTATCCGCGAACCACTTTCCCTGCAGCACTTCCGCCTTCAGACTGCGGTGAAAGCGCTCCAGCTTGCCCTGCGTCTGCGGATGGTAAGGCCGGGAGTGGCCCACCCGGATACCCTGCCGCATCAGCCACAGCTCCACTGCCGTCCAGGTCCCGGTCGTGTCGCCCCACGGTGAGCCGTTATCCATCGTCATCCGGTCCGGCAGGCCGTAGCGCTCAAAGACGCTGACCAGCTGCTCCTGTACCGTCTCGCGCCGTTCGTCAGCGCAGTGCACAAGGCACAGCGAGAACCGGGAATGGTCGTCCAGCAGGGTAAGCGGATGGCTGCGGCCGCCGCCAAAGGGAAAGTGGCCCTTAAAATCCATCTGCCGGAGCTGGTTCGGGGCCGCGTGTTCAAAGCGCCCCGTGGCCGGGATACCCGGAGCCAGTCCCGGCAGCAGGCCGTGGCGGGCCATCAGGTTATGGACGGTGCTGAAGGCGGGCATGCGGTGTCCGCGTTCTTCGAGCCAGCGCTTAATCTTGCGTGCTCCCCAGCGCTGATGAAGCTCATGCGCCATACGCAGCAGGTCAGTGATGTCGTCGGGCGACCTGCCGGGGGAATGACGGGGCGTGCGTGAGCGGTCCTGAAGACCGGACGGCCCTTCCTCAGCCCAGCGGCGAAGCCACTTATAGGCGGTGGCGGGAGAAATGCCGTAGCGGCGGCACAGCTCGCGGATGTTCGCCCCGTCTTGCGAGGCGAGCAGAACAAACTCAGTACGTAATGACATGGTATCTCTCGCATCCCAGGGCATAAGCGACTCCATAAACGGGTTCTTATGCCTTAGTTGTAAGTGTCTACCATGTCCCCGAACAAGTGTTCACGATCTCCCCGGACTGAACACATTTATGGGGGAGGACCGAGGTGGGGGGCAACCAGCACGGTACGAAGAGGGGGACAGCCAGCACACACCGAATCCTAACCCTTCACCGGCCACAGCCATGCGGCCCCGCGCACACCGCTTGAATCACCGTGCACCGCCTTCAATACCGGCGTTTCACACTCACGGCCAAACACCCACTGTTTCATCAGCGCCGGCACGGTTTGATACAGCCGATCGTTATTGCTCATCCCGCCGCCCAGCACAATCACATCCGGATCAAGCAAATTCACCACCTGCGCCAGCGATTTCGCCAGACGCATTTCGTAGCGATTCATCGCCAGTTCCGCCACGGGATCCTGCTGCTCAATCAGCTTAATGATTTCGGCGCCTTTCAATGCCTTACCGCTCAAACGCTGATAATCGATGGCAAAGCCGGTGCCCGAAACAAATGTCTCGATACAGCCCTGCAACCCGCAATAACATGGCACTTCCGCGCGGTGACGCAGTTCATCTTCGTCCATCCACGGCAGCGGATTATGGCCCCATTCGCCGGCGTTACCGTTACCGCCGATGCGTGACTCGCCGCCAATCGCTACGCCCGCGCCTGAACCGGTGCCGATGATCACTGCAAACACCAGCGGCTGGCCCGCGCCCGCACCATCCACCGCTTCGGAAACCGCCAGACAATTCGCGTCATTGGCGATGCGCACGTCACGATTCAGCGCCTGCGCCAAATCCTTATCCAGCGGCTGTCCGTTCAGCCAGGTAGAGTTAGCATTTTTCACCCGCTGCGTATAAGGCGAAAGGGTGCCGGGAATGCCAATGCCCACCGTGCCCTGCTGTCCGGTCTTCTCCTCCGCCAGCAACACCAAATCGACAATCGCCTGAACCGTGGCAGCGTAGTCATCACGCGGCGTATTGACGCGGTGACGGAACAACTCTTGTCCCTGATCGGACAGGGCAATCACTTCAATTTTAGTGCCGCCTAAATCAATCCCAATACGCACGATTTATTCCTCATTATTCGTTCTGGTGACAAATACAGTAGAAGGCTGAATCGGGAAAGGCAATGAAACGAATCCGATGTTTCGCTATCATGCGCGCTGACTTTGAGACTTGTGCGCCCGATCGCACCCACGGTAAGGAATCCCGATGTTGTGGTTTAAAAATATGATGGTTTATCGTCTGAATCGTGACATCCCGCTGTCCGCAGACGATTTGGAAAAGCAGCTCGACGCCTTCACCTTTTCACCGTGCGGCAGCCAGGATATGGCGAAAACCGGTTGGGTATCACCGATGGGCAACCGCAGCGAAGCGCTGACGCATGAGATTAACGGTCAGATCGTAATCTGTGCGCGCACTGAACAAAAGATCCTGCCATCGCCAGTGGTGAAACAGGCGCTGGAAGCCAAAATCGACAAGCTGGAGGCGGAACAGAGCCGCAAGCTGAAGAAGACTGAGAAAGACTCGCTGAAAGATGAAGTGCTGCATAGCCTGCTGCCGCGCGCATTTAGCCGCTTCAGCCAGACCTTTATGTGGATCGACACCGTCAACAATCTGATCATCGTTGACTGCGCCAGCGCCAAAAAAGCCGAAGATACGCTGGCACTGCTGCGTAAAAGCCTCGGTTCATTGCCGGTGGTGCCGCTGACGCTGGAGAATCCGATCGAGCTGACGCTGACCGAATGGGTGCGTTCCGGTGAATTGCCGGCTGGTTTTGCCTTGATGGATGAAGCCGAGCTGAAAGCGATGCTGGAAGATGGCGGCGTGATCCGCTGCAAGAAACAGGATCTGATCTCCGATGAAATCGCCACGCATATTGAAGCCGGTAAAGTGGTCACCAAGCTGGCGCTCGACTGGCAGGAGCGCATTCAGTTTGTCATTGCCGACGATGCTTCGGTGAAACGCCTGAAGTTTAGCGACACGCTGCGTGAGCAGAATGATGACATCGATCGCGACGATTTCGCTCAACGTTTCGATGCTGATTTCATTCTGATGAGCAGCGAACTGGCCGCGCTGATCGCTAACCTGGTAGAAGCGTTAGGCGGCGAAGCGAAGCGTTAAAACGGTGCATAATTAAAGCAAAAAACCTGCAATCCAAAACAGAATCGCAGGTTTAAAACCATCTAGCGCACAGAATTTTACCCTAAATAATTCGCGTTGCAGGAAGGCGGCAAGGGTGAGAATCCCCAGGAGCTTACTAAAGTAAGTGACTGGGGTGAGCACACGCAGCCAACGCATCTGCAGCGCGAAGTATGACGGGTAAATCAGAGGTAGCGGCACAGATAAGAAGAAGGCTCGGCTACCTGCAGATGGAATTCGCTCTGGCCCGGAACGCTGAAGACGGAACCGGCTTCGTACCATTTCCACTCGGTTTCGCCCGGCAGCAGCACTTTCAGTGCGCCGCTGACTACCGTCATCTCTTCCGGCTGAGCGGTACCGAAGGTGTATTCACCTTCCGCCATCACGCCAACGCTGGCACGGCCAATGGTCACGCTGTCGAAACCAATGGATTTCACTTTTCCGTCGAAATACTCACTCGTATTGAGCATATTACTTCCTCACAGCACATTATCGTGACTGGCAGATTACTAAGGAACTCGCTGATCTGTCACGCGAAATAGCGCCACCGATCGTAAGTTGTGATCTATCCGCCTTAGACGATCAACTCTGCCGCCAGCTTGGCCACCAGCACGTTCGACAGCAGTACCGGAATGCCCAACATTTTTTGCAGGAAATCCCGATGCTTCTGGTGATAACCGATGCAATCCAGCACCACCACATCCGCGCCCTGCTCCTGCAACGACAACCCGGCTTCTACCAAATCGGCCTGCTCGGCCAGATACGGGCTGGCCACGGCAAAGCACGGCGGGCTCGTCAGGTTGCGCCACTTGTTGGCCTGCTCGGCAATCTGCTCTTCGACCGGCACCACGATGCCGACTTTATGCTCTTGCACAATCGCGCGCACCAGCGGCGGGATGATGCGATCCGGCTCCAGCAATAAAGCGGATTGCGTTTTCAGCGTGCCGAACTCGCCGGTGCACAGCAGCAGAATGGTGTCGTAGCCCTGCTGTTCCAGCGCGGTGATTTTACGCTGCAGTCCCTGCTCCACTTTTGGTCCCGACAGACGCACCTGCTCGCCGCTGGTCATGCGCGAGACCAGCACTTTATCGCCCGGCGCGGGCGCATACTGCTGCTCGACCTCGGCCAGCGTCAGGCCGTCGAGTAGCCCGGCATGTGCTATCTGATCGGCGGGCAGATGTTCCTGCAGCAGCGGCAAGATGTCGCTGCGCGGTGATTGACCAATGGTAAGTGTGACCAGGGAGGTATTCATCATCAGGCTTTCCGGTTACGCAAGTGGCTGAGACTACCATACAAAGATAGCAGCACAGCGTACTCTTGCGCGTCATAGAACTGGCAGGTTTCGCGTCCGAACTCTTTCGCCACTTCCACCGCAAACTTCACCGCAGAGGCGATATCCACTTCGTGGCTGGCGCCGGTACCACAGCCCGGCACCACCGATTCCGCGCAGATCGCCACGCCCACGACCGGCACATCGGTGGCGGTGGAGGGCTGCAGAATGCTATTGAGGTGATAAACCCCGTTGCCGTAGGGCGTGATGTCCTGCGTGGTAATCGGGAACGTGACCGCCGGTTTGCCGCTGGTCATCTCCATGATGCGCAGTAAATCTTCCGACACGCGCAGGATGTAGCCCTCTTTCACCGTAGGCGACAGCGCGTAGCCTTTGTGATTAAGGATGCGGTTACCTTTGGTGGTGTCGATCGACAGAATCGCATCAACGCCAGCGATCACCTCATTGTCATTCATGGTGATGTCGTCGCACGGCGAATCCATGAAATCGACCGGTTCGTGCGGACGAGTGGGCGCATCCGGGCAGATGTGGGTGGTGATGATCACGTCGCCCGCCAGCACATCGCCTTTGGTTTGCATCTGCGCCAGCTTCAGCGCACTGCTGACTGCCGCCACGGCACCATCCGCGTCAGACACCATACCAATCCGCGTTGGACGCGCACCGATGCCGCCAAGACGACCAATAATACCCAGCGTTGGCGCATTGCCGCCGTTGCGCTTGCCCTGCGCGCCGGGAATATCGATGCGGACAAAATCGGTACGCCCTTTTGGCCCACTGACGCGGGTAGTGCTGGCGCTAACGCCCGGATAAGCAGCGAACAAATCCACCACCTGCTGGCCATCAATGTAGGCGCTATCGAGTAACTCAAAGACCTGCAGTGTCTGCTGTAAACTCATAATGAATTCCCTGGATTATTTCTTAGTGCTACTGGCAAAGAGTGAATGGAAGAAACTGTAGAGCGCGTCGCCGGCGATAAATCCAGCGGCCATCACCTCCATCGGTGAACGTCCACGCTCGCCCCACACACGCAAAATGATGATTCGCAGCGCGATACCGATCATCACCGCCCAACCGGCAGCGGCGTTATTGATGAGCAAACCGGTCGCCAGCAGCACCCCGAGCTGACGTTTGGGTCCGCCGATTAACTGGATGATGGCGCCCGGAATTGCCCACATCAGCAGGTTACCGGCGATACCCGGCTCCGCCCCGGCCTGAATGGTTTTCGCGTAAACACGCGCCACCGGCGGCAGCAGATTTTCGGCAAAGAAAATAGTATGCGCATACCACACCACCGGAATACAGATGACAAAGGCGATCATGGCGGCGATCAGCTGGATGCGGCGGCCCCACAGCTCCTGCTGCATATCTGCGCCGTTACCGCGCAGGATAAAGCCGGCTTTCAGGTCATAGCCCATGTCGGCAAATGCCGGGCCAGTTGCGGCGGTGAAACCACACAGCAGGCACAGCGCCAGCGGCGGGAAGCCGAGCAGAATGCCGAGAATCAGCGTAATCAGTGCCACCGCAAAGGCCGGGAACCAGCCGGAGTGCATGGCGGCGATGCCGACAATCAGTTCATGTACAAAGGCAGCAAAGGCGGCGTAAACAATAAACAACACCAGCATCGGCAGGCCCATCTGGCTCCACAAACCACCTGCCAGCGCCAGCAGCGTGGAGATAACGATATAACCCACGGTGCCAAAGCCAAGCGAGCGCTTCACTTCGCTATCGCTGCGGCTGACGTTGATCTGGTCATTACGGCGACTGCGAATCACCTGCACCACCTGAATCAGCGCGACTAAACCGGCACCGACCATCACGCCGTGCGGAATATAAAGGGCGTTGATATCAATACCAGCAACCGGTTGCGCATACGCGCGCAGCAGAAAACCGATACCCAGCATACTCAGCGCCCAGATATTGCCGATAAACGCGGTACCAAACGCCGACATCGGAATCTTCAGCATCGAACCGACAATGCCGCCGACAATCCCCACCACCAGCAGCCACGCCTGACGACCGCCTTTATCCCCGGCTTTAATCGCTTCCGCTGCCGCCACGCCCGGCGGCCACGCATTGCTGGCGGGGAACACGCGCGTATCGAACAGACGATAGAGCAGATAAGCATCAAGCAGCATCGCCGCGCTGACGCCAACAAACAGCGGCAGCACCAGCTGCGGTTCGCCCAGCGCCCACGGCACCGCAATCGGCATCAGCAGGCTGTTGGCGGCGCCAAAGGTGGCAGAAGAGATAGCGGTTTGCGCGAGGTTTTGTACTTCAATCGAACGGTAGCGACGAAACCATTGCAGTGGAATGCGCGCCAGCAGCATGGCAAACAGCGCGCCGATAATAGAGGTATTGGGTGTCACCCCAATGGTGGTAATAAGCTGTACCCCAATAATGGCGCCTGCAACGGATAGCAGAACCAGCATTAAGGCAACGCCAACACTTTTTATTGGATTATTTTGACGCATGAGATCCCCGTATTTTCACCCTGTAGAAACGCCTTAAAATGCAATGCCCGACACGCGGGACATCCACATATTTATTTAATCGTTCCCTGATTATTGAAATAAGCAGGTCCGAAGACCTGCTATTTCCCTGGTGTGGCGCGAAGTATTACGCCTTAAAATCGTTAAGAGGGATTCCCTGATTGATTCAGGGTTACGCGCCGTACTTTTCCGCCATTAGGGCGGCGGTGGCACGTAGTTCGCTGAGCAGTGCTTCCGGGTAACCGGGCGCCGCTTCTTGCGATAAAAACGAGAGACAAAGCGCGGCACTTTCACCGCGATGTTTATTGGTCACGGCGACCGCCAGTGAGCTGATGCCCGGCAGCGTCTCATTGCGCGCCATTGCCCAGCCCTGCTGTCGAATCACGGCTAACTCTTTACACAAATCATCCAGCGTTAGCGGTGAGTTCAGCGAAGCCGCCTGCCAGTTGCTGGCAAAACGATCGCGAACCTCTTCATCGCTTAACTGCGCTAACAGCACGCGTCCGGTCGAAGTGCCGGTTAATGAAACGCGTGTGCCCGGCGGCGTAACGAGCTGGGTGAAGAAGCGACCGTGATACATCCGCATCACCAGCACATCGTCACCGTCCAGCACCGAGATGTAGCCCATGCAACCGCTGCTGGCCGCCAGACGCGCCATCGGCGCCGAGGCGCTATCAACCAACGGCGTCGAGAGATAGTGACCAGCAACCGACAGCAGCACGCGGCCAATCTGAAAGCAGCGGCTCTCGGCATCACGCTCAAGTAAGCCTTCACTTTCCATCGTCGCTAACAGGCGCGATACGGTGCTTTTCGGCAACCCCAACGCATCCACCACCTCGGTAAACGTTAAGCCCGGATGGCCCTGCGCCACGCCAAAGCGCTGGAACAGCTTCAGTACGGCAGAGGCATTTTCGAGTGTGGTCATGGCGCCTGTTTCACTATGTGGAACCGAGTTCCTTTATCAAGACCCCGAAAGTAAAACGCGTGGCTTTATGCGTCAAGCGCAAATTTTTAGCCGGACAATACTTATGGAATTTAAGGCAGGAGAAAATACGGCAGAAAAACAGAATTGAATGACGTTATCAGGCGAGAAAGATATTTAGCAGGAAGGGATAGAGCTTATTGGGTAATGCGCAGTATTTGGTTGAGTTTCTTTATCCTGAATAGTTCAAGCTGCAGGAAGGCGGCAAATGTGTAAATCCCCAGGCGCTTACTTTAGTCAGTGACTGGGGAGAACACATCAAGCCAACGTATCTACAGCTTGAAATATGATGGATAACGTTAATCTTTTTCGGCATCCTCGTAGCGCTCTTTAGCATCCTGCGCTTCGGCCTGAGATTTATGTTCACTAATTAACGTATCGGGTTTGGGATGGTCGGCACGTAATTCATACCAGGTCACGGTTTGATCTGACGAGCCTTTTTCAACAGTGACGATGCGCGCTTCACGCGGATAGGGTGGTTTCGTTGGCATAATTTTCCCTCTTCTCTCAGTTGTCCACGGGCAGCCGTGATCCTCTGCCTACCGTGAAGTATAGACAACGGAGGATCGCTGCAAAAAAAGAGAGAAAAATCTGAGGGTTTAGCTGGCGCGCGCCAGTGACAGCGACTGCAAAATTTGCTCAACCACGCGCTCGGGTGATTGCATCGCATTCACTTCATGGTGCGCGGTTTGACGATACAGAGGCGCGCGTTCACGCAGGATATCGCCCATCTCTTCGGCAATCGGACGGCCGGTTAACGTCGGACGCTGCGCCGCTTCCGGCTGATGTTCGAGACGTTGCGCTAAGACGTCCGATGGCGCATTGAGCCAAATCACCTGACCATGTTCACGCATAAAGCGACAGTTGGCTTCGGCCAACACCATGCCGCCACCGGTGGCAATAACCGTATTTGGCGCGGTAACCGCACGCAGCGATTCGGTCTCACGGGCGCGAAAGCTCTCCCACCCTTCAGATGCCACAATCTCGGCCACGCTTCGCTGGGTGGTGAGTTGCAGATGGTGATCGGTATCGTTGAAGGCATAGCCCAGCGCTTGCGACAGCGCCTGGCCCACCGTGGTTTTACCGCAACCGCGTGCGCCGATCAGATAGATGGGTAATGACATCCAGGCTCATCCTCCGCCGTAATGTGCCGCACGGGCAACGTCATCAGGTCAATAATGCGTCGCATAATACCTGGATTTTATTTTATCAGCCACCCGCGAGGCACGATTTACGCGTATTTCAGTCACATCCTGGGCTATTCGCTTGATTAACCAGCGAAAAACAATGCATGAATCGTGCATCGCCGAAAATGTAAGAGCGGGCAACATTTCCTTACCAGGCCGCTGATTTACTTTCCTGGGTCGCGCCCTCATATATTGAGTCATACCGTAAATGGAGGTTTCCCATGCAAAACGAAGAACAACAATTGATTGAAAGCTTGTTCAGCCGACTGAAACAGGCTGAAAGCCAAAGCGGCCCGCGTGATGCAGGCGCAGAGCAGTTAATCAAACAGCATTTACAGAATCAGCCTGGCGCACCTTACTACATGTCGCAGGCGATCCTGATTCAGGAAGCGGCGCTGAAAAAGCTCAATGCACAGGTCACGGATCTGGAAAATCGTCTGGCGCAGGCGCAGCAGCAACAGTCGCCACAGCAGAGCAGCGGCGGTTTTCTTTCAAGCCTGTTTGGCGGCGGTTCGCGTCCGGCAGCCTCCCAGCAGCAACAACCGGCCTGGGGCACGCCACCGCCGCAGCCTCAGCAGCAGTATGCGCCCCCGCCACAGCAGCAATACGGTGCAGCGCCGGCGCGCGGCACCGGCTTCCTCGGCGGCGCATTGCAAACGGCAGTTGGCGTGGCGGGTGGCGTGGTGATGGCGGATATGCTGACCAGCATGTTCCACCATTCGCAACCGGAAGAGATCGTTAACATCATTAACGAACCGGCGCTGCCGCAGGTCGATAACAGCCTCGATACCTTCAACGGCAACGACAGTAACAACGCGTTTCTCAATGATAATTCGGGTTGGGATAACAACCTGGCGGATAACAATGATTTCGGCGATTTTAGCAGCGGTGGCGACTTTGACGACGATGACAGCTTCGTCTGATTAGCGCTGGCGTAACCACTTATCCAGTTCATTAGCAAACAGTTGGCGGTCGCGTTGGCTCAACGTCGACGGACCGCCACTCTGAATCCCGCTGGCACGCATCGTTTCCATAAAGTCACGCATGGTTAAGCGCTGACGGATGGTATCCGGCGAATAGCGTTCACCGCGCGGATTCAACGCCGCAGCGCCTTTCTCCAGCACTTCCGCTGCCAGCGGAATATCGCCGGTAATCACCAGCTCACCCGGCTGCACGCGTTTCACAATCTCATTATCGGCCACGTCAAAACCGGCAGCCACCTGCAGCGTTTTCAGCCACGGCGAAGGCGGCACGCGCAGCGGTTGGTTAGCGACAAACGTCACGGTGACTTTGGTGCGCTCCGCAGCGCGGTACAACACCTCTTTGATGACATTGGGACAGGCATCCGCATCAACCCAAATCGACATGATGACTCCTTTTTCGCAGACAATGAGGCTGATCTTGCCGTGCTGCGGCAGAATGGCAACTGTTTTTGCTGTCTGCCTGCCTTGTTATTAATCCTCGCTGACGTAAGCTTACCCCCACAGAAAATGAACCACTTAGAGGATAAAGCGATGCTGGAGAAAAAAATCGGGTTTGTCGGCTGCGGCAATATGGCGAAAGCTATCATCAGCGGACTGGTGAACAGCGGGCAGATCGCCCCGGCCAATATCCTGGTATTTGACCGCAAACCGGCCACCAATCAGGCGATGGCGCAACAGTACGGCATCACCGCCGCAGAGAGCGTTGAATGCCTGGCGCGTGAAGTCGATATCCTGTTTGGCGCGGTGAAACCCAATGTGATTCTCAAAGTGCTGAAAGATGTTGCCGGTCAACTGAAAAAAGATGTGCTGGTGGTATCGATTGCGGCGGGTGTGACGCTCGATTCATTGGCTTCTGTTTTAGGCCACGATCGCAAAATCATTCGCGTGATGCCCAATACGCCGTCGCTGGTGAATGAAGGCATGACGTCTGTGACGCCTAACGTGCTGGTGGAAGCGCATGAAGTGGATGAAGTGGTCGCCATTTTCGAGAGCTTCGGCAAAGCGGCGGTGGTGAATGAATATCTGATTCACGCGGTAGTTGGCGTAAGCGGTTCGGCACCGGCGTATGTGTTTATGTTTATTGAAGCGATGGCGGATGCCGCGGTGCTCGGCGGCATGCCGCGTGCACAGGCGTATCAGTTCGCGGCGCAGGCGGTAAAAGGCTCAGCGCAGATGGTGCTGGAAACCGGCGAGCATCCGTGCGTGCTGAAAGATCGGGTGTGTTCGCCAGGCGGCACCACCATTGAAGCGGTAAAAGTGCTGGAAGAGAAAGGCTTCCGCGCCGCAGTGATTAACGCGATGCAGGCTTGCATGGCGAAGTCAGAGGCGTTGAGTAAGCAGTGATTGGAGCGGTTTGCCCCTCACCCTAACCCTCTCCCGCAGGCGGGAGAGGGAACCGATCGAGCATGTTGCCGCATCTATCTCTCCTGCCAGCGGGAGAGGAAATAGTGAGCTCAGGCGGCCCCTTCTCCCGCTGGCGGGAGAAGGTTGGGATGAGGGGCAGCGCGCGCTGCACTCTACCCCTGATATGCCTCATACAGCGCAATCCCCTGCGCCAGCGTCATCGGGTGCTGCATCTCGTGCACCAGCGCTGCCGTCAACGTATACAGCCCGGCAGAACACACCGCCGCAATCATCCCTTCGCGGCAATAGAAAGCGATAAAGCGCTTATCCTGCAGCGATCCCAGCAGGCGATAATCATCCCACTCCTCCGCATGCCCCAAATACTCGTAACGAGTACCGTAGTGCGCGGTCCAGAAGAATGGCACGCGGTCATACAATATCTGTTTACCCAACATATTCAATGCCGCGATACGCCCCTGCTGATGTGCCACGCGATAGTGCTCAATACGTTGCGGGCCACGCACCGAAGGGTAGCTGGCGATATCACCGGCCACCCAAATGTTATCCGCCACGCGTAGCTGACTGTCCGTCAGTAAGCTGCCATCCTCTTCGAGCGGCAGGTCGTGAATGAATTGGGTTGCGGGCACCACGCCGGTACCGAACAGCACCAGGCTGGCCTCTACCGTCTTGCCACTTTTCAGGCGCACAGCGCTGACTTTGCCCTCGCCTTCCAGCGCCACTGGATCGCCCTCAACAAATTTCACCCCGTTGCTGCGGTGCAGATCGTAAAAGTGACGGCCAATCTCTTCGCCAAACTGTTTGGCAAACGGCAGCGGATGACGCGCAATCACCGTGACCTCAACATCACGATTACGTAGCGATCCGGCCATCTCCATGCCGATAAAGCTGTTGCCGATAATCACCAGCTGTTCAGTTTTATCCACCTCTTTCAGCAGTTCATCGGCCTGATTGAGAGAGCGCAGCAGATGCACGCCGTCCAGATCCTTGCCTGCAATGTCCAGCGATTGCGGCACGCCGCCGCTGGCAATCAGCAGTTGATCGAACTTCACCTGCTGACCGCCCTTAAGGATCAGCGTTTGCTCCAGCGCTTTCAGCTGCTCCACATCCCCCTGAATGCGCTGTACCGCGCCCAGGACATCTTGCTTGAGGAGTTTCGGCACCTCTTCAATTGCCATTTTGCCGGACGGCACAAACTTGCTTAGCGCCGTGCGATCGTAAGGTGCCTCTGATTCACGCTCGACCAACACAATCTGCCCGCTAAAACCTTCATCACGCAGCGTCCAGATCGCCGCGCTGCCCGCCGCGCCCGAACCTAAAATCACGCACACTGGCGAAGTTCCCTGAGCGGATGGTGCACTGGCGGGCGCCATCGCCTGCGGATTGACCAGCACTTTGCCCTGTTCAACCCGCACCGGATAACGTTTCAAATTGGCTAATGCCAGCGGCTCACACATCTGGCCATCCTGCAGCTGAAACACCGCTTTGTGCCACGGACAGATTAGCTTGTCACCACATACCGCGCCCTGCTCTAACGGCGCACCGGCATGCGGGCATTTGGCCTGAAATGCCTGCACGCGCTCATCGTCACGAATCAACACCACATCGGTGTCGCCAACGGTAAATTTGGTGGGTTTGCGCTGCGCCAGCGACTTGAGTTCCACGACGGTTTGATAGCTCACGATAGGCCTCCTTTCTTCTGGTTTTTGATGTAGACAGCAAATCCCTACAAAGAGTAAGCCTGGCAAAGCGTGGTGATTTGTCCGCAATAACAAAGCGCAACGGTAGCTAACTGGTTGTTAAATAGTAAAAGATAATCTGCGATTGTCAGGCCGCTGCGTCATGTCGCCACACGCACTCGCCCTGTTTTACACAGCCGCGCAGCTGCACGCTGCCATCCGTTTGCGGTGCCAGCAGCAGCAGATCGGCGGGCGCTCCGGCAGCCAAACCCTGTTGCTGCGGCAGAGCGAGTTGGCACGCTGGCCGTATCGATGCCATCTCAATGGCTTGCGCCAGCGGAACCAACTTCTCGCGCAGCAGGAAGTTGACCCCGTCCAGTAGCCCGCGCGCTGAACCCGCCAGCAACTGCGGCGCATCCGCCAGACTCAAACGACCGCTGGCGCTAAGCTGCACGCGGCCACCGATGGCAGTGTGATAAATGCCCGGTGGCTGCCCAGCGAAGGACGTCACGTCACTGACCAGCAGCGCCTGCTCGCCTTTGGCGCGCAAAAACACTTTCAGCACGTCCGGCGGCAGATGGTCGCCATCTGCAATCAGCGTGGCCGTCAGCGCATCTTCAGCCAGCTGCTGCCAGATGTAATTTGGATGCCGCGGCAGCTGCAGATGCGCGCCGTTGCCGAGATGGGTGGAAAGCGTAGCGCCGGCAGTTACCGCTGCGCGAATCTGCTCAGAGGTTGCCGCAGTATGACCAATCGCAACGCGCACCTGCTGCGCCACGCAATGCCGGATCAGCGCGTCGCTTTGCGGCCACTCCGGCGACAGCGTTAACAGCCGGATGCGCCGCTGCGCCGCCTGCTGCCAGCTATCGAACAGCGCGATATCCGGCGCGCGAATCGCCTCGCGCGGGTGCGCACCACGCGGTCCATCTTCTGGCGACAGAAAGGGACCTTCCAGATGAAAACCCGGCACCGCACGCGCCACCTCAGGATGCTGCTGGCAAGCGCTGGCCAGCCGCTGCATCGCGTGCGTAATCTCTAGCGGACTGGCAGTGATTACCGTCGGCAAATAGCTGGTCACGCCCTGCTGCCACAGCGCGCGCGTGGCGTGCAGTACATCCTGCTCACTAAAAGTAAAGTGGTTGAAATCGACGCCCTGAAAACCGTTGACCTGCAGGTCGACAAAACCCGGCGCGAGGATAATATCGTCATCGAGTGCGCTCAGCGCGCGCACCTCAGCAATGCTGCCGTGCTGAATTTCCAGCTCGATGGGTTGCAGCGTGCGGTAATCACGGCCGCGCAAAATGGCGTTAGTCAAATGTCACCTCCGGGCAGGCAGCGCTATCGGTATACAGCGTGCAGTGCGGATGCTGGCGCAGCCGGGTTGCCGGACAAGCCGTGGAGATAGCGTCATTGAGCGTTGCCTGCACCGCCGCACGTTTGCTGGCGCCCGGCACCATGCAGAACAGGCGCGCCCCGCTCATCAAGGCCGGAATGGTCAGCGTCACCGCATGCGTCGGCACCGCTGCGAAGGTGGCAAAACAGCCATCGTTGACCTGCTGCTGGCGGCATGCATCATCCAGTTGCACCACCTTAACGCTGTAAGGATCGCTGAAGTCTGCCACCGGCGGATCGTTAAAGGCTAAGTGGCCGTTCTCGCCAATCCCCAGACACACCACATCAATCGGCGCGGCGTTAAGCTGTTGACTGTACGCAGAACAGATTGCCGCCGGATCGCCGCTGGAGGGAATCAGATGGACTTCGCCCGGCCGCACCTCATCAAACAGGTGCTGACGCAGAAACTGGCTGAAACGCTGCGGCGCAGCGGGATCAAGTCCGATGTATTCATCCATGTGTAAGGCGTGAATGCGTGACCAGTCGATGTCCGGCGCCGCAGCCAGCGCGGCAAGAAACTCGTTTTGCGACGGCGCAGCGGCAAACACCATACGCACCAGCCGTTGTGCACTCAGCCGCTGGCGCAGATACATCGCCACGTCCTGGGCTGCCTCAGCGCCTAGCGCAGCGCGACTGGCGAAGCGTTTAACCTCCAAACGATCCTTTTTTCCCTGTTGTAATAGCGTCATGTTATCCCTCCTGAGAAACATTGGTTTTCTGCGGCCAGCGCTTATCGGCGGTCGCATCCTGATCCTGATTCAGGGCATTCAGCAGCTGATCCACTTCCGGGCGAACCGGCGCACGGCGCAGCCAACCCATGGCGATAAACAGCATCAGCGATGACATCACCGGCGCAGCCACCACCGTTGCGGTGCTGACATCGGTAAAGATAAATTTCACGCAGAAGAAGGTGCCAACCCCCACCGCCCAACTCACCAGCGCGGCGGCGCTACCGCTACGACGAAAAGCCGGTAGCAGTCCGAGCAGCATCGGGATTGATATCGGACCGACCAGACCACCAAACCAGACGATCAGCAGTGACAGCACGCCGCCGAAATGGCTGGCGTTCATGGCAATCACCAGCGTGGTGATAATGAACAGAAAGGCGGTGAGTCGCGCCACCAGCAGCGAACTTTTACCGCGCTGAAAGCGCCTCGGCAGCATGCCCGGCAGAATATCGCGCGTGACGACGGCAGTAATGGCGTTGGCATCAGAGGAGGTCATCGATAGCGTATGCGTGAACATCGCCACCAGCACCAGCCCTACTAAGCCATTCGGCAGCAGTTCCATCGCCATCATCGAATAAGAGCGCGACGGATCGCTCAGGCCAGGAAACAGCAGCGGCGCTGCCCACATCGGCCAGAACAGAATTAACGGCCAGATAAGATAGAGAGCCGAGGAGAGCAGCGCCGCTTTGCGGGCATCGCGGCCGGCGGGCGCAGCAATAAAGCGCTGTGCCAGATTCCAGGTACCGCCGTTGTAACTCAGGGTATAGATGACGAAATAGGCGAGCACAAAGCCGAGGGTATAGGGTTCCTGAATGATCTGCGTATGGGTTGGCGGCAGCCGCTGCCAAATGGTGAACAGCTCGCCAAAACCGCCAAGATGCATCGCCACCGCCACCACCATTACAATGGCGGCGACAAACTGCACCACAAACTGACCGAAATCGTTGCAGGCATCGGCCCACAAGCCGCCCATCACGGTGTAAAACAAGCTGAGCGCCCCGGAAACACAAATACCTATCAGCGGATCGAGCCCGGTGAAAACGTTGATAATCACCGCAATCGCCGCCCACTTCGCGCCGACATCGAAGGTTTTCAGCAGCACCCCGCTCCACGCCAGCACCATCTGCGTTGGCAGGTTATAGCGCGTGGCGAGATATTCCATCGGCGATTCGATGTTCATATAAATGCGCAGTCGCGCCCAGCGCGGGGCAAAGAGACGCGAGCCAATCAGCACGGCGATGGCTATCGGGAAGGCCCACCAGAAATAGATGGTGATGCCCATGTTGTAAGCTACCGCCGCGTAAGCCACGAATACCGCAGCGCTGTAGCCCGACATGTGATGCGACACGCCCGACAACCACCACGGCATTTTTCCACCGGCGGCAAAAAAATCGCGCGTGCTGCCCACCTTGCGCATCGCCCACAGGGTAATAGCCACAATCATCAGCGCGTACAGCGCCATCACAGCATAATCAAGCACATTCATAGCAGACTCCACAGATAAAGGCTGCCCAACGAACGGTCTGGCTTCGCAGGGATTGAGCGGATTTGACTTAATTAGTCATTATTTAGGACTAATGCATCCTGCCAGCGTTGTGGCGGCGTTTTTGTGATGAACATCCTGGTATGAGTTTTTCCTCTGACGTGATAAGTAAACCTGAATATATCCATGCTGCGGTTAACTGCAATAAGAAAGGGTTCATGATAACCATGAACCCTTAATATATTTCAGCTGCCGTTATCTAAAGGCATCGCGCACTTCAGCCAATAATTAAATCAGCTCTTCTTCAGACATGAACTCATAAAGGTTTTACGCGCATCGCCAGTGAGCTTTTTATCGCCCGCATCAGCATTACAGGTTTTCATCTTCATTTGTTGCGGCGTCATATTGCCCATTTTGCTGTCTTTTTTCAGACAGTCACTCATAAAGCTTTTACGCGCATCGCCTTTCAGATTTTGTGTACCGGCACTTTGGTTACACGTGGTCATTTTTTCCTGCTGCGCGGTTTTCTCTGCCGCGCTCGCTCCGCCTGCAATCAGCAAGCCTGCTGTCATTATTGCCAAAAGACACGATTTCATTACCGGATTCTCCATAGCATTATTGCCCACTAAGCATGGCACGGAATAAGTCAATACGAGAAATCGATAACGACATTCGCCGGTAAAAACAGGCGAAAATCTTTATACCCGCGGATGGTTCAGCAGCTTCTCTACATAATTACGCAGCAGGGTGGTATCAGGCGTTTCAGCGGCAGGCGCCACGGGCGGCATCGCTAATTTAATACCGGTGGCAATTTCATGGAATTGTTCGGAGTTCAGTTTGCGCAGCATCGCGGTGACCACGATCTCTAACGCCTCTACCTGAACCACTAATTCTTTAGACTCTTCTTCTTTTTCAGCCAGCTTTAGAAGGAGTTCCGCAATCAGGTTTTTCATGCGACAAGCTCAATGAGAGAAGAAAAACAGACGTTAGCATTGAGCGGAATAAAACAACAACAATTATTCGGTATTTTGCGTAAAAAATAGATTAGCCGCAGCGCGAAAAAAGAGATGCAATATCAATATGTAACGGCGAAACGTTTCACTGGCGAGTCCTTTATTTATTGAAACGTTTCGCTGGCTAAATTAATTAACGCTGGCGCTCATTATTGCGGCCCCATAAAGCCACGTCCCGGCCCGCCACCGCCATGCCCATGACCGCCGCCCCAGCCGCCGCCCGGAGGTGGGAAAATGCAACCGCTCAGCGCGGTGACCAGTGCCGCAACTGCGGCGAATTTAATAATACGAACCATAATTACCTCGGAATGGTGAAATCGGGCTGAGTGTATGAGGCCGCACCGGGCGCGACAATACAGAATTCTCCGCAACCCGGCGCTATTCATCTCCGCTCACCACGCTTAACAATTTACTGGCACTAAAGCGGCTAAAACATCACAGAGGCGCCATCACGGCCTGCCACTCAGCGCGCAAAATCGCGGCAGATGGCTTTACAGACGAGGCAATTTCACGCAATGTGAGCGCATTACAAAATATGAGATCTCATCATGACCTTATCTGCTGTGTCCCTCAGCGAAATTCTGGCGCGCCGTGACTGGGAAAATCCGGTGATCACCAGCCTAAACCGGCTGGATGCGCATCCCCCGTTTGCCAGTTGGCGCGATGAAACCCAGGCGCGTGACGATCGTCCTTCTCCCTCGCGGCTGATGCTGAATGGTCAATGGACCTTCAGCTACTTCACCCAACCTGAAGCGGTGCCGCAAAGCTGGCTGCTGCAGGATCTGCCGGACGCGCAAACGTTGCCGGTGCCCGCTAACTGGCAGCTACACGGCTTCGACGCCCCCATTTATACCAATGTGCAATATCCGATTCCGGTGACACCGCCTTTTGTGCCGCAAGAAAATCCCACCGGATGTTATTCGCTCACATTCAAAGTGGATGATAACTGGCTGCAGCAGGGCCAGACGCGCATTATCTTTGATGGCGTGAATTCAGCTTTCTTCCTGTGGTGCAACGGACAATGGATCGGCTATTCGCAGGACAGCCGCCTGCCCGCTGAATTTGACCTCAGCCGCGCGCTGCAGCCAGGTCAGAATCGCTTAGCGGTGATGGTGCTGCGCTGGAGCGATGGCAGCTATCTGGAAGATCAGGATATGTGGCGCATGAGCGGCATCTTCCGTGACGTCAGCCTGTTGCATAAGCCAGCAACCCAGCTCGCCGATGTGCAGCTTGAAACCGCACTTAGCCCGGAATATCTGCGCGGTGACCTGCGTGTGAACGTCAGGATCCAGCCGGGCACACATCAGCCTGCGCAGTGTCGATTACGCGTCAGTTTGTGGCTCGGTGAAAAGTGCGTTGCTGAGCAGGAACAGGCGCCGGGCAGCGACATCATTGATGAGCGCGGTCATTATCCCGAACGTGCGTTGCTGGTGCTGCCCATCACTCAGCCGCTGCTGTGGAGCGCCGAAACGCCGCATCTTTATCGCGCGGTGGTTGCCCTATTGGATGAAAATGGCGCCTTGCTGGAAGCCGAAGCGTATGACGTTGGCTTCCGTCGCGTCAGCATTGAGAACGGCCAGCTGTGCCTGAACGGCAAACCGCTGCTGATTCGCGGCGTGAATCGCCACGAACATCATCCGGAAAATGGGCAGGTGGTGGATGAAGCCAGCATGCGGCGCGATATCGAACTGATGAAGCGCCACAACTTCAACGCGGTGCGCTGCGCTCACTATCCTAATCATCCGCTGTGGTATCGGCTGTGCGATGAGTACGGTTTGTACGTGGTGGATGAAGCCAATATTGAAACGCACGGCATGCAGCCGATGAACCGGCTCTCGAGCGATCCGCGTTGGTTCGCGGCCTACAGCGAGCGCGTGACGCGCATGGTGCAGCGCGATCGCAATCACGCCTGCATCATTATCTGGTCGCTGGGCAATGAATCCGGGCACGGTAGCACGCACGATGCGCTCTACCAGTGGGTGAAAAGCAGCGATCCTACACGTCCGGTGCAGTACGAAGGCGGCGGTGCGAATACCGCAGCCACCGATATCGTCTGTCCGATGTACGCGCGCGTCGATAAGGATCAGCCCTTCCCGGCCGTGCCGAAGTGGTCACTGAAAAAATGGATTGGCCTGCCGGGCGAAACGCGCCCGCTGATTCTGTGTGAATATGCGCATGCGATGGGCAACAGCTTGGGTGGTTTCGCCAAATACTGGCAGGCATTCCGTCAGTTCCCGCGCCTGCAAGGCGGCTTCGTCTGGGACTGGGTCGATCAAAGCCTGACGCGCTACGACAATAATGGCGAGCCATGGCAAGCCTACGGCGGCGATTTTGGCGACACGCCGAACGATCGCCAGTTCTGCATGAATGGCCTGGTGTTTGCCGATCGCTCACCACATCCGGCGCTGTTTGAAGCCCAACGCGCACAGCAATTCTTCCAGTTTCAGCGCGATAGCCAGGATGCCTGGCGCTTTACCGTCACCAGCGAATATCTGTTCCGCCGTAGCGATAATGAAGTGCTGCGCTGGTCGATTGAGCAAGATGGCGTCGCCCTCGCCAGCGGTGAATTGCCGCTCGACCTCGCGCCACAAGGTAGCCAGTCGTTTACGCTGCCAGTCAGTGAGAACCTGCAGGGCAACGCCTGGCTGAACCTGGCGGTTTATCAGCTCAACGCCACGCCGTGGTCTGAGGCCGAGGCGCGCGTCGCCTGGGATCAGTGGCCGCTGCCCGCCGAGTTACCTGAGCGCGTAGCTGAAATTAGCACCACCGCGCCCGAGCTGATCGCTAATCACGATCTGGTCGCGGTGGTGCTGCCGCAGCAGCGCTGGCACTTCTCCCGTCGCAGCGGCGAGCTGGTGCAATGGTTTGTTGATGATGCCGAAACGCTGTTAACGCCGCTGCAGGAGTGCTTTATACGTGCGCCAATTGATAACGACATTGGTACTAGCGAAGCCGCCAACGTTGATCCCAATGCGTGGATCGAGCGCTGGAAACGCGCGGGATATGATCAGCTGGAAGCGGTGCTGGTGGATATGCAGGTCGATAGCCTGAAACACAGCGTGCTGATTGAAACCTGGCATCAGTGGCAGGCTAACGGGCAACTGATCTTCACCAGTCACAAACGTTATCAGATCGGCAGCAACGGGGAGTTGTCGGTAAGCGTGAGCGTGGAGCAGGCGCCCGGCTTGCCGCCACCGGCCCGCATCGGTCTACGTTGTCAGTGGGTGAAAGCACCACAGCAGGTGAGCTGGCTCGGCTTAGGCCCGCACGAGAACTATCCAGATCGCCAGCTAGCAGCGCAGTTCTCGCGCTGGCAGTTGCCGCTGGCCGCGCTGAGCACTGCCTACGTATTCCCGGGTGAAAATGGCTTGCGCTGCGGCACGCGTCAGTTGCAGAGCGGTGACTTGCAGGTCAGCGGCGACTTCGCTTTCTCGCTCAGTCGTTACAGTCTTGAACAGCTGCGCGCAACCTCGCATCGCCACTTATTACAGGAAGAGGATGGCTGCTGGCTGCACCTCGACGGCTTCCATATGGGCGTCGGCGGTGACGACTCCTGGAGCCCAAGCGTCAGCCCGGAGTTTTTGCTTTCTCAGCAGCGCTGGCACTACGCGCTGAAGTTGCGTCAGTAGGTTTTTCCGCCGCATCACGCTGGCTCCGCGGTGGAGTCAGCGTGGTTTTCGGGCGGCGATAGAAGCGACGCAGCAACACCACGTTCACTAACACCACCATCGCCGTGGCGAAGAACACCCAGCGATATCCGGTGGCCGCTGATACCGCCGCGCCCAGCAGCGGCCCCGCAACATTTCCCAGGTACATAAACGATTGGTTATAGCCGAAGATGCGGCCGGTGATGTTATCGCGCGAATGACGCACCAGCAGCGTCTGCACCGCGGGCATCATGGCGCCATCGGCAAAACCGAGCAGGAAACGCAGCACGCCAAGTTGCGTGGCGCTGGTGACAAAGGACATCGCCACCAGCAGCACCAGCGAAACGATCATGGTGGCGATCAGAATACGTTGCGTACCAATGCGATCGCCGAGCTTGCCGAGCCGTGGCGCGGAGATCAGCGCCGACACGCCCGGCAGCGCGGCAATCACGCCACTGAGAAAAGCGATGTTTTGCGCATTCGGCGCCAGCTCGCGTACAAACAGCGTCAAAATCGGATTTACCGAGCCGTTGCACATCTGAATCACCATGGTGGTAACAAACAGGCACATCATCAGGCGCGGGTTATCGAGGCTACGAAACACCTCGCGGCCGCTCAGTTTGTCCTTCTTGCTCACCGGTGTATAACCGGTCTCTTTGATCAGGAATAGCGTGACGAGGAAGCTCACCATCAGCAATACCGCGGTGACGATAAACACCATGCGCAAACCGAGCCAGTCAGCCAGCAACCCGCCAATCATCGGTCCAAGGATCACGCCACTGATTTGCCCGGTAGAGACGCAGCTCAGCGCCCAGCCGCTGCGCTCGCGCGGCACCTGAGCCGCCACCAGCGCCATCGCATTGGGGATATAGCCAGAAGTGAGTCCCATCAGCGCACGCAGTAGCAGCAGTTGCCACGCCTGCGTAACAAACGCCTGCAACAGAATCACCGCGCCCATGCCGAATGACGCGCGCAGCAGCATCAGCTTGCGTCCTTTGCGGTCGGCAAGGCTGCCCCATAATGGCGCCACGGCGGCAGAAACAATGAAGGTGACACTGAAGGTGAGTCCTGACCATACGCTCAGCGCGTTACCGCCACGAATCCCGAGTTCTTCAACATACAGCGGCAGGAAGGGAATGATCTGACTGATGGCGAGGCCGGTGAAAAAGCAGCCAAACCAGACTGATATCAGATTAACTTTCCAGGACTCGATGGAGCGTAACATGGGCGTGAGCATCAGCAGAATAGAACGAGGCTTAAGTCTAACAATCTCGTAACATTACCGGACGGCAAAACATGGCATGGGGTAAAAAACGCAGTTTTCCGCTGTTGAGCGTGATTCTGCTCACAGCAAATCATGTCAGAAGCCCGTTTTTTAGTGTCTTTATGTGCTGAAACAATGCCTGCCGCAAGATAAGCGCATCGCAACGCCCGGCAAACGTGAAAAAATATGTCTACTCGTTACTGACATTATTCATCACCGCATCTATGTTTAAAAAACCACCAGTGATCACTGGCGACGTGCTGCCCGTTCTGGACAGTCCGCATGATTAACCCATATTTCCCCATGCTGCCATTATCTGGCGGCGGGCATCGTTGTCTCTGCGGAGGTCAGCTATGAGAACCCAGCCAAACAGCGCCAGTCGGGCGATTACCGACTACTTCAATAGCCCCGCCTGGCATGCACCGCATGAAAGCGATGTGTTGGCGGCGATCATGCGCGAACT
Organism: Pantoea nemavictus; assembly: GCF_037479095.1. Classification (NCBI taxonomy): domain Bacteria; kingdom Pseudomonadati; phylum Pseudomonadota; class Gammaproteobacteria; order Enterobacterales; family Erwiniaceae; genus Pantoea; species Pantoea nemavictus. The sequence continues at coordinate 3,109,596 of NZ_JBBGZW010000001.1, read as the reverse complement.
GATGGATGACGGGCAGCCTGCCACCAGCAAAGCGATTATTGCGCGGGTGATCGACAAGCTGGAATTTGAAGGAGATGAACAGCAGCTGCAGAGTTATCGCAATCTGCTGGCGAAACTGCTGGAATCGGGGCCGCAGAAGTAGCGGCCCACGGCACTATTTTACCGCACGCAGATGGTCGGCTTCGCTGACAAACGCTTTGCCGCTCTGACGCTGGTACAGGCACAGTTCGCGGCCGAGCTGGTTTTTCATGTGCTTTTGCGGATAGCGCCCCTCCAGCAGCAGCGCATCAAAACCCACGCGGTCATCATACTGAATCGGCTTACCCACCACTTTAGCTGTCTTCAGGCCACTGGCCTTGAGGCAGCTTTGCTGCATATTTTTGTCGTTTTGCTGCCACGCCGCTTCGCTCGAGGCATTCGCCAGCGGGCTTAATAACAGCGTTAACAGCAGCAACGTTCCGCTCTTTTTCATCATCACTCCTCAATCAGCTTTGCAGGCCGAAAGATAAAAAAATTCCCGCCGTAGCGGGAAGAAATAAGACGAGCATTGCATATTCGAGAGTGACGAGGAAATCTCCGTAGTGCGCAGCTATCCTCGCCCGGCGCTGTGACAGCCAGATGACAATGCAATGTCGTTTTGGTGTTAACCGCAGTACACCCGGGAAATCTTACCGCTCTGATCCGCCGCGAAATTTACCCGACGCAGATTGAAATCCATCGTTACCGCTGAATTCCACGGTATAGCACGCACCGGGACTTCAAAGCGCTTATTGTCGAGCGCCGATAGCGGCTGCCCTACATAGTTTTGATATTGCGATGCGCCGCACTGATCGGTTTCGGGATCGTGGCTGGCCGCCGCGCTGGTGTCAGGTTTGCTGGCAGACTGGCAAGCGGTCAGGGCAAAAAAGGCCGTAACCAGTAGCGCTTTTCCATAATGGGTCACAAGTTTCTCCTCCTGGATTAATAGACAACCGGTTTCTGAGAGTAGCAAAGCGTGACCGTGAAACGGAAACTTTTACAGCAGATTGGTCGCAGAAATGAGGGAAAAAGCGCGATCTTCTTCGCATAAATTAGGATTAATCGCACAAGCTGTCTAAAAATCAATCTGCCAGACACTACAATTAACTAAGAATTTTCTGAGTTGGAGGCGATTATGGAACTGGTTATTTTTGTCGGCTTCGCCGCGCTGATGACTTTTGTTGCCATTAGAGTGCGTTAGTCGTAAGGCACATTTGTAGCTACCGTTTGACGTTCAAGACGGTAGCTATGATGTGCGACATTAATTGATTAAAACTTCTTCCCTGAGCCGGGCATTAAACGCGGCTAACGGCATAGGTCGTCCCAGAAAATATCCCTGCCCTTCTTCGCAAGAGAGCGCTTTGAGCGCTTTTAACTGCGCTTCAGTTTCAATGCCTTCTGCCGTAATGGTGAGTGCAAACGCGCGTGCCAATCCAACAATCCCCGCCACCACCGATTGCGCCTGCTGCGATTCCGGGAACTCCTTCATCCAGGAGCGATCGATTTTCAGCCCGTTGAACGGAAAGGTTTTCAGATAACCCAACGCCGCATAGCCGGTGCCAAAATCATCCACCGTGAGCCGCACGCCAAGCGCACGTAAACCTTGCATGATCTCCAGCGCGCGATCCGGATTCTCGAAGGTGACGTTTTCGGTAATCTCCAGTTCCAGCCGCGTGGCGGGTAATCCGCTGATACGCAGTGCATGCGCCACGCGCTGCACCAGATCGTTGGCTCGGAACTCAACCGGTGAAATGTTAACTGAGACGTAACGTTGTTCACCCCAATGGTAGGCATCGAGGCAGGCACGCATCAGCACCCAATCGCTAATCGCAGTTATTAATCCTTTTTCTTCCGCCAACGGAATAAAGCGATCCGGCGTGATCCATTGACCATCTTCCAACTGCCAGCGAATCAGCGCTTCCGCGCCAGCCAGCTTTCCGCTCTGCAGCTGATAGCGCGGCTGATAGTGCAGTGAAAAAGCTTTATTTTTCAATGCTGCTTCTATTGCCTGTACCATGTCACGCTTCGATTGCAGGTGATTTGCCATATCGCTGGAATACCACATCCATTGATTGCGCCCGGCACTACGTGCCTGGCTGAGCGCGATGTCTGCGAGTCGCAATAGCGCTTCCGGTTGTGCGGCATCTTGCGGCGCAGAGACGATACCCATGCTGGCGGTTAAATTGATCTGATGCGATCCGCTGATGATCGGTTGATGAACGGTGCGTTGCAATGCACGACAGCGGTACTCAACGCCAGCACGGGTAGTTTCGCGCAGCAGCAGAATAAAGGCATCGCCGCCAAGCCGGGCCGCCAGCTCATTCGGCGCCAGCAGATTTTTCAACCGCTGGGAGATCTCATTCAGCACCGCATCACCCACCGAGTGGCCCCAGGTATCGTTAATCGGTTTGAACTCATCGAGGTCAAAGCTGATGACAAACAGCGGATCCTCTTCGCTAACGCTCTCCAGATAAGTGGTCAAATACTCCTGCAGCTGAACGCGATTGGCCAATCCCGTCAGCATATCGTGACGTGACAGGAATTGAATTCGCGCTTCGGCATCCACTTCATGAGTGATATCTGAAACCGTGCCGCGGAAACCGGCACGCAGGCCATTACGACGAATTGTTTTCGCCATTAATTGCCCAATGCGCCGTTCACCACTGGCCGACATAAACTGGCAGCGCAGCGGCACGCGCTGCACTTCTTCCTCTTGATGCATCAACCATGACACCAACGAATGGCTGGGATGGCTGATGAGTTGATCAAGTGAGCGTCCCATCCAACTCTTTACCTGATGGCCAGTAACCGCAGTAAAGCGTGACGAGAGATAGCGCAGGCGGCCCTGGTCGTCGATCTCCCAAATCCAGTCTGATGCCGCTTCCGCCAAATCGCGAAAACGTTCTTCGCTATCAGCGAGTTCACTTTGGCTGACAGCCAGCATTTCAAAGCGACGATCGGAAATGACCGCGTTGTGTAACGCGTGACGGATCACGCGGCGCGTCACCAGCGTCACGGCCAGCGCCGTAAACAGCAACAGCGGCATCATCATCCAGATCACGCCAAATCCAGGATCTTTCGGCTTCCAGCGAATGACCAAAGGATCGCCCTGCACCACCGGTTCAACCAGACGCGGTTCGTACTGCGCCTCGTCTACACTGCTGGCGATACGCGGTTCGAGCACATTGAGTGAGTTCCCCAGCGCTTGAAGTTTCTCAGGGGTAAATATATTAACAAACAGCATGACTGAAGGCGGGCCCGGTAGGGTTGGCAAATCACGTACTTTTCCCGGGGTGATTGGCGCAGCGACGATAATGGCTGGATTATTATCTATCATCACATTACGAGCGACAGCGTCGTGAAGCTTACGCGCTTCTCCCAACAATAATACACTCTGCGCACCCAGCCAGCTCTCCAGAGACACAGAGGACAATTTGCCATCAATCACCGCGTAGCGCGTTTTGCCTGCGCCATCCACCACAAATACGCCGTCATAGTGATACTCACTGTAAAGGCCTGGCCCAAAGTTCTCTTCATCCCACGCCCAGATTTTATTGACCGTCAGATGCAGGTTTTTCCAGCCTTCGCCCCAGTTAGCGTAATCACGCGCATCGACAATCATCTCCTGCTGTTGCTGCTGCCAGGCCTGACGCATTAGATTGGCGTCCTGCTGAATGGAATCGCTATTTTGTTGATGGGCGATAACCAGCACCATTAACACGGCGAGAAGAAGCACACCGAACAGCAGCGAGGTTAAGGTGCGCAAACTACGCCGCGTTATCCGAACCGTGTGTGCTTCCATGTTGGCTTTGGCGGGTAACGCCGCGTGTCGTTGATACTGAGAATTCATGCACAATGCTCGTAGAATACAGGCAGCAAAAAAGGCGGATGATGACGAACACGGCGCACATCTCCACCCTGTAAGGGTTTGATCGGTTATCGGCCCGGCGCGCCGCAGATTTAGTCTTGCTGGTGGAATATTTGAGCAGCGCAAATGTGCAGCACACCACCTCGACAGCGGTGATCGGCGTTGCTACTATGCGCTCTCCTCTGCTCGCTGAGTCGCCTATGGACACCCAATCCGACAAAGTTACGTTAACGCTGTTTTACGTGGGTAGCTTTGTGGTCTATTACCTCGTGACCATGCTGGTTACGCTGTTTCCCAATTATGGGATGCTGCGCACCAATGGCTTGCTGATGCCGGTGCTCTGCCTGGTAGAGTTTGCAGTGATCTATCCGCTGTACCGCTTTTACTGCCAGCGTCGTAGTGATATTCCGCTTGGATTTGTGCGCCCGATGCAGGGGCTGCTGTTTATCGGCCTGCTGTTCGCTTTGATGGTGGCGCAGACTCAGTTTTTGCAGCCGGAAGGCTGGCTGATCGCCCAGTCGCAGCAGGGACGCAGCTCAATGCTGATTCTGCTGCTCACTGCGGTATTACTGGCGCCGGTGTTTGAAGAGGTGTTGTTCCGGGGATTCCTGCTGCAAGGTTTTCTGCTGTGGGCGCCGCGAAGCCGCTTTGCCTGCATGCTGCTCACTTCTCTGCTGTTCGCCGCCATGCATACCCAATATGTGCATTGGGAAACGCTGGTTGCGTTAACGCTGTTTTCACTGCTGCTGTGTTATGCACGCCTGCGCAGTAACAGCCTGGCGCTGCCAATTTTCCTGCATACGCTAAATAACCTGATCGCTATCCTGCCCGCCTGGTATTTCGCCTGATACCCAAAAAACAGCCATCCTGCGATGGCCGTTGAGTTGCATCAATTCCCTCACACCTGCGTCAGCCCGCCATCCACACAAATCTCGGCACCGGCAATGTAGCTGCTCTCATCGCTGGCGAGGAACAGCGCCACGTTGGCCACCTCTTCCGGCTGGCCCATGCGACTGAGCGGAATGGTGCTGGTGATGCCAATGCGCACCTCTTCGGTGGCCGCCTGCATCATCTCGGTATCGATCGGGCCTGGCGCCACCACATTGATGCGGATGCCGCGCGCCGAAAGCTCGCGCGTCCAGGTGCGGGCAAAGGAGCGCAGCGCGGCTTTGCTGGCGCTGTAAACGCCATATCCTTGGGTGCCAATGACATCAGCGATCGACCCTATCAGCACCACGCTGGCGCCGGGCTTCAGCAGCGGCAGCGCCGCCTGCAGCGCAAACACTGGCGAGCGCACGTTGAGGCCGAAGATCTGGTCGAAATGCTCCGCGCCAATCTCATCAATGGTGGCGTACTCGGCCATCCCGGCGTTAATCACCAGCACATCAATCTGGTCGAACTCACGCTTAATTGTCTCAATAACACGGATCAGTTCACTCTGCTGGCTCACATCGGCACGCAACGGGTGCGCATTGCCGGTAATGGTGCTGCTGGCGGCCTGTAACTCTTCATCACGACGCGATGTAAACCAGGTCGTGGCGCCTTCGCGGGCAAACCGCTGACTAATTGCCAGTCCAATCCCCTTCGCACCGCCCAGCACCACCGCTACTTTGTTTTCCAGTCTGCTCATCTGCACTCTCCTGTTTGGGTAGAAAACAGATGGTATATATTTTATACTTAATAACAATTACGCACTTTGTTTATACCAGATATCGCGGAGTATATCGCCATGGCAGAGATCGACGGTAACAGCTTGAGAGATATAGGAAAAACTCGTCCGGTGCTGGAGCACATCACCAATAAATGGTCGATTTTAATTCTCACCGTGCTCTGTACTAAGCCGTCGCGTTTTAACGAGATTCGTCGTCGGCTGGACGGTATCACCCACAAAGCGTTGGCGGATGCGTTAAAGCGGCTGGAGCGCAATGGGCTGGTGAATCGTGAAGTGTTGAACACGGCGCCAATCGGTGTGGAATACAGCCTGACGCCGCTGGCGCAGACGCTGCAGCAGCCGTTTATCGCCCTGTATGATTGGGCGCTGGAACATGGTCCATCACTGGAGCGTGCGCAGGAAGAGTACGATCGCACCCATACGGATGAGCTAGCGTAGGGCCGCCAATGATGGCGACCGCAGGCGCAAGAACTACTCTTTTTCCGCTTCGAAATGGTTTTTAAACTGCTCGTAGATAGAGATCATATTGGAAGCATCGCCGTGCAGCGGGCTCAGCTTTCCTGCACGGACCAGTTCAATCACCAGCTGCAGGGCGGCTTGTTTTGGGCTGCTGGCCGGATGGGCAATTTCGTTCGACATGGTTAACTCACTCATCGTTTTTATCAGGGCCGCACAGTTTAGCCCAGATTACGCTACGGATGCGCGCCGCGCAGCGTATAATCTTGCCGACCGGACAAGAAAGCCGCTCAGGGTGATAATTGACTCCCGACGCGTTTAGCTATACTGGATCAAAAAAGGGAACGACCAGCCACACATTCCGTACCAGCGAGAAGGTGTTAAAGGAGTCTGATTATGCTGATTGGTTTTGTTTTGTTAGTGAGCGCGTGTGGGCATGATGCCTGCGACGCCTTGCCGGTTTCGGAGCGCATCTATCCGACCAAAGTGGCCTGTGAGCAGATGGCCGATCGCATCCATAAAGTCCGGCCAAACGTGGTCTTACTTTGTGGCGAAGTGCACCGTTAATTCGGTGCCAGTTTTATTACAGTCGCGCAAAAAACAGCCAGACGGCATTGCAAGAATGGGTTGTAGCGTTCAAAATATAAGCTGCTTTTCACTATTATCGTTGTGAATCCAATGAAAACATCTCGCCCCCGTCGTCCAAACGGACGCTGGGTTTACTACATTTTGTATGATGGCATCCTGTGGCCCTGCCCCGTGCGCTGGGAGTGGGAAAGCGGCTTCGGCGGCTGGCTGCCGTTCTACTTCTCGCCCACGTTTGAGTTCGTGGCGGGCGATCCGCGCAAGGCCTATCGCATTGCGCGCAGCAGTGTGCGTAACGTTCGTCATACCGATGGCGAATACGCCTGATTGATTAGCCAAGCTGCCACGGCAACCATGACGCCGTGAGCAGATAATGCAGTAACTCCAGTACCAAAATCACCATCACCAGCACGCCGAGCTTGTGACTGCCAATCCAGTCCTTCATCCCCATATCATCGCAGCCCAGCGAATCAGCATTAGCGCACCGCAGATGCACAACAGCACCACAATCATTTTCCAGTGTTTAGTTGCAGCCAGTTTTTTTGCCACGCATCCTCCAGACGGCAGAAAGCAACGATGCGCCCTCAGGCGCACCGTTAATTCTAACGCTGGTCACCCAATAGGGCGATTATTTATTCAGCGTGTAGTCGAGCGTGATTTCAGCATTCAGTACCTGAGACACCGGGCAGCCCGCTTTGGCTTTCTGGATAATCTCATCGAACCTGGCATCATCAATGCCTGGCAGCACAATGGCGCTGGTCAGCGCGATTTTGGTGATGGCAAAACCGTCGCCCTTTTTATCCAGCGACACATCCGCAGTGGTATCGATGCTGGTCGCTTTATGTCCTTCATTGCCCAACATCAGCGACAACGCCATGGAGAAGCAAGCGGCATGTGCTGCACCAATCAGCTCTTCCGGGTTGGTGCCTTTCTGCCCTTCAAAACGGGTATTGAAACCGTATGGTTGATTGCTCAACACACCGCTTTCAGTGCTTACCGTTCCTTTGCCTTTAATGTCGCCTTCCCAATGGGCCGATCCTTTCTTATGAATGGTCATGTCATTCCTCCTGTTTAGTTCGACAGGTAATGAGTATAGACAACGTGACTGATTTTGCTTTTCTCAGCTCACCGCGCGTGGACGTGCCGGGCTTAATCCTGCCTCGCTCAGCAGCGCATTGGCCTGCACCAGCGAAGCCTGAGTAATCTCTTTAATGGATTTCGCACCGGTCAGCGTCATCGCCACTTTCATCTCTTTCTCAATCAGATTGAGCAGATTCTCGACGCCGCGCTGGCCGTGCGTGGCCAGCGCATAGACAAACGCGCGCCCCAGCAGCACGCTGTCGGCGCCGAGCGCGATCATGCGCACCACATCCAAACCGCTACGAATACCGCTGTCGGCCAGAATGGTGATATCGCCTTTTACCGCATCGGCAATCGCTGGTAACGCACGCGCCGAGGAGAGCACGCCATCCAACTGACGACCGCCGTGATTGGATACCACAATGCCATCGGCGCCAAACCGCACCGCATCACGCGCATCTTCCGCATCGAGAATGCCTTTGATCACCATCGGGCCATCCCAGAATTCGCGAATCCACTCCAGATCCTGCCATGAAATGGAGGGATCGAAGTTGTTCGCCAGCCAGCCAATGTAATCTTCCAGCCCGGTCGGTTTGCCAAGATAGGTGGAGATATTGCCGAGATCGTGCGGACGGCCATGTAGCCCGACATCCCACGCCCATTGTGGATGCGTTGCCGCCTGCCAGTAACGGCGCAGTGCCGCATTCGGGCCGCTCATGCCCGAATGCGCATCGCGATAACGCGCGCCCGGCGTTGGCATATCGACGGTAAACACCAGCGTGGTGCAACCGGCAGCCTTGGCGCGTTCCAGCGCATTGCGCATAAAGCCGCGATCGCGCAGCACGTAGAGCTGGAACCACATGGGGCGATTAATTGCCGGCGCAACTTCTTCGATCGGGCAAACCGACACGGTAGAGAGCGTAAACGGAATGCCTTTCAGTGCCGCTGCGCGTGCCGCCTGCACTTCACCGCGGCGGGCGTACATGCCGCACAAGCCCACCGGCGCCAGCGCGACCGGCATCGATAAGGTTTCGTTGAACAACTTTGTCTCAAGACTCAATTCCGACATGTTTTTCAGCACGCGCTGGCGCAGCGCCACGTCGGAGAGATCGGCGACATTGCGCTTCAGCGTGTGCTCGGCATAGGCGCCGCCATCCAGATAATGAAACAAGAACGGCGGCAAGATGCGTTGCGCCGCGGCGCGATAGTCACTGGCAGCAGAGATGATCATCCGTTGTTTTCCTTATGCTGAGGTAAATCGTGGCCCGGCAGACGCGTAATCCGCGCCTGACGCGCTTCATCTTCATGCAGGGTTTTCATGGTGGTATGCACGAAGCCGAGGTGATCCATCGCCGCCTGGCGCGCCGCTTCCGCGTCACCGCTCATCACCGCCTCGAACATCGCCTGATGCTGTTCGTGCAAGCGATTGAAAATCACCGGATGGGTATACATGCGCTGGCGGCTGTGCAGCACCGAGGATTGCAGCAGATCGAAGAAGCCGCGCATGGTTTGCAGCAATACCACATTGTGCGAGGCTTCGGCGATGGCGAGATGGAAGCGCAGATCGGCTTGCGCCGCGAGATCGGGATCGTCGCTCTCGTTCATCTTCAACAGCGCATCGAAGGCGTAGCGCAACCGCTCTTTATCGGATTCGGTGGCGCGTAACGCCGCGTGCCAGGCGGTGCTGGCCTCAATGGCATGACGCGCTTCCAGGATGTCATAGCGATAGTCGGGATCGGCGGCCAGCAACTGACGAATCGGCTCAACGATACGCTGTTCCGACCACGGCGCCTGCGGCTGGCGTACCCAGGTGCCGCCTCCGCGTTTGCTAACGAGCACGCCGCTGCTGATCAACTGCTGAATTGCCTCACGCAGTGATGAACGTGAGGCACCAAATTCCGCCGCCAGCGCGCGTTCGGAGGGCAAACGCATGCCCGGCTCCAGCTGATGTTCACTGATCCACGTGCAGAGCCGCGCGCGCAGCGTATCCGCTAAGCGCGGCGAGTTATCATTCATGGAACCCTCCACCATTGGTAGGACCAATATTCGTTTGGTCGGGATTTCAGGTTCCAGATAGTTAATGCATTGTTAACTCAACGCAACGAAAGGCGCGTGATTTTTCCCGTTATGTGATGATGCGGCGCAATTTCACTCATTTGGTAGGACCAATCACACCGATGTCTGACCAAAGGCGCGACGGTAGCTGTGAGGATGAAAGCGCAGGTTAAGCACGATTAGCCCGACGGTCACCGCCGCTTGCATGAGCCAGACGCTGCAAAAACTGTGGGTCAACGCCTGCAGCTGACCGGCGATAAACGGCATGCTGCCAGCGATGATAAACCCCGCGCCCTGCATGAACGCCACCAGCCGCGCACCGGCCTGCGGATGGGGCAGATGGTCGAGCGCCAGCACCATCGCCAATGGGAACGCCGCGCCGAGGCCAAAACCGGCAATCGCCGCCCACAGCCACGGTGCCAATTGCGGTGCCAGCAGAAAACCGCTCATGCCGATCAACTGACAAACCAGGCTAATAATCAGCTGCGGACGGCGATCGGCCTTACGCGCCAGCAGCGGCATCAGCAGCGCGCCCGCCACCTGGCACAGAATCATCACGCCCAGCAGCGAACCGCCGGCCTGCGCTGACCAGCCCAGTTGCTGATAAGCATCCGGTAGCCAGGCGACACAGGTGGCATAACCGCCGTTCACCAGGCCAAAACTCAGCGCCAGCGTCCAGGCACGCGGTTTGCGCCACAGCGACGGCAGCGCAATGTTTTCCGTGCTTGCGGCAGTCGGAACGCGCACGTAGAGCCACAGGCCAATCGCCAGCAGCACCGGCAGCGCCCAGCCGGTCAACGCCAGCGACCAACCATAATGCTCGCTCAGCCACGGTGACAGCGCGGCGCCCAAGCCGCCACCGCCCATGAGCGCCCCGGCCCACAGTCCGGTCACTGCCGCGCTGCGCTGGGCAAACCGCTGACGAATCAAGCCTGGCATCGCCATCTGCACCACGCCCACGCCAAGGCCGCCAAAGAGAGCACTCACCACCAGCCAGCTGCCGTCATGGATGATGCCGCGCGCGGCCAGCGCCAGCAGTAGCAGCATCAATCCGGCCAGCAGCAAGCGTTGCAGCGGCACGCGTTGCATCAACGAAGCGCTTAGCAGCGCCACCGCGCCCATCATCACCATCGGTACTGCGGGCAGCAGCGAGGCCGCCAGTGAAGAGAGTCCCATCGCCTGGCGCAGCTGGCCGAGTAATGGACTAATAGAAGTGAGAAACGGACGCATATTCAGCCCAGCCAGCACCAAAGCGCCGAGTGTTAGTCCGTTATAATGTCGATTCATACACAATCCTGCTGTAAAAGAGTTGCCAGCATCGCAGCAGTGGTTACTATTTGGAAATGAAATAACACCATGGTGACCAGTGGAATAATGAATCGTCAGCCGATGTTCACCCCGCAGCAGCTGCTGAGCTTCGTCGCGGTATGCGAAACCGCCAGCTTTACGCGCGCCGCCGATCGCGTGCATCTGTCGCAATCTACCGTCAGCCAGCAAGTACGTCGGCTGGAAGAGATGATTGGCAAAGCGCTGCTGGAGCGCACTTCGCATCAGGTCGCGCTAACTGAAGAGGGCGAAAAACTGCTCGGCTATGCGCGCCGTATTATCGCGCTGAACGGCGAAGCACACGACGTGCTGAGCGACAAATGGCGTGACGGCGTTTTACGCCTCGGCGTGCCGGAAGATTTCGCCGCGCCGACCGCCGGTTTGCTGGCGGAATTCAGCCGCGAACACCCGCAGCTGCGCCTTGACGTGATGAGCGGCATGTATGTCGATCTGCATCGCGCATGGCAGCGCGAAGAGCTGGATATCCTGCTGATTAAACAGCCCGGCGGCGAGCGCCCGCTGGCTTCACGTCCGGAGCCGCTGCTGTGGCTGGATAGCGCCGCCCATCCCTGCTTTGAGCAAACGCCGGTGCCATTGGTGGTGTTTCCACAGCTCGGTTTGTACCGCGAAGAGATGGCGCAGACGCTAGACAGCCTCGGCCGCAGCTGGCGCATTAGCTACAGCAGCGCCAGTTTAGTGGCCCTTGCCAGCGCCAGCGCCGCCGGATTAGGTGTGACGCTGCTGCCCGCCAGCTGCCGCCTGCCGGAGCATCGCGTACTAAGCGAAGCTGACGGGTTGCCGAGCATTAGCCATTTTGAACTGGCGCTGTTTTGTCGTACGCCGCAGGATGCGTTGCAGCAGGCGCTGGCCGCCGCGCTCGTGACGTTTTGCCAGTTGCAGTGGCAGTGATTTTTCCACTGCTCATCAGTGGAAAATATCGCAGCGCGCCGCGTCAGGTTTTGCCAGATTAAGCGTTTCTCATTTGATGGAACCTCTGATGCAACTCACTTCTCCCAGCCGTCGCGAATTTCTTAGCCTGACCGCTGCTGGCAGCCTGATGGCAGCCGGTATGAGCTATGCCGGACAAGCCTCTCCGCTGCTGTCAAACAGTACGCAACCGCACACGCCACCGCCGCGCGTCGCCCACTACCAACTGCTTAACGTGCGTCTCGAAGAGGGCTTTGAGCGCGACGGCAGTGAAATCATCGCTACGCGCACCGCGCTGTACGACATCACGATCAAAGATGGCGCTTTCGTTACAATTGATGCTGCCGGCAAAGCGCGCAATGCCGCGCTCACGCAGTGGGATGCCAACGGCGCCCTGCTGCTGCCCCGCACCCGCGATATGCACATTCATCTCGACAAAACCTTCTACGGTGGCCCGTGGCAAGCGCCGCGTCCGCGTCAGGGCAAAACCATCATGGATATGATTGCGCGTGAGCAGGTGCTGATCCCGCAGCTGCTGCCGACCTCGCAGGCGCGTGCTGCAGCGATCATTGGCCTGTTGCACAGTAAAGGCACCACCGAAGCGCGCAGCCACTGCAATATCGATCCGGTTAGCGGCCTGAAAAGTCTTGAGCATCTGAAGCTGGCGCTGGCCGATCACCCGGAATTTCCCTGTGAAATTGTTGCGTTCCCGCAGCACGGTTTGCTGCACTCGAAAGTCGATGGTTTGATGCGTGAAGCGATGCAGATGGGCGTAGAGTTCGTTGGCGGACTCGATCCGACCAACGTGGATGGCGCGATGCAGGCGTCGCTGGATGCCATGTTCCAGATCGCTATCGATTTCCAGCGCGGCGTGGATATCCACCTGCATGAAACCTCGCCCGCTGGCGTGGCAGCGATTCAGTACATGGTTGATACCATTGCAAAAAATCCACAGCTGAAAGGTAAAGTGACGCTGAGCCACGGCTTTGCGCTCGCTACGCTGGAAGGCAAGGCGCTGGATCAGATGATTGCCGGCATGGCGGAGCAGCAGATGAGCGTGGCCTCAACGATTCCGATTGGCAAACTGACCATGCCACTACCGCAACTGCAAGCGGCGGGCATCACGGTGATGACCGGGACCGATAGCGTGATCGATCACTGGTCGCCGTTTGGCACCGGCAGCATGCTGGAAAAAGCCAATCTGTACGCGCAGCTGTATCGCGGTTCCGATGAGTTTGGTTTAAGCCGTGCGCTGCATATCGCCACCGGCGGCATTTTACCGCTATCGAATCAGGGCGAGCGCCAATGGCCGCAGGTGGCGGATGAAGCCAGCATGATGCTGGTTGAGGCCAGCTGTTCCGCCGAAGCCGTAGCGCGCATTTCCCCGGTACGCGCCACCTTCCACCGCGGATTGCCGGTGTTTAGCGCCTGATGTTCTCAAGGCGCATGAATGCGCACCCTCCGCTGTTGTAGGGTCGCCATTTATGGCGACCGTCCCACTCAATGCGCGAATCATATTGACGCCATAAACAAAAAAGCCTCCGCAAGGAGGCTTTACGTACGACATAAAAAGGGCGGCATGCGCACACCCGATGAGTGCTGGATTTACGAAAGCATCTGAATCGCCAGCGCATACAGCCGCTGGTTTTCATCGTCGCTGACAGGCTCTTCTTCCGCGTAACAGGCAATCATGGAGCTGACTTTATCCGATGACAAAGTTTCCCCATGCAGATGCAGCGTTAACACGGCGCGGCCGACGATCTTCAGAATGTCTTCGTTTTGTCCCTGGACATGATGACTCAATGAAATGACCTCTGAATTTACCCTTCATCCTTCACGCTGCAGGTGCGTTGGCTGCTCTCGTTTGCCGCCTTCCTGCATCATGAATTATTTCGGGTACTTTATAATTAGCCAAATGGCGCGCTAAATATAAAGCAAATCGACGGTGTTTTTTAATCAGAATTTTACCCAACCGGAGCGACACATAAGCGTTACCCCCGCTAAAAGGCGACTAAAAGATGCGATAAGGCTTATTTATCAAGGGTAATCCCACCTTTTCATTAAAGATGTCTGTTTTTCCCGCAACGCGCTAGCGTAAAAGCAACCGGAAAAGCATTAGAACTATGCGAGAGTTCTCGCTGATAAAATGAACAAAACGATCGCATTGCTAACTGATTTCACGCCTAAACCAACCACGCTTTTGCCATTGCCGATCCCGGCCCTTTCTGCCAGACTGACCGCCGCAATCCTACCCGCAATTAGAGACATTCCCGTGACTGCTTTTTCTACCCTGACGCAACTGCCTGCCAGCCAACTCGATAACCTGCGCGAGATGGGTTTCGACGCCATGACGCCGATTCAGGCCGCTTCCCTGCCCGCTATTCTGGAAGGGCGCGACGTGCGTGCGCAGGCAAAAACCGGCAGTGGCAAAACCGCCGCGTTTGGTGTGGGTTTGCTGAACCGTATTGATAACAGCCAGTTCCATACGCAGGCGCTGATTCTGTGCCCAACGCGCGAACTGGCCGATCAGGTCAGCAATGTGCTGCGCCAGCTGGCGCGCTTTACCCGCAATATCAAAATTCTGACGCTGTGCGGTGGCCAACCGATGAGCGCGCAGCGTGATTCACTGGTGCATGCACCGCACATCGTGGTCGGCACGCCGGGTCGTTTGCTCGATCACCTCAAGCGCGACAACCTCGATCTTAGCCAGCTGCAAACGCTGGTGCTGGATGAAGCGGATCGCATGCTGGAGATGGGCTTCCGCGACGATATGGAAGCAATCATTGGCTTTACGCCAGAGACGCGCCAGACGCTGCTGTTCTCTGCTACCTGGCCGGATACCATCGCCAGCCTCAGCCAGCGTTTTCAGCGTGATGCGCTGGCGGTTGCCACCGAAGATAAAACTGAATTACCGACCATCGAGCAGCAGTTTATTGAAGCCAGCGCCAAAGAGCGTCACAGCCTGCTCGGTGCCCTGCTCAGCCAGCAGCAACCGGCCTCTTGTGTGGTGTTCTGCAACACCAAACGCGAATGTGATGACGTGGCCGCCGCGCTGAACGAACGGGATATCAGTGCGTTAGCCCTGCATGGCGATCTGGAACAACGCGATCGCGAGCGCGTGCTGATTCGCTTCGCCAACGGCAGCATCCGCGTGTTGATCGCCACCGATGTGGCGGCGCGCGGCCTGGATATCAAATCGCTGGCGCTGGTGGTGAACTTTCAGCTGGCGTGGGATCCGGAAGTGCACATTCACCGCATCGGCCGTACCGGTCGCGCCGGTGAGAAAGGTCTGGCGGTGAGCTTTGTCGCCCCAGACGAAATGGTGCGCGCCAATGCGCTGGAAGAGTATCTGCAGCAGAAGCTCAACTGGGTCTCCTCCAGCACGCTGAAAGGCACCAGCGCGAAGTCGCTGCCGGCGACCAAAATGACGCTGTGCATTGATGGCGGCCGCAAAGCCAAAATCCGTCCGGGCGATATCCTCGGCGCGCTGACCGGTGAAGCCGGTTTCAGTGGCGACCAGATCGGCAAGATCGATATGACGGCCACACACGCTTACGTCGCCATCGACGCGGCGCAGGCGAAGAAAGCCCTGATCAAGCTGAAAGAGGGCAAGATCAAAGGCAAAAGCGTACGCGCCATCCTGCTGAAGTAATCGACTCTCGCGTGAGGGCGATCGCTCTCACGCTAAAATTTCCGTTATCTCCCTTCATTTTTTTTCTCTGCTGCCGATAAGTTAATCATGGCGATTTTGCCCTGCCCTTTTCCCAGCCCAGATCTGCCCCGAGGCCATGATGGATAATTTTCAGAAAGAGATCGATGAACGCGCTAACCTTGCGCTTTCCAATAAATTCGAACTGCTGTTGTTCCGCCTGGGTTCCGATCAGCTGAAAGGCAAATCTGAGCTCTACGGCATCAACGTGTTTAAACTGCGTGAAATCGTGCCGATGCCGACCATCACCCGCGCTGCAGGTATGCAATCGCCGCTGCTTGGCATGGCGAGCATTCGCGGACAGTTTATTCCGGTTATCGATCTGCCCGCCGTCACCGGCTGCAAACCGGAAACCGGCCTTAATCTGCTGCTGGTAACCGAATATGCGCGCAGTACGCAGGCGTTTGCGGTGGAGTCGGTGGAGAACATTGTGCGTCTCGACTGGAGCCAGGTACATACCGCGGAAGCGGGCATCGGTAGCCGCAATATTACCAGCATCGCCTGCCTCGATACCGACGGCCAGAGTAACAATCTGGCGATGGTGCTGGACGTTGAGCAGATTCTGTATGACATCATTCCCTCGGTGCGCGGCGTTGAGCCAAGCGCAGAAACCGCCAAAGACTTCAATCTGAAGCCGGGCCAGGTGGCGATTGTGGCGGAAGATTCTAAAGTCGCGCGTCAGCTGCTGGAACAGGGCCTGAAGAGCATGGGCATTCCGGCCATCATGCACAACACCGGTCTGGAAGCCTGGATCAAGATTAACGAGATGCAGAAAGAAGCCGCGGCCAACGGCGAGTCGATTCACGACAAGATCGCGCTGGTGCTGACCGATCTGGAAATGCCGGAGATGGACGGCTTTACCCTGACGCGCAATATCAAGCGCGATAACAACCTGCGCCAGATTCCGGTGGTGATCCACTCATCGCTCTCCGGCAGCGCCAACGAAGATCACGTGCGCAAAGTCGGTGCCGATGGTTACGTGGCGAAATTCGAAATTAACGAACTCTCCAGCGTGATTCACGGCGTACTGAAAAAACCGCGTTAATGACATCGTTATTCCGGTGCGCAGAAACGCGCACCCTACGAATCGCCATTCATGGCGACCAGATACACCTTTCCCCGCCCAGCCAAAAATCAACGTCATCGCCATTCACCAAACTGTGACACACCTCTAAAAAATTAAAGTTAAAACATTAACTACCGATAACTGATAGCGCTTGCGCCGGTGCTGCCATACCAGTTTTGTCACGCTGCGTAACTTTTTTCACCTTAAAAAACATCAACCTGCTGCGGGCGTCTTGCCTGCTTTTCCGTCTTGATAACATCAATTTTTGGCATTACGGGGAGATCCAATGTTGAGCTTAAAGAATATGAAGGTCGGCGTCCGTCTGGGCATCGCCTTTGGTTTAGTGGTGGCACTGCTGGTGATTGTTGGCGTGACATCCATTACCAAAATTAACAACATCAAAACCGGCATCACGTCGATCGTGGAAGATCGCTATGTAAAAGTGCGCCTGGGCTTTGACGTGCGCGATGGCGTTAACGATCAAATTAAATATCTACGCGGCATCGTGATTGATACCACGCGTCCGCAATATAACGAGAAGCGCTACCAGCAATTAGCGGAAGCCACCGAACACACCAATAACGCGATGAATAAAATCAAAGCGCTGCAGGTGACTGAGGTGGGTAAAAAGAAAATTGCCGGACTGCTTGCCGCCAGTGACAAGTTTGAAGCGGAAAAAAACCAGCTGATTGCGCTGGTGCGTGCCGGTGATGCCGAAGCGGCCAGCACCTATGTGCTGAAATCCATTACCGATACGCAAAATGCTTTCCTCGCGAGCGCCGTGGCGTTTGCCGACTCACAGTCACAACAACTGGAGCAGGAAGGTGCCAAAATTATCGATAACGGTTCATCGGCGATTGAAATGACGCTGATCTTCTCCGCTATCGCCATTGCGGCGGCCATCGTGCTGGGCTTTATGCTGACGCGCTCAATTGTGCGCCCACTCAACGAAGCGGTGGAAATCGCCGGGAAAGTGGCCGCGGGCGACCTGAGTTCGCACATTGAGATCACCGGCAAAGATGAAACCGCCGTGCTGATGCAGGCGCTGCAGGCGATGAATGACAATCTGCTGACCATCGTTTCCGATGTGCGCGCGGGCTCCGATACCATCGCCGTGGCGTCGAATCAGATCTCCAGCGGTAACATCGATCTCTCTTCCCGTACCGAACAGCAAGCCAGCTCGCTGGAAGAGACCGCATCGGCGATGGAGCAGATGACCGCCACCGTCAAACATAACGCCGAGAACGCGCGTGAAGCCAATCAGTTGGTCGCTAATACCTCTAACGTGGCGAAACAGGGCGGCGTGGTGATGGAGCAGGTTATCGAGAAGATGGAAGCCATTACGCTCTCATCAAAGAAGATCGTCGATATTATCAGCGTGATCGACTCCATTGCCTTCCAAACCAATATTCTGTCTCTTAATGCGGCCGTTGAAGCAGCGCGCGCCGGCGAACAGGGCCGCGGTTTTGCCGTGGTGGCAACCGAAGTGCGCAATCTGGCGGCACGTTCGGCTTCTGCAGCGAAAGAGATCAAGGTGTTGATTGAGGATTCGGTGGCGCAGGTCGACGAAGGCAGCCGTCTGGTGACGCACGCGGGTTCCACCATTGGCGAAGTGGTCAATAGCGTGAAAAGCGTGGCGGATATCATGAGCGAAATCACCATCGCCAGCAGCGAACAGAGCAGCGGAATTAGCGAGATTAATTCGGCGATTACGCAGATGGAAGCGGTAACGCAGCAGAACGCCGCGTTGGTGCAGGAAGCCTCAGCGGCTTCGCAGGCGTTGCAGGAACAGGCGGATCGCCTGGCACAATCAATGAGCGTGTTTAAAACGGCTGCGGTGTAATGTTTGCCAGGTTGCCATAAATGGCGACCCTACAAAATCGTAAGGTGCGCATTAATGCGCACCTTGTTGATGACGATGATTAATTCACCAATGAATAGGCGATAGAAGAAATCGCCAGCACGCCAATCATCACCACAAATACGTTACTGATCTTACCGCTGTACTGACGCATCGCCGGCACTCTCTGAATGGCGTACATCGGCATCAGGAACAGAATCATCGCAATGATCGGCCCGCCCAGCGTTTCAATCATCCCCAGAATGCTCGGATTCAGCGTCGCCACCAGCCAGGTTGTCAGCAGCATAAAGCCGGTAGTTAGTCGATTCAGACGCTGCGGCGTCACGGTTTTTCCGCGGCTGCGCAGGGATTTCACCACGATGCCGTTGAAACCTTCACGCGCGCCAAGATAGTGGCCGAGGAATGATTTAGTGATCGCCACCATCGCCACAATCGGTCCCATCCAGGCAATCATCGGCACATTAAAGTGGTTGGCTAAATAGGAGAGAATGGTGATGTTCTGATCTTTCGCCGCCTGCAAATCGGCAGGCGAGAGGCTCAGCACGCAGCTGAACACGAAAAACATCACCGTCACCACCATCAGCAAATGCGCGTTGGCGAGAATACGTGAACACTTTTTCTCAGCGCCCGCGCCATATTCATCGCGCTTGGCAACCGCAAATGACGAGATGATCGGCGAGTGGTTAAAGGAGAAGACCATCACCGGAATCGCCAGCCACAGCGTCATTAAGATGCCGTGACCGCTCACGCTCTGGCTCAGCGACAAGGTTTCCAGCGCCGCGCCATGCCAGTGCGGCACGAGATAAGCCGCCAGCAGCATCAGCACCGCGACAAACGGGAACACCAGCACGCTCATCGCTTTGACAATCATCTGCTCGCCAAAGCGCACCACCGTCATCATGCCAATAATCAAAATCAGCGACAGCAATGCGCGCGGCGGCGAAACCAGGCCCAACTGGTGCACGATAAAACTATCGACGGTGTTGGTGATCGCCACGCTGTACATCAAGAGGATGGGATAGATAGCAAAGAAGTAGAGCAAGGTGATGATCTTGCCGGCACCGACACCAAAGTGCTCTTCCACCACTTCGGTAATGTCTTCGCCGGGATTTTTCCCGGAGAGCACAAAGCGCGTCAGCGCACGGTGCGCGTAATAGGTCATGGGGAAGGCAAGAATCGCCATGATAATCAGCGGGACCAGTCCGCCTGCACCGGCATTGATCGGTAAGAAAAGTACACCCGCACCAATCGCCGTACCGTATAGACCCAGCATCCACACGGTATCACTCTTGCGCCAGCCCTTAGCCGCTGTTTCAACGGTACTAAGCGTACTGGTTTGTGAGTTGTCCATCTGTCTCTCCACACATTCAAGCTTGAACAAAAATGCAGCCAGAACGATGGCTGCCAATCATGGCGCGGGCTTTGCAGCGCCGCCGTAACGCAAAGGATGACGTTTTAATGGATCAAATTCACGCACCCTGATGTTTTTAAGGGCAGGAAATGCACGAAACTTGCGCGCAATCGATTGCCTGGGGCGCTATTTGACATGAGACGCGAGAGGAGTGCAAGAAGGAGTAAACCAGAAGTTGGAGAAAGCAGCGAAGGAAGTGGAAAGGTGTGGAGATAATGAAAAGGAGTGGCAACGGTAAGTTGTTGCCACTGATTACGGTTAAGTTGTTGCCACTGATAACGGTTCTGCCAAATAATTCAAGTTGCAGGAAGGCGGCAAGTGGATAAGTCCCCGGGAGCTTACATCAGTAAGTGACCGGGGCGAATCCACGCAGCCAACGCACCTGCAACTTGAAGTATGAAGGCAGAATCAGAATGCGCGCATCCGGTAGAGTGCATAAAGAAAATAGTACGCTGTGAGAGTATTCAAATTCATAATCATGTACTTCAGTTTTTCATTTTTATTCAGCAGAATGAAAATACCTTTGGAGTATTTTCCTCGCTTTATTTCATTAATTTCCTGGGCAATGTCCGCAGGTGAAAACGAAGAGTGATACATGGCGGTGACGATTTGCATATCCAACGCCAATACGCGCTTGGAGATACCTTTAAGAAAATAATCGAGATCGCTGGCGTGATACTTACTAATAATTGAGTCATAAAGCGCCGTCAGAAACTGTTTTCTCACTTTCAGTTCGCTGTATTGCACTTTTCGTTTGGAGAGTGACGCCTCGACATCTTCATAGTGATAAGCCGCGCCCGGTGTCACCAGGAAATTGCTAATGCAGCTGAAGAATTTAAGGTTAAACAGCAGATCCTCGCTCATGGAGATACCTTCCAAAAAGCGCAGATTTAGCTCTTCGATAATCTGCCGGCGATAACATTTGTTATGCAGATAACCAATGTTGTCACTCATCTCCAACTCACCGAGCACATAGGGAATATCCTCATTACTGAAGAAGCCCGCCTGCGACACCTTCCCCACCCGGCTGTCGTTGAGGTTGCCGACCATCAGATCCACCGTTTCCGCTGGCCAGGCATCGAGATTCTGTTTGAAGATCATCAGGAAGTTATCATCCACCCAATCATCCGCATCAAGGAACAGTACATAGTCGCCCTTGGCCTGTTGCATCCCGCTATTTCGCGCCGCGCTAACACCGGCATTAATCTGGTGAATAACGGTGACTTGCGAATAAGCGCTAAACTCCTCCAGTATTTTCGGGGTTGAATCGCTGCTGCCATCATTAACGACAATAACCTCATAATTGCTGAACGTCTGTTTAAGTACGCTCAGCAAAGTACGTTGAATGGTTTTTTGTGAGTTATAGACGGGAATGATAAGACTAAATAGGGGTTTTTCATTCATGATAAACTCTCTTTACTGTCTGAGGTTTTGATATTGCTAAATAACAGCCATAGTTTCCTGGGGTTGATAAACACTTGATGAATACGCATAACTGGCTGAGCAGGGAAAAAGTAATTAAGTAGCGAGAAGGAGAGGAACTCGGTTAATACCACGCTCATGGCCGCGCCGTTTAAACCAAAATACGGCACCAATAGCAGTGATGACGCCACGCAGATTAATAACACTACGAAGGTTTTCTTCACCAAATAACGATAACCGTTGTACTTAATAATAAAGCGATCCATCACGCTGCTGAGCACGGCACACATCGCGCCAACGCTGAGTAATAGCGTTGGCGCGACCGCATCGAGATACTCGGCGCCGTAAAAGTCACGGATAAACCATCCGGACAATAGCCAAATAGCCAGAATCACCATTGATGAAACGCCAATCACCAGCAGATGTAATTTCTGCGCCTTAATGATCGACTGCTCATCATCGCGCTCGGCAAAGAACGCTGGGAAAAAGGAAGCCAGTAAGGCATTAGGTAAAAATACCCACGCGGTAGCCAACGTTAGCGCGACGGAGAATATCCCCGCCTCTTTTACGCCGAGGAAATAAGAGACGCTGATTTGATTCACGCGGGTATAAATCGCCACCGCTATCACCGAAAACACCAGTGAAATACCCGAGGCCACCATATAGCGGGAGTATTTCTTCATCTGACGTATCGCGGGAATCGGCACCTGGCGATGGTATTTAAGGAATATCGTCAGCTTGATGACAAACGGAATAAAGGTCGCCAGTACAATGGGAATCGCCAGATAGTGCGGGTCAAAACCGTAATAGGAAATAAAGAAGCGCACCGTCAAACTGATTGCCAGGCCAGCCAGGTTGGCTATCACATTCAGGCGCGCATTCAGCATCGCCTCATTGTAGATATTGACCAAATCGAGTGAGGAAAACAGGCAGGCAATCGCCGCAGCGCAGATAAATATCAACGCATCAGCACTCCACTCTTCGCCCATAATCAGCATGCCAGTGACGGATAACACGCCATAAATCAGTAACACCAGCAGGAATGTCGCCATCATTAAGCGCATACCGGAGTGATGATTTTGTGATAAGCGTTTCAGCAGAATCACATCGCTGCCCATCAGGGCAATACTTTGAATAAACTGGAACACCAGCATAGAGATCGAGATGATGCCGAAGGTGGTGGGCCCAACATATTTCGCCACATAGGAGGTGACAAATATCAGGCCAAATACCGCAATCAGCTTTTCCGCGATCATCCACATCGAGTTTTTTAATTTATCTTTCACAACTCAACCTCAGCGTTTATTTCTGTGCCAGGCGGCGCAGACGCGATACCAGTCGTGGACTGACGAAAAACAGCGCAAAGTACAAACTCCACGGATTGAACATCAATCCAGAGGTGAAATAGGACTTAAAGCTGCGACGGTAGAGCGAGATATATTCATCAATAAAGGCACGGCTGAATCCATCGCTGTGCAGCGCTTTATAGATATAAGATGAGGTGACTTTTAAATAGAGATGGTAATAACAACGCTTGTGCTGCGTGGATAAAAACGCCTGCATGCCATTAAAGGAGCGTGCAAACGAGAAGTGTTTTTCCCGCAGTGCCGAGCGCGTGGCAGAGTTATCTGATACCACATAGTGATAAACCACCTGTTGGGTAAATATCACCTGGCGATCCTGCTGCAGATGCAGGTAATTAATCACGAACAGCAGATCTTCGAAGTTATAAATCTCTTCGTTAAAACGGAGCTGATGCTGGCGGATTACATCGCCACGAAATACCTTGTCGCAGATGCCGTGACGCGGATTGAAGTAGAGCAAATCATTGATGGCCGCTGAGGCTGCCAGCTGGCGCGCATCACTCGAATTGGCCGGAAAATCGAGTGGCTGCCCCTGCGGCGTAAAGTGCTGCGACTCCCCCACCACCATCGCCACCGGGTTTTGCATCAGGCGCACATAGGTGGCGAAGGCACTGGCTGGCAGAAAATCATCGGCATCTAAAAAGCACAGCAGCTTGCCACGCGATGCGTTAATCCCTTGATTACGTGCTGAAGAGACACCGCCGTTGCTTTTGTCGATGATGTGAAAATGCGGGTAATGGGCGTAACGCTGTAAAATGGCGAGCGAGTTATCGCTGGAACCATCGTTAATGAAGATGGCTTCAAAACGGGTTTCATCCTGCCGTAGCAGGCTATCAATGCATCGCTCCAGATACGCCGCGGCGTTATACACCGGCACGATGACGCTGATTAAAACGTCGTTAACGGGATTTTGCATAGGACCTCTGGACTCCGTCGGAGTAAAATTTGCGGGCGTAAAAAAAGATCGATGAACGTCACAGTAAATAATCGATAACCATTGCTGTGCGTTGCTTTCGCCCTGCTTAACATTTATTGGCTGTGTATTTCAGAGTTTCCTCAGGCGAATTAAAAATGCCGGTTAAATCTGACTCCACAGCAAGCGTAATAAGATAATCGCCAAATAAACTGAGCAATTTAATTCTGTTTTTACTCGACAAAATGGGCAGGCTACCGCCCCTGGCTTGCAGCTACCAGTGTACTGAAAACAGACAAAGCGCTATTTTTGGCGTAAAAAGGCTGCGCTGCACTCATAAGAGTTCAGTGTAATTTCAGCGATTTACGTTTTTTCAGCAGCGGACGATGCTTTACGCAGTGACCGCCTTTTCAATCCGAACTTAAATTAAATTTTTATCTGCTTCCTAATGAGAATAAAAAAGCGCTAGCGCTTTATCGCACTCATCACGGAAAACAAGAAATGCCGACCGGGGCTGAAAAGGTGCATCAATAGACGGGCCTTCTCAACGAACGTCACGACATTAACGATATTTGCTGTATGCCCTGCACTTTTATTACTCCGGCGCGTCTTTCGCTAGCCGATGCGTGCAAGTGGCGTTAATTCAGTGCGGCTCTCGCAGCCGCACTGCAACGGGCTTAATGCCCAAAATTTGCGATCTGGTTCAAAACTTATAGCGGCATTCTCACCACTGGTGGTTATAAGGTCAATGGTTGCCAGACCAAAACGGAATTTACTCAGGCAGCGCGTTAATAAAAATGATGCACATAGATTAGCCGCGATGAATTGGCATTTAAGCAATTGATTAGCGCCGCAGGGAGAGAATGCCAGGAATAAGGAGGGAAAGCGTTTGTTCGGCGTACCAGCACTCACCAGCGCCCAAGCCGCTGAGAGATTGTAGCCAGCTCACAACTCTGGCTTCAACCGATGCCGGGCGGCATTTTCGCGTGCTAGTCTCCCCTCACGCCTCACTCCAGTTTTCCTTACTGCAGGTTGTATGAAACGCCGATTACCTTTTCAGGTGAAACTCTTTCTCTCTCTGGTGCTTTTTTCCTGCCTGCTATTAGCCTTGCTGGGCACCATCCTGTTCCATTTTATCGACCGACAGCTGCATCACGATCTGGGCCAGCGCGCGCGGGTGCAGGCCAGTGAAATCGCGCTGATGCCGGGCCTGGCGGAGAGAGTGGCACGCCGGGATATTGCAGGCATTGCTGGATTGATCCAGCCACTGCGTAATCAAAGCGATGCCAGTTATATCGTCATCGGCGACGTCCATGAGCAGCATCTCTATCATTCGGAATCGCCCGAACGCCTCAACCTGCCGTTAATTGGTGGCGACAACGCGGAGGTGCTGCAGGGGAACACCATCATCTCCGTACGTAAAGGCGGCATCGGCGTATCGCTCCGCAGCAAAGCGCCGATCTTTGATGCGCAGCATCGGGTGATTGGTATTGTGTCGGTGGGCTATCTCACCTCCTATATCGCCAATATCAACGTTAGCCTGCTGTGGCAAGCAAGCCTGTATGGCCTCGCCCTGCTGCTGCTGCTGTTTATTTTTTCATGGGTGTTTACCCGCAACCTGAAGAAACAGATGTTCTGGCTGGAGCCGAAAGATATCGCGCTGCTGGTGCTGCAACAAAAAGCGTTACTGGAAGCGATGTATGAAGGGGTATTTGCCGTTAACGCGGAGAAGCAGCTGATTTTAATTAATCGCGCCGCTCGAGAACTGCTGGATATTCAGCAGAGCGAGAGCGAACTGCTGGGTAAACCGCTGCATGAGGCGCTGCAGATTCATCCGGGGTTTCTCAGCCAACACGCGGAGCAACCGAGTGGTCGTCACCACGATCACATCACCGTGCTGAATCAGCGTCAGGTGATCGTCAACCGGGTGGCGATCGAGCTGGAGCCCGGCGAGCCAAGCGGCTGGGTGTGCAGCTTTCGCGATAAAAATGACATCAATACCCTGAGCAGCCAGCTGAGCCAGGTAAAGCGATATGCGGATAATTTGCGCATTATGCGTCATGAGCAGCTGAACTGGACCGCCACGCTGGTGGGCTTATTACAAATGCAGCGCTATGACGATGCGATGCGCTATATCCACGCGCAATCTGCCGGGGCGCAGCAGGTGCTGGATTTTGTCTCCGCACGCTTCACCTCACCGGCGCTGTGCGGATTGCTGCTGGGGAAATATGTCAGCGCGCGTGAAAAAGGCGTCGAGCTAAAATTTGATCCCGCCTGCCAGCTCAACCGTATTCCCGCCGGCATTAGCGAAACTGCATTGATGTCTGTGGTGGGGAATTTGCTGGATAACGCCGTCGATGCCACGCTCATCGCCAGAACGCCCACTACGCCGGTGGAGTTGTATATTTCCGATCGCAATCAGGAGCTGCTCATTGAAGTCGCCGATCAGGGTGGCGGCGTAGATGACAGCATTAAACCGCATCTGTTTGAGCAGGGCGTCACCAGTAAACCCTCCAGCAACGACGACGTGCTGGGAGCGGAACACGGCATTGGCCTCTATCTGGCGGCAGGTTATGTTCAGCAGGCCGGCGGCAGCATCGAGATCAGCGACAATGCGCCGCAGGGCACCATCTTCTCGGTTTTCATCCCGTTCCAGCCCGCCGTTTCGCCAGGAGGTTGCCATGAATAGTGCCAGGGCGCTTGATGTTGTGATTGTCGAAGATGAGCCGCATCTCGCCGATTTGCATCGCGAATTTATTGAGCAGCACTTTCACCTGCGTGTGGTGGGCATTGCCGCCACGCTGGAGCAGGCGCGTCATCTTATCCGCGAGCATCAGCCAAGGCTGGTGCTACTGGATAATTACTTGCCGGACGGCCAGGGCGTCACGCTGATTGACGATCCGCTGCTAAAACGTTTTGAGTGTTCGGTGATTTTTATTACCGCCGCCAGCGACATGCAAACCTGTAGCCACGCGATGCGCAGTGGCGCGTTTGATTACCTGTTAAAACCGGTATTTTTTCATCGTCTGCGCGCCTCGCTGGAACGCTTTATGCTGCTAGTGCAGACCCTGCGCCAGATGAAGAGTGTTGACCAGCAGGTGCTGGATAAGTTGTTTAATCTGCCCACCAGCGATATGCCTGCCGCGCCCTCAACCAAAGGCATTGAAGCGATCACTCTGGAACGGGTTAAACGCGTTTTCAGCAAGGCGCCCGCGGACAGCTGGTCAGTGGAGCAAGTGGTAGAGAGCGTGGGAATCAGCAAAACCACCGGGCGCCGTTATCTGGAATATTGTGTCGAGATCGGCTTTATTGGCGTGGAGATGCAGTATGGCAATATCGGCCATCCGCGTCGGCTGTACCGTAAAATAACCGACGCGCAATAGTGTGACCGAGCGCAAATGCCGTGCCGCGGCCTGCGTGGTTTTAATGGTGTTAATTGGCTAAACAGCGCCGACAATCACACTTCGTGAAGATAACGTTCGGTCACCTCTTGTCTGACAAAGACGATCGGCTATGTTGACCCTTAGTTCCTCAAATGTAACTAAAAGGTTAATTATAATGTCGAACACATTTCATCTCTCTCTGGTTACCGCTACTGTCCTGATGTCGTGCTCTGCTTTTGCCGCCCCGCCGCAGGGCTATCCGGCGGACTACCAAAGCGTTATTGATGCCGCAACGAAAGAGGGCAAAGTGGTGGTCTACTCCACCACCGACACCAAAGCCGCCGGTCCGCTGATCAAAGGCTTCGAAGAAACCTATCCCGGCATCAAAGTTGAATATAACGATATGAACAGCACCGAGCTGTACAACCGTTTTATCAGCGAACAGGCGTCGGGCGGCACCAGCGGCGATGTGGTGTGGAGCTCCTCAATGGATACCGGCCTGAAGCTGGCTACCGACTATGCGCAGGAGTATAAATCGCCAGAGTTGAGCCAGATCCCCAAATGGGCGGTGTGGAATAACAAAGCTTACGGTACCACCTACGAACCGGTGGTTTTCATCTACAACAAACGCCTGATTCCCGCCGCTGATGTGCCTGATTCACACACCGCGCTGGCCAAGCTGATCGCCAGCCAGACCGACAAGTTCAAGAGCAAAGTCACCACCTACGATATTGAGAAATCGGGCCTCGGCTTCATGCTCTCGGTGCAGGATGCGAAAGCCGATCCCAACTATTTCAAAACCCTGGCCGACGTAGCAAAAGGCGGCTTAGCGGTGCAGTCATCAACCGGCACCATGATGGAGCGGGTCTCATCCGGTGAAAACCTGATCGGCTTCAACATCCTCGGCTCTTATGCCGAAGCCCGCGCCAAAACCGATCCTTCACTGGGGATCGCTTATCCGAAGGATTACACGCTGGTACTGTCGCGCGTCTCCTTTATCAGCCAGCAAGCGAGTAACAGCCATGCCGCCAAACTGTGGCTGGATTACGTGCTGTCTGAGAAAGGACAAAGCATTCTGGCCAATCAGGCCGACATCCCTTCCCTGCGCAACGATATTGAAGGCAAAAACGACATTGATGGCATGACCAAAATGTTAGGCACGGCGCTGAAACCGATCCCGGTGGATGAAAGCCTGCTGGAGTATTTGCAGCCGAAAAAACGCCTCGATTACATCAAACAGTGGCGCACCGCCGCCGGTAAATAAGGGCATTAAGCCAGCGCGACCCGCTGCGTCGCGCTGGTTTTCTCTTATCTGATTTCGCCATTCAGGGTCTCACTATGAGTACATTGCGCAGAAAGTGGCAAAGCCTGCCGCGCGGCGTCGTGGTGCTGATAACCGCGCTGGTTATCTACGTTCCGCTGTCGTTTATCGTCATTCAAAGTTTCCTCTCCGCCCCGTTCTTTTCACCGTCGAAAGAGTGGAGCCTGGAGTCCTTCGCATTTATTTTTACCGATCCCGACTTCTATAAGGCATTGAGAAGCGGATTCATTCTGGCATTCGGCCTGGTGATCATCGCCATTCCACTGGGCGGCATTCTGGCATTCTTAATGGTGCGCACCGATCTACCGGGCAGACGCCTCATTGAGCCGCTGATCCTGGTGCCGATTTTTGTCTCGCCGATGGTATTGGGATTTGGTTATGTGGTGGCGGCGGGCCCGGTGGGATTCTTCTCGCTGTGGGCGCAGTCGCTGCTGGGATTTGTGCCATGGAATATCTACGACATGTCGAGCATCGTGGTGATCGCCGGTCTGACGCACGTGCCGCACGCTTATCTCTATATCTCCTCGGCGCTGCGCAGCGTGGGTTCGGATGTGGAAGAAGCGGCGCGTATCGCCGGTGCATCGCCGCTGCAGGTGATGACCGCGGTCAGTTTGCCGATGGTACGTCCCTCGATCCTATACGCCATCGTACTGCTGTTTTTCCTCGGGCTGGAGGTGTTCGGTCTGATGCTGGTGCTGGGCGATCCCGAAGGCAACATGGTGCTGGCCACCTATCTCTATCAGCTGACCAATAAACTCGGCACGCCGTCCTATCACCTGATGGCCGCGGTGGCGGTGGTGCTGATTTGCATCACCATTCCGCTGGTGATGCTGCAACGCCGCCTGATGCGCACCGCCAACCGCTTCGTCACTGTGAAAGGGAAAGCGTCGCAGGCGCGCGCCCTGCCGCTAGGCAAATGGCGCTGGGTTGCCGGTGCGGTGGTCGCTTTCTGGCTGACCGTCACCATTGGCGTACCGTTGCTCGGCGTGGTGCTGCGCGCCTTTATCTCCAACTGGGGCGTTGGCGTCTCGCTGTGGGATGAACTGTCGATCAAAACCTTCCAGACCATCTGGGCGCAACCCAACCTGCTGCGCGCTATCGTCAACTCCATGGCGATCGGCGTCATTGGCGGCGCGCTGGCGGTGGGATGTTATCTATTTATTGGCATCGCCATGCACCGCAAACCGGACAACACTACGCGCTTCCTCGACTACAGCGTGCTGGTGCCGCGCGCGGTGCCAGGGCTGCTGGCCGGTCTGGCATTTCTCTGGGTATTCCTGTTCCTGCCGATGTGGCTGGATAACTCGCTCAAAGCGGGCTGGCTTTCTGATTTCGCCTGGTCGCAGTGGCTGCGCGATAACCTGATCGTCTGGCTGCGTTCGCTGCGTAGCACCATCTTCAGCGTCTGGCTGGCGTATACCGTGGTGTGGATGGCGTATGGTCTGCGTTTGATCTCCTCAACGCTGCTGCAGGTGGGGCCGGAGCTGGAAGAAGCGGCGCGCAGCACTGGCGCCACGCGCGGACAGATTACGCGCCACGTCACGATTCCATTGTCACGCTACGGCTTGATTGGATCATGGCTGCTGATGTTCCTGATTTTCGAGCGCGAATACTCCACCGGCGTGTATCTGCTGTCACCCGGCACGGAAACCATCGGCTCAATGCTGGTTTCCCTGTGGGCGGCGGGCGCGATTGATATCGTTGCCGCCCTCTCCTTTATTAACATCCTGCTGGTGGTCGTCGGTTTGGGTATTGCCCTGCGATTTGGAGTGAAATTACATGATTGAATTATCGGTCGAGAACCTGCACTTAACCTACGGCGACAACCCGGTGCTGAAAGGCGTTTCCATGAACCTGCAGCGCGGTGAGGTGGTTTCTCTATTGGGGCCATCCGGCAGCGGTAAAACTACGCTGCTGCGCGCGGTCGCTGGGCTGGAGAAGCCGACGCAGGGCACCATTGTTATTGGCAACAACACCGTTTACGCCGGCACGCCGCGCAGCGAGATCCCGGCGGAAGAGCGCAACCTTGGATTGGTGTTCCAGTCCTACGCGTTATGGCCACACAAAACCGTGTTTGAGAACGTGGCTTATCCGTTAAAGCTGCGCAAAGTGGCCTCCGCTGAAATCACCCAGCGCGTGCAGGATGTGCTGGTGCAGTTGGGCTTAGGTCATCTCGGCAAACGCCACCCGCATCAGCTTTCCGGTGGGCAGCAGCAACGTGTAGCCATTGGCCGTGCGCTGGTTTATAACCCGCCGGTGATCCTGTTGGATGAGCCGTTATCAAATCTGGATGCCAAGCTGCGTGAAGAGGCGCGGGTGTTCCTGCGTGAACTGATCATCAAGCTGGGCTTGTCGGCGCTGATGGTGACACACGATCAAAATGAGGCGATGGCAATTTCCGACCGTATTTTGTTGCTCAATAACGGCAAGATCGAGCAACAGGGTACGCCGCAGGAGATGTACGGCTCGCCGAAAACCCTGTTTACCGCTGAGTTTATGGGCAGCAACAACCGGCTGCACGGCAAAATCACCGAGCTGCGCGACGGTAAAGCGCGTATCGAAGGAAAAGGCTGGGCATTGTGGGGATTAGCGGGAGAAGGTGTGCAACAGGGGCAGGACGCCACGGCGGTGATTCGCGTGGAGCGCGTGAGACTGGTAGACGGACCGGGTGAAAATCAGCTGGAACTGCCGCTGCTCACCAGCATGTATCTCGGCGACCGCTGGGAATATCTGTTCCGTACCGCGGGCGATGATTTTGTGATTCGCGCCTACGGCACCGAGGTACGCGATCCGCAGCACTGCCATCTGGCGCTGCCGGAAAACCATGTGTGGATTTTCCCGAAAGGGTGACGGATAGAGGAGCGGTGTTATGCCGCTCCTCTATAAAAAGGGGTTTTTGATCAACTTAATACTTCATCCTGAATGCTTCGGCCATCATCCCGATCTTATGCATATTGTTATTATTGCGTGCCATTTTATGCGCTTCGGGCTTCAGGATGATAATCAGTAAATAGGCATTGGGATCCATTGCACCCTGACAGTAAACCAAGTGGGCCTGATCGCTGGTCCGCTTGAACTGACGTAAAAATTTGGGAAAAGGTGCATCTGCATCGGCAAGATGAATGTGAGCCACCTGCTCTTCTTTTACCAATGGATAGGTTCGGTCGTCATCATAGAGCGCATCCCGACCAAACGTATCTGGCAACTCCCCCTCTTTTTTATAGGACAGAAAATCCGCCACTAAATCATCAAGCTCTGTCTGGCTCAATTGTTGACGAATCAAAGTTGATTTAAAAACCCTAATGCTCATTCGGTGAACTCGGTCAGATCCTTGTCAGAGGCGCTTTGCAGCAGTTTCTCGCCACTCTCCGCAATGTCACTTAGACGGTTAGCATTGGGTCTGAATCGCGCAGCCGTATGAACTCTTCCTTGTTTCTCCTCCAACAGATCGATCAGTTCTTCAAATACCTCAGCACTGATCATGTAACCCGCAGGTCGGTTGTTGGAAAGAACAGCTACCGGCTCATCAATGAAGTACTTTGCCGGATTCTTTCTCAACTCAGTAATATTTATAGATTTTTCCGCGAGAATTCGCTCCATAAATCACCTCTCATTATATTTTATTAAGCACATAATAATGCACCTTAAAGTGTACATCAATTATTGTGTTTAAAAATTATACGGAAATCATTTCAGCAAGAGCTTACAGAACAAAATATCCTTCTCCGCTCTATAAACAAAAAAAGGCGAGGCCAGAGGCCTCGCCAAAAAGGTGCTGGACCTCAATCGTAATAGGGGAGCTTACGATCGACACCGTTAATATTGACCAGCACAAAGCCCGTAGGCGCGGTTTTATTGGTCGGCGTACCGGCCGCCGTCGCGACGGTAAGTACTCCTTTCTCATTGGCGCCGATACCTGCCAGTCCATTATGCAGACCGAAGCGCGCGGCGGGTTTGAAGCCGCCCAGTTTGGTGGTATCAGTCACCACCGAGAAGTCCTGCTGGAACAGCGAGCATGAACCGCTATCGAAACGCGTTGGACCGGTGCATTTCAGGTTCATCATGGTGTCGCCACTGTTAGCCCGCAGTTTTACCCATACCGCCGCATAGGTGGTGCCAACACGGCTGTAGCGGATATCCAGCACCGCGGGTTGCCCCATGTGATAAACATCGGCCCATACCGTTTCCAGTCGCTGCAGGTTGATCCAGGTTTTACCGGTGGCAGCCACATTGACCGGGGAACCGGCGGTGCCGGTCGGCTGAGTGGCATCCGCTTTACCAATGAACTCCATCACCCACTGCTGGTTAGCATTCGGGAAAAACAGCTGTCCCAGGCGATACCAGTTATCGGTGTCGGTATTGTTGGTGATCTTGTAGCCGCTGAAATAGCCCGCACGCAGCGAACCGGTCAGGAAGCTGCCGTAGCTTTCATCACGGCGATAGCCATATTCAAAGGTGGATAACCAGCGGCCAGGGGCGAGGTCAGTACTCACTTTGGCGCCAGATTGCAGGTTCAGCTGTCGGATGGTGACGCGCGCATTATTGAGGTTGAATGGGTTACCGCAATCCTCAATATTCAGCGTATCGATGGTCCAGCCGCCGTCAGAGAGATCGCCCGGATTGCGCGTATGCTCAATCCATACGTTGCGCAAAATCCCCTGCGTCACGCGCGGCATATAGAGCGTGGCGTCACCGTAACCGGTCTGGAAGTTACAGTTGCAGATCTCAATCGCCGTGGAGTGATCCCAGGCGCCTTTTGGCGAGTTCGACCAGCCGACATCAAACACGCGTCCGTAGGTATACAGGGTGTAGATTTGGTCGAATTTACTGTCGAGAGTATCCAGCACTTTGATTACCGTGCCGCCATTATTCTGCGCGCGGAAACAGTAAATATTTACGGTGGTGCCTTCGATACAGGTGTTTTCGAAGAACGGCTGCACGTTGCTGCACATATCGGCAGTGATGGTGCTTTTGTTGGTGGTGATATCGGCCGACGCCTGGCCATTCCATGCAATACCTCTGATCGAGGTACGACGCGCCTTCACCTTGAACACCGTATTGGCGCTTTTGTCTGAAATGATGGTGGTACGCGGCAAAGAACCCAGCTCAACATCATCGCCTTGCAAGCCAAAGAAGGCGCGCTCGGTACCGCTGATATCGATTGGGCTAATCAGGAATTTACCGCCTGGGAAACGCACCGGTAACGCGGTGATGTTCCCCGAGTAGTTTTGCGTCCATGCCAGCATCCGATTAAACGCATCGGTGTCGTTGGCATAACCGTCGCCCTTCGCACCGAAGTGATAGAGGTTGATATCGGAAGGGTTGTTAATCACGCGCTTCCAGTAAAAACCGTTTCCTACCGCCAGCGTGCCGCCATCATCAACGGCCGTTGTGGTACCGATAAAACCGGTAAAATCACCGCCGCCACGGAAGGTGGAATCTGGATTGTAACGGCGTAAGAATGCCAGATCGCCGTTTTTGGATGGTGCAGTGGTGCGCAGTTCAGCATAAGAGTTAACTTCGATCATCATAGCCTCCTCGGCTTTTCAGGTAGGTAATGCAAATGCGTGAGAGCAGCGTTATTTGGCCGGTTGGCCGCAGTGCTGTTCCCAAAGATCGTTGTGGTTGTTGATGGCGCGCACGGTACGAACGTCCATGCGCTCGGCATCATTGCCGTGGGTGTAAATCGGGGAAAAAAGGGTACAGGCAGAGTCGATGACGACAGGGGCTTCAGGGCTGGTGGTATTTCGATTGCTGCAGCTTGTCGCGAGCAGCAGCGTCATCAAGATTAAGATTGCTGGCTTCCACACGTTTGGCCTCCTCGCGCAGCTGTTGCTGCTGCTGATTAACTGCCACCGCCTGGGCTGCCGCTTTGTCGGCGTTTTCCACGGCGGATTGGGATTGTTGCTGCACCTTGCCGATTTTCTTACCGCCGAAATAACTGGCAGCCAGCGCGGCAATCACGCCCGCCAGTGCGGCGAGCCAGTGCCAGCTGCCGCCGAGCATTGCCATGAGAAATGTCATGCTTTTTCCTCCATCGCTGTTTTCTGCTGGTTGAGACCTTTCTGGCGAACGAATTGCGCAATCACGCCCATCGCCACCATGAAGGCGCCAATCAAACCGAGATAGTTGTGCGGCAGAATCGCTTTCACATCTGGCGGCATGCTGTTCCACGCATCGAGCGCAGCACTGGGAAAAGATTGCACCCACGCGCTGAGCATCGAACCGAGTGACGCCAGCCACACCGACCAGGTTTTGAATAACAGCCGCGCATGCTTGACGAACTCCAGCGTGGTGAAGCGCTGCATCACCATCACCACGACGATCACCGCCAGCACCGCAGTAACAAAAATCAGCAGTTTCAGATTCATAGCAGCCCCCGATAAATGTCATAGGTGCCGCTGCGCATCACTTCGGCATGGCGCCGTGCACGGCCGGATGTCTGCCGCGCCCACAGGCTGTCGAGCATGGCATTGGCGGCGGCATCAAAGTCGCCTTGCGTGATGGAGGTGAGCATGCCGCGAAACATCGCGAGGCCATCCACACCGAGTTGATACCCCATGCTGATCAGCACATCGCTACGCGCCTCATTGCACTTGGCAAGCGCCTGTTGCACCAGCGCGCGCTGATGCATCTGCAGCACTTTGCCCTCGACGATGCACTGCTTCCATACATCCCCCACCGGTCGTGGCACCTGGAAAATGTAATTGCTCAGCGATGCGCCTTTTGGGCCGATGCGAATACCGCCAGCGACCGTCGGAAAGCCCAACGTGTCGAGGTAAGGCGCTTCGCGATAACCCTCTTCGAAATTCAGGATGGCAATAATCTGGCTCATAGTGGTTGGTTCCTCTTTAACGGGCGCAATAGTCTGAAAATGGCTGCGCAAAATGGCAAAAACACATAAATCTCGCTGATCGTTTATCGATCTCAGCGCATTGTTTGGTAAGCGAAACGCTCAAGAATGGTTAAACAGTGAGCACCATTGAAACGTTCCGCTTAAAAGTGGGGAAAGGGAGAGAAGGACTTAGCGCACGGCGTACAAATAAACGTGGGGTAAACAGCAGTTATCGAAACTCGCTTGCGTCTGATGGACGCGTGTGGGAGCTAACACCGCACTGTCGACGCGTGATTGCGTCTGGCGCTGGCAGATGCGCTCAGCGGTGCG